>NZ_JAJIUJ010000118.1 GCF_020880415.1 Xanthomonas euvesicatoria pv. euvesicatoria | reverse complement strand
CACGCCTGCACATACCGCCGGACGCGCGTGCTTGATGGGTTGCACGCCACGCGCATCGAACTGCAGCCCCGCCTGTGCCGGCGCAAATGCCGGCCAAGCCGGCAGGCCCTTGGCATTCGGATTGCCCTGCTGCACGAACGCGGCCCAATAGCGCTGCAGGGACACCGGCGGCTGGCCGATCGGCAGATTCTTGAACAGGAACGGCAACTCGGCGCTATGTGTCACCTGCCCACCGGGCACCGCCGTATCGAACACGTAATGCCACACCGGCACGCCCAGCGCAGCCTGGCGTTGCGCCACGGTCACCGCCGGGCAGCGGAAGGTGAGATCGGTGGACAATTGCATGGATGCATTGCCTTGCCGCGCGGCGCGCTGCGCGATAGCGGCACGATGCGTTTGCAGGATGGTGTCGGCGTGGTCGGGATAGTCGCGGCGCACCCGCTTCTCGGCGCCGTCCTCGCCGCCATAGCGCAGTTCCTGCACCACGTAACCGATCAACAGTGGCACCTTTGCCTGCGCGCCGGCAGCCAGCAGTTCGGCCGGCGCACGTGGCAGCACGCGCCCGTCGACCACCGCCTGCAACCAGATATAGCCGTCGTCATCCAAGGCCGGCACATCCACGCCCTGCGCGGCCTTGAGCAGTTGGTCGGCCGGCAACGCGCGTAGTTGCGCCAGCCGTGTGGCCGAATCGTCGATGCCGGCACGTTTGGCAATGCTCACACCCAGCGCGCGATTGTCTTCCAGGCTGCGCGCCGGCAGGCCGAAGCCGGCAGTGCCGCTCTGTTCGATGGCTGCCGAGAACAGGCCACGTGCGAGCGGGCTGAGCATCAGCAAGCCCACGTCCTGGCCGCCGGCCGACTGCCCGGCAATCGTGACTCGCGCGGGGTCGCCGCCGAACTGCGCGATGTTGTCGCGCACCCATTGCAGCGCCGCGATCTGATCGAGCAAGGCGACATTGCCGGCGGCTTCGTTGTCGCCATCGGTCAGCTCCGGCAACGACAGGAACCCCAGCGCGCCCAGCCGGTATTGCAGCGTCACCACCAGCATGCCCTGCGCCACCAGGTTGGTGGGCAGATGTCCGTCGGCGCCGCCGGCCACGTTCGCGCCACCGTGGATCCATACGAACACCGGCAGCGGCTTGGCCGGATGCAACTGCGGTGTCTGCACTTCGACATAGAGGCAATCTTCGGTGCCGCGCCTGGCCATGGCGTTGTTCCAGCCCAGCGCCGGCTGCACGCACGGCGTGGCGGCCTGAGTGGCGTCGCGCACCTGCGTCCATGCGGCGACCGGTTGCGGCGGGCGCCAGCGCAGCGCGCCCAGTGGCGGCGCAGCGAAGGGGATCGCGCGGAAGACCGCACTGCCGTCGTCCTGCCATTGGCCACGCACCACACCATGATCGGTGCGCACCTCGGGAGGTGCCGCCGGCGTGGCGGCAGACGCGTTGGCACTGAACAGGCAACCGGTCGCAAGCAACAACGCACAAAAACGCACCATCAGTGTTCTCCGTTGAGCACGCGCGCGTGCCAGGCGGCCTGGAAGACCGCAGTGGCCGAGGCGACGTTGAGACTTTCCACCTTGCCGCTGCCGCGGATCGACAACTGCAGATCGCAATCGCGCGCGAAGGCGCGGTCCATGCCTTCGCTTTCCGCGCCCATCACATACACCAGGCGCTGCGGCAGCGCGGCGGCGAAGACGTCCTGGCCACCATCGACCAAGGTCGCGGCAATCGCAAAACCGGCCTGGCGCAGCTGCGCCATCGCCGTTGCAGTGTCGGGCAGTTGCACCAGCGGTACCGCTTCGGCGCCGCCTTCGGCCACGCGTGCCGCCGCGCCCGACAGGCCCAACGTGGAGCCGGCCGGCAACAACAGACCGGCCACACCGAAGTGCGCCGACGAGCGCAATATCGCCCCGAAGTTGTGCGGGTTGCCCACCCCGTCCAGCCACAGCGCCAGCACCGGGCCCTGCGGCAACGCTGCCAGCCATTCCTGCAACGGTTGCGGGGCGACGCGCAGCACCTCGGCGACGATGCCTTCATGGTGCGCACTGGCAGCGAGCTTGCTCAGATCGGCCTCGTCCACCACCCGATAGCCGATGCGCTGGGTCACGCACCAGGCCAGCAGCGCCTTGAACTGCGGAATGCGCGCCTCGCTTAGGTACAGCTTGCGCAGCGCCTGCGGGCGCGCCTTGAACACGGCCTGCACGGCGTTGATGCCGTACAGCCGCACCTCACGCGCGTTGCCGCTTGCTGCAGCGGCAGGTGGCGTGACAGCGGAAGTGTGCTGCGCTGGAGCGCGGGGTGCGGCACTGCGCGGTGCAGGTGTGCGCGGCGCAGCGCGGCCCCACGGGTTGTGAGAGGGGCCAGAGCCGCCGTCGCGTGGCGGCCGTCCGCCGCGTCCATCATGCTGTGTCATTGTCGGATCCAGGAGTTCGAGTTGCTTGCAGTGCGGAACGGCTGCTTCCGGCCGTTTCGCCGTCTGCGTGTCGATCGTGTTGCAGTACCGGTAAGGCCGCTGCCGCACAGGCAGTGACGCCGATGGTAAGCCACCGGCGCGATGGTCCGTACATGGCGGCTGCGCCGAAGCATGTTGAACGTTGCGCCGCTCTGCGGGGGCGAGGTTGAGGTGGCCGACTGCGCGCAGCATCTGCAAGACTCCTGCGGCGGCCATTTCCAGTCCTGCAGCTGGCCATCATGTGCATGCAATCACGCAGGGGCGGATGTGCACACCGGCACGCCAACCGCAACGGGTGGATTCACCCGCGCGAACACACGCAGATCGTGCAGCCCATCCGGCTTGAGCAGCGCACAGCGGCTGACGCCTTCTTCGACGAAGCCATTGCGCAGCAACACCGTGGCCGATGCAGGATTGCGATCGAGCACGGTGGCCTGCACACGATACAGCGGTCGTGTCTGCATCGCCCAGGCGACATACGTGCCCACGATGCGTGTCATCCAGCCGCGGCCCCAGTACGTGCGACCGATCCAATACCCCAGCTCGGCCGAGTAGCGACGTTCGCCCTGCCCTGGGCGCACTGCGATCGTGCCGCAGGCCCGGCCATCGATCTCGATGGCCAGCACCGGGTCTCGCAAATCGACAACCCTACCCGCTAGGAACGCTTCGCCATCGGCACGGGTATATGGGTGAGGGAATCGCTCGCTCAATCCGCGCGGCACCAACGGGTCGTTGGCATGCCGCACCAAGGCATCCAGGTCGTCTGCACGCCAGCGGCGCAATACGAAGCTCTCGCCTCGCAGGTGTATCGCCTGATCCATACCGGCACTCGCGGTGGCGGACGCGCCATGCTGCTCCCACCGCCGCGAACGCGCATTCTGCGCTTGCGTGCCTGCGCGCGAGCGGATCGATTCGCCAGAGCCGACAGCCGTGCCTGCATTGGCGTGAGGTGTGTGGCTGCTCCGACACCTGAGTCGATCAAGCTCCACGCAGACCACCTGCGCGCCGCGTTTTGAGACGACTCGCTGCAAGCGCCCATTCGTCTCGGTACGAGAACCAAACGGGGTTAAATATGCGAATGCGATACAGCGCATGCTTGTCGAAAGTATGCGTATTTGAGCGCTTAATTCGACGAAAAACCACAAGCGGAACTTTCATAGCCCGGTCATCTTCAGCGCCCCTTTGGCCGCATAGCAATCATCTCGACGAACAATCATCCATTGCCCCCGTCTACATCTCGCGACTGTGCCAGGCCGATGTGCATTCGTGTGCATAGCTCTGGCGGCACAGCTCGACTTCTCAACTTTTTTAACTCGCTTTGGAGAGGCTCTTGAATTCCGAATCACCGACCCAGCGCTCCGCGTCACGCCGTTATGCGAGCGCTGCAGCGCTTCTGTTTCTAACTCTGGTTGGCATGAGTACTACCGGCACCGCGTTTGCGCAGACCCAGGCGCCGGACGCACGACTCACGCGCGTGGCCAATCTCGCCGGCCAGCACAAGCCTGCTGGTGTCCCGCAGGACTATGTGCAGACGCCGTTCGGTTATTTCGCGCCTGCCTGTGTTCGTCATATTGGCGCTAGCGAACGTATTCTTGCCGACGGCACGCTGCAAAAAGCCAATGGTATCCAGGAACAATCTGCGCGCTGCAGCCAGGATAATTTCACCTCCAACGGCGTTCGGGTACGGCCCAATGGTCTTGGTCTGGACGGTCAGGAGGTCCGCCGCGGCGCGTCCAGCGCTGCCTTCAAAAAGCGCAGCCCCGTCCCGGCTGCCATCGACCACGCCTACATCAGCTCAGCCGGGTACTACAGCGGGGTCGCCCGGACGCATCGTGGCGAATTGGAAAGTGCCGCCGAACCCAACCAACGTGGCGAGGCAGACGATCTACTTCTTTCCGGCATTGCAAAGCGATACGCCTGTCATTCTGCAACCGGTACTGGGTTACCGCGGCGAAAGCAACAGCTGGGACCTGAGCAGTTGGAACTGCTGCAAGGAGGGCGTGGTCTGGTATAGCGATTTCATTCCAGCCAAGAGCGGCGACCAGATCAACGGGGACGTCTATGCGATATGTGCTGCCGGAAGCGTCTGCTCAAGCTGGAACATCGATACCCGCAATGTCACCAGCGGACGCAGCGTAAGGCTCAGCACTACCTCCTATGGCGATCTGACCCAGATCATGGCGGGCGCACTGGAGGTGTACTCGGTGGACAGTTGTGACGAGTATCCGGCGAGCGGCAATATCACGTTCACCGGGGTGGCCGTATACGACTACCGGATGAAGCAGGTCAGGTCGCCGCCGTGGGAGGAGATCATCGATAACTCCGGCCTCGATTTGCAATGCAACTACCAGTTGGACACTACCTCCACCACGGCAACCATCCACTACTAAAAGCGTAATTTCGCGCCGCCGCTAGAAACCGGCGGCGCTTCACGCTCGCAGAGAAACCGAGGGATGGCAACGCCGCAGGTCGTGCGGTCCTATAGCTGAGCCGCTTGCTGCATCGCCAGTGGCGGCCTTGGCTAACATCGGCTCAGCATGAGGAAGCAATCACTCCAACCTGGCACGTTGTTGTGGCGCCCGTGCCACATCAACGCGTGTAGCACTTTCGCCTGCGGCCGATGCAGTAGAACCAACCTCACTGGATGAGTGATGATCCCGAGTCGCTCACGCCAGGCCGGTGGGATCTTGCGTTGCCACCGGAGCGGATGGCCTTTAACGCTTGCGGGCCTGCGCCTGCCGTAGCGCAGCGCACAGGCGGATGGTCTCGCCGGTCTGCGCCAGGCCACGGTCGGCGCCACTGAGCTTGGCCAGGCGCGGCTTGAAGAACGCATCCAGGCGATCGGCCTCGTCCACGCTGCAGCCACCGGAAGCACCCAGCGCCGGCAACCCGCCACCATCGAACGAGCCACTGCGTTGCACGATGCGGTCGAAGTTGGCGGTGAACCAGGCCCACATCGACTCATGCGAACGCTCATCGCTGTGCCCGCGCATCAGCAGGCTTTTCATCTCGCCTACCTTGATCGCGTCGGTCAGCGCGAAATCGCGCACCTGCTTCAGCAGCGCCGGGTCCTGCACCGCACCCAGTGCGGCGATCATGGCGTTGCGCTGGGCCGGGTCGGCATGCGTGCGCAATGCATCGATCAGCGCCTGCACTGCCGGTGCGCCGCGTTCCTGGACAGTCACTGCCAGCACGGTGCCGAGCAAGTCCGGGTTGGCGGCGGAGAAATCCAGCGCACCCTTGCCGCCGGCCAGCACCGCATCGCCTTGCGCCAGCAGGGCCTTGCGGACCTCTGCGTTCTGCAGACGCAAGGCGAACACACTGGCCAGCGACGTGCGCAGTGCGGTGTCGTCGATCGACTCACCGCTGCGCCGCGTGTAGCCCAGCGCACGCAGACGCGGCAGGTACGCCTGTTCGGCGGCCTTGCGCAATGCGCCGCGCTGGGCCTCGGTGGTGGCCTGGTAACGCCAGATCCACCCGAAGCGGTCCAGCAACGCGGTCGACACATCGGCCGATGCCGACGGCGCCAACTGCGCGAGCGCTGCCAGCACGGCCGCGTTGTCGGCATCGCCGTGACGGTACGCCGCATTGATCGCATCGGCGTAGGCGAGCTGTTCGTTATCGTCCAGCTGGCCGACCTGCTTGCCCAGCGCCGCCAACTGCTTGCTGGGCAGCGAGAAACGGTAATAGCCGGCGCCACGCGCATTCGGGAACACCCAGGTGTTCTTGCCGGCGCCTTCCAGCACGATGCTGCCGCTGCCGCCCTCAAGCAACTGGCAGGCGGTGCCAACCTGGTTCTTGCCCTTGCCGTACTTCACGCACACCGGCACGCCCCACTGTTGCGCGGCAGAGCCGCTGGAGCCCAGCGGCAGGTAGCGTTGCTGCTGCAGCTTGACCACGGTCTTGCCGCCTTCGCGCGCCACCTGGGTCTGCAGATACGGCACGCCCGGCTGGTTGAGGAAGCTGCGGAATGCGGCCTTGAAATCATCGCCCTTGCCGGCCGCTTCTGCGATTGCATCGACCAGGTCATCGGCGGTGGCGTTGCCGAACTTATGCTTGGCGATATAGGCGCGCATGCCCTGACGGAACACGCCTTCGCCAACGAAGGCTTCAAACATCGCCAGCACCGCCGCGCCCTTCTGGTAGGTGATGCCGTCGAAGGCGGTTTCGATATCGCCATTGCCGGTGATCGGCTGGCGAATCTTGCGTGCGCTCACCAGGCTGTCGTTTTCCATCGCATGCTGCGCACCGCCGATACGGTCCAGATTGGCGTGGTATTCCGGATGCAGCTGCATGGTGATCTTCTGCTGCATCCAGGTCGCGAACGCTTCGTTGAGCCACAGGTCGTCCCACCACGCCATGGTCACGGTGTCGCCGGTCCACTGATGCGCCAGCTCGTGCGCATTGACGTTGAAGGAACGCTGCACGTTCTCGGCCGGCGAATCCTTGTCCAACAACAGCAGCCAATCGCGGAAGGTCACAAACCCCGGGTTTTCCATCGCGCCGGCGCTGAAGTCCGGCGCTGCGACCAGATCGAGCTTGTCGAACGGATAACCGAAGGCGTAGTAGTCCTCCAGCGCGGCGATGATGGCCGGGGTCTGGTCCAGTGCGGGGGTGATGCGCGGGCCCTGGCCCTTGGCGGCAATGCCGCGCAACGGCGTGGCGTTGGGGCGCTGCGGGGTGGCCGGCATCGGCGCCACATCCACCACGTCCCACGGGCCGGCGGCGTAGGCGACCAAATAGGTCGGCAGCGGCACGGTCGGGGCGAACGTCACCGTCTTCCAGCCCTTGCCGGCCGGCTTGGTCGAGGTCGCGATGGTGTTGGCCAGTGCCTGGTCATCGCTGGGCACGGTCAGGCTGATGTCGAACGGCGTCTTGAACGCCGGCTCGTCGAAGCCGGGGAACGCGTAGCGCGCACTGATCGGCTCCATCTGCGTCATCGCATACGCCTTGCCCTGGTATTTCACCTGGTAAAGGCCCTGCAGCTGTTGGTTGAGCGGCGCGCTGTAGGCGATCTCCACGGTAAGCGTCTGCGGCGAGAGCGTGCGGCCGAAATCCAGCCTTGCCACGCCGGTTTGCGCATCGGCTTCCACGTAGCGTGCAGTCAGCGCCTTGCCCTTGCCGGGCTTGACGGTGACCTTGCTGACCTTCAATTCCTTGCCGTGCAGCCAGAGATGGTCGGACGCCTGCTTGAGCTGCACGCGGATGGTGGTGCGGCCGCTGAATTGCGTCTGCTCCGGGTCGATCTTGAGCGCGAGGCTGTAGCGCTCCGGTACTGCCCAGGTCGGTAGACGACCATTGGGAACCGGCTCGCCGGACGACTGTGCCAGCACGTTGCCGCAGCACAACGCAAGAAGAGAGGGAGCAATCAGGCAGGTGAGACGACGCATTGGCAATTCCGGTCAAGGTAACCGCCGAAGTCCACCACAGCAGGGCATGACTGTCATGTGACCTTCGTCATTGCCCGGACTGGCTGGGTACGAAAGCGTCGACTAAACGGCGGCAGCAGAGGGGTATGCTCTGGGGCAAAATCCTTCAGATGCCATCTAGCTTCCGACACGCAACGCACGCGTCATAGGTGACAGTAGCCGACTTCACACCCACCCCGCTCCTAGCTACAAACCGATGGAAATCATCTCCAGCAAGGAGCCTAGCCCCTATCGAATGAGGCGACGAAGAACTAGCTTGGCTAGGCATTTCAGCAGTGCCTTAGCTCCCATCATTTGCCAGGGATAAGCTATCCCCAGCAGGCGGAAGCCAACCCAACACGTACGAGATCCAGCACATGGAATCAGTCACCCCGAACAAACCCGCGCTAGGCGCCTACTACATGTTCGAGCCGGACGTGGAGAGCAACCGCTCGGCCTGCGGGGTGCAGTTCACCAACAAGCGCCAGCTTCTTTCATCGCCACGGTTGATCTTGCGCCCGGACGAAGGTGGCTTCCCGCCGTTGCGAGAACTCCCGCTGCTAACTCTTGAGCCCAGCGCAGGCCCCGAGCCACGAGACCTGGAGGCAGGGTTCAGTGGCTATTGGCTGATATCCGCGCGCCTCCATGACGTGCGGGCGTCGGTGGATCCCGAGGCGTTTGCCTTTGCGGAGGTGGATTACCGCATGGCCGATGGAACTCCAGGTGCCCGCCACTACCTTTGCGACGTGGTGCGCGAGCGAGATGCGCTCGATGAGGCTGGATCGCGGTTGAAGATCAAGATTGATGACGACTATGTGCGTGGGAAAGTCTATTCGTTGGCTGGCGGCGCGAGCTTGGCTTTCCGCAGCGAAGCGCTGAAGGGGGCTCATGTGTTCCGCACGCCCTTCAACCCCACGGCCTTCTGCGACCAAGTCTTCAAGGCCGCGGTCCTCGCATCCGGCATTCCTGACAGCGCCGAAGCTAGCGGCATTTCTTTAGTCGACGCATCGGATATTTGATGCCGCCAGGCGACGAGGAAGGAGCCTGCGCCATGCCAAAATATAGGCCTCATTCGAGGCAACCAAATATCTAACTTAACTAGGCATTCCAGCATTTTCTTACTCTTTCATCAGTGGCTGGGAGGTAAGCTTTCCCAGCACGCAGAGGCCAACCCAAAATGGACGAGATCCAGCACATGGAATCAACCATCCCGAACAAGCCAGCGCCAGGCTTTTTTTTCATGTTTGTGTCTGACATGGAGAGCAACCGCCCGGTCTGCGGGGTTCAGTTCACCAACGAGCGCGAGCTTCTTTCGCCGCCACGGCTGATCCTACGGCCGGAAGATGGTGGGTTTCCGCCCCTTCGCGAAACGCCACTGCTGACCTATGAGCCAAACGCAGGCCCCGAGCCACGTGACTTGGAGGCGGGATTCAGTGGCTACTGGCTGGTTTCCGAACGCCTCCATGACGTCATGGTGGCCGTGGATCCGAAGGCGTTTGCTTTCGCAGACGTGGACTACCGTCTAGCCGACGGAACGCCAGGCCCGCGCCACTACCTCTGCGACGTGGTGCGGGAGCTGGACGCTCTCGATGAGGGCGCATCGAGGTTGCGGATCAAAATCGATGGCGACTATGTGCGCGGGAAGTTCTACGCTATGGCGGGTGGCGCGAGCTTGATATTCCGCCGAGAAGCGCTCGCAGGGGCTCACGTCTTTCGCACGCCTTTTAATCCCAAGGCGTTCTGCGACCACGTCTTCAAGGCCGCAGTCCTCGCTGCCGGCATTCCCGACGATGCGGAATCCAGCGGCATCTCGTTCATCGACGCGTCGGATATTTGATTCCACGAGGCAACGAGGAAGGAGCCTAGGTCATGCCAAGCAGCAATCCCCTGTTCCAGAGCCACCATGCTCTCGAACAGCAAGTGTTCTCCGAAGATCCCCTGTTGCGGACGTTGGTGCGGTCAGGGCGTTTCGACAAGGACGCGGCCACCAATCTCATCAACCTGCCAAATGACAGAGCGCTGGCCCACGCTTTGGGTGTGAGCCCCCATTCGGGTGGGCCGCTACGCGCATACAGAACTGGCACGATGCTGGCTTTGTCAGATCTGGCTTCAACGAAAGACGGCTTCGCCGCGTTGAATGGGGACCAGGGCGCGCTGGACCGGATGGCGATGAAGGTCCAGCGGTTAAGCGATGCGGCACAGGTGGCATTGATCAACGGGGAACTCCACACCAATGCCGGTCTGAACCAAACCAGGGACCAAGCACGGGCCATCACAAACGCTTTTTTCGATGACCCGATAAGTAACCTGCCGACGAGCTACGCCTCGAAGAATGTGGCACAGATGGATGCGCACGGGCAGGCGAGCTGGAACATACGGCAATGGGCGGTCGTCACGCACAACGAAGGTCGGATCGTTTCCACGCTCAACCACCTTCAAAGTTCAGGGCAACCGTTGACCCGCGGCGGCAACCCCGAGCTTCAGCGGCATGGCTTAAGTCAGGCTATCTCCGATGCTTACCACGGTGGAAAGCTGACGCTATCGCCCGGTGGCGTGGCCGTGGTAGAGAACACCTTGGGGGAGGAAGCCGCCAGACCTTTGCGAGTTCCTCGCGGTCAAAGCGGCGCGGCGTCCATGGAAGTATTGCTGGGTAACGCGTCGACCAGCACTTTGGTGCGCTCCGGCGGCTTGCTGGCCACCGGCGCAGACGCAGTGCTGACTGCTCGCCGTTCCGCCGAGTTGCTAGAACAGGGCAATGCCACGGCCGCGCAGTCCGAGGTCACCCATGCACTGGCCCGTAA
>NZ_JAJIUJ010000117.1 GCF_020880415.1 Xanthomonas euvesicatoria pv. euvesicatoria | reverse complement strand
GAAGAATTAGAGCCTATGGACTGGACGCAACGCATGAATACCGCAATGATCAATGAGCCCAAGAAAGGGGAGTTTTTCCACCTGCAGCCAGACGTTCGACGCGGGGGGAAAGGTCATGGGGTTGTCTTTGAGAACCGAAAGGCGCTCCTCACTCCGCCTAGGCTGATTCTGAGGCCAAAGGATGGCGGTTTTCCTGCTTTGCGCGAGGTTCCACGCTTGGTCTACCACCCCAGTGAAGGCGTGCCTCCCCAAGACCTGGAAGGGGGATTCAGTGGCTACTGGCTGGTGTCAGAGCGCCTACGTCGAGTGATGGAGATGGTAGATCCTGCGGCGTTCGAGTTTGCCGAGACCGACTATCGCTTGGCCGATGGCTCGAAGGGGCCAAACGTCTACCTGTGCGATGTGGTCCGCACGGTAGACGCACTCGATGAAGATGCTTCTTACCTCGACATCAAAGTCAGTGACGAATACGAAGCTGGTAAACATTACAGCCTGGCGGGGGGCTCGCGGCTGGCCTTCAAAAGCGATGTGCTCGGGGCAGCACACGTCTTCAGACTGCCATTTCACGGTGGCGTCTTTTGTGATCGAGTGTTCAAGGATGCTGTGACTGCAGCCGGTATCGGCACCGATGGACAGTCGGACGGCCTCTGGTTCTACGACGTGGTGAACCGCTAGGCCGAGCCGCAAGGCGACAAGGAGCCTGATCCGTGCCGAATTACCGAACACTTTTCCAGGATCACCACAACATCGAACAGCAAACGCTGAAGAACAGCGAGTTGCTTGATGAGTTGCAACGGGCAGGGAAGTTTGACATCCACGCACAGGAAAACCGACTGTTTCTGCCGGCCAACCCCACGTTCGCTCAAACGATGGGAATCACGCCACATAGCGGCGGCCCTCTTGGCGCTTACCAGTATGGGCTACTTGATCACCTTGAAGATATTTACGCGTCCCGAGATGGGCAAGCCATGTTGGAGGGTGACCCAGCCGCGATGGACCGTGTTGTCCAGCGTGTCGAGCGCTTACGCGATACCGTCAAGGTAGGACTAATCAATGGTGATCTGAACACCAATACGCCCGTTGGTTTAACTCCTGCGCAGACCAATCAAAAGGTTCAAGACTTTTTCCGCGATATCCCGACCTACCAGAAAACCCACGCCCAGCAAATTGAGGCCTTGAAGGGCTTCACGGGGGTGGACCACGGCTGGGGAGCTGTTGCGCATTCCGAGTCGCGCATCGTCACCGCGCTAAACCAGATCCATGTCAGCAACACCGCCATCGTGCGAGGCGGGGACATCCAGCTCCAGCGCAGCGGCTTGTCGCTCGCCATCGCCAATGCCCATCACGATGGGCGCGTGGTCTTGTCCGAGCAGGGCATCCTTAAGGTTGAGCAGACCCTGGGTGAGGAGGCCGCAGACAATCTGCGCGTCCCACGAGGCCAGCGCGGTTCGGCGTCCCTGGAAGTGCTGCTGGGCGAGGCATCGGCCAGGAGCCTGGCGCGTTCGGGCGGTTTGTTGGCGACGGGGGCAGACGCAGTGTTGACCTCCCGCCGTTCCGCCGAGTTGCTGGAACAGGGCAATGCCACGGCCGCGCAGTCCGAGGTCACCCATGCCTTGGCCCGTAA
>NZ_JAJIUJ010000116.1 GCF_020880415.1 Xanthomonas euvesicatoria pv. euvesicatoria | reverse complement strand
GGTCCGTCAGTTGGACGTCGCAACAGCTTCTCTGTCAGGGAACCACTGCGGCAACTGCTCGGCGAATTTCGCTGCGCATTCGTCGCTGTAGGCTTGTGCGGCTGCTTTGACCAACGCGTAATCGTTGGCTTCCCATTCTTCCAGCGAGGCAGTACGCGGTGTCGGCGCGCAGTCCAGACTGACCGGGCTCGCCTTGTGCTTCAAGAAGCCGCTGCGCTCCCCACCGATCGTCACTGCGTAGCGCAGCTCGTAAGGCGACTTGGTATCGGCCAGGCTCTGATACACCAGCAGCCAGTCCGACATCAACACCTGCAACGGGAACGGTTCTGCGGGTACGGCCCGCGGATGCCCGGTGAAGTAGGTCTTCAAATGCGCGTTGACCGCATCGCGCTGCAATTGATAGCCGGGATTCCCCAGGGCCTCCATCTTTTCGCCTTTCAGCTGATCTTTTCCGAAGGCAGAGACCGCAACACCGCGCGCGAACAGGCTGGTGGCAATCTGCAAACCGACGACCATCCCGGTATGTCCGCGGCGGACGACACGCAGCATTTCGTCGCCGTTGGGCAGGCCGTTCGAGCCCACCCGCATGCTCGAATGCAATGGGAGCTGCAAGGCCCAATCTGCCGAGGGCGTCATGGCAACGCCTGCATCGGACTGCGGACTTGGTTGCGCCTGTGTTGCGGCAACCGCCACAGTGCCTGCAACTGCAGCAGCCGCATAGGCAGTTGCCGTGGAGAAATCTCCGCCTGCAAACGCAGGCACCACCGCAGTGGCTTCGGTCACGCGCGCAGCGGTACAGAAGGTACCAGCCGCCCGCATCTGCGCCTCATGGAAGTCAATGCCGTTGATCTGGTGCACGCCGGCATCCTTGCCGTACTGCTCCACCAGCTTGCCGATCAATGCATCGGACGGCGATTGCTGTTCGCAGACCTTGGCAGCTGCGATGCGCGACCAGGCGAATTGCAGCGCAGGATCCCAGCCCATCGCATCTTCGCCCACGAATCCGTGGTCGTAGTGATACGCATAAATGGCAGGGTCGATCTCCTGCAGCGTCATTCCGCCCTGTCCGGCATAGCCCAGCGGCACGTCTTGCGCAACAGCAAGCCCCGGCAGTGCCAATAGCACCGCCGCGATACACGTCTTCATGAATCCCTGTCCCTATGGATAAGTGCGACGCGCTGCATGTCCCCCATGCAGCGCGACCGATGCGCCACCGCTCGCACACGACGGCTTCCCACATGCAGGGCGCTGATCGACGGGTAATGGCACAACGCACCCGGCCGTTCGTCCTGCAGGGATAGTGTGCCCGCACA
>NZ_JAJIUJ010000115.1 GCF_020880415.1 Xanthomonas euvesicatoria pv. euvesicatoria | reverse complement strand
CAGTTCGCGGGCTGCTCTGTTGAAAGCGAGAGCAGCAACGGCCGGTTGAAGGCACGGTGAGGACACCTCCTCAAACCTCTTGCGTGCGCCTCGATTGAAGAACCAAGACGCCACGCCAGAGCGCTGAGTGTTGTTTGGTTGAGACTGTGCACCCCGACCATCGTGACTGGTCCTTGCCCGCCTACCGTCGCGGGACCTTATGCGGCATGGATGCCGCATAAGAGCCTACACGGACGTACTTGCGGCGTGTCCCGCGATGGTGGGCGGGCGAGGACCCTGCAGCCAAGCCGCAGCTCAGCCGCTCTTCATGCACCGGTCGGAGCCAGGCCGAGCTGCGACCTCTCAGGGCTTACCCGCGGCCTTGCCATCGCCGGTGCTGAACACCGTGCGGCAATCCACGCGGATCTGCTCGCCGGTGCTACGCCAATAGAACAGGTCGCAATGGCGCTTGCCTTCGACGGTCTTCTTCACCGCCACTGCATAGAACGATTGTGCGATCTCTTCGCGGCTGGCAGTGCCGTCGTTGTTCCAGTCCATGTCCTTGAACTCCACGCCCTGGGTGATGGCCATGCCCACGCTCCAGGCATAGGCCAGCCACGCCAGGATCAGCACGATCACGCCGAGCAGGATCTTGCGCCGGGTGGTGAAAGGGCCGCGCAGGATCATGCGGTGCGCTGGATGGTCGCGCCCAGCGCCCCCAGCTTCTCCTCGATGTTTTCGTAGCCACGGTCCAGGTGGTAAATGCGATCGATGGTGGTGTCGCCATCGGCGACCAGGCCTGCCAGGATCAGCGACGCCGATGCGCGCAGGTCGGTCGCCATCACTGGCGCGCCGCTCAGGCGTTCGGCACCGCGCACGATGGCGGTGTGGCCTTCGACCTGGATATCCGCGCCCAGGCGCAGCAGCTCGTTGACGTGCATGAAGCGGTTTTCGAAGATGGTTTCGTTGATCACGCCCACCCCGTCGGCCACGCAGTTGAGCGCCATGAATTGCGCCTGCATGTCGGTGGGAAACGCCGGGTACGGCGCGGTGGTCAGGCTGACGGCGCGCGGACGCTTGCCCTGCATGTCCAGCGTGATGCTGTCGGCGGTGGTGGTGATGGTGGCGCCGGCCTCGGTCAGCTTGTCCAGCACTGCATCCAGCGTTTCCGGGCGCGCGCGGCGCACGGTGACGCTGCCGCCGGTCATCGCCGCGGCGACCAGGAAGGTGCCGGTTTCGATGCGGTCCGGCAGCACCGCATGGTGCCCGCCGCCCAGCCGCTCGACGCCCTGCACCACGATGCGTGGAGTGCCGGCGCCTTCGATCTGCGCACCGAGTGCGATCAGACAGTCGGCCAGGTCGGTAACTTCCGGCTCCATCGCCGCGTTTTCCAGCACCGTGGTGCCTTCGGCGAGCACGGCGGCCATCAGCACGTTCTCGGTGCCGGTGACGCTGACCATGTCGAACACATAGCGGCCGCCCTTCAGGCGCCCGTGGCTGGTGGCCTTGATGTAGCCATTCTCCACGCTGATGTCGGCACCCAGTGCCTGCAGGCCCTTGATGTGCTGATCCACCGGGCGCGAACCGATCGCGCAACCGCCGGGCAGCGACACTTCGGCGGTGCCGTAGCGCGCCAGCAGCGGGCCCAACACCAGGATCGAGGCACGCATGGTCTTGACCAGCTCGTACGGCGCAACCTGATGGGTGACCGAGCGCGGGTCGACCAGGATCGAACGGCCCTTGGCCAGCGTGCCTTCGTCGATGGTGACCTCCGCGCCCAGCTCGCTGAGCAGCTTCACCGTGGTGATCACGTCGTGCAGGTGCGGCACGTTGCTGATTTCCACCGGCGCGTCGGCCAGCAGGGTGGCGCACAGGATCGGCAGCACTGCATTCTTGGCGCCGGAAATATTGACCTCGCCATGCAGCGCTTGGCCGCCGGTCACTACGATTTTTGCCATGGGAATCTGAAAAATCCGAAAGTAGAAGGGATGTCGGGAATGAAATAAGGCGCGTATCGATCGTGGTGCACGCGGCGCGCGGTGGAACCGGGGATCGAGCCGCGCCGGATATGGCCCGGGACGCGCTGGACGCAATCACTGCGTGGGCGTGGACAACGCCGGCCCAGGCGATGCAGGTGCATCCTGCTTCCTGACCCCGTGCTGCGCACCGCTCCGGCCCAGCCCGCTCGGCGGCTGCGTTCAGCCTTCTTCGGGCGTCAGCGTCTTCAGCTGCAGCGCGTGGATCGCCCCGCCCATCAGCTCGCCCAGGGTCGCATAGACCATACGGTGCCGCGCCAGTGGTGGCTTGCCGACGAATGCAGGGCTGACCACGGTGGCCTCGAAGTGCACGCCGTCGTCGCCGTGCACGTCGACGCGGGCTTCGGGCAAGCCGGATTCGATGAGTTTACGGATGGTTTCGGCGTCCAAGGGGCGTTTCCTCATAAAATGAGCGCACATTCTACTCTTCACCCGAGTCCTGCATGGCTGTCTCGCCCCTGCCCTCCGCCACCGTCAGCGACGCCAGCCTGGTCGCCAGCGGCCAGCGCGTGCTGCAGATCGAGCGCGAGGCGCTGGCCAGCGTGGGCGCACGCATCGGCAGCGAGTTCGCCGCGGCCTGCCGGCTGGTGCTGGCCTCGCGCGGACGGGTGGTCGCCACCGGCATGGGCAAGTCCGGCCATGTGGCGCGCAAGATCGCCGCCACCCTCGCCTCGACCGGCACGCCGGCATTCTTCGTGCACCCGGGCGAAGCCGGACACGGCGACCTGGGCATGATCACCGAGGCCGACATCGTGCTGGCGCTGTCGTACTCCGGGGAATCGGACGAGGTGCGCATGCTGCTGCCGGTGCTCAAGCGCCAGGGCAACCCGATCATCGCCATGACCGGCCGCACCGGTTCCACCCTGGCCCAGGCCGCCGACGTGCACCTGGACGTCAGCGTGTCGGCCGAAGCCTGCCCGCTGCATCTGGCCCCCACCTCCAGCACCACCGCCTCGTTGGCGATGGGCGATGCGCTGGCAGTCGCGCTGCTGGATGCGCGCGGCTTCACCGCCGACGACTTCGCGCGCTCGCATCCTGCCGGCAGCCTGGGACGGCGCCTGCTGCTGCACATTACCGATGTGATGCACGCCGGCGAGGACCTGCCGCGTGTGCGCGAAGACGCCAGCCTGAGCGAGGCGTTGATGGAAATGAGCCGCAAGCGGCTGGGCATGACTGCCGTGGTGGACGCCGACGACCGTCTGATCGGCCTGTTCACCGACGGCGACCTGCGCCGCGCGCTGGACAGCGACATCGACGTGCGCAGCGCCGGCATCGCGCAGGTGATGACGCGCAACCCGCGCACCATCGCCGCCGACCAGCTGGCCGCCGAGGCCGCGCGGCTCATGGAGGACTACAAGATCAACGGCCTGATCGTGGTCGATGCGCAGCACCGCGCGGTGGGCGCATTGAACATTCACGACCTGTTGCGCGCCAAGGTGGTTTAACAGGTTCAGTTTTCAACCGCCGGACCCCGTTCTCACCGATTCGTGCCGATGCCCTATTCCCCTTTGCAGCACCTTCCCGCCGAGCTGATCGAGCGCGCCGCGCGCGTCCGCCTTGCCTGTTTCGACGTCGACGGCACCCTGACCGACGGTCGCCTGTACTACGACCATGCCGGCAACGAGAGCAAAGCCTTCAACGTGCTCGACGGCCAGGGTCTGAAGCAGCTCGACCACGCCGGCATCCAGGTCGCGCTGATCACCGCGCGCGCCAGCCTGTCGGCGGAAAAGCGCGGCCAGGATCTGGGCCTGCATGTGCAGATCGTGGTGAAGAACAAGCGCCTGGCAGTGCTGGCGCTGTGCCAGGAGCACGGCCTGTCGCTGGACCAGGTGCTGTTCATGGGCGATGACCTCCCCGACCTGCCCGCCCTGCTCGCGGTCGGCCTGCCGGTGGCGCCGGCCAACGCGCATCCATGGATTGCCGAGCGCGTGCAGTGGCAGACCCGCGCCCGTGGCGGCGAAGGCGCCGCGCGCGAAGTCTGCGATGTGGTGCTGGCCGCACAAGGACAGGTCGAACGCATCATCGAAGGGTTCTCGGCATGAATTGGAACTGGCGCACCACCCTGGGCGTGGTGCTGTTCGTCGCCGCCGTGATTTCCGGCTGGTCGGCCTGGAAACAGCGCGCGCGCCCAGCCGCCGCGGCCGTGCAGGAGTCCGGCGCCGACTACATCCTGCGCGACTTCGAGCTGATTGCCCTGGACAAGCAGAGCGGCAAGGAGTCGATGACGCTGCGCGCGCCGGAGATGCATCGCAACCGGGCCGACCAGACCGCTGACATCACCACGCCGGTGTTCCTGATGCCCGACAACGCCAATCTGCCGTGGACCCTGCGCGCCAAGACCGGCTGGGTCAATCCGGACGGCACCCAGCTGCGCCTGCGCGGCGATGTCGAGGGCGACAGCCCGACCGGCGGCGCCACGCCGCCCACCACGTTCCGCACCCAAAGCCTGGACGTGTTCCCGCAACAGAATATCGCCAAGACCGACGCGCCAGTGACCATGACCCGCCCTGGTATCATGCAGAGCGGCGTCGGCTTCGAAGCCAACCTCAAATCACGCCAGTACAAGCTCCTCTCTCAGGTCAAGACCCGCTATGAACCGAATGCTGCCCGCTAAACTGGCGTTTGCCGCACTGCTGCTGCCTGCGTTGGCAATGGCCAAGACCAGCGATCGCAACCAGCCGATGGCGATCGACTCCAATGCCAACGATTGCAACATGCTCGACGACAGCGGCAAGTGCCGTTTCAGCGGCAATGTGGTGATCACGCAGGGCACGCTGGAAATCCACGCCGACACCGCCGATATCTTCCAGAAGAACGGCCAGACCGATCGCGTGGTGCTCAACGGCAAGCAGGCCACGCTCAAGCAGGAGATGGACGACGGCGCCATGATGCACGGCCAGGCCGACAACATCGAATACAAGGTCGCCGATGAGATCATCATCCTGACCGGCAATTACAAGGTGGATTCGCCCAAGGGCACCAACGCCGGCCAGCGCATGGTCTACAACACCAAGACCGGCAACATGCAGAGCGGCGGCGATGGCAGCCGCGTGCGCACCATCATCCAGCCGAAGAACCCGGCGCCTGCCGCGGCAACGCCCGCTCCGACACCGGCCGCCAAGCCCGCTGCCAAGCCGCAGGGGAAGAAGTAATGCTGGTCGCCACCGGTCTGCGCAAGAAGTACAAGCAACGCGAAGTGGTCAAGGAGTTCGGCCTCACGCTGGAGGCCGGCGAGGTGGTGGGCCTGCTCGGCCCCAACGGCGCCGGCAAGACCACCTGCTTCTACATGATCGTGGGCCTGGTCGAAGCCGATGCCGGCCGTATCGAATTGGATGGCCGCGACCTCACTGCCGAGCCGATGTACGCACGCGCCAAGCTGGGCGTCGGCTACCTGCCGCAGGAGCCCTCGATCTTCCGCAAGCTCACCGTGGCCGACAACATCCGCCTGGTGCTGGAGCTGCGCGAGGAACTGGACAACGCCGGCCGTGAGAAGGAACTGGTCTCGCTGCTGGAAGAACTGCAGATCACCCATGTGGCCGATCAGCTCGGCGCCAGCCTCTCCGGCGGCGAGCGGCGCCGTTGCGAGATCGCACGTGCGCTGGCGGCCAAGCCGCGCATGATGCTGCTGGACGAACCCTTCGCCGGCGTGGACCCGATTTCGGTCGGCGAGATCCAGCGCATCATCATCCACCTCAAGGAGCGCGGCATCGGTGTCCTGATCACCGACCACAACGTGCGCGAAACCTTGGGAATCTGCGACCGCGCGTATATCCTCGCCGAGGGAGGCGTGCTGGCGCAGGGGGCACCAGACACGTTGCTAGCCAATCCCGACGTCCGTCGCGTGTATCTGGGGGAAACTTTCCGCCTTTGAGCGCGTCGCCGCGCCAACGCTTTTTCCAGTCAGTGCCCGCATGAAAGCCCGGCTCCAGACATCGCTAGGACAGCAGTTGGTCATGACGCCGCAATTGCGTCAGGCGATCAAGCTATTGCAGATGTCCACCACCGAGCTGGAAGTGGAAATCGCCGAGGCGGTGGAAACCAATCCGCTGCTGGAATGGGCCGACGAAGCTGCGCATGCGGCCAGCGACATCGCGGTGGACTCCTCGCCGTCCGCGTCCACCGAACAGCCCCAGCGCGAAGAAGTCGCGCCTGCCGAGCGCGACGAGGATTGGTCGCAGGACGAACTGCAGTGGACCGGCTCGGGCAGCGGCGGCAGCTTTGACGACGACGAGTCCGGCGACGCGGCAGAGCGCGTGGCCGAATCCGAAACGCTGGCCGACCACCTCTTGTGGCAGCTGCATCTATCACCGCTGTCGCCGCGCGACCGCCAGATCGGCGCGATGCTGATCGACGCGCTCGACGAAGACGGCTACCTGCGCGAACCGCTGTCGGCCATTCTCGAGACCCTGGCGCTGGGCGCCGCGGTCGACGAGGCCGACGTGCTCACCGTCCTGCATCAGATCCAGCGCTTCGACCCGGTGGGCGTGGGCGCGCGCACGCTGGGCGAATGCCTGGCGCTGCAGCTGGGGGTGCTCGATGCGGACACGCCCGGCCGCGAGCTGGCGCTGCAGATCGTTGCCGGCCCGCTGGAACGGCTGCCGCGCAGCGGTGTGGCCGGGCTGGCGCACGAGCTCAAGCGTTCCACTGCCGACGTGGAACAGGCGGTGCAGCTGGTGCGTTCGCTGGACCCGCGCCCGGGCAAGCAGATCGGCGACCTGTCGCAGGACACCTATGTCGTGCCGGACTGCGTGATCTGGCGCCAGCGCGGGGTCTGGCGGGCCGCACTGGCCGGCCGCGCGCAGCCCAAGGTCACCATCCACCGCGGCTACGAAAACCTGATCCGCAGCTGCGGCGAATCCGATGCCGGCTATCTGCGTGGCCAGTTGCAGGAGGCGCGCTGGCTGCTCAAGAGCCTGGAGGCGCGCGGCGAGACCCTGTTGCGGGTGGTGCGCTGCCTGCTGGAACACCAGGCCGGGTTCCTGGAGTTCGGTGCGCAGGCCTTGCGCCCGTTGACGCTGCGCGAGATCGCGGGCGAGCTCGGGCTGCACGAATCCACCATTTCCCGCGCGATCGCCCGCAAATACGTGCGCACCCCGCGCGGCACCATCGCGCTGCGCGCGTTCTTCGCCTCCGGCATCGACACCGACAGCGGCGGCGAGGCCTCCAGCACCGCCATCCAGGCCATGATCCGGCGCCTGATCGATGCGGAAAACCCGCGCAAACCGCTCTCCGACGCCAAGCTGGCCGATCTGCTGAAAACATCCGGCGTACCAGTGGCGCGGCGCACCGTTGCGAAGTATCGTGAGGCCATGAACATTTCCGCCTCCCACGAACGCGTGCGCATCGCCTGACGTTGCGACCACCGCAACGCCGGCATGCGCCGGGCTTGTCGGATCACCGGAACGGTTCATTGGCCCACCGACCAATGGAGGTATCCGATGCGTATCGAGACGTATGGCCACCAGCTTGAAGTGACCCCCGCCCTGCGGGACTACGTGGCAAGCAAGCTGCAGCGATTGCAGCGCCATTTCGACCAGCACTGCGAAGTCCGAACGCAGCTGGCCGTCCGCAAGCCGGACCACCACGTGGTCGCCACCGTCAACCTGCCCGGTCGCACCCTGCACGCAGATGCCAGCGGCTCCACCATGTATGCGGCCATCGACCTGCTGGTCGACAAGCTCGACCGCCTGGTCCTCAAGCAAAAATAGAAGAAATGTAACCACCACGCCCGCGAGGTGCGCGACAATCCCGCATGACGCTTCCCGCTTGATGCCCTCATGCCCTTAACCGATCTGATGGCGGCCGTGCGCACCGTGGTGTCGCCGGCCGCCGATCGCGACACCGTCCTGCATGCCGCCGCCGACCTGCTCTCCTGTCGTCAGGCCGGCGCCGACGAGCTCTACGCCAACCTGTGCGAGCGCGAGGCCCTGGGCAGTACCGCCATTGGCCATGGCATCGCCATTCCGCATGGGCGCTGCCCCAACCTCACCGAGCCACGCGGGGCCTTGCTGCGGCTGGACACGCCGGTGTCCTTCGGTGGTGACGAGCCGGTGGACCTGGTCTTCGCCATGGCCGTGCCGGCGCACTACACCCACCAGCACCTGATGCTGCTGTCCGAGCTGGCCGAACGGTTTTCCGATGCCGACTTCCGTCGGAACTTGCGCGCCGCACCCAACGCCGATGCCCTGATGGCGCTGCTCGCCGACGTGCCGCCCGCGCAGGCGAGCGCGGCATGAATACCAGCATCACCGCACGCGAACTGTTCGACCAGCAGCGCGACAAGCTGGCCCTGCGCTGGGTCGCCGGCCCCAAGGGCGAGCACCGCGAGATCCAGGCCGGCAGCAACAACGCGCGGCGCCCGTCGCTGGCTGGCTACCTCAATGTGATCTATCCCAACAAGGTGCAGATCCTGGGCACCGAGGAACTGGCCTGGCTGGACTCGCTGGATGCGCGGCAGCGCTGGGAAACCATCGAAAAGATCATCCAGGTGCAACCGCTGGCGCTGGCGATCAGCAAGAACCAGTCATGCCCGGAAGATCTGCGTGCGGCGGCGGACGAATCCAATACGCCGCTGTGGATCTCGTCCAAACGCGGCCACGAGCTGCTCAACCACCTCTCCTACCATCTGGCACGCACGCTGGCGCCGCGGGTCACGCTGCATGGCGTGTTCATGGAGATCTACTCGATCGGCGTGCTGATCACCGGCGAAGCCGGCTCGGGCAAGAGCGAACTAGCGCTGGAACTGCTCAGCCGCGGCCACCGGCTGGTGGCCGACGATGCGCCCGAATTCACCCAGATCGCGCCCGATGTGCTCGACGGCACCTGCCCCGAACTGCTCCAGGATTTGCTGGAAGTACGCGGCCTGGGCGTCTTGAACGTGCGCGACATGTTCGGCGACACCGCGGTGAAGAAAAACAAGTACCTGCGCCTGATCGTGCACCTGACCCGGCCGATGACCGAGCCCACGCCGTCCGGCTACGAGCGTCTGACCGGCGATTCGGGCAGCCGCCATGTGCTGGACCTGGACGTGCCGCTGATCACCCTGCCGGTGATGCCCGGCCGCAATCTGGCCGTGCTGACCGAAGCGGCGACCCGGCTGCACATCCTGCGCACCAAAGGCATCGACCCGGCAGCGATGTTCATCGCTCGCCACAGCAACCTGCTGGAGCGACGTACGCCATGAGTGTTGCGCCCTCCACGCTGATGATCGTGAGCGGGCTGTCCGGCTCGGGCAAATCGGTCGCGTTGAAGACCTTCGAAGACCTGGATTACTACTGCTCGGACAATCTGCCGGTCGAGCTGCTGCCGGACTTCGTCAAAAGCCGTCTGCGTGGTAACCCGATCGGCGACCAGCGCCTGGCGGTGGGCATCGATGTGCGCAGCCGCAGCGACCTGACCCAGCTGGCGCAGTGGCGCCAGGCCGCGCAGGAATACGGCATCGAGGCGCGATTGCTGTTTTTCGAGGCCAGCGACGAGGCGTTGATCAAGCGGTATGCCGATACCCGCCGCCGCCACCCGCTCAGCCATCTCGGCCTGGCATTGCCGGAAGCGATCACCCGCGAGCGCCAGTTGACCGAACCGTTGCGTACGCAGGCCGATGCCGTCATCGACACCAGCACGCTCAACGTGCATCAATTGCGCCGCCGCGTGGTCACCGAGTTCGCGCTTGGTTCCCATGACCGGCTGTCGCTGCTGTTCGAATCGTTTGCCTACAAGCGCGGCGTGCCGGCCGAAGCCGACTTCGTGTTCGACGCGCGCGTGCTGCCCAATCCGCATTGGGATCCGGAACTGCGCCCACTCACCGGCCGCGATGCCGGCGTGCGCGACTACCTGGACAACGAGGCGGACGTGCAGCGCTACAGCGCGCAGATCGTGGACCTGCTCGATACCTGGCTGCCGCGACTGCGCAACGACACCCGCAGCTACGTGACCATCGCCTTCGGTTGCACGGGCGGCAAACACCGCTCGGTCTACATGGCCGAGCGCATGGCCCGCCATGCGCGCGAACAAGGCTGGCCGGAAGTGGCGACGTTTCATCGCGAGCAGGACTGAGGGGCTGGGATTGGGGAATCGGGATTGGGGAATCGTCAAAGCGGTGTCATGCTGCTTGGAATGTGCGAACGGTCGATGACAGCTGTGCTTTGAAGCTTGGCCTTGCGGGTTGGCCTCGGCATCGAGTCCCTGCCCCGCGCTTGCTGTCAAGGGTTTGATCTTGGTGGCTCATTTTGAGCTGCAGGCCGCCTTTGTCACTGCTGCTTCCTTAGTTTTGCTGCGGGCGCAGATTGTTCGGCCTGGCGCAGGCATTGGGTCTGCGGGAAAAACTTTTGATCGGTGCATTCGTCTGCGCGTTCTGATCGTGGACTGCCTGGCAAGCGCGCGCTGCAGCGTTCGCTTGTGATGCGGTTCGCATTGGCAGACTGCGGGCGTCGCGATCATTGCCATGCGGGCAGCGGCGCGCTTGCTGCATGCAGTGCACGCGACACGCCGCAGCGGTCCTAAACGGCTATTCAGTTCGCAACGCATCTGTGCAGGCAGACGCTATCGCGCAGTCATGCCGACCTGTTAACGTTTCGGCATGGCCTGTGGCATTCTCCTCATTACTCATCCCGGCATCGGCGCAGCGTTGTTGAACGTGGCGACGGGGCTGTTGCGGCAATTGCCGTTGAAGACCGAAGCATTCGACGTGCCGTTCGATGCAGACCTGGACGCGTTGCTGCCCCAGGCGTCGTCGGCGATGCGCCGGGTCGACAGCGGCGACGGCGTGCTGGTCATGACCGACCTGTACGGCGCCAGCCCCAGCAATCTGGCCAACCGTCTGGCCAAGCTGGGCACCCCGGTTCGCCGGGTGTCCGCACTGAGCCTGCCGATGCTGCTGCGCGTGATGAACTACCCCGAACAAGGATTGCAGGAGCTGCCCGCCACTGCGGCGGCCGGTACCCGCAACGGAGCGATCATCGACGATGCTTGAACGCGAACTCATAGTTTCCAACCGACTCGGACTGCATGCGCGGGCCACCGCCAAGCTGGTGCAGACGCTGTCGTCGTATCGCAGCAACGCCACCCTGGCGGCCAAGGGGCGCGAGGTGAATGCCAAGAGCATCATGGGCGTGATGCTGCTGGCCGCAGGCCAGGGCACCAGCGTGGTGGTGCGGCTGGATGGCGAAGACGAAGCCGAGGCCTTACAGGCGCTGGTGGACCTGTTCGAGCGTCGTTTCGACGAGGACAGCTGAGCATGTGCGGCGTCGGTGCCGTTGCGACCGACACGGCGCCGCTGCGCCAGGGCCGCGCATGAGCCTGCGCCTGCGCGGACATGGCGCTGCACGCGGCAACGCGCTTGGCCGCGCACGCGTGCGCCAGAGCCATACCCTCGAAGTGGCCGAACAACGCGTGCCCGCCAATCAGGTGGAAACGCAGCTGCAGCGCCTGCATGCCGCCATCGCGTCGGCACGGGTCGAGATGCAGCAGCTGCGCGACCGCCTGCACGGCGCACTGGCGCGCGAAGTCGGCGAATTTCTCGAGCTGCATGCATTGCTGCTCGATGACCCCGAGCTGCTGCAAGGCCTGGATGAACTGATCCGCACCCACCGTTACAGCGCCGACTATGCCTTGCGCGTACAGCGCGACCGCCTGGCGGCGGTGTTCGACGGGATGGAGGATGCGTATCTCAAGAGCCGCATGGACGATCTGGATCACGTGATCGGCCGCATCCATGCGTTCTTGCACAAGCGCGCTCCCGACCTCAAGGGTGTGGCCGGCGAAATCCTGGTGTGCGACAACGTGGCACCTTCCGAGCTGGCGCAGCTGCAGGCGCAAGGCGTGGTCGGCATCGTCACCACCGCCGGCAGCACGCTGTCGCACAGCGCGATCCTGGCGCGCAGCCTGCACCTGCCGTTGGTGGTGGGCGTCAGCGACGCGCTGCAGCGCATCGAAGATGGCGATGTGCTGATTGTCGATGCCGGCTCGGGCCAGGTCATCGTCGACCCCAAGCCCGAACATCTGCGCGACTATCGCGAGCGCCTGCGTGCGCTTGCCAAGGAACAGCGCGAGCTGGGCCGGCTACGCTCCAAGCCCACGCGTACGCGCGACAACGTCGATATCACTCTGCTGGCCAACGCCGAATCGCTGGAAGACGTGGCCAACGCGCATGCGCTCGGGGCCAGCGGCCTGGGCTTGTACCGCACCGAATTCCTGTTCCTGCAGCGCAACGAACTGCCGGACGAAGACGAACAGTTCCACACCTACCGCGACACCGTGCTGGGCATGAGCGGCCACCCGGTCACCATCCGCACCCTGGATCTTGGCGCCGACAAGGCCGACCGCACCGGCCTGACACTCAGCGATGAGGACAACCCGGCGCTGGGTCTGCGCGGCGTGCGCCTGTCGCTGGCGCGGCCGGCGGTGGCGCAGGCGCAATTGCGCGCGATCCTGCGTGCGTCCGGCTACGGGCCGGTGCGCATCCTGGTGCCGATGGTCAGCGGCCGCGAAGAAATCCTGCAGCTGCGCAAGCAGTTGAAGAAGCTCACCGCACAGCTGCGCGCCGAAGGCCACGAGATCGCCGAGCACATCCCGCTGGGTGCGATGATCGAAGTGCCGGCTGCGGCATTGGCGCTGGACTGCTTCATCGACGATATCGATTTCCTGTCCATCGGCACCAACGACCTGGTGCAATACCTGCTGGCGGTGGATCGCAACAACGAGGCGTTGGGCGAGCTGTACTCGCCCCTGCATCCGGCCGTCCTTCGGCTGATCGCGCAGGTCATCGCCACCGGGCGCACCTACGGCAAGCCGGTCGCGGTGTGCGGTGAAATCGCCGGCGATCCGCGTTTCGTACCGATGCTGCTGGCGCTGGGGCTCACCGAGTTCAGCCTGCATCCGGCCACATTGCTGGAAGTGCGCCGCGCGGTGCGCGACACCCATCTGGGCGAGTTGCGCGTGCACGGCGAAAAATTGCTGCGCGCCCGCGATCGCAAGGGCATCGAAAAATGGCTGGCTGGCCATGCGCAGGGGCTGCTGCGGTAATTGCGGCACGCAGCGCCCGGCCGCGCGGCCGATGCTTGAAGACCTGGGTTTCCTTCAGCACGGCGTTCGACACGCTCGCAGTCCTGAGGCAGGCCCAGACGGTGGCGCGAATCGGCATGTACCGCTTGGGCAGTGCGATTGCTGCGCGCACCAGTCACGCCCGCTCGCACCGCGTTGATCGCCTCCTTGTCGAAAAGCGCCGAAGATGCCGCCTGCATCGTCAATCGCATCCCGCTCCATGCACCTTGAGCAGCTCGCGCGGCTTGGCTGCGTCCACCGCGCACGCCCTGCGCAAGCGCGCCGCAGCGGCCCTGTATGTTTCGTCACCATGCGCAAGCGATAATGCCTTGCTGACCCAGCACCGCGTCCTTTACTGATGGCGCGTCCACTCTTCCGGGAAGCCGCGCATGGCCGAAGCCGTTCGCCACGACAAAACCGCGCGCCAGCTACGCCTGCTGTCCGACGCGCTGGATAGCGGACGCCTGGGGCCGGTACGCCGGTTGGTCAATACGCTGGCGCCGGCGGAAATCGGCAACCTGCTCGAATCGCTGCCACCGGGCAAGCGCGAAGTGGTGTGGGGGCTGGTGGATCCGGAAGACGATGGCGAGGTGCTGCTGCACGTCGGCGACGAAGTGCGCGAAAGCCTGCTGGCCGACATGGACCCGGACGAGATCGTGGCGGCGGTCGAAGACCTGGAAATCGACGATCTGGCCAACCTGGTCGAAGACCTGCCCGACACCGTCATCGATGAAGTGCTCAAGTCGATGGACCGCGAAAACCGCGAGCGGCTCGAGCAGGTGCTGTCGTATCCGGAAGACACCGCCGGGCGTCTGATGAACCCGGACGTGGTCACCGTGCGCGCCGACGTCAATGTGGACGTGGTGCTGCGCTATCTGCGCCTGCGCGGCGAACTGCCCGACCACACCGATCACCTGTACGTGGTGAGCCGGCGCCACCAATACCTGGGCCGCGTGCCGCTGGCGGCGCTGGTCACCCACGAAGACAGCACGCCGGTCAACCGGCTGATCGACGACGAGCAACCGGCCATCGATGTGGGCGACGGTTCGGACGAAGTGGCGCGGCGCTTCTCCGACCACGACTGGATCTCCGCGCCGGTGGTGGACGACAACAACATCCTGCTCGGCCGCATCACCATCGACGACGTGGTCGACATCATCCGCGAGCAGGCCGAGCACCAGGCCATGAGCGCGGCCGGTCTGGACGAAGACGAAGACATGTTCAGCCCGGCACGGCGCGCATTCCGGCGCCGCCTGATCTGGCTGAGCATCAATCTGTGCACCGCGTTTCTGGCGTCCAGCGTGGTCAGCAGGTTCGAGGGCACCATCGAGAAACTGGTGGCGCTTGCGGCGCTGATGCCGATCGTTGCCGGCATGGGCGGCAATGCCGGCACCCAGGTGCTGGCCCTGATGGTGCGCGGCCTGGCGCTGGGCCAGATCGGCTCGTCCAACGTGATGACCTTGCTCAAGAAAGAGCTCACCGTCGCGCTGATCAACGGGCTGTGCCTGGGCATCGGGCTTGGCTTGATCGTGCTGGCCTGGTTCCGGCAACCGATGCTATCGCTGGTGATCGGCACTGCATTGACGGTGAACATGCTCACTGCCGCCTTCGGCGGAGTGCTGGTGCCGGTGACGCTGAAACGGTTGGGCTTCGATCCGGCGTTGGCCGGTGGCGTGATCCTGACCACCTTGACCGACGTGATGGGCTTTTTGAGCTTCCTGGGCCTGGCCACGCTGATCCTGCTGCCCTGACCTGCGGTGCCTGGCCTGGAGCGTGTCATGCACGCGATGACGACAAGCAGATGAATATTCGACAGGAATCGCCTCGCCTCGACACGCCAGCGCACCGGCATGCGGTAATACTGCACCCATGTGATCGGTCGGGAGAGCTGCGTGATTCGTCGTTGTCTTGTTGTCATTGCCTTTGCGCTACTGCTGGCCGGCTGTTCCAGCATGGCTGAGCGCCACCACGACGAACGCCGCGGCCACTTCGTCACCCGTACGCTGAAACTGGAAGGGCGCCTGTACCGCTATCAAGTGTTCGTGCCCGCGTCCAAGGTGCCGCAGCCGCGGCCCATCGTGCTGTTCCTGCATGGCTCGGGCGAGCGCGGCGATAACGGGCGCGATCAGGCCGAAGTCGGCCTGGGCCCTTACTTGAGCGAACACACTGCCGATTTCCCCGCGCTTGTCGTATTGCCGCAAGTGCCCAATGACGAAGAGTGGATGGGCGTCAATGCGCGCATGGCAATCGCGGCGCTGGATGCGGCCAGCGCCGAGTTCGCTGCCGACCCGCAGCGCACCTACCTCACCGGCATTTCGATGGGCGGCTATGGCGCCTGGGAAATCGGGCTGATGCAGCCGCAACGGTTTGCGGCGATCGTGCCGATCTGCGGTGCACTCAAGGCACCGCGCGATGAGCGCCGCACCTTGTACGTGAGCCTGGTGGCGAAGGAAGCGGACCCGTACACCGCGGCAGTGACGCAACTCAAGCACGTGCCGATCTGGATGTTCCATGGCGCCAAGGACGATTCGGTGCCGCCGCACGACGACCGCGCGCTGTACCGCGCCGCCAAGGGCGTCGGGGCCAATGTGCGCTACAGCGAATATCCGCAAGGCAACCACAACGCCTGGGACGCAACCTATGCGGACCCGGCGATGTGGGAATGGATGTTCAAGCAGCGCCTGCGCTGATGTTGTGCAGCGCCACGCCGGCCCTGCGCCGGCATGGCGGCATGACATGGCCGGTGCGCCTCAGTGGTGATACCCGGTGTCAGCGGTGATCTTGCCGCGGAATACGCGGTACGACCATACCGTATAGCCCAGGATCAGCGGCAGCAGCATGACCAGTCCCACCATCGCGAACAGTTGCGAAGACGGCGGCGCGGCAGCCTGCCAGATGGTGTAGACCGGCGGCACCAGATACGGCCACATGCCCAGCACCAGACCCAAGAAGCCCAGCACGAACAGGCCCATCGCCAGCAGGAATGGCAGCGCATCCGAGCGCGCGGCCTCGCTCGCACGCCATAGCGCCCCTCCCACGATGGCGACCAGCAGCGGCACCGGCATCAGCCACAGATAGTGCGTGCCACTGAACCAGCGCTCCATCACATGCGACTGCAGCGGCAACCAGGCGCTGACCAGGCCGATGAAGATCAACACGCTGATGGTCAACGGTCGGCTCAACTGCCGCGCCAACTGCTGCACGTGGCCTTCTGTCTTGAGAATCAGCCAGGTACTGCCGAGCAGCGCATAGCCGAACACCAAGGCGGCGCCCGTCAGCATCGCGAACGGGCTGAACCAGCCCCAGATGCCGCCGACATAGCGGTCGTTCTCGATCGGCAGGCCCTGCACCAGCGCGCCAAGGATCACGCCCTGCGCGAAGGTGGCCAGGATCGAACCGGCAGCAAACGCATTACTCCACAAGCGCCGCGAGCGATGCGCCTTGAAACGGAATTCGAATGCAACGCCGCGGAACACCAAGGCCATCACCATCAACAGCACCGGCAGATACAGCGCCGACAAGATCACCGCATACGCCTTGGGAAATGCGGCCAGCAGCCCTGCCCCGCCGAGCACCAGCCAGGTTTCGTTGCCGTCCCAGATCGGCGCGGCGGTGTTCATCATCAGATCCAGCTGCGCTTCGTCCTTGCGGAACGGCGCCAGGATGCCGATGCCGAGCACGAAGCCGTCCAGCACCACGTACATCAGCACCCCGAAGCCGATCACCGCAAACCACGCCACCGGCAATACGCTGTTCATCTCCATCATGCAGCTCCGTCGATCGGTGCATCCGCTGCCGACAGCGGGCGTGCGGGCGTGTGTTCGCCATGGTCCAGATGCGGCGCGTCGGCATGTGGGGTGGGGCCTTGCTTGCCGATCTTGACCAGGTACCAGATGCCCCAGCCGAACACGAACGCGTAGCCGGCCACATACACCGCCAGCGAGATGGCGGTCATCAGCGCAGACTGCGGGCCCACCGCATCGGCGGTGCGCAACAAGCCGTAGACCACATAGGGCTGCCGGCCGATTTCGGTGACGAACCAGCCGGAAATCAGCGCGATGAAGCCGCTCGGCAACATCCAGCGCCAGACCGCCAGCAACCAGCGCCATTGCACCAGCTTGCCGCGCCATAACGCGAACGCAGACACCCAGGCCACCAGCAGCATCAATGAGCCGATCCCCACCATGATGCGGAAGGCGAAGAACACCGGCGTCACCGGCGGGCGCTCGCTTGCCGGCACCGACGTCAGTGGCGCGATGCTGCCATCCGGGCGGTGGGTCAGAATCAGGCTGCCCAGGCGCGGAATCGCCACCTCATAGTCGTTACGCTCAGCCTGTGCGTTGGGTAACGCAAACACCACCAGCGGGAATCCCTCGCCCGGCTGTTCGGCATGCCAGTGCGCTTCCATCGCGGCGATCTTCATCGGCTGATGCTTGAGCGTGTTCAAGCCATGCATGTCGCCGACGACGATCTGCAGCGGTACGGCGATCGCGGCAAACACCACGGCCAGCTTCAGCATGCGCAGCCCTGCCTGGCGATGTACGCCACGATGCAGATACCACGCGCCCACTGCACCCACCACGAAGCAGGTGGTGATGAACGAGCCAAGCGCCATGTGCGCAAGCCGGTACGGGAACGAGGGATTGAAGATGATCTGCAACCAGTCCACCGGATGCACGATGCCGCCGATGACCTCGTAGCCGGCCGGGGTCTGCAACCAGCTATTGGACGAAAGAATCCAGAACGTGGAAAACAGCGTGCCCAGCGCCACCATGCAGGTGGCCAGGAAATGCAGGCGCTCGGAAATTCGACCCCAGCCGAACATCATCACGCCCAGGAAACTGGCTTCCAGAAAGAACGCGGTGAGCACTTCATAGCTCAGCAGTGGCCCGATCACGCCACCGGCCACGCGGCTCAATTCCGGCCAGTTGGCCCCGAACTGGAAGGCCATCACGATGCCGCTGACCACGCCCATGCCGAAGGACACGGCAAAGATCTTCTGCCAGAAAAAATACAGCTCGCGCCAGACCGGCAGACGCGTGCGCAACCAGCGCCATTCCAGAAACGCCAGCAGGCTGGAAAGCCCGATGGTGAATGCCGGAAACAACACGTGGAACGCAATGACGAATCCGAACTGGATCCGCGATAACAGCAGTGCGTCCATGGAGAACCCTCCAGGAAAAAAGTGATCGTCGGCGCGCAGGTCGCAGCGCGATCGCCGGAATGCATTGCATCGAGCGATCGCGCGCGCGCTGCTGCGCTACGCGATCATGATAGGGACGGTCGCGCCCGTTCCCGATGCGACACGGCGTCGCATCTGCGACAAATTGCCGCCCTTGTACTGCGGTACGCCACACCGCCCGCCTCTGCTGGCCAGTGCGCCGTGCACCGGAGGCGCACGGAGGCGACACAATGGCGCGAACGCCGTCACTGCGGCATGCCGGTCGCTGGTCAGTGCACGTCGACAGGCGGTGCAAGACCGGCCATGCCGAGCGTCCCAGAGCCAGGCCGTAGCAACGCTATGGCCGCACCCGCTCCCAGATCCGCAGAAAATTGCCGCTATACACATCCACGATGCGTTGCGTGGGCCAACCGGCATCCAGCATCGCCTGCGTGAGCTTGGGCAGATCCGCCCCGCTGCGCATCCCGGTCGGCAGGCTGGAAATGCCGCCATCGAAATCGCTGCCGAAACTCAGGTGTTTCCATGGATCTTCGACGATCCCCATGGCGGCAATCTGCCGGGCAAACGCTTCGTAATACCCAACGACAAAGGCAAGATCAGCATCCATGTCCGGCGTGCCATCGGCCAGATAGGCGTGTTGCAAGAAGTACGGCGCCAGGATGACGCTGATGCAGCCACCGGTCTGCACGATGGCACGGATCGCCGCATCGTCGAGCGCCCGGTCCAGGTGACGTGAGGGCCGCGTTTCCACACCACGCGTGACGCTGCGCGATGCGCCATGCGAGACGAAGGCCGGCACGTCGCGACGGATGCAGATGCCGCAAGCGTCAAGGATCCCCTGGCTCGAGGTATGCGAAAGATCCACCAGAAGCCCGGCATTGATGCAGCGCTCCACCACCTGCCGGCCAAACGCCGTCAGCCCCGCGCCCTTCTTCTCGCCCCACGGATTGAGCGATGCATAGCCAGCCTGGGAGATGTCGGTATGGCTGAAATGATTGAGCGTCAGATAGGCGGCGCCGTCCTTGGCCGCACTGTCCAGACGCGCCAGCCGCAGCGCCTGGGTGCGGCGCCCGCGTGGCCCAAGCATGTGCGCCCCCTCCAACGACAGGATGGCGCTGCACAGACCCGCTGCGCGAATCGCGCGGAGCTCGGCGGCGCTGCGTGCCAGCCGCATTCGCCCGCCGCTGGCCGCCACCATCTCCTGGACATAGCGCCGATGCTCCACCCAGTGTTTCCAGGGGTCGAGAAAAGGCACGCCGATGAGGTTTTCCCAGAGTGCATGGGCGCTGAAACAGGCACCGCCATAGCCGCCCGCGAGAAAGTCCGGGCCGCTCACGTGGTACATCAGCGGTTGGTTGCGACCTCGCGGCGAGGTCTTGGACATCAACCAGAGGATCGGAGAACGCCGATGTGCTTTCCAATCGCCCTTCCAGAAATCGAAGCCGCCTAGCCGCGACAGATACAGCGAATCCAGATGCGTATCGACCGGACACGCTAACGCATGCACTGCTTCCAGCGTGAGCGGCGGAACCAAGTCGGCCAGATTGTCGGAGGAAACTGCATGCATGGGCGAACCCCGGCAATGACGTCTGACGACGTCGCCAATAAAAGCGCGTGTTCCGCGTTGAAGATCCGGTCGCTATTCTTCGAGCGCCCTGATGGGTGGAGCATGTGCGTCCAAAGGAGAATAACCGAACTGGACCGTCAGATCCCCGGGGCGAGTGCCCGGCCCGAGAGGAAAGCGCAGGACTGCTGACGCGTTTCTCGTTTCTCGTTTCGCAGCGCACCGCGTCGGTGCGGGGGTTTTTTCGTTATTGGACCGGCCGTCGTCTCACCAGGAATCGACGGGTCCTGGAGGCTTTTGGCGACGATGCCGCATGCCGGGATGGGGAGCCCGCCGATATCGGCTAAGAGCAGCAAACAGAACTGCTGCGCAGCCGCGGCGGCTCCTGGACAGTTGGGTTAGTGTGCGTGCGAGATTGCGGACGCACTGCCCTGATGCCGTGGTCCGTGGCCAGGCCGACGCCTGAACACATCAACGTCGCCAGCAACGACGGGGGCAATTGCCGGTTGCACTCGCGTCATGAGCGCTGGCCGCCGGTTACAGCTGACACGCCCGCCAGCGCACACAACGCACCAACACACTGCCACGCTTCCAATTCCTCACATCCGCGCACGCAGGCGCCGCGCAACTTCGCTGACCGCTGCGATGACTGCGGTCAGCGCGACCATCGAGAGGAATTGCGCGCGCGTATCGGCCGAAGAGGCCAACAACACGAAGATCACGCCCAGGATGACCAGCGCCAGCACGGTCAGAAACGGATAGCCGCGCATGCGGAACGGCAACGCAAGGCCGGCACGGTCCGCGCGGGCGCGCAAGATCAGTTGCGATACCAGCGAGATCGTCCACACCAGCAGGCAAGTGGCGCCGACGATGTTGAGCAGCATTGGCAACACCTTGTTCGGATACAGCAACTCCAGCGCTGCGGCGGCGAAGCCGAACAACACGCTGGCGATCACCGCCACCAGCGGCACTTGCTCGCCGCTGGTCCTGGCCAGCAACCGCGGCGCTTCGCCGCGCTGGGCCAGCGAGAAGATCATCCGCGAGGCACCGTACAGATTAGCGTTGAGCGCCGACAGCAGCGCGACCACCGCCACCAGGGTGATCGCCGTGGCGGCACCGGGAATGCGTGCCACGTCCAGCACGGCCGCGAACGGCGAGCTGAGCGCGGCGCTGGTCCACGGCACCACCGCCACGATCACGCTGATCGACCCGATATAGAACACCAGGATGCGCCAGGCGACAGTGCGAATGGTGCGCGCCAGGCTACGTCCCGGGTCGGCGGTTTCCGCGGCGGCCACCGCCACGATTTCGGTGCCGCCGAAGGCAAACACCACCACCAGCAACGCCGAGCCGATACCGGCCAGGCCCTTGGGCGCAAAGCCGCCGTTCTGGGTGAAGTTGGACAGCCCGGGCGATGCCACTCCGGGCAACCAGCCCGCCAGCAACGCCACGCCGATCAGCAGGAACACCACGATCGCCAGCACTTTCAGAATGGCGAACCAGAATTCGAACTCGCCAAAGTTGCGCACGCCGAGCAGATTGATCGCAGTGAACGTGGCCATGAACAGCAACGCCAGCAACGGCACCGGCAACGCCGGCCAGACCGTGGCCAGCAGCCCGGCGGCACCTACCGCCTCGGCCGCAATCACCACCACCACCTGAAACCACCACAGCCAGCCCACGGTGGCGCCGGCCGTCGGGCCCATCGCATCGGCGGCGTACACCGAGAATGCCCCGCTGGCCGGCTTGGCGGCGGCCATTTCGCCCAGCGCGTTCATCACGATGATGACCAACGCCCCGGCAATCAGATACGAGATCAGTACCGCCGGACCGGCCGCGTGGATGCCTACACCGGATCCCAGAAACAGCCCGGCGCCGATCGCCGTGCCCAGGCCCATCATCATCAATTGCCGCGGCTTCAGCGCATGGCGCAATGCAGGCGCGGCGGGCGCAGCGGTCTCAGCAACGGAATCGGTCGGAAGCGGCATGGACAGGCTTGCATGGATGGAATCGCGACACGATACCGCGTCGCAGCGCCTGCCGCGCCTCTTGACTCCAGCCCGGGGAAGGAGTGGCGATGTCTCGCGATCGCACCTTGCGCGCGGGTGTGCAGCAGCCACGCCCGGCAACCTGCCGGTGCGCGCCGCCACCTGACGGCCGATGCAGCGCGCGCCTGTCACCTGTCGTCTCCAAGAACCGGGCAAAGCACATCCCCGAACAAGCCGGGGACGTGCCTCGATGCCGCCAAGAGCCATCGTGTGCGCAGCTTCCGGATGGACGGCCGCTACTCGTCATCGGCTTGTCACCCGGACACGCTGCGCTTGCTGTGCGCCGCCCAGGCCCTCCTGACCAGCGCTCGCTACAGCTCATTCGCGACTCCGGGCGCTACCGTTCACTCCGCCAGGTTCTTGCCCGCACCCGCGGTGGCGATCACCTTGGCCTTGACCTGTGCTGCCGGCGTCACGGTGTAGATGTAGCCCAGCGACTCCGGGAACACCTTGGAGCTCACCCAGTTGGTGGCATGGCGTAGGGCTTGCTGCCGTCCGGCGTGCTCCAGGTGATGCCGCTGCCAACGTAGTTGTTGATCAGGTCCCAGTAGCCGATCTCGCTGCTGTCGCGCGAAGTCACAGGGTTCTTGATGTTCTCGAAGTAGTTGGACTCGATCTTGGCCACCCCACCCATGCGCACGTTGATGCCCGAGGTAAACACATTGCTGAAGTAGTTGTTGTAGATGTGGCTCAAGCCGCGGCGCTGCAATGGCAAGCGCGATTCCACGTTCTCGAAGCGGTTGTGGTGATACGTGGTGCGCGCAGCCGAGTTCTTGGTGTCGCTGTCGCTGTAGCCATTGAGCGCGACCTTTTGATAGTTGTAGACATAGTTGTAGGACACGGTGACGTGGTGCACGCCCTTCTTCATGTCGATGCCGCCATCGAAGGAGGCATCGCCTGCACCGGAGCACTTGGTGAGCGAGGCGAAGATGGTGTTGTGGTCGATCCAGATCTTGGACGGCTCGCCGCTGGAGTTGCCTTCCAGCGAAATCGAATCGGCATCTTCGCCGCCTTGCAGCAAGCCAATGGTCATGTTCTGGATGATCACGTTGTGCGCATTGCCTACCACACGCACGCCGAAGTTCGCCGACGAACCATTGGCGCCCTTGATGGTGACATCGCTCTTGTTCTTGATCTGCACGGTCTTGGCCGGCAGCTTCCATTGCGCGCACACGTCCTTGATGGTGCCGAAGTCGAACTGGCCGGTGTAGTTGAGCACCAGCCCGCCGCTACCGGAATAGTTGTCGATGGCGGCCTGCACTGCTTCGAACGTCGCCACGTTAACTGGTGTCTTGCCGCCGCCGCCGGTAGTGGCCGCACCGTAACCGACCGGGCCGGCAATCGCGCCCGCGGCGCAAGCGGACAGTGCAAGCGCGAGTGCGCCGTGTAGCGTCTTGATGATCATGGAGCCTCTCCCAATGAAGTCGACAAGCAATGCCGGCCGTCTGCGCAGTGGCGACGACAACGGCAAGGCGATGCGTGGGGGGCTGCATTCTTCGCGCGATTTAAAACATAAAACAATTATTCATCTTCGAAACTTAGACACACCGCGGTGTTCTCTTTCCGGGACATGCAAAAGGGACAGCGAAGGACAGCCGGGACAGGACACGCCAATGCCATGCGATAGCCCTGTGTTGATCGACGCATGTGTGCATGTGCTGCAGACGCCGGCGATGCGCAGGCGTTCGGGCGTGCAGAGCGATTGCGACTGCAACCGTGACGATCCACGTGCCGACGCAGCGACAGGCATGGGCGCACTCAGTGCATGCCTGGCGATGGCAGCTGGCCAACTGCAATGCAGTCATGCATTGCAGCACTGCATCTACATCGGCGCGAAGATGCAAACGCAAGCTGTCGCGCCAGCGCCGTCGCGGCGCATCAGAGCGCTGACGCGCCTGCCTGCCGATAGCCTGGGTTATCTCCCACGCTGCGGCATGTGCCCTGCGACGCTCGCGCATCATCGTGCGCCGGCAGCCCGAAACGGGCTTGCGTGAAAGCGCGAACCTCCATCGACACAGCTGCCCGGAACAACGCGCGCAGCGCCACGCGTGCAGCGATGGAAGCACGCAAGCGCTGCAGGGCTGCTATCGCAGGCGCGGATTGATGGTGTCCACCCACAGCGACATCATCGCGGCAAGCAGGCAGCTAAACGCAGTGCAGTTGATCGGCCCGCTGGCTATCGCCACACCACACTGCACGCTCAAACAGCGCGATTGGCCAGTGCTGAGGAGCGCAGCATTTGTCCACCGGGCCACGGTGTCTGATCGTCCAGGAAATTGCCGACCAGGCGCATGCACGCCGCGCGTTCTTCCACGTGCGGCATGTGGCTGGAGTTGGCGAACACGTGCCAGCGCGCATCCGGGATCAACCGCGCATAGGGCTCGACGGTTTCCGGCGTGGCTTCGTCGTACTTGCCAGAGAGCACCAGCGTGGGTGCGGTGATGCGGTGCAGGCGCTCGATGATGCTCCAGTTGCGCAAGCTGCCCACCACGTGGAATTCGGTCGGGCCGTTCATGGCGTGATACACGGTGGGGTCGGCGTCGATGGCGGCAAACGTCCGCGCGACCTCGGCAGGCCACGGCAGCACGCGACATACGTGCTGCGCATAGAACACCTGACTGGCTGCGCGGTAGGCCGGATGGTCCAGCGTACCGGCGGCTTCGTGCTCGTCCAATGCGGCCTGGATATCGTCAGGCAGGCGCGCGCGCAGACGCAGCGCAGCCGCGCGCCACAACCCCATCGAGGCGGGCGAATTGGCGATGACCAGCGCTCGCAGGCTGGCCGGCCGGCGCACGGCGTGCTCGGCGGCGAGCATTCCGCCCCAGGACTGGCCCAGCAATGCGTACTGCGACAGCCCCAGATGCGCGATCAGCGTCTGCAGCTCGTCCAGAAACAGCCCCACTGTCCAGAAGCCTGGCTCGGCATTGCGCAGATGGGTGGAGTTGCCGTTGCCCAGCTGGTCGTAGTGGATCACCGCGCGGCCGTTGGCCGCCAGGTCCTTGAAGCTGTCCACGTAGTCGTGCGTGCATCCGGGGCCGCCGTGCAGCACCAACAGCGGGCAGGCATCTGCGCACAGGTCGCCGGTAATGCGGTACCAGGTACGGTAGCCGCGGAATTCGACGTAACCCTCGGTGCACTGCATGACCTGCGCCTGCCTACGGCAATGATGAGCCCCGAGCCTAGCGAGCACGCCGAGCGGCGTTAACTGGCAAATTTCACAGGTTTGGGCGCGCCCGGATGCGCGGTTGGCGCTGGCCGATAGCCGGTTCGATCGAACGCCTCGCATCGCCGAATGCGCTGGGTATCGCGCGACTCGACATCGCTCCTGGATCGAAATAGTTAGTTCGAATCAGCACATCTATCGCATCTGTCAGCGCCACTGGACTCCATTCGGACCAACAACAGATCAGCGTTCAGAACACAGGTGGGTCGCGCCAAGGAAACGACATGGCATATGCGCTCTGCCGCTCCGAAACCCGCGAAGCCGCGCGTACCGCAGCGCGCAGGCACGCTCGAAAAAAAATTATGGCTCCAGCAACCGATAGTGCATACCACGCACCACCGCTTCCACGCGGTTGCGGGCGCCCAGCTTGCGCGCGGCTGAATTCAGATGCAGGTTCACCGTGGCGGTTGAACGGTTGAGTGCCGCGGCAATCCGTTTGGACGTCAGGCCTTTTGCCGAATACTGCAGGCATTCGCGCTCGCGACGGGTCAGCGCGATGTGGTGGCAGCGGCGTTCCTGCGGTTCCAGCAACTCCTGCGCGCGCGCCTGGAAGGCGTGCGCCAGCAACAGGAACGGCAGCACCTGCGCTTCGGCCAACCGCGGCGCTTGTGCAGCGGCGGCATCGATCGCGCCGCTGAAGGTGGCAAATGCGCCACCAGGCAAATGCAGCGGCACGGTGACACCGGTGCCCATGCCGCTATCGCAGAGATAGCGGGTCACTTGCCGGTGCTGGCCCCCCACATATTCCACGCCCGCGCAGTGGCCGTCGGTGCGGTAAGACCATACGAATGGCGTGGTACGCCGCGTTGCGCGCTGCTGAACAGGGTCATGTTGGTAGTAGCCGTGCTCGCACCACACATGCTGCATATCGCCCGGCGCATTGCGCTGCATGAACACCGTTGGCGTGATCAGCGCTCCCTCCAGACTCAGGGGCACCGGCGCATAGTCGTACACCAGCGACTGGAAACCGAGCGCGCAGACATCGCGAAATACCCGGTCCAGGCAGCTATCGAGCGTCTGCAATGCCTGCAGATCGCAGCCCAGGCTGGCCAGAATGTCGAACATGGTGCTCCTTCGGTACCGGTGGTTGCCAGCAGATGACATCCAGCATGGAAAACCTAGCACTTTTACCAATGGATGGGCTTGTCGGCCACATTATCGTCACAATGCCGGTCACATGGCGGCAGCACGCGACGGGCGTTCAGGTCGTCCGGGCGCTTGCGCTGCGTGCCGGCATTCCTTGCAACGGACACCTGCATGACCGACACGCCCCGCCGCGACGATGCGGCCACGCTGCAACGCTTCGGCTACGCACAGGAGCTCAAGCGGCAGCTCACGCTGAAGGATCTGTTGATCTACGGGCTGGTGTGCATGGTGCCCACGGCGCCGTTCTCGATCTTCGGCGGCGTCTTCGACATCAGTGCCGGGATGGTGCCGCTGACCTACCTGGTCGGCTTCGTGGCAATGCTGTTCACCGCACTGAGCTACCAGCAGATGTCGCAGGCATTTCCGGTGGCCGGTTCGGTGTATGCCTATGTCGGGCGCGGGCTGAGCAGCGGCATGGGATTTCTGGCTGGCTGGGCGATTCTGCTCGACTACCTGCTGGTGCCGACCCTGTTGTACGTGGTCGGCGCCAATGCGATGCAGACCGTATTGCCGGCGATACCGCAGCCGGCGTGGATTGGGTTCTTCGTGGTGCTCAACACGGTGGTGAACCTGCGTGGCATCGAAACCACCGCACGCGCCAACCGCTTTTTCCTGCTTGCGCAGTTGCTGGTCCTGGCGGTGTTCGTGGTGCTGGCGACGCTGGCGATCCAGCGCGGCGTCAATGGGGCGCACTGGAGCTGGCGCCCCCTGTATAACCCGCAGGCGTTTTCTCCGCAGCTGATCTTCAGCGCGTTGTCGGTGGCGGTGGTGTCGTTCCTCGGCTTCGATGCGATCTCCACCATGTCCGAGGAAGCGCGCGGCGGCAACCGCGTGGTGGGGCGCGCAACCTTGCTGGCCTTGCTGATCGTGGCAGGGCTGTTCATCCTGCAAACCTGGCTGGCGGCATTGCTGCAGCCTACCCTGCAGCGCTACCCAAGCGCGCAGGCATCCAACGATGCGTTCTTCGAGATCGGGCGGTTGATCGCCGGGCCATGGCTGCAAATTGTCATTGCGCTCACGGTGGCGATCAGCGCGGCAATCGCCAATTCATTGGTTGCACAGGCGGCCACGTCGCGACTGTTGTTCGCCATGGCGCGCGACCGGCAGTTGCCGGGCTTTCTGCGCTATATCCACCCGCGCACCGGCGTACCGCAGCGTGCGATCCTGCTGGTGGCGGGCCTGAGCCTGGTACTGGGCGAAGTCTTCGTCGGGCAGATCGCGCTGCTGTCGTCGCTGTGCAACGTCGGCGCACTGACCGCCTTCGTGTTGCTGCATATCGCAGTGCTGTGGCACTTCCGCACCCACGGCCGGCGTGTGCTGCATGGCGTGGTGCCCCTGATCGGGATCGTCATCCTGGCCTACGTACTGCTCAATGCCGACCTGCATGCACAACTGGGCGGCGCTGCGTGGATGGCGGTGGGGCTGACGGTCCTGGCGTTTCTGAAACTCAGCGGACGCTCCACCGAATTGCGCGCCAGCGACGCGCTGGAATAGCCTCAACAGCAGCACCGTCTGTTGTGCCGGCGTGCTCCTGGCCCACCCGTGCTGCGGTGTGCGACGGATCAATCTCGTGCTGGGCAACCTCAAACACGTCATCAAGGTGGTGCATCACGCCATCAGCGCAAATACGCAGGGCTTGACTTGCAGAGATGGACGATCGCTCACCGTCGATCCGCTTCATGATGCGCTGCCACGACTGGCCACGGGCATGTTGCAGTCCAAGCAGTGCCTGGAGCCGGTTTGACCTGCAGCGAGCGATCTTCGTGGCCAGGAGTCAGGATCAATCAAAAATTTAGAAACTCTCTCTTGGCCTGGGAAACTCATTCGCAGTTTATTGCCGGCTATCTAATCCGGCCGGCGAGTGGCCGGCGGCTGGCGGTACGGCAGCCACGAGGTGAACAATTGCCTGCGAGAAAGATGCCGGTCTTCGGGTGTTCCCTGCGACACTTCCATGGGAGAAAAGATGCGCTGCAGATCGCCCGGCTCGATCTTGGACAGGAAATAAGAGCGCCACAACGTCAATTCGTGATTGTCCGCCAGGTTGACAGTGCTGGCCGGGCCGTCCGTCACGGTGATGAACTGAGCGAAGCGATCAGCGCTGGTGCTGCCGGCGCGCTCGTCAGCAGCCCCGGGGTGATCCCAGTGCGGGTGATGCATGAAAAAGGGCACCGACTGGATCGGATCCAGGGCGCGCGCAAACTGGCGCAGCGTGAATCGCAGTTCGCTGTCGTTCGATCTTAAGCTTTGCATATAGTGTGTGTCGGCGCCCGCTGGCCCGAGGCGCGGTGGATTGAATGAATAAATGCTGATCTTGCCCGGGGCTCCGGCCGCGCGCAGAAAGTGCGTGATGTCGAAGCCGGCGAGCGTGGCCGCTGCTGCGCCCAGACTGTGTCCCGTCAACGACATCGACAACGCCTTGCCGCTCTCCCGCGCGCGATTCATGTAGCGCTTCAACACGTCCTTCATGACGGTTCCGTCGGCGCGCGGCAACTGAGCTTCGGACTGCCACCATTCCTGCCAGCCTGCGCCAACCTTGCCCAAGGTCGGAAGGCGCTCGTCAAATACGTTGACGTGTACCTGTGCGATCTGGCTTTTCATATCGCATAACAGATCGTCGGTCGCATTCAGGCATGTGCCGGAAAAACCCAGCACCGCCACAATCACATCGTCGGTCTCTCGCTCCCAGAGTTTCAACCGCCGCGTGGACATCGGCACATTCAGATGCAACCCATCGATGTCAGCCACCGTCGCCGGATCGCCCTTGTAGGATTCGCCTGCGCATGCGCGCATGCTTTCGAGCACAGTGCGGCAGCGCATTTCCCATTGCGGATCCTGTCCGTGCGGCTGCGCCGATGCACGATCCACTTGGGCAATCGCGCTGACGAGATCGCATGCCTGGGTATCTACCTGCGGCAGACACATGCCAGATGACCGCCAGGCACCTGCCGTGATTGATCGTGTCGCGTTACGTCCGCGTTTGACCGGCGCAGCACTGAGACCGGGAAACGCACTGGCGCTGTCGCGCGCGTGCCAGGGGAAAGCAGTCGCGGAGGCAGGCATGTCGCTATCGCCGTCGCGCGATTGCGCGTGCGGCAGACTTGGAAAAGAGGTTGAAGTGGGTCGCATGCGACATGCTCCAGGTGAGTGCGCAGAGATTCTGTTTATATCCCCACCTGGCACGCAGCCAGAGATGTCGTCCACCGCCGTGAAAACGAACGAAGGGTTCACTGGCTCCCCCATCGCTGTGCATCCCTCAAGGCCGGGTTGAGGTCGCCCAAGGCCCTAGGAGCGCTGATCGCTACCACGACCATGACGTGGATTGAACACACCAAGCTGCCACTGCGCAGCTGGATGCTGGACTTGCACCTGCTGACTAGAACCAACATGGCAGCCCTGGGAGCCTATGCACCGCCCGGGGCCGACGGCATGACGGCCCAGTGGATGACAGACGCGTGCGGGTACTATATCGATCACGACCTTTCATTCCCGAACGAGATTTTCAGCACATATTCAGCTTTGAAGTTTCGCTAGGCTCGTTCGGCGCCAACGATGGCGCCCGCTTGTTGCAGCCCCCGCTGCAGCCTGACGATCCCTGACGAGAAGGACTACCCATGAATCGCAAGAACGCGATGTATCTGGCGTTGTTTTCCGCTGTTTCCGGCACCGCAGCGGCCGCCCCGCCGACCGAGATGGATGCAGCGCCGGTCACCACCGCGCCGCAGGCGGCCAAGCTTGGTGCGGCCACGTTGCAGTCGGCAAGTTTACGCGGCGGCGTTCTGCCCACGCGCGTGGTGCAGCTCACCGCACCTACTAGCGCCGAAATGGGTCGTGTGCGCGAACGTCGCATTGCGCAGGTCAAGCATGGGCAGCCGTTGCAGATCGGTTTTTCGCGTGCAGTGACACAGCCGACGGTGAACCTGTCCAAGCTGGATTGGCAGATGGCTTCCGATGGTCGCGCGTGGCCAGTCTCAAAGTCAGCTCCGCACAGGCAGCGTCGCTGCGTGCATCGCTGGTACTGCGTGGCGCCGGTGCAACGCCTGGCGACCCATCCAAGGTGACGCTGCGCTTTGCCGGCAACGATGGTCGCGTGTTTGAGCAATCCGGCGCCAGCTTTGCTGCCAGCGGCAACGACATCGGGTGGTCGCCGACGGTGAGTGGCGAGGATCTGCTGGTCGAGCTGTCGCTGCCGGCCGGGTTGTATCCGGAAAACTTCAGCCTCAGCATTCCACAGCTGTCGCATCTGGATATCAGCCCCACTGCAAGCCCGCGCGACATGATGACCATTGCCATCGGCGAAAGCGATTCCTGTCAGAACGATATCGTCTGCCGTGCCAACCCCACGACCGGCTTCACCAGCGCCGCAAAGGCAGTGGCACGCATGGTGTTCACCACCAGCCAGGGCTCGTTCCTGTGCACCGGCACGCTGCTCAACAATACCAATTCGCCCAAGCGCAACCTGTTCTGGACCGCGGCGCATTGCATCAGCACGCAGACGGTGGCCAACACGCTGCAGACCTACTGGTTCTACGATGCGGCCAGCTGCAATGGCAGTACGGTCAGCTCGCAGGCAACCACATTGACGGGCGGCGCGTTCCTGCGGCATGCCAACACCACGCGCGACACCGCATTGCTGGAGCTGAAGACCGCACCGCCAAGCGGCGCGTTCTATGCAGCGTGGAATAGCGCGGCGATCGGTTCCACCGGCACCTCGATTGTCGGCATCCATCACCCATCGGGCGACGTCAAGAAGTATTCGCTGGGCACGGTGAATGCACTGAGCAGCTCCATCGATGGCAAGAGCCCGCTCTATCGCGTGGTGTGGAGCGACGGTGTGACCGAAGGCGGCTCGTCCGGCTCGGGCCTGTTCACCGTTGCCAGCGGTGGCGCCTACCAGCTGCGTGGCGGCCTGTATGGCGGCTATTCGTTCTGTAGCGCGCAGACCGATCCGGATTACTACTCGCGTTTCTCTGACGTGTATTCCACCATTTCCACCTACTTCGGCCAGTAAGCGGTAAGCCGCGTGGCAGGCGACCTTGTGCCTGCCACGCTTGATCGCGCATCGCCGGGCAATCCGTTTGCCGGGCGATGCGTCTTCGACTCAGCGACCGTGCATGCGTTGATCCGTGCACTGAAGTGTCCGCAGGCTGTCCAATGCCACCACCATCTTCTTGCCACGCACTCAAGGCAACGGCGTGACGTGCTAGCGCGAGACATCGCTCCAGGGCTGTTTTTTGCAGCCTCGCTCAACACATTGATCGGTGTGCGGTTGCCGGCGCGATGGGTGTACCAGATCCACTTCGGCCAATCGGGAAATGCCTGATTGACGTCGACTGCACCAACGGCGCACTAGCGGCGGCGAGCGGCGCAATGATGCAGACTGATGAGGCCTGTTCCTTCACAACGGTCGCCCATGGTTCGCGCACGTGCCCCACTGCTGGTCATCATCCTTGTTGCCGTGGCGCTGCAAGCCTCCGCCCTGGCGGCCGGCAAGCGGGCCGATCGCGAGGACATCAAGGCCTATGCGCTGCAGCGGTGCCTGGATAACAACTACACGCGTAGCAGCAAGTACGCACCCGATCAGCTACGCGACCGCTCGTATCTGCTCACCACATATGCGATGGACAACGCCAAGGTCGGCGCGACCGACCGCCTGCATCGCTTTGTCGACGCCAACACGGCGGGGTTTGACAAGCGCGAAGTCCCGATGAAGGACGAAGCGCGCCGCGGCCCGTTCAATCGCATCTTCGCCCAATGCATGGCGTTCTATCGTTCGCCGGCCCTGAATGAATTCATTGCACGCGAATTTTGAGCGTGGCAGCAGGCGCAGCGAAAAAATTGCGCCCCAACCGCTGTTGCGGATCGCTGCCAGCGACGCCTGCCGTATTGTGTGTACAGCACGCAGTCTTGCATCGACACCCAACCCACGCACATCGGCACGAGCCGCAATGACCGCATCCCATCCCTCCCGCTCCCGCCGCACGCTGCTACGCACCGCATTAGCTGCGGGTTCGCTGACTGCGGTGGGGCAGCTCGGTGCTGCTGCGCGTCCGCCGGCACGACGAACATCCGCCAAGCCAGACTCCGCGCCGCCTGCGCCCTTTCCGGCCAAGGGCAGCGTGCTGGTGTTGCTGGGCACCAAGAGTGGCCCGACACCTTCGCCGTTGCGGGCCGCGGCCGCCAATGCCCTGGTCATCGACGGGCAACCGTATCTCATCGATTGCGGCAACGGCGTGGCGCAGCAACTGGCCAAGGCCGGCATGCGACTGCCCATGCTGCGCGATATCTTTCTGACCCACCACCATTCCGACCACAACGCCGATCTGCTCAACGTGGTGTGGCTGGCCTGGGCCAGCGGCCTGCAGACGCCGGTGCATCTGTATGGCCCACCCGGCATCGCCAGGATGGTGGACGCGTTTGTCGCCATGAATGCCATCGACATCCAGGCACGCATCCGTGAGGAAGGCCGCCCGCCGTTCGAAGCACTTATCCATGTGCATGAGTTTGACCAGCCCGGCACCGTTTTGAAGAACGATCAGGTCACCGTCACCGCCACCTTGGTGGACCATTACACGCTCAAGCCGGCCTTCGCCTATCGGTTCGAGGCGCCCGACCGCAGCGTGGTGTTTTCCGGCGATACGCGCTACCTGCCCGCGCTGGCCGAGTTCGCCAAGAACACCGACGTCCTGGTGCACGAGGTGATGTATCTGCCGGCGTTGCAGACGATGCTGAAGGCCAACGACAACGCACCCACATTGCTCGACCATCTGCTCAAGAGCCACTCCACCAGCGAAGAGGTCGGCATGATTGCGGCTGCGGCCAACGCGAAGATGCTCGTGCTCAATCACTTCGTCCCCGGCGGCGATGCGTCCATCACCGATGCGATGTGGAGCGAAGGCGCGCGCAAGCATTACGCCGGGCCGATCGTGGTGGGCAAGGATCTGATGCGGCTGTAGCGCGGCGCGCACTGCGCCCGCCCGCCGCGATCCAATGCCGGCCCCAGAGCGTGTTATGTACGTTGAGGGAGTGCGAGGCGTCGTGTAGCGCGTCGAGTAAGGCGTGCGCCTTGTCCAGGCTGGCCGCCTGGGCAAGGCGTGCAACGCGGTCTCGGTGCGCCACAGGGCGCTTCCCGGAGGATTGGCCGCCAGCAGCACGGAGTGCGCGCCGCGCGGCTTGCCTTGACGCCACAGCCAAGCCGCCAAGCACCGCGACGCCGCACGCCTCCGCTGATGGGCAATGCACCTCATCTCAAGGTGCATGACCCGCTCTAGGCAGGCACCGGGCTACGCATCCCCCACACCTGTTCGCCTGCCTTGCAGTAGCGCTCGATGAAGTCCTGCTGCGAGGGCATCTGCTGCACGGCGTGCTGGATCGGCTGGGCGATACCGTCGAGCAGGCGGCGCAGGTCGTGGTCGGAAAATGCGCGCGTCAACGGGTGATGCTGCTCGGGCGCAATGCCCTGCCCCATCAGCACGTGCGTCCAGGAATCGACACGAAACAGTTCATCGGCACCCTGCCAGGCGTGCGCGCGTTCGCGCCAGGCACGCAGGCGCAGCGCGAGCGACTCGGGCAGTTCCATCTGCCGGCACTGCTGCCATAGCGGTTCGTCGCGCTGGGTGGCGTGGTAGTGCAAGGTGACGAAGTCGCGCACGTGCTCCATTTCAGCGCGGCTGACGTCGTTGAACAGTTGCACCTGCGAGGGCGCAATGCCTTCGGCCGGAAACAGCGCCAGCAGCCGCACCACTGCAGAGATGGTGAGATGGATGCTGGTGGATTCCAGCGGCTCGATAAAGCCGCTGGCCAGACCGAGCGAGACCACATTCTTGTTCCAGGCCTTGAGCCGGCGGCCGGTGCGAAACGGCACCATCCACGGCTCCTTGACGGCAGGCGCAGCCACATCGCGCAGCAGCTTGGCGTGCGCTTCGTCATCGGACAGGTGCTTGCTCGAAAACACCAGGCCGTTGCCGACGCGATGCTGCAACGGAATATGCCAGCGCCAGCCGGCTTCGTGCGCGATGGCGCGGGTGTAGGGCACCGGTGGGCCGAGGGCTTCGGTCTGCACCGCCACCGCACGGTCGCACGGCAACCAATGGCTCCAGTCTTCGTAGCCGGTGTGCAGGGTCTGCTCGATCAGCAGACCGCGGAAGCCACTGCAATCGATGAACAAATCGCCTTCGATCACGTGCCCGTCTTCCAGCACCAGGCTGGCGACATCGCCGCTGTGCGGCTGCACGGTCACCTGCTGAATCCTGCCTTCGACACGCTTGACGCCGCACGCCTCGCTGCGCGCGCGCAGGAACTTGGCATACAGCGCCGCATCCAGGTGATAGGCGTAATTGACCGCCGGCTCGCCATGCAGCGCAAAGCGGTCCACGCGCGAGGCCACCGTTTCCAGGCAGTAATCGCCGAAGCTGCCCGCCATGCCGCGGCGCTGGCTTTCCAGCCACAGGTGATGAAACGCGCACACCAGGGTGCTCTGCCCGGTGATGCCGAATGGATGGATGTAGCGCTCGCCCTGGCGGCGCCAATGCTCGAACGAGATCGACAGCTTGAAGGTACCTGCCACCGCACGCAGGAATTCCTGCTCGTCGATCTGCAGGAACCGGTGGAAGGTGCGGATGGGCGGCACCGTGGATTCGCCCACACCGACGGTGCCGATCTGCTCGGACTCGACCAGGGTGATGTCAAGCAAATTGCGGAATTGATGCGAAAGCGCACAGGCAGCGATCCAGCCGGCCGTTCCACCACCGGCGATCACCACCTTGCGAATCTGAGCCTGAGTCACTGCGCACTCCTGTGGCATGGGTTGAGGGCGGTGCTGCACATCAGCGGTTCAACTTGCCGATCAGCATGGCGCGCAGCTGCCGCGACAGCATGGGATCGATGGGGCCGAGCGCATGGCGCGCCGGTTCGGGCAGATGCTCGCCGGCCTGCTCGGCAGGGCCGAACACGTAGTGATCGAACAACGCGCGCCATGCCTGTTTTTCGGCTGCCGGACGGTCGCGAATTGCCCACAGCGCGTGATACAGCGCCGGCATCGCGGCGGGCAAGTGCGCTGGCGCACTGCTCCACCAGTAATTGATCAGCACGTTGAACGGCTGCAGCGATTGGACGTGGTGCCACCACATGCTGGGAATGAACAACGCATCGCCCGGCTCCAGCACCACGCTGCGCGCATGCGGCAAGGCATCGGCAAAACGCGGAAAGCGTTGCAGGTCCGGATCGGCGAAATCGACCATGCTCACCACCTGCCCGCCCGGCGTAGGATCGAGCGGACCCGGATACAGATTGGCGACCTGCTCCGGCGGAAACAGCGTAAAGCGCCGTTGCCCGACCGCGCAGCACGCCAGGTTGTCCAGCGCATCGTAGTGGCACGAAGCGATCACCCGGTTACCGATCCAGATGCTGGGCTGCACGGGGCTGCCGTTGGCAGCCACATCCAGATCGTTGTGGGCGCGCAACCCTGGCAGATTGGCGTCCACCGGCAACGAGGCCAGGTAATAGGTGGGCGGCTGCGGGTCGTCACGATGTGCCGCAATGGCATCCAGCAAGGTACTCACGCTGCCGCGCTGCACCTGGAAGTTGAGCGCGCTGCAATCGTCGCGATAAAACGGGCGGCTGCCGATCTCCGGGCCGCCATAGGAATACTGCAGGGGGCGGCCGGTATCGTGCGCGCGCAACAGCGCCATGGCCTCATCGGCGCCGCGCAGCCCGGCCTGCACCAGCGACCAGTGCCGCGCAACGCCACGCAGCACCACCGGCTCGGCGGCCTGGCAAAGTGCGGGCAGCGACAACGCATCCGGGCCACAGTCTCCGCGCTCGGCAATGGCGATGGCGGCGCCTGCAGCGACGGACAGATCGGTAGCACGTGCGGCCATACGCTCAGGCGTACGCGGCAACGGGGGCGCTGTGCGACTGCTGCAGGCGGCGCTGCTTTTCGGCCATCAGCCGGCGCACGTTGTGCAGCGATGCCAGCATCAGGAAGGCACCTTCCAGATAGCCGGCCTGATGCAACTGCTGCAGCGCTTGCGCATCCAGGGCGGCCAGCCGCTCGCGGTCGATCGCGAACAAGCCCTGCAACTGCGTGGCATGGCTGGCATCCAGCGCAACGTCCAGCCGCACCGGCTGGATCAGGCCGAGCGCGTCGAAGGCGGCCGCCATCGCCTGTCCCGCGTCCACGCCATCGCGGATGCCGCGCAACACGCCGATGATGTGTTCCAGATACGGGCTGTGGCCGCCTTGCGGCAGGAACACCGCCTCGCCCTCGCTGCGGCTGATACGCGGATGTTCCAGGTCGACATGGATCACCGGCTCCTGCACCAGGGCCCCATCGACGTGTTGCTCCTGGAAGCCGATCAGGAACGGCCCCTTGGCAACGATGCCCGGCAGATAGCTGGCATTCCAGCGCCCGTCCTGCAGGAACAGGTTTTCATCCTGTGCGAAGCCCAGCAGCGCCACCGGCTGGTAACCACTCCCGGCCGGATCCTTGCGGAAGAACAGCGGGTACTCGCGCTGCAGCTCGGCATATTCGGTGACGAAGGCCGGCACCACGCCGACCGCGTCGCCGAATTGCGCACCAAAGCGCAGGATCACGCGCAGGTCGTGATGCGCCACGTTGTTGAGCACTGCGTATCGCGTCATCTGAAACTCCAGCAGCCGTCCATCGCGGAGCGCTGCAGTCATGAGGGAATTCGGGCGCACGCATTCCCCGCGTGCTTATCGATGCTGAGCATTGCCAAAAATGCGTGCGCCGGCAAGCCGCAGGGCAGCAACGCGCTGCATGGCGCCGAAGGCCGGCGCGTGGCGCATGCGTGCGCATGGCAAGGCCGTTCGCCCACACACCGACGGCGCGGGCACTGCGGCAATACGCGGCTGCAGACCGCACGCGCGCAACGGCGCAATAACCGGTTGCGGCCGCCATCACACGATGGCGGCCGCAGGATTGACGGCTAACAACGCGTGATGGATCAGAACGCGTACCGCACGCCCAGCGTGTAACGCGGTTGCTGGTCGATCAGGCGGATGATCTGCTTCTCCGAGCGGCCGTGCCAACGTACGTCTTCACCGGTCAGGTTGATCGCCTCGAAGCCCACCGACAGCTGCTTGTTGAAGGCGTAGCTGACGCTGAGGTCGAACTGCTGATACGGCTCGACGTAGTACGGGTTGCGGTTGGCATTGTCCTGGTTGGCAGCGATCAGGTATTCGTCACGCCAGTTCCAGGCCAGGCGTGCGCTCCAGCCATACTTTTCGTACATCAGCATGACGTTGGCGGTATCGCTCAGACCGAGCAAGGCAAACTGATCGCGATCGATCACGGTGTTATCGAACGCCACATCCCCTTCCACGATGGTGTAGTTGGCGTAGATGCCGAAGCCGGTGCTGCCGAAGAAGTACTGGCCGCCGAGTTCCCAGCCGTGGATGTTGGCCTTGTTCTGGTTGATCGGCCGCGACACATCGAACTGATACAGCGGGTCGGAGGCATTGCCGGCGATATCGTAGGCATTCTCCAACGCAAGGCTTTGCGCCGAACTGCCGTTGTAGGCGCTCAGCCCGCCGGTGGCAGCAGCATTGCGCAGCAGTGCCATGGCCGCAAACAGCGAGGTGTCGTTGGCCGAACACGCGCCCGCGACATCGTTGCCGGCCGCGCCCACCTGTGCGGCGCAGGCACCGCTTTGCAGGAACGCCAGCGCGGCCTGGGCATCCGGCCCCGAAGTGGGGTCGGTCAGTCCGTACAGCGATTCACGCGTGACGGTATTACCGATGAAATTGCTCACGCGCTTGTTCCAGAACGTCGCCGACACATAGCTGGCGTCGGCGAAATACCACTCCAATGCCAGATCGAGGTTGTCCGATTCCAACGGATCGAGCGTGGGCGTCTGCGAGTCGCCGCCGGCGCGGTTGGACGGGTTGATCAGGATCGAGCCGTTGGGCGTGTTGGGCGTGGGTCCGGCGATGAGATTGTTGTACGGTGCGCGCGCGATGGTCTGGCCGAACGAGGCACGGCCTTTCAGCGAATCGGTGAAATCGATGCTGAAGTCCATGTTGGGGAGGACGTAGTTGTAGCTGGTCTTCTCGCTGAAAGGCTGCTGGTCGGTAGACCGGATCAACTGGAAGTCGTTGTTGGACAGCCACAGCAGCGCGGTGGGCGTGGCCACCTGCGAGGTGGACTCCACGTCGGTGCGCTCGTAGCGCAGACCCAGCCGCGTATTGGTGGTCATCCCGGCGATGGCACCGGCAATTTCCAACTGCACGTAGGCCGCACGGGTCTTTTCTTCCACCCGGTTGTCTGCGGTGTATTGCGGGTTGTAGCGCGTGGTTGCGCCGTACTGGCTTCCGCCCCACAGCGCCAGCTGGTCGGCATCGCCACGCCACGCACTGGACGCCGCGCCGCTGGGATTGAAGTCCTTGAACATGCCGGTGATGCTCACCGGTTGCAGCAATGCGACCATGCCCGGCTCGTTGCCTGCATTGGCCACGCCCCAATCGCCCAGCGGCGAGTTGGTCTCGCTGACCCGGCGTTGCATGGTGGTGTTGGTCGAACTCACGCCAAACTGGAAGCGCCCGTCGTCGAAGTCGAACTTGCCGTCCAGGCGTCCTTCCTTGGTTTCGGTCACCTGCTTCTGATAGAAAATGCGCAGCACCTGCGAGCCGAGCTCGGCGGGCGTGAATGCGGGATTGACCACGCCATTGGTGTTTGCCAGCGAATCGGCCGCAGTGGGATACCAGGTGCGTGCGCCGATCGGCAAGGAATTGTTGAACCACAATTCCTGCCCCCATTGGCCGCCGCAGTACGGCCCATTGGTGCAGTTGTTGGTGCCGGCGAAACTGAAGTAGGTCGCGCTGCCGCCCGTGGTCGGGTCGTTGGGCAAGCTTTGCGTCTTGGAGTTATGCGCATCGAAGCTCAACTGGAAGCGGTCGCTCACTTGCCAGTCGGCATTGAAGCCCAGCGAGCCGAGCGTGTACTTCTGCTCGTTGCGCTGTTGTTCCATGCCGAAGTCCTTCGCGCCATTAGGCACATCGCGCAGATAGACCGGCGTGGCCACGGCCTGGCCGGTATCGAAGGTCAGATCGGTAAAGCTGTTGGCGCGCTGCAGCCAGATGCCCTGCTCGCCGCGCTCTTCGCGAATTTCGTTGGCCGAGTAGGTGTAATCCAGGGTCAGGGTCAGGCTGTCGGTCGGTGCGAACTGCATCACCGCCTGGCCGTTCATGCGTTCGCGCTGGAAATCGGCGAATGCGTAGCGCAGATCGTTGGGCATGCCATACAACTGGCCGATCGCCGGGGCATTGGTCACCACCGCGTCCGGGCGCAGTGCCGGGTCGGTACCGGTCCAACGCTGGATGTTCCAGGTGTTTTCGGTGGCTTGGACCGAACCGCCATGGCGCTTCTGGTAGCTGGCGCTCAGGCCGATACCGAAGGTCTTGTCCGGGTTGGTATAGCTGAAGATGCCCGACACTTCCGGGGTGAGCGAATCGCCGAAGGGCTCGGAGCGGTCGGACACCATCTTGGCACCGGCGTTGGCCACCACGCCATCGTGATTGAACGGCTTGTCGGTCTGGATATTGATCGTCGCACCGATACCGCCGCTGGGCGCCGTTGCGCGGCTGGTCTTGAACACCTCGATGCCGGTAATGGCTTCGGAGGCGAGCTGGGCGAAGTTGAACGCGCGCGTGCCGACATCCACGCCGCCGATCGGCGTCTGGCCGGGCGCACCGAACGCATCGGCACCGGGGATCAGGCGGCCGTTGAGGGTGACGGTGTTGAACTGCGGGCCGAAGCCGCGTGCGGTGACCTGCGCGCCCTCGCCATCACGGCGCTCGATGGAAATGCCAGTGATGCGCTGGAGCGATTCGGCCAGGTTGGTGTCCGGAAACTTGCCGATGTCTTCGGCGCTGATCGCATCCACCACGCCGGCGGCATCGCGCTTGATGCCCATCGATTGGTTGAGACTGTTGCGGATACCGGTCACGTTGACGGCATCCAGGGTGGTGGCGGAATCACTGCTGGATTGCGGCGCCGGTGCAGGCGGCGGAGCGACATCCTGCGCAAAAGCGGGATTGATGACCAACAGGCCACCAACGAAGGTGAACATGGCCTTCGACTTGAAGCTGTTCAACGTACGACGCATCGATGTGTCCTCGGGAGTGGAGTCCAACCGCCAACGGCCGGTATCGCGGCATGCGATACGGCGGAATCGCGGCCACTGCCCGACAGGCCGTGGCCAACGCTGCTGCAACTGCTGGAGCCACCAATCCAACGCCATGCATTTGTCGTGTGGGCGCAGCCGGCGCCTGGATCGGACATGTCCTGATGGCATCTCCCTCCTTGCACCGCGCCACACGCACCACGCAACCACCTCTTGACGTTGTTTCAGTTGCCCTCGATCTGTCCCCTAGCACGCAGGCTGCCGATCGCCCCTTCGACCGTCGACCTGCGATGTGCATGTACGTCTACCCGCCGCAGCAACGGCGTTGCCACGCCATTGTTGCGTTTGTTGCAGGTTCTTTGCACGACGTGTCAGCCAGTGATAGCGCTAACATGCCGCGCAGCCTAGTCAGCGCATAAAGGGCTTGTCACCGTGCGTTGCAGCATAGTGATGGCTGTGCACTGTTACAGCCGATACCGCAGTCGCTTGAGTCCGCATGCGGTTTTCAATACTGGCGGGGCTGTAAGCGTTATCACGGCATTACGCAAAAACCGTCGGGTCGAACGGTGAAATTTGCATAATGAACGTGTCGCAATGGAGTCGAATACGGCGATTGCGCAAACCTGGGTTCACGACCAGTGCCGCGCGTCTGGATTGCGCATGTAAAAGTCGGCGCTGCACAGGACGCGGCAACGCACTGCATGCGCCTGCCGATTGCACGTCGCCTGTGTGTCAGTGCAGCGACACGCATTGCGCGCGAAGGAGACGGTGCACGCTTCGCAATCGATTGCGCCGCGTCCGGGCAGACAACGAACGCACTAATTTGTCGTCGGGCGAACCCATCCTCATCGCACAGGAGCCACGGCCTCTGCTGCCGATCGATGCCGGGCAACTGCTGCGCTCGCCCGGTGATCAACGCAGGCGCTTGTTTCCGTTTTCGTCGGCGGTTGCCGCACGCAGCCACCGACGCGACCGCGCTGCGGCCACGTCGGCACCCCGCTCGCGCAATGCTCAGCCGGTGATGTCCACACGCGCGTCGCTGCGGTCGGCATCTGGCAGCACATGGTCCGGGTCCAAGGTGACGTGCAGCACCCTCTGGGTGGTCGGCACGGTGACTGTGGGGGTAGTGGTCTGCAGCCATGTTTCCACCGGAATGCGTCGGTCCAGGTGGCTGCCATCGGCCAGGTCCGCACGCAGGGTCGCCGGCATCACCAACTTCTGCCGGCTGCGCAATGTGACTTGCACTCCCTTGGCCGGGTCGTGGTCGACGTAATGCGCGTCGGCGATGCCCATGTCCAGCTGCCAATTGTTGAGATACCAGCCGCGCCACCACCAGGACAGGTCCTCACCGCTTTCGCTTTCCATCAGCCGGAAGAAGTCCGAGGGCGTGGGATGCTTGTAAGCCCAGGTGGCGATGTATTTGCGAAATGCAGGATCGAAACGCGCCGGTCCCAGGATCTGCTCGCGCAACAGCACCAGGCCGAGAGCACCCTTGAAGTAGGTCAGCGGATGGCGATAGGTCTCGCTGTTGGAATCTGCGTTGTCCATCAACGTCGGCGCGTGGGTGTCGGCCAGTAACGGCAGGATTTCGTCGACCGGGTTGCCACCTTTGGGCGCATATTCCGAATCGCGCTTGGGCGCGTATTCACCCTTGTTGAACGCATCCGATGCATACACGTCGATGAAGGTATTGAAACCTTCATCCATGAACGCATGCCGGCGCTCGTTGGAGCCGACGATCATCGGGAACCAGGTGTGGCCGATTTCGTGTGCGGTGATCCAGAACAGGTCCTTGCCGCCGTCTTCGAAACCATCGAAGACGATGCCCGGATATTCCATGCCGGCCCCATAGCCGCCCAGGTTGATCGCTGCCGGCCACGGATACGGATACCACTGCGAAAAATGCTCGATGGCGCCTTTGACGTATTCGGTAGAGCGGTTCCACTTGTCTGCGCCCACGCCTTCCAGCGGGTACACCGACATCGCAAGCGCGTGCTTGCCGCCCGGCAAATTGATGCGCGCCGCATCCCAGACGAACGCCGGCGATGCGGCAAATGCGACGTCGCGGGTGTGATCCATGTGGAAGCGCCAGGTTTGCGTGCCCTTGCCCGCCGGCTTGGCCGTACCTGCGATTACCTCGGCAGGCGTGCGGATCAACACGGTGCGGTCGCTGCTGCGGGCGTGTTCCAGGCGTTGCTGTTCGGTGCGGCTGAGTACGTCCTGCGGATTGGTCAGCGCACCGGAGCCGGCGACCAGAAAGCCCTCCGGCACGGTCACGGCATAGTCGAAATTGCCGTACTCCAGGTAGAACTCCGATCCCAGATACGGTTGCGTGTCCCAGCCACGCAGATCGTCGTACACCGCCATGCGCGGATACCACTGCGCAATCTCGTAGATCTCGCCTTGCTTGCTGGCACTGACCGCCGTGCGCCCGCCCCAGGTGCCGGGAATCGTGTAGCGGTAACGGATGTGCACGGTGAGCGCCTTGCCCTGCCCGGCCAGCGGTTGCGGCAGATCCACCCGCATGCGGGTGTCGTCGACGATGAAGCGCGCCGGCTGGCGGCGCCCGCCTTGATCGATCTCGACGCTGGCGATCTGCATGCCATCGGTGAACTGCTTGCGCTTGAGCGGCCGGCTGGCGGCAGCGCGCGCGTCGGCGCGGTAGATGTTCTGGTCCAGTTGCAGCCACAGCACGTCCAGCGTGTCGGGGCTGTGGTTGGTGTAGGTGATGGCGGCCTCGCCGCTGAGGGAATGCGTTGCCGGGTCGATGCTTGCGTTGAGATCGTAATCGGCGCGGTTCTGCCAGAACGCCGGGCCAGGTACGCCGCTGCCGTTGCGGTAGCTATTCGGAGCGTCGGGCAATTGCAGGGGCGCGAACAGGGCCAGCGGATCGAACTCGCTTGCCGGCGCAGGCGTGGCAGCGGGAGCGGCGTTGGCTGGCGCGGCAGCCGCAAGCGCCGGCGCAGCGACGCAGGCCAGCGACAATGCAACGGTGAGTGATCGGCGCACGGTGGGGGACATGCGAAATCCTGCGGCGGAGGGAATTCCCATCCTACGGCGCAGTTTGCCGCGCGCGGGAATGCCATTGGTCCCGGTTGCGGCTGCCTGAGGTTTGGGAGGTGGCCGCCGATGGCTGCTCTGGCGGAGGCCCAGTCACGCACCTCACGCGCAGAGCGCCCGCGCGACGCCGGCCCTCCCCGCTCGGCCCGGTGCGACGGGCCGGCTGGCCAGGCCGACTTACTCCGCCATCAGGCCACCCAATCGCAACGCCCCCTCACCACTGTGGCCCATGGCATCGTCCGGATTGCTCAGGCGGCAGCGGCGCAGCAACAGGCAGCCGCAGCCGATGCAGTCGGTGAGCTGGTCGCGCAAGGCCTGCAGTTCATTGATGCGCGCGTCCAGCTGGCTCCGCCAACGCGCCGACATGCGCGCCCACTCCGCACGCGTCGGTGTGCGTTGGTCCGGCAGTACCGAGAAGGCATCGTGCACCTGCTGCAACGGCACACCGAGCCGCTGGGCCACGCGGATCACCGCGATACGCCGCAGCACATCGCGCGCATAACGACGCTGGTTGCCGGCGGTGCGCAGGCTGCTGATCAAGCCTTTGCGCTCGTAGAAGTGCAGCGCCGACACCGCAACACCACTGCGCTTGGCGACCTCGCCCACGGACAACTCACGTTGCATTGCCTTGACCTCAACTTAGGTTGAGGCAGGATGCTGCGCGGCCTTCACCGGTGCAAGTAGCGTTGAAGGCTCGATACACGTTTCCTTCCTGGATCTTCGATGCCTACCGAAAGACCGATCACTGCCGCAGTGCTGTCCATCCAAACGCAGCCCACCTCCATCCTGGCCGCGCCTTACCGCGCGGCGACGCTGGGCATGGTGGCACTGGTGTCGCTCAACGCGTTCGAGTCGCTGGCGGTTGCCGCCGCCATGCCGACGGTGGCGCGCGAGTTGAACGGGCTGCCGCTGTATGCATTGGCGTTCGGCGGCGCGCTGGCCACCAGCGTGATCGGGATGACGGCGGCCGGACGCTGGAGCGACCGGGCCGGTCCTGGCGGTGCATTGGCTGCCGGCCTGTTGTGCTTTGTGGTCGGCCTGCTGGTCGCCGGCCTGGCACCGAGCATGCCGATATTGATCGCCGGGCGCTTGCTGCAGGGGCTGGGGGCCGGCGCCTATTCGGTGGCCCTATACGTCATCGTGGGGCGGCTGTACCCGGAGGTCTTGCGCCCACGCGTGTTTGCCGCGTTTTCGGCCGGGTGGGTGGTGCCCTCGTTGATCGGGCCGGGCATCAGCGGATTGATCGTGCAGCACCTGGGCTGGCGCTGGGTATTTTTGTCGGTGCCGCTGTTGGCGATTCCGGCTGGATTACTGCTGTGGCCGGCGCTGCGCGGACAGGCCTGGACACGCGACCGGTCCGACGCGCCAACCGCCTCGATGGGGTGGGCTATCGGAGCGGCGATGGGCGTGCTTGGCGTGTATCTGGGCGGGCAACTGCACGGCATGCTGGCGCCGGGCGCAATGCTGCCGGCCGTGTTGCTCACCGCGTATTGCGCCTGGCGCCTGCTGCCGGCTGGTACGTTGCGGCTTGCGCGCGGCTTGCCGAGCGTGATCGCGCTGCGTGGCATTGCGGCGGCCGCCTTCTTCGGCTTTGAAGCCTTTTTGCCGCTGCTGCTGTCGCGCGAACGCGGACTTTCGCCGCTGCTGGCCGGCGTGGCACTGAGCGTGGGTGCGTTGGGCTGGTTTGGCGGTTCGTGGTACCAGGGCCACAGCCGCGCCGGTTGGTCGCGCCCTCGCCTGCTCAAGAGCGGCGCGCTGTTGATGACGCTGGGCATTGCGATCAGCGCGGGTGCGGTGTGGCCGCCGATTCCTGTGCCGTTGGCAATTGCCGGCTGGGCGCTGACCGGCCTGGGCATGGGCCTGCTGTATCCCAGCCTGTCGGCGGTGATGCTATCGCTGTCGCCACCGGCCCAGCAAGGCGCCAACAGCTCTGCCTTGCAACTGAGCGAAGCCATCGCGGTGGCGGCCATGCTGGCGCTGGCGGGCGCAGTGTTCGCCGCGCTGCTGACGTCGGCCACGCGCGCCGCCTACCTGAGCGTGTTCGCGTTGGCGTGGTTGCTGGCGGTGGCGAGTTTTCTTGTGGCGCGGCGGGTGTGATGGCGTCCGCGGCGACTACGCGGCATCGACGTGACGCCATACCACATTGCCGAGGCAACGTGGCCGGTCGATGGCAGCACGCGAATGAGCCCCAAGGCTTGGCGGGTCGCAAAGACCGACGTGATCTCCAGGTTCACCACATCGAGAGGGTCGCTCGATGCCGGCCCGAGACCACAGCGTTACCAGCGCCGACCACTTTGCCGATCCTGCCGGGATCGCATGGACCCACACACGAAAAAAGTCCCCCTCGAACCGCTGGTCATTTTTTCGCCACCCATCTTGACAGCGTTGCAGGCCGGGGCCTGCGCGCACTTGTCCACAGCCTTGTGCAACTTCCATCCACAGGGGATGTGGAAAAGATGCGTCGCCTTGCATGCGCCTGAGGCCTTGCGCGGCGCTGGCGCATCTGTCATGCGCGACCGGCGGAGCCGGCGCGGTGGCGTTGTCGCCGCCGCCCCCCTGGGCATGGCTCCCCACACCCGTCTGCAGGTGTGCCGCAAAGGACGGCCTGCTCCAATTAGCGGCACCGCTACTTCGCACTGGCGATGCACCCGCCGATACACATCAATCGGTGATGACGTGCGGCACGAAGCGCGAGGTGTCGCGGGTGATCGGGCCAGCGTCGTCGCGCATGCCCAGTCCGGCAGGACGATCCGCCACAACCCAGCTGCCCACCAACGCATGGCGCCCGTCGAACACCGGCAGCGGGTGATGCGCCTGCAGAATCGCCGGGCCGTCCACGTACGGGCCATCGGTGTGCGCGGCCTCGCCTTGCGCCGTCACCAGCGCGATGTTGGCGCCCTCGCGCGACAGCAGCGGCTTGCGCACCCAGCCTGCGGTTGGTGCCTCACCGGCCTGCGCAAAGCGGGCAGGCAGCAGATTCGGATGACCCTGATGGCGGTCCCACAGCAGCGGCAGGATGCCCTTGTTGCTCAACACCGATTTCCATGCCGGCTCGATCAGGCGCACCCGGTCGGCGATCAATGCCGGCCCGAAGCGTTCTTCCATCATGAATTCCAGCGGATACAGCTTGAACAGCGTGTGGATCACCCGGTCCTGTTCGTCGGTGAACCAGCCCTCGGCACTCAGGCCGATGTCTTCGATGGCCACTTCCTCGGTGCTGATGCCCACCTGATGCGCACAGTCGCGCAGGTAACGCACGGTGGCGCGATCCTCCAGCGAATCGCGCACCGCCGCAAAATGCATCTGCGCACCGATCGCGCCATCCACGGCCAGCGCGCCTAGGGTTTCGCACAGCAGGTCCTGGATCAGGTTGTACTGATCGGTTCCCTTGGGCAGCGCACCGCTGGCGATCTGCTGTTCCAGCCACAACCACTGGAAGTAGGCCGATTCGTAAAGCGATGTTGGCGTGTCGTAATTGAGTTCGTACAGCTTGGCCGGGCCATCGCCCGAATACGCCAGGTCCATGCGGCCATACAGATGCGGGTCGCGCCCTTTCCAGGAGTTGGCGATCCAGTCCCAGTAGAACGGCGGAATGGCCAGCTGGGTCATCAGCGCTTCCGAGCCCACCACCTCGTCCACCAGCTGCATCGCCATGTCGTGCAACTCTTGCGTGGGCGCTTCGATGTCGTCTTCGATCTGACGCAGCGAAAACGCGTAGTAGGCGCTTTCGTCCCAATACGGTTCGCCGTCGATGGTGTGGAAGTGGAAGCCCAGCGATTCGGCCTGCGTGCGCCAGTCCGCGCGTTCGGGGATCAGGATGCGTTGCATGTCAGCCGCCGAAGCCCGAGCTGCGCCCGCCGCTGCCGAACGAACTGCGCGCCGCCGCGCTGGAACCGAAGCCCGAACGCGACACGGTGATGGCGCGCGTGGGCATGTCGATGGCGCCGCTGCGCCCACGCACCGTGCCAATGCGGTTGCTGGCCAGATCGCCATTGGGCTTGTAGTAACCGCCGCTGCGGTAATCGCGGTACAGCGGAATCGAGCCGCCATAGCGGTAACCGCCGCCGCTCATGTTGCCCAGCGCATAACCCAGCAAAAAACCGCCCATCGGCGGGATCCAGCTCTGCTGCCCCTGCGGATTGGTGATCGCCGTGCAGCTGCCGAACTGTTCATCGCACTCGTAGCGCGTGGTGAAGCGCGGCGCGGCCTGCTGATGCTTGGCCACCGCCTCGTCGTAGGCCTTGAGGCATTGCTGGATATCGGACTGTTCCTGCTTGATCTGGTAACAGTCCGACGCCGATTGCAGCACCACACCGGTCTCCGGCTCCGAGCCGCAGCCGGTGACGAAGGCGGCCGGCAGCGCAGCCATCAGGGTGAGTTTGAGATTGCGTGATCGCTTCATGCCCGCGCTCCGTTACGGCGTGATCGCGGCGGCATTGATCAGCCCCACCGCGATCGACACGCCGGCCGAAAAGATACCGGCGGCGGTGATGTTGTCGGTGATCTGCCGCGAGATGCGCCCAGCCACCAGATTGGCCAGCAGGTAGGCCACCACCTGGATGCCGCAGGCCACCAGGCCCCAGATCAGGGCGTCGATCAGGCTCACCGAATGGGTGATGGCCGAATGCAGCGGCAGCGCCACGCCGATCAGGTTGCCGGCCAGCGCGGTGGCCGCTGCCACATTGCCCTGCCGCAGCAAGGTGAAATCCTTATGCGGGGTGACCAGGGTCACCAGCACCACCGAGACGATCAGCACACCCAGGCCGGTACCGAAATAGGAAAGAAACGCGAGAAAACTCTGCAGATTGATCGGATTCATGACAGGACCAAGGTGGGTGGAAGACGCGCGGGCGCGCTCAGGTGATATCCAGATCGGCAACGGTGACATCGATACCGACCGCATAGGTGACGCAGAATTCGTTGGGGCCGGAATCTTCGCCGGTCACCAGCAGGAATTCTTCGCGCTGCAGCTCCGGCACATCGCGGCTGTAGAGCATGGCGTAATGGGTCAGATCGCCATCGCGGCGCGGCGGCTGGTAGCGGTACAGCACTTCGTCGTAGGCGATCGGCGGAATCCGTGACGCGTCATCGGTGGATTGCGTTGCGCGCTGCCACTGTTTGCCGGCGTACTCGATCTGCGCCGCGCCCAGGTGCGGATGCTGCATGACGAACTCCTGAAACGCCTGCTTGCTGGGCGGGTTCACCGTTTCGCAATACACGAAGGCCTTCATCGCTTCCAGATCGCCCCCCACGGTGGTGACCTGCAGGAACGCATCGTCGTCCAGGTAGAAGCGATGCAGCGCATAGCCATCGCCCAGATTGACGTGACCGTAGCAGGGAATGCCCTGGTGCCCGCCCGGCAACTCGGCGGTCATGGCCTCCGGCGCCATGCGGTACAGGGTGGTGTCGATCTCCACCTGACCACCGACACGCAGCCCCAGGGGCAGCGCGTGACCGATCGCGCCACTTCCGGAAGTGGGCAGCGGCGGCGGTTGCGGTTGACCGAACAACTTGTTGAAAAAACTCATCGTCAGACACCTTGTGGCGATGTAGAAATGGGGGACGCCTCGCTGCGCATGGCCGGCCACGCGATGGCGTGCGCCGGCACGCGCTGCTCGGCCAGGTAATACAGCATGGCACCGGCGGCGACAGCGGTGCGTGCTGGCGGGTTCAAGCGCAACGCGCCGTCGGGCGCGCGCAGGCCCAGCAGCAACGCGCCACGCTGGCCGAAATCGGCCGCAAGCCGGCTGTAATCCAGCGGTTGCACATTCGCAGGCACAACAAGACTGAACTGGGTGGGACCATCGTCCACCGACAGCAGCTCGGCGGTGAGCGCCGCACTGCCCGGATCCTGCGCCGCACGTGCCAGGATCTCGGCGGTCATCGGCCGCGTGCACTCGATGGCCGGGTAATGGCAGTTGACCAATCGCGCCGCGCTGGCCGAATCGAAGTGCGCCACGACATGCGCGGCCGGCGCATGCGCCATCAACGCGAACACCGCCGCCAGGGTCTGGTCGTCGGAGGGCGGGTTGACGATCACCCGCGCCGCGCCGGCAATGCCGGCACGCAGGTACACCTCGGTGTGCGTGTACGACTCGGCGGCGATGAAGCGCATGTGGTCGGGCATCGGGTTTTCCGCCACGCCCTCGGCGATCAGCACCACGCCTTCGTCATCGGTGGCGGTGTCGGACAGCAGCAATTCCAGCAGGCGCGTGGAGGCCGCGCCCTGCCAGCCGATCAGAATGGTGTGCCCGCGCAGGTCTGCATAGGCCATCTTGCCCATGTGGTGGCGCCTCCAGAAAGTGATGAGCACGCCGCTGGTCTTGGCCAGCACCGTGGCGAACAACGCCACCGCGCCCGGCATCAACACGAACGCGGCGATATAGCGCCCGGCCACCGAACCCGGCGACAGGTCGCCGTAGCCGATGGTGGTGGCAGTGGTCATGTAGTAGTACGGAAATGCGTCCAGGCCGACGAGCTTGTGCTCGCCGGCCCACAGCAGCAGCAACCAGCTCAGCCCCATGTGCGCCAGCAGTGCCAGCGCCACCATGCCCCAGCTGACGCGGCGCACGTGGCGCCGCAGGACCCGCAACAGCCGTCCAACGATGATCATGGCGCATCCTGTGCCGTGCGATGGATCAGCTGTCGCTGCGCGGAACCTGCTGCACGTCGCGCACCTGGCCAATCAGCGGCGCGGTGCCGCCGGCGTTCTCGTGACCCAGCTGCGCGGCCGGCTTCTTGAAGCGTGCCAGCACCGCAGCGGCGTTGGATTCGCCTTCCATCAGGCCGGCCGCCGCCAGGCGCCGATTGAGATCGCCATCGCCGGTGGACGCTTCGAGTTCTTCGGCCGATTCGATGCGCGCCGAGGTTTCGGCCTGGCGCGCCTTGATGCGCTCCAGCGATTCCAGCGCCGAGCCCATCTTGCTGCTGGCGCCGGAGTGGCGCGCGGCAATGGCGGCCTGCGCCTTCTGCACCGCGTCGGTGGCCTTGACCGTATCGATCTGCTGGCGCATGCCGCGCAGCTGGTTCTCGGTCTTCTGGATGGTGGCCTTGAGCGTCACCACCGACTGGTCCAGCGCGGTCTTGGAGGCCTTGTCGCCGGCATCCTCGCTTTCCAGGGCGGCCAGCTTGACCGCCACATCGTGTGCCAGCGCTTCATCGTTCTTGGCCAGCGCGCCTTCGATGTAGCGCGTGTATTCGGCCATCTTGCCGGCGCGTGCGTCGATCTTCTGCTGGGCCAGCTTGCTCTGCGCCATCAGCTTGGTGAGCTCTTCGCGCGAGCGCGTGAGCTGGGCGCCGGCATCGCGCATTTCCTGATCCAGGATGCGCAGCGCATTGGCGTCGACGGCCTTCTGGCCGGTTTCGTGTGCGGTACCACGCAGCAGCGTGATCAGCTTGGAAAAGATACTCATGACAACACGCCTTTAGGAAAAGAACGGCTTGAGAGATTCGGCGGCATCCAACGTATTGGCCGCCAGGGTCTGGATTTCTTCGTCGATCTGGTCGAGCGTTGAGGAGGCCGACAGTTCGCCAAACACCACGTAACGGTCCTTGCCGTCGACCTGGACCAGGCCCAGGTTGGACAAGGGGTTGAGCGGATTCAGGCGCAGGCAGGCGTCGTTGAAGGCGGCGCGGTCGTTGACGTGCTCGGCATGGGCCAGCAGCGTGGACACAAAAACCTGCGAGCCGGAAGCGGCAACCTGGATCTGCATGTCGCCGTGGTCGGCCAGGGTGAGATTGATGGCCGGCTCCAGGCCGTCGATCAGTTCGACCTGGATTGGCTGGCCACGGTAGCGCTCGGCCAGCAGGCCGTGCAATTCGACGGTGGTGTACTGCGTCATACGATGTCCTGTCCTTTGGTCATGCCGTGGTGGTGATGCAGCGAATGTCCTGCAGCGACCGGACATACTACAGACTGCCCGTGACCGGCAGAAAGGGCCGGAAGTCAGCTGGTCAGGCGCGCGGCAGGCGAGCAAACCGCCCGTTCAGCTGGCTTGTCGCCCCCTGCCGGGCGGCTGCCTCACGGATACAGCATCCGCTTGCTCCAATGGCTGGCCGCGTCGGCCTCGTAGCGCCAGCGCTCGTGCAGGCGGAACTTGGCGCCGTACCAAAACTCGAACGCCTGCGGCACCACCCGGAACCCGCCCCAACCATCCGGGCGCGGCACCTCGCGCCCTTCGAACGTCGCTTCGACCTTGGCAATGGCCGCATCGAACTCTTCGCGCGAACCCAGCGTCTGCGACTGCCGCGAGGCCCACGCGCCGATCTGGCTCATGCGCGGGCGCGAGGCGAAGTACGCATCGGATTCGTCCGCGCTCACCAGCTGCACGCCGCCTTCGATGCGCACCTGGATGCCGGCTTCGCGCAGGCTGCGCCATAGGAACAGCAGCGCCGCCTGCGGGTGGGTCTGCAGGTCGCGGCCCTTTGCGCTGTCCAGATGGGTGTAGAACACGAACCCGCGCGCGTCGAAGGCCTTGAGCAACACGGTGCGCGCGCTCGGCCGGCCATCCACGTTGGCGGTGGCCACGGTCATCGCGCTGGCTTCGGGTTCGGCGCTGTTCTGCGCCTCGGCATACAGCGCGGCGAAGGTGGCAAGAGCTTCTGCGTACAGATCGGTCATGACGGTGCGTGGCAGCCAGATGGACGCCTATTGTGGGCGCATCGCCCGCGCTTCGCCTATGCACCGCGATCCAATCGCCGAAACGACGCGGGTTGGCGTGGTTGGAGACGGCAATTGCGCCGTGCCATCGGCCCGGCCCGATGGCGTGAATGCTACGATCCCTGCGCATGAACCCCGCACCCAATCTCGTGATGGTCGGCCCGATGGGCGCCGGAAAAAGCTGCATCGGCCGTCGCCTGGCCGAGCGCTTCGGGCTGGAATTCGTCGATGTGGACCAGGCCATCGTCGACCAGGTGGGCAGCAGCATCCCGGCCATCTTCGAGCAGCATGGCGAAGCCAGGTTTCGGCAGTACGAGGCCCAGATCCTGCAGGCGCTGCTGGAACAGGACAACAAACTGATTTCCACCGGCGGCGGCGCCGTGCTGGATCCGCGCAACCGCGAGCGCATCTGCGCGCGTGGCTTCGTGGTGTACCTGCATGTCAGCGTGCCGGCCCAACTGACGCGACTGGCGCGCGATCGCAATCGCCCGCTGCTGCAACGCGCCGACCGCGAGCAGGTGCTGCATGCGATGGCCGCGCACCGCACGCCGCTCTACCGCCAGGTCGCCGATCTCAGCCTGGAAACCGATCATCTTTCCCCCGCCGAGGCCACCGCGCAGCTGGTGCTGCGCCTGGCCGCGCAATGGCGCATGTCGAGTACCCCCGCATGACACTTCCCCGTTCCTCGCGCAGCGTCGATCTCGACGGTGTGCAGCCTTACACCATCACCATCGCCCCGGGTCTGCTGGCCGACGGCGCGCGCCTGGCCGGCCATGTGCGTGGCCGCCACGCGCTGCTGCTCAGCGACTCGCAGGTGGCTCCGCATTACGCGGCCGGCGTACGCACCGCCTTGTTGAACGCGCGGCCGGACCTGCAGGTCGGCGAGTTGGTCATTGCCGCCGGCGAAGCCTCCAAAACCTTGGAGACCTTTGGCTCTGCAATCACCGCGCTGGCCGAACTCGGCGCCACCCGCGACGCCTGCGTGTTCGCGCTGGGCGGCGGCGTGGTCGGCGACCTGGCCGGCTTTGCGGCAGCGTGCTGGATGCGCGGCGTGGACTGCGTGCAGCTGCCCACCAGCCTGCTGGCGATGGTGGATTCATCGGTCGGCGGCAAGACCGCAGTGGACATCCCGCAGGGCAAGAACCTGGTCGGCGCCTTCCATCCGCCGCGTGCGGTGATCGCCGACACCGACACCTTGCGCACGCTACCGCCGCGCGAACTGCGCGCCGGCCTGGCCGAGGTGATCAAGTACGGCGCCATCCGCGACCCGCTGTTCTTCCAGTGGCTGCACGCCGAGCGCCGCGCCCTGCTCGATGGCGATGCAGCGGCGCTGGCGCAGGCCATCGCCCGCAGCTGCGAGCACAAGGCCGAGATCGTGGCGCGCGACCCGCTGGAAAAAGGCGAGCGCGCCCTGCTCAACCTGGGCCACACCTTCGGTCACGCCATCGAAACCGAGCAAGGCTACGGCGCGCCCGGCAACGACAACCTCAACCATGGCGAGGCCGTCGCAGTGGGCATGGTGCTGGCGGCGCGCCTGTCGGCCGCGCTGGGCATGAGCGATGCCCAGGACACCGAGGCCTTGCGCACGCTGCTGCACGACTTCGATCTGCCCACCGAGATCCCGCCCGGCCTGACCCCTCAGGCCCTGCTCGCACGCATGCGCCTGGACAAGAAAAACATCGCCGGCCGCCTGCGCCTGGTGTTGTGGCGCGGCATCGGCAAGGCCGAGATCGTGCCGGATGTGGAAGAGGCAGCGGTGCTGGAGATACTGGCGGGATAAGGCCAGCCGGCCGAAGGCACGGAACGCTGGACGCCCGCACCCAGCTGCCGTCGATCGCCACGACTCACTCTTGGTAGGAGCGTCCCCGGCGCGATGGGGCCTTCCCGACAATCCCTATCGCGCCCAGGTGCGCTCCTACGCACTGCCTGCCGCCGTCTGCACGGCGGTCGGAACCTCGCGCAGGAGCGCACCGGCAAGCGTGGACGCCCAACGACGCTCCCGGCGCAACCAGCACACCCGGACGCGCCACTGCTCTCAGCCTTCAGCAGCGCCCGGCTACAATCGGCCGCATGCGCATCCTTCTACAACACGATCCCGGCGGTAACGCGCCGCTCCGCTACGTCCAGCTGACCCTGCAACCGGATCTGTTCGGTGGCTGGGAATTGCTGCGCGAAACCGGCGAGATCGGCGGACGCACGCAACTGCGACGCGACCAGTACCTGCAACAGGATGAAGCGGACCGCGCCTTCGACAAGGCGCGCGACACCCAACTCAAACGCGGTTTCCAACTCATCACCGGCGGCGCCGACGACGCGCCGCGCTGAGGACATACTTTCCCATGCTCAAGAACGATCGTCTGCTGCGCGCGCTCAACCGTCAGCCCGTGGACCGCACCCCTGTGTGGTTGATGCGCCAGGCCGGCCGCTATTTGCCGGAGTACCGCGCCACCCGCGCGCGTGCCGGCAGTTTCCTGGGCATGGCCAAGAATCCGGACATCGCCTGCGAAGTGACCCTGCAGCCGCTGCAGCGCTTCCCGCTGGATGCGGCAATCCTGTTCTCCGACATCCTCACCATCCCCGATGCGATGGGCCTGGAGCTGTACTTTGTCGAAGGCGAAGGCCCCAAGTTCCGCCACCCGGTGCGCGATGCCGCCGCAATCCACCGCCTGGGCGTGCCGGACATGGAAACCGAGCTGCGCTACGTGATGGATGCGGTGCGGGTGATCCGCCGCGAACTGGATGGTTCGGTGCCCTTGATCGGTTTCTCCGGCAGCCCGTGGACGCTGGCCTGCTACATGATCGAAGGCGGTGGCAGCAAGGAATACGCACGCATCAAGGCCATGGCCTTCAACGCGCCGGAGCTTCTGCATCACCTGCTCGGCACCGTCACCGACGCGGTGATCGCCTACCTGGCCGCCCAGCGCGCGGCAGGCGCGCAGGCGCTGCAGGTGTTCGACACCTGGGGCGGCGTGCTTTCGCCGGCGATGTACCGCGAATTCTCGCTGCCCTACCTGACCCGCATCGCGCGTGAACTGGAGCGCGGCACCGGGGCCGAGCGCACCCCGCTGGTGCTGTTCGGCAAGGGCAACGGCGCCTACGTGGCGGATCTGGCCGCCAGCGGCGCCGAAGCCGTGGGCGTGGACTGGACCATCTCGCTGGCTGACGCCGCTCAACGGGCGGGCGGCCGCGTTGCCCTGCAGGGCAATCTCGACCCGGCCACGCTGTACGGCTCGCCCGACGCGATCCGTAGCGAAGTCGCCAAGACCCTGGACAGCTACGCCCAAGGCAATGGCGGCTCGCGCGAAGGGCACGTCTTCAACCTCGGCCATGGCATGTCGCCGGATATGAATCCCGAGCACGTGGGTGTGCTGGTGGAAGCGGTGCAGAGCCTGAGCAAGCGCTAAGCCGCCGCGGCGAGCGGGCCGGGTCGCACGGACCCGGCCCGTGCCAGTGCCAGTTCCCGCGTGCATGTAGGCACTGCCGAGTCACCTATTTCGCAACTGAACCGACCCACTGGCTCTGCGCATTCACTCCGCCGCCAGATATATCGGTGCCGGACGCGTTGTGTCATCAAACGCGTCGCGCGATTCACTCCTGCACCCAAGCCGCCAATGCGATGACGCGATCTGCCTGAGCGTGCAGCGTCGGCCTTACGCGTGCACGCGGCGCAGGCTGCCAACGCAGGCATTCCCGGGCGTCGCACACAGCGTTCCGTGCCGTGCACAGCAGGGAGACGATAATGCAGCGTTCCCCCGGCCAAGCCCCCATGTCTCAGCCCGTCCCCACCTTGCGCGCCTACGCCACCATCAAGCCGCTGCTGTGGCTGGTGTCGCTGGCCATCTTCATGCAGATGCTGGATGCGACCATCGTCAACACGGCGTTGCCGTCGATGGCGCGCAGCCTGCGCGAAAGCCCGCTGCAGATGCAGTCAGTGGTCTTCAGTTATGCGCTGGCAGTGGCGATGTTCATCCCTGCCTCGGGCTGGATCGCGGACCGCTTCGGTACGCGGCGCACCTTCCTCGCCGCGATCATCGTGTTCACCTTGGGCTCGCTGCTGTGCGCGGCAGCCCAGCACCTGCCGCAATTGGTGGCCGCACGCGTGGTGCAAGGCATCGGCGGCGCGATGCTGCTGCCGGTCGGGCGGCTGGCGGTGCTCAAGACGGTGGCACGCGCAGACTTCCTGCGCGCGATGAGCTTTATCGCCATTCCCGCCCTGATCGGCCCGCTGATCGGCCCGACCCTGGGCGGCTGGCTGGTCGAAGTCGCCTCGTGGCACTGGGTGTTCCTGATCAACCTGCCGATCGGGGTGCTCGGGTTTATTGCCGCGCTGAAGATCATGCCCGACCATTATGGCGATGCACGCAGGCGCTTCGATTTGGTCGGCTACCTGATGCTGGCGTTCGGCATGGTGGCCTTGTCGCTGGCGCTGGATGGCATCTCGGAACTCGGCCTGCGCCATGCGTTCGTGATGTTGCTGGCCATCGGCGGACTGGCTGCACTGGCCGGCTACTGGCTGCATGCGGGCAACACCGCCAACGCGCTGTTTCCGCTGGCGCTGTTCAAGGTGGCGAGCTACCGCATCGGCATTTTGGGCAACTTGTTCGCGCGCGTGGGCAGCGGCTCGATGCCATTCTTGATCCCGTTGCTGTTGCAGGTGGGCCTGGGCATGAGCCCGATGAATGCCGGGCTGATGATGGTGCCGGTGGCACTGGCCGGCATGGCCGCCAAACGCGCGGCGGTCAAGCTGGTGGGGCGCTTCGGCTACCGGCGCGTACTGATGCTCAACACCGTGTTGGTCGGCGTGGCCATGGCCAGCTTTGCGCTCATCGATATCGGCCAGCCGCTGTGGCTGCGCCTGGTGCAACTGGCCTGCTTCGGCGCGGTGAACTCACTGCAATTTACGGTCATGAACACCGTGACCCTGCGCGATCTGGACCGCGACCAGGCCAGCCCCGGCAACAGTCTGCTGTCGATGGTGATGATGCTGGCCACCGGTTTCGGCGCTGCGGCAGCGGGCAGCCTGTTGGCGGCATTCAATACCCATCTGGGCGATACGCATGGCGCTACCGCCGCCTTGCATGCCACCTTCCTGTGTGTGGGCGGCATCACCTTGTCGTCGACGTTGATCTTCTGGCAGCTGGCCGAGACGCGCCCCCACCCCAAGGAAGTGGAAGCGGTTGCCGAGTAGGTGCCGCACTGGCGCACTGTCACTTCCGCCGCGGCTACGCCCCATCGCGCGCGCGGGCATGCCGCAACGCTTCGGCGATGGTATTGGCCAACATCTCGCCGGTGAGCGGCTTGCGCAGGAAACGGTCGAAACCCGCTTCCTGCGCGTTCGGTTCGGCGGCTTCATCGGAGCGTGCGGTCACCGCGATCAACGGCATCTCGTAGCCGAAGACGCGCAACTGCCGCGCCAACGCAAAACCATCCAGCCCGGGCAGGTCCAGATCCAGCAATGCCAGATCGAACGTGTTGTCGGCCGCTTCGGTCAACGCCGCCAGCCCATGCGGCGCATGCACCACCGAGTGCCCCTGCGCGCGCAGCAGGCCGATGATGACCTCGGCGATGGTCGGGTCGTCTTCCACCAGCAGGATGCGCTGCGGCTCGATGGGGCTGGCGGCATGTGCCACCTCGCCGTCCAGCGTTGCATCCGACGCCACCCAGCGCAGCGGCAGATCCACCACAAAGCGCGTCCCGGCGCCGAGCCGGCTGATCACCTCGATATGCCCACCCATCGCCATCGCCAGCTCCTGACAGATGGCCAGGCCCAGGCCACTGCCGCCATAACGTGAGGTGGTCTTGGCACCGTCGCCCTGCTCGAAGCGCTGGAACAATCGCGCCTTCTGTTCGGCATTGATGCCCGGGCCCGTGTCGGCAACCTCGAAGCGCAGGCCTTGATAGGAACCGAGCGTGGTCAGCTTCAGCGCGACCACGCCGCGCTCGGTGAATTTGATCGCGTTATTGAGCAGGTTGAGCAGGATCTGCCGGATACGGGTGGAATCACCGCTGGCGGTGATGTCGCCCAGCAGCCCGATCTCCAGGCTGAAGCGCAACCCGCGCTCTTGCGCCAATGGCGCCATCAGCGCTTCGACTTCGGCCACGAGCTGACGCACCGAAAATGGCTGGAAATCCAGTTCAAGCCGGCCCGATTCGATGCGCGCCAGATCCAGCGCATCGTTGACCAGCCGCAACAGATGCGCACCCGCACGACGGATCGACTCGGTGTAGCTGCGCTGCGTGGCGTCCTGCGTGGTCTTGAGCAGCAATTCGCTCATGCCCAACACACCCGTCATCGGCGTGCGCACTTCATGGCCCAGCGTCGCCAGAAACCGGGTCTTGGCCAAGGACGCCTGTTCGGCCAGCTCCTGTTTGTGCACGGCCAGCTGCCAGGCATTCAGGCGCCGCAGCCGACGGCGATACAACAAGATGGCCGCGGCGATCACGCACACGCTCAGCACCGCCAACAGGCCCAGACCCCACGGTGACAGCCACCACGGCGGCAATACCTGGAAACGGACGATCTGGCTGGCCGACCAGATGCCATCTGCCGTGCGCCCCTGCACTTCCAGCGTGTAATGCCCGGAAGGCAGGCGCGAAAACAGGCGTTCGCCGGTGGAGCCCACGTCGACCCAGTCCGGATCGTAGCCACTGAGGCGGAAGCGGTAACTGGTGGATTCGGGATTGGTGAACGTGGGCATCCGCGCCACGATATGCAGGTCGCGATCGCCGTCCTGCACCTGCAGCGGCGCCTTGCCGGTGACATCCAGTTCGCGCTCGCCGCGTCGCAGGCTGACACGTTCGATCAACAGCTGCGGTCGGCGCAGATTCGGACGCATCGTGGCCGGATCGAACACCACGATGCCATCGGATGTGCCGCCCAGGATCTGCCCCGTGCTTGCCTGCACCAGCGTGGCCACCTGCATGGGCGAACTGGGAAGTCCGTCGTGCACGTCGTACACGCGCACCAGCTTGCTGCCGGGGTCGACCCGGATCAGCCCACGATGACTGGAGACCCAGGCCACGCCACCGGCATCGATCACCAGGCCGGTCGGCGAGACCATCGGAAATTCCTGGTCCTTTCCCAGCGTATCCAGATGCGTAAGCTGCTTGCCGTCCCAGAGATAGCGCCGCAATTGTCCGGCCAATCCGATCCAGACGATGCCGCCATCTCCCTGGCGAAACACATAGGTTGGCAGGGACGGCGCGCCGCGTACCGGAACGAACTGGTCGGCAAGCGGATCCCATCGCCACAGCCCGGCATTGTTGCTCAGCCAGATCTGCCCATCCGGCCCGATCCGCATGTCCAGGACCGTCAGCGCCTTCAGCCCGTGGCTTCCGTAGTCGAGCGTCCTGAGCAGCTGGCCCTCGCTGCTCCACAGCTGCACCCCGTGCGTCAGCAGCGCCACCCAGATGCGCCCCTGTGCATCTTCGGCCATCCTGCCAGGCCTGCCGACATCTTCGAGATCGGCTGCGGAATCCTGGTGCCCGAGCAGTGGCCAACGCCTGGCCTCGCCCGTCTTCGGGTTGTACCGAACCAGCCGTTCCTGCACGCCGATCCAGACCATTCCCTGCCTGCTTTCGATGACCGTATCGGGAATGCGTTCCGGATCGACCGGGGCCAGGCGTGGCTCCACGCGGCCGGTGACGGGATCGAAATGCTCAAGCGTTCCACGCGTGCCGACCAGCCAGATGCCGCCGGTGACCGAAGGCGCTGTGGCAACGACCGAGGGATTGGCGAGCGATTGCGGAACATCTGCGCGATGCGAAAACAACGCGAAGGTGTCCCAGCGCGGAGGCAGGTGCCACAACCCGCCCTCCAGGCTGGCGAACCACAGACCTCCTTCGCGGTCCTGGTAGGCGGTGATCCAGTTCCGGTTGACCAGACCGTGCGCTGAAAAACTGTAGACCGGCACGCGTTCGACGCCACCGTCGCTGGAACTCATGCCCAGGCCGGTGGCGGTATCCAGCCAGTAGCGCCCGAGCCGGTCACGGAGCAGGACGCCCCGGACCTGCGCGGTGTCCTCACCGCTTTGCCAGCGGCGGGCCATGGGCCGCCCGACCGTGTTGAACTGGACGGGGTTGCCGTCGAAATCGGCAACCCAGAGCACCTTGCCGTCGGGCTCCTTGTACATTCGGTTGACCGACTGGGACGGGCCCGGAAGCGGCACGCGCTCCAGGCGCCGACCATCCCAGTGCACAAGCCCGCCCCAGGTGCCGATCCACAGGCCGCCGTCGGGCGCGACTTCCAGACCAACGATATTGTCGGACGGCAAGCTAGCGGCATCGCCCGCCTTGGCAGAAAAGTGCTGCATGCGCCCGTCGGGGCGATAACGATAGAGGCCCTGCTTGGCGGTGCCGATCCAGATATCCCCGTCCGGCGTTTGTGCCAACGACCACAGGGTGGCGTCGCGCAGTTCGGGGAATTGCGGATCTTCCAGTCGTTTGAACGTGCGCGTGTTCGCTTCCAGATAGCCGACGCCGCCGTCCTCGAAGCCCATCCACACCCGATCGTTGGCATCGACACAGATGGTCCAGACCACGTTGCTGGTCAGGCCATCTTCCATCCGCCAGATCCGGTAGTTGCGGCCATCGAATCTGGCCAGGCCGTCATCGCTGGCAAGCCACAGATATCCCTGTCTGTCCTCGGCCAACTGATTGATCGTGTCCGACGGCAGCCCGTCGGCGATCGTCAGCTGGATGGGCACCGGTGTTGCGGGCGTCCGCGCCTGCACCGGAAACACTGCCAGACACAGGCATACCCAGAGCACAGCGAGCAGCCGATGGGGCAAGCAGGATAGAAAGCGCACCGGATCAACTTCACGACAAGTCGGCGCATAGTGCGGGCCACGCGCGGTGCGGGCAAGCGCGCTCTGCCCGTTGTGCGCACGCGCTCAGGCTGCAAGGCGCCCGCGGCAGCGTCATTGGTCAGTCCGTTGCACGTTGCAGGGCTTGCGAAAAGCGGGCCCGACAATTCTTTCCGCCGACACTTGCTTGCGACGCAACCGCTTGCCGCGCCCCGGGTGGCAGGGCACCTGCAGCGCCCTTCCGCCTGGCCAGACCATCGCGACCCGCATCGCTGTTCGAGCGGCCCAAGAGCGGACGAACACGCCGCGTGATACTTGGATGCCTGCTCCGGTGACAGAGCATCCGCAGCGCTTGTCAGCGCTTGCTGCGTAACGCTTCGGCAATGGTGGCGGCCAGCATGTCGCCAGTGAGCGGCTTGCGTAGGAAGCTGTCGAAGCCGGCTTCCTGCGCGCTTGGTTCGGCGACCTCGTCGGCGCGTGCAGTCACGGCGATCAACGGCATGTCGTAGCCGAAGACGCGCAACTGCCGCGCCAGCGCAAAACCATCCAGCCCGGGCAGGTCCAGATCCAGCAATGCCAGATCGAACGTGTTGTCGGCCGCTTCGGTCAGCGCCGCCAGGCCATGCGGGGCATGCACGACCGAATGCCCTTGCGCTTGCAGCAGGCCGACGATGACCTCGGCGATGGTCGGGTCGTCTTCCACCAGCAGGATGCGCTGCGGCTCGACAGCCGTCTCGGCATGCGCGGTCTCGCCACCGAGCGCGGCGTTGGAAGCCACCCAGCGCAGCGGCAGATCCACCACGAAGCGCGTCCCCGCACCGAGTCGGCTGATCACCTCGATCTGCCCGCCCATGGCGATTGCCAGCTCCTGGCAGATCGCCAAGCCCAGACCACTGCCGCCGTAGCGCGAGGTGGTTCTGGCACCATCGCCCTGCTCGAAGCGCTGGAACAGCCGCGCCTTCTGTTCGGCGTTGATGCCCGGCCCCGTGTCGGCCACTTCAAAGCGCAGGCCTTGATAGGAACCGAGCGTGGTCAACTTCAACCCGACCACGCCGCGCTCGGTGAATTTGATCGCGTTATTGAGCAGGTTGAGCAGGATCTGCCGGATGCGGGTGCAATCGCCACTGGCAGTGATATCGCCGAGCAGCCCGATCTCCAGGCTGAAGCGCAGGCCACGCTCCTGCGCCAGCGGCGCCATCAACGCCTCCACTTCGGCCACCAGCTGACGCACCGAAAACGGCTCCACATCCAGCTCCAGCCGCCCGGATTCGATGCGCGCAAGATCCAGCGCATCGTTGACCAGCCGCAACAAATGCGCGCCTGCGCGGCGGATCGACTCGGTGTAACTGCGCTGTTTGAGATCCAGCGAAGTCTTGAGCAGCAGCTCACTCATGCCCAAGACGCCCGTCATCGGCGTACGCACTTCGTGGCCCAGGGTCGCCAAAAAACGCGTCTTGGCCAGGGACGCCTGCTCGGCCACTTCCTGTTTGTGCACCGCAAGCTGCCAGGCATTCAAGCGACGCAACCGACGGCGGTACAACAAGATAGCTGCAGCAATCACGCACACGGTCAGCAGGGCCAGCAGGCTCAAGCCCCACGGCGACAGCCACCATGGCGGCAACACCTGAAAACGCAAGGTCTGGCTCGCCGACCAGATCCCGTCTGCAGTGCGCCCCTGCACTTCCAGCGTGTAACGGCCTGAAGGCAGACGCGAAAACAGGCGCTCGCCACTGGGCCCGACATCGATCCAGTCCGGGTCGTAGCCGCTCAGGCGGAAGCGGTAGCTATTGGATTCGGAGTCGGCGAAGCTGAGCAGGCGGGCGACGATATGCAAGTCGCGGTCGCCGTCCTGCATGACCAAAGGCGTGACATGACTCAGATCCAGCCCGCTCTCGCCGCGACGTAGACCCACACGTTCGATCACCAACGGCACCCGATGATCATTCGGCTTGAGTTCGGCAGGATCGAAGATCACCAGCCCATCCGGCGTCGCGCCGACGATCATGCCCTTTGACGATTGCACCAAAGAACGCGCAACGAATTGCGGATTGGGCAGGCCGTCATGAACCCCGAACACGCGCACGCCCCGCGTGGCCGGGTCAACGCGAATCAGGCCACGCATACTGGACATCCAGGCAACACCGTCGTGGTCGATCACCAGTCCCTGTGGCGCAAGCGCAGGGAAGTTCTGCTCGGGGCCCACTGTATCTAGATGTTGCAGGGTGCCGTTCTTCCACAAATAGCGGCGGAGCTTCCCTAGCCCGGCAAACCAGGCGATCTGGTTGTCGCTGAAGCGAAAAGTGAAGATAGGTTCGTCGGGTGCGCCGGCAATGCGCTCGAAGCGCGCAACCGACGCGTTCCAGCGCTGCAGACCACGATTACTGGCCAGCCAGAGCGCTCCGTCCGGCCCAGCCTGCAGGTCGTAAACCACCAGATCTGCTGCAAGGCCGTGGGTCCCGCGCAACATGGTGCGCAGCAAGCGACCTTGTTCGTCCCGCTCTTGTAGCCCAAGCGTGGCATGGACCCAGATGTGACCATCGGCGGTCTGCTGCAGCGCTTCCAAGGAAGCGTCCAGTGTCGCGTCCTGTGCAGCCGCGTCCGAGCCGCTTGCTGCAGCCTTCCAGTGCTGCACCTGGCCAGTAGCGGGATCAAAGCGCACCAGCTCGGCAAACTGCCCGACCCAGACGTTACCCTTGCGATCCTCCAGCACGCTATTGGACCAGCTGGCAGACCCCAGGGTGGGCAATACACGCTCGATTTTGCCGGTGGCAGGATCTACGCGTTCGAGCACGCCCGAGGTGCCCACCAACCACATCCGACCATCGCGCGATTTTGCAGTGCCCTGGATCGCCAGGTTGCCACCTTGGCCACCGTCGTCCATGTAGTTGAAAACTACCGCGAAACGATGCCAGTTCGAGGGGAGATGCCAGAGCCCGCCGTTGGGGCTGGCAAACCATACACCGCCCTCGCGATCCTGATATGCCGATTCCCAGTTGGGACGGATACGCCCGTGCGCAGACAGACTGTACAGGGGGACATTGCGCACCTCCGCACCAGTCGTATGGCCTAGGCCGGCCAGGGTGTCCAGCCAATAGCTGCCGTCCTGGTCGCGCAACAACACGCCCAATACCGGATATTCTGCAGGTGCCTGCCAACGGTGCGGACTGAGATGACCACTTGGATCGCGCCGAAACAGCTTGTCGTCGCTGGTCCCGATCCAGATGCTGCCATCGGCATCGGCAGTTAGCCGGGTGATGATCTGTGCGGTGCCATCCGGAAATGCCTGCCGCTCGAAGTCATTACCCGTCCAATGCGCAGCACCATCGGCGGTACCGATCCAAAGTGTGCCGCGGGTATCGACATCAAGCCGATAGATCGCGTTGTCGGGCAAGCTGCGCGGATCGTCGACACGATGTGCGAAATGCTCCAGCGAACCATCCGGCCGCAGCCGGTATAGCCCACTCATTTCAGTGCCGAACCATATGCTGCCGTCGTCGGTAGACTTGATGTTCCAGATCGCAGCGCCGCGAAGTTCCGGATAGCGCGCACCATCATAGAAAGTGAATTGATGGCGTGCGGGGTCCAGCATCGCAAGGCCTGCCATGCCGGTCCCGATCCAGACCCGGTTGCGCTTGTCGACGTGAACCGCCCAGATCTGGTTGTCGCGCAAACCGTCTTCGATGCGCCAGATACGGAAGTTTCGCCCGTCGTAACGCGCTAACCCATCGCTGCTGGCCAGCCACAAATATCCATTGGCATCCTCATCGAAGCCGTACACCACGTTGGATGGCAGCCCGTCGGCCACGGTCAGCTGCCGCGGCTGCGGCAGTACCGGCACGCCGGCCAGCGTAAGACTCGGCCAGCCTGACACGACGGCCAGGCAAAGCAGTAATAAAGCCCGCGTCATCAAGGCTTTCAGCGGCATGCGACGACTGGGGTGTTGTGGTGGTAGCAGCATGCGCTCGCGTGTCCTTTGCACGCATAGTGCGGACCTTGCCTGATGCTGGCAACACACAGAAGCGCGCCAACGGTGATCGTTACAGCAGGCAGGCATCGTACGGCCGTCTTTACGCGATGCGATGCCCGATGAGCACCGGCATCGTCAACGCATCGGGGCCGTGCACCCACGCTAGGTCGCGGCCTGCATGCCGGCGGCTGCGCGCGCAGCCGTAATCGCTTCCACCAGCAGATCGGCAGTGACCGGTTTGCGCAGGAATCCGTCGAAACCTGCGGCCTTGGCCTGGGTCTGCGCGGCGCTGTCAGCGCGTGCCGTGACTGCCAGCAGCGGGAAGCGATGGCCAAGCTGGCGCAGCTGCGATGCCAGGGCAAAGCCGTCCAGCCCGGGGAGATCCAGATCCAGCAGCGCGATGTCGAACCTGCCATCCACCGTTTCCGACAATGCAGCCAGCCCATGCGCGGCATGCACCACGCGGTGACCTCGATTGGTCAACAAGCCGCTGATCACCTCCGCCACGGTCGGGTCGTCTTCCACCAGCAGGATGCGCAGCGGCTCGCCTGCAGGCACCTGCACCTGGCCGGTGGCGATACGTGTGCCGGAGCGGTCGATCGGCAAGGGCAGATCCACGGTGAACTGGGTGCCGACGCCAAGCCGGCTGCGCACGCGGATTCGGCCCTTCATCGCCACGGTGAGTTCCTGGCAGATCGCCAGCCCAAGCCCGCTGCCGCCGTAGCGCGAACTGGTGCGCGCGCCCTCGCCTTGTTCGAAGCGCTGGAACAGTCGCTTCTGCTGTTCCGACCCGATGCCAGGACCCGTATCGCGCACCTTGAAGCGCAGGGCATCGCCGTGCTGGCTGACGGTGAGCGACACCTCGCCGCGTTCGGCAAACTTGATCGCATTGCCCAGCAGGTTGATCAGGATCTGACGCACCCGCGTTGCATCGCCCACGACCACCACATGCGGGGGAAGCTGATTGCGGTACTCCAAGCGCAGGCCGCGCGCGTCAGCGATGGGATGCATGAAATCGGCCAGTTCCTGGGTGAGCTGCGCGGGATCGAAGGGCTGCTGTACCAACTCCAGCTTGCCGGCCTCGATGCGTGCCAGATCCAGTGCATCGTTGACCAAGCGCAGCAGATGCGTGCCGGCCTTGCAGATCGCATCGACATACCCGCGCTGCTTGGCATTCAGCGGCGTGGCCAGCAGCAACTCGCTCATGCCCAGCACGCCGGTCATGGGTGTACGCACTTCGTGGCCAAGCGTCGCCAGGAAATGCGATTTGGCGATCGATGCCTGCTCGGCCAGCTGTTGCCGCTGCTGTGTCAGCACCCACTCCTGCTGCCGCCGCACGCGCTTTCGCCAGGCCCAAACACTTAAGTACAGCAGCAGCATGCAGAGCGCTGCCGCCGCCAACTGCGCGGCCGTGCTCAACCACCACGGCGGCCGCACCTCCAGTTGCAACACCGGCGCAGCGACCCAATCGCCATCGCCGGCACGCGCCTGGACCTCGATGCGGTAGTCGCCAGGCGGCAATCGCGAGATCACGCGCTCGCCGCTGGCACCCTGCTCCACCCAGCGTTCGTCGTAGCCATTGACACGGTAGCGGTAATGCGCGGAGGCCGGATCGACAAACGACAACAGCCGTGCGCTGATGCGCAGATCGCGATCGCGCGCCTGCAGGATCACCGGCGCGTTGTGGGCAACCGTCTGCGGGCGCTCGGCATCGTTGCGCCGCACCTGCACCGATTCGATCACCAGGCGGGCCAGCGGCGCAGGCGCAAATGGCCGCGACGGATCGAACAACACGATGCCGCTGGTCGTCAGCGCCAGCACCTGGCCGTTGGGACCAATCGCCGGCGGACGCATCGAAAACTCGCTATCTGGCAGGCCGTCGCGTGGACCGAACCGGCGGACCTGCGGCTGGCCGCGCCTGTAGGCGTACAGGCCCCGCGAGGTGGTGGCCCAGACCGTGTCGTCGCCGCCCAGCGCCAGGCCGCGTATCTCGGTAGGAGGCAGGCCGTGTTCGTGCCCGACCCGCTCCAGCAGGCGCGCCTGCCGCCCGTCCCAGCCGTAACGTTCCAGCGCACCGGAACGCCCAACCCAGAACTCGCGCGGCGACACGAAGGCCAGCGCATAGACTTCATGATTGGCGTCCTCGATCACTGCGCGAAAGCGTTCGCCCTGCCAGACCCACACACCATCCCCGGCTGCGACCCAGGCGGTGCCATCCGGCCGCACCGTCAGTTGCTGCACCATGCCGCCGACTTCACTGAGATCGGTGCCGAAGCGGAACGTGGCCAGCAGCCGTCCATCCGCGGCACGTCGCTGTACGCCACCTTCCACGATCGAAACCCAGAATTCGCCATCGATGCCGGGTGTCATCAGTTCCACCCGATGCGTTGCGGAAACACCGATCTGCATTGCGAGCTTCTGCTGCTGGCCGGTCTCCGGGGTATAGCGCGTCACGCCATCGCGCAGCGCGATCCACAAACTGCCGCCGCCGGCCGGCAGCACCGACTGCACGGTGCCGCCGCCCAATGCGTCGCTATGCAGGACCGGCACCAGCTCACCGTCATTGCCGAGCCGGTAGACGCCTTCGCCGGTCGTCACCAGAAAGCTGTCGCCATCGGCCACAGCGTTGACCAGATACAGGCTCTCCAGCGGCTTGCCCTGGGTCTGGAAAATGGTGGAGAACCGCCGCCAGTCCGGCGGCAAATACGCCACGCCCTGCGAAATCAGTCCGAGCCATAGCCCGCCCTGCCGGTCCTGCATCACATCGAGCACGCCGCTATGTGCGGTGAGGAAGCCGCTGCCGCGATCGCCTTCCATCAGGCGCAGCGCGGTTTCTCCCGGCGCCACCCGGAAAAATCCGTCGGCTGCACCAATCCAGTAGCCACCGTGCACATCGTGTACCACGGTCGCGGCACGCAGGGCATCGGCCCCGCTCCAGGGCGCGCGTTCCAGCGCACCAGCAGGCGTCACCCTGTACAAGCCATTGCTGGTCCCGACCCACACCGTACCGTCGGCATCCTTGCTGAGCTTGAAAACCGTCGTGCTCAGTCGGTCTGGCGCGATGCGCACGAAGCGCTCGCCGTCGCGCATCACCAACCCGCTGTCGGTGCCGATCCATAGCCGGCCGCGCGCATCGGTCAGCAGGCTCATGATGGTGTTGCTGGGCAGTCCGTCCGCCGCATACGGTGTGGCACGGAACGCCGTCACCCGACCATTTTCTTCGCGCCGGCACAGCCCGGCGCTGCTGGTTCCTACCCAGATCGCATCTTGTGCCTGGGCCAGTGCCCAGACCTGCCCATCGCATGCGCTGCCAACGTCGGGAAATGTCGTAAACGCCGAGCGCGCCGCATCCAGCATGCTCGGTGGCGAGCCGTTGATGCCAACCCATATCCGGTCGCGATCATCGACCAACAGCGTTTCCACTTCGTTGCCCGGAATCGAACTGGCGACATGCGGATCGTGCTGCCATACCTGCAAACCGATGCCGTCATAGCGCGCAAGGCCATCGCTGGTCGCCGCCCAGACATAGCCTTGCCGATCCTGGGCCAAGGCCAGCACCATGCGCGAAGGCAGGCCTTCGGCACTACCGAAGCGGCGCATGCGCGGGGTCTCGATCTGATTCACCGCCGCCGCATCCAGCCCGCTCAGCAGCAAGAGCACGGCCAGCACCGACATCAGCACGTTCTTCATCGTCATCCGTGTCCCCATCGCCGCGTGTGCGCCCGGCGTTCCTTGTTGGGACTGCACTTTACCCGCTACGCCGCAGTTCTTGGTCCCAGGAACTGGCTCGCTCCCTGGCCGAGTTGCCGTTCTGCTGCCCGCTGCGACTGACCCGGCATGCGACCAAATGCTTGGCCGGCCAGTGCAGCAGGTATCTGCTGCGCATGGCACTGGTCGTGGCGAACGCACTGCCGGTTTGCTGTCTGCCATGGAACCAAGACAGCGCCGGCGCGAGGCTGCTGTCGCGTCCTCGCCTGGCTTGCACCTGGACCTACGCGTCGCCGGCCTCGCGATCGCGCTGGCCATCATCGACATCGGCAAGCACCCGCGCCAAGGCCTGCGCCAGCAAATCGCCCGTGACCGGTTTGCGCAGAAAGCCATTGCAGCCGGCGGCCATCGCCTGCGGTTCGGCATCCGTGTCGGCACGTGCGGTCACGGCCACGATCGGGAAGCGCACACCGCGCGCGCGCAACTGCGCCACCAGCGCCGCACCATCGAGGCCGGGAAGATCCAGATCGCACAATCCCGCATCGAAACTGCGCGTGCTCACCTCTGCCAGCGCGGCAAGACCATGCAGCACATGCGTGACGTGATGCCCACGCGTCTGCAGCAGGCCCACGATCACCTGCGCCACGGTCGCATCGTCCTCGACCAGCAGCAGCTGCAACGGCGCTTGCTCACGCAGCGACGGAGCGCGCACTGCAGGCAGCGTGACCGCAGGCAAGGTGGACACCCAGTGCAACGGCAGCTCGACCACAAAACACGCGCCCTGCCCCAATTCACTGGTGACCGTCACCGCGCCGCCCATCGCCGCGGCAAGTTCGCGGCAGATCGCCAGCCCCAGCCCACTGCCGCCGTGCCGTGCCAGCGTGAGCGCGCCTTCGGCCTGTTCAAACCGCTGGAACAGCCGTCCGCGCTGCTCGGCGCTCATGCCCGGCCCGGTGTCGCGCACTTCCACGCGCAGACCCTGCCGGGTGTACTGCGGCAACGTGGTAAGGCGCAGGTGCACGCTACCGCGCTCGGTGAACTTGACCGCATTGAACAGCAGATTCAGCAGGATCTGCTGCACGCGACTGGCATCGCCATGCAATGCCGGTGGCAATGCCTCGTCGAGCTCGCACTGGAAGGCCAGCTGCTTCTGCTCGGCACTCGGGCGCACTAGTTCCACCACCTGGCCGACCAACTGGCGCAGATCGAAATCGCGGTAATCCAGCGGCAATTTGCCCGCTTCGATCCGGGCCAGATCCAGTGCATCGTTGACCAGACGCAGCAGGTGCTTGCCGGCCAGCTGGATCGCGCTTGCATAGCCTTGCTGACGGCCATCCAATGGGGTCTGCAGCAGCAACTCGCTCATGCCCAGCACACCGGTCATCGGCGTGCGCACCTCGTGACCCAACGTTGCCAGAAAGCGCGTCTTGGCCAGCGATGCCTGCTCGGCCAACTCGCGCTTGTGTTGCGCCAGCTGCCATTGCGCGCGCATGCGAATACGTCGCCGATATGCGGCGGCCAGCAAGGCGCTCAACAGCAATCCGGAAAACCCAATCGCCGCAATCCCGATCTCGCTACGCCACCAGGGCGGCCTGACCGAAAACTGCAGCGAACGTACCTGCGAGCGATTGCCCAGCGGGTCGATGCCCTGCAGCGCAAGCGCGTAGTTGCCGGCAGGCAGGCTGGCGAATTCGCGGATGCCGGTGTTGCCTATGGTCTGCCAGTCCGTATCGAAGCCTTTCAGGAAGCTGCGATACCGATTGGACAGCGGGTCGCTGTAAGACAGCAGGCGGCTGACGATCTGCAGCTGGCGGTCCTCCGGGCCCAGCTGGAACGGGCGGTCCATCGGCAAGGCGATGCGTGCGCCATTGCGCAGCACGCTGACGTGTTCCAATTGCAGTGCCGGCACGAACGGTGCAACGTCCGGCATTGCGGTATCCAGCAGCACGGTAGAGCCATCGCTGGTTGCCCCGATCAAGGTGTCGCCCGAGGTCAACAGGCAATGCTGGATGAACTCCTGACTGGTGAGGCCATCGCGCGTGCCGATATTGCGGACCCGCGCCGGATGCACTGAGGGATCGATCCGCCAAAGCCCGCGCAGACTGGAAATCCAGACCCGGCCACGCGGGTCGATCTGCATGGCAGAGGCATCGAACCCGCTCAGTCCATCCGCTTCGCCTACCTGACGCACGCGCTTCCAGCCGGCGGCGCGCTTTTGCCACTGCTCTGCACCGGAGGCGCGATATACCCAAAGTGTGTCCGCAGACTGGCTGGCGAATGCCTGGATCGGCGTCCCCTCAAGCCCTGCCACCGGCACGAAGCGGCTTGTCGCGTCGTCCCATGCGAACATGCCGCCCTCGCCGGCCACCCAGACGCGTCCGTCGGGGCCCTGGTCCAGTTGTTGGATGTCGATCGCGCGTAGGCCATGCAGGCCTTGTTGGGTCATCCGCTGCAAGACCTTGCCGGTGCGTAGATCGCGCTGCTGCACCATGTCGATGAAGGCCATCCAGACGGTGTCGCCATGCTCCATGATCCATTCCGGCGCCGACAACGCCGACGACGGCTCGGGCCCATCGGACGGCCAGTGCACGAAGTCACCGGTACGCAGGTCCATCCGCGAAAGGCCAAAGGTCAAATTCCCCAGCCACACCCGTTGCAGGCGATCTTCCAATGCCGACACCAACTCCATCCCTTTGAGCTGCGGCGACTGCAGGCCTGTCTGGAACGAATCGCCGGTGCTCGGATCCACGCGCAACAGACGCCCCTGCGCATCGACCTGCCATAAGCCCCCTGAGCGCTTGGCAGGCGCCAGGTTGCAATAGATCGCATCGCCCATCGGCACCGCGGGCTTGAGCACGGCACTGCGTTTCCAGTCGGCTGGCAGATACCCAAGCCCGGTGCCATGCATGGGCACCCATAGGCCGCCATCGGCCGCCCCCATCAAGCCGATCACGTTACGACGCGACAGCGGCCCCTCCCCGCTCAGGGCGGGCACCGGTGGACGCTCTCCGCGCGTGCGCCAAAGACCACGTCCGCTGCCCAGCCAGAATTCGCCATCCGGCGTCGCGACTGCGCCCCAGAACTCATTACCGTTGCCGAACATCGTTGACCAGGCAAGCGGCTGCCAGCGACCGTCGGCGCGCAGCACGTGCAATCCCGATTCGCTTCCCAGCCACAAACGGTCCCCGGCCCACTGCAAACCGAAGATGGCCGCTTCCCGGTTTGGCTCGTCCGCGACGTATTGGCGGTGCAGTTGCGTGCCGTCGTAATAGGCCAGGCCATTGCTGGTGCCGATCCACAGGCGGTGCTGGTTGTCCACCGCCAGGTTCATGACCATGGCGTGATCCAGCGCGCCTTCGATCCCGCCCAGGTTCACCGACGACATTCCTCCGTCGGCACCGATGCGCACCAGCGCACCGGTGGTGGTGCCGGCCCAGATGCCGCCATCGAATGCGGCGATGCTGAAGATCTCGCCGTCCTTCAGCAATGGATAGTCTGCAGCGCGATAGTGAACAAAGCGCCTGCGGCCGGCATCCAGCACGCTCAGCGTCTTGCCGCAGCCCACCCAGACCCGGTCCAGCGCATCGATATGCAATGCCTGCACCGCGTTGCAGGGCAACGACCCGGGGTCGGCCGGATCGTGCCGCCAGGTCCTGAAGCCCGCGCCGTCGTACCGCACCAGACCGTCGAGCGTTCCAAGCCATAGATAGCCGGCGCGATCCTGGCTGATGGCAACCACCATCGTCGAAGGCAATCCTTCGCTGGGTCCCACGATCCGAAAGCGTGGCACTTCCGGAATCTTTGCCGCGCACGGCCAGATCGCCAACAGCACGGCCAGCACCACGATGAGTACACGCATGGGGGAATCCTTTCCTCGTCCAGCCGGCATGCTCGCAACGGATCGTTGCGAGCGCAAGCCGAGCGCGCGTTGCCGGGATATGTCTAGAATCCGCCCATGACAATCCTCGCCCGCCTATTGGTGTCCTCTGCCCTGGTTGCAACCAGCCTCGCCGCCACCGCTGCGCCTGTGCGGTATGCGCTGGATCCGGTGCATACCCGGGTGTTGTTCGCGGTGGAACATGCCGGCTTTTCCAAGGCATTGGGCACCGTTTCCGGAAGTAGCGGCACCTTGGTCTTCGACCCGGACGACTGGGCCGCCGCCCGGCTGGATGTCACCGTGCCGCTGCACCGCGCAGACCTGGGCGATGCCAAGTGGAACCAGGCCACCCTGGCACGCAACCTACTCGACGCCGAGCGCTTTCCCGACGCGCATTTCGTCTCCACGCACGTCGAGGCCAGCGGCGAAAACCACGCCAAGGTCAGCGGTAACCTGACCCTGCACGGGGTCACCCGCCCGGTTACCCTGGACGTCACCCTCAACGCGCTCAAGCGCCATCCGCTCCCGCCGTTCCGCCGTACGGCCGGTTTCTCCGCCACCGCCACGCTGAGCCGTTCCGAGTTCGGGATTGATGCCTGGAAATCGATGATCGGCGACAGCGTGGAGTTGCGCATCGAAGCCGAAGCCGTGCGCGAAGGGCGCGCCGACGACGAGACCCACGAGCCGCAAGCCGCACCCACGCCTGCGGACGCCGCCGCCACCCAGGAATCGGGCACATGAGCACGAAGAACCTCGAGCGCTGGGGCGGTGTGAGCCAGACCCTGCACTGGTTGATCGCACTGCTGATCCTGGTGCTGGGCATCGTCGGCCTGACCATGGGCGAGCTGCCCAAGACCCCGAAATACTTCTGGGTGTACACGGCGCACAAATCGGTGGGGCTGACTGTCCTGGCCTTGGTGATCGTGCGGCTTGGGTGGCGCATCTACGCCGGCGCACCGCCGCCGGTGGCCGGTACGCCGCGCTGGCAGGAGCGCATCGCCGGGTTCACCCACTGGCTGCTGTACGCCATGATCTTCGCCATGCCGCTGTCGGGCTGGTTGTACGACTCCACCAGCGGCCTGCGGCCGTTTCGCTGGTTCGGCCTGTTCAATGTGCCCAAGCTCAGCCCCCCGGACGAACAATTGCGCGCCATTGCGCACTTCGTCCACGAATGGGGTTTCTGGTTGCTGATTGCCGTGGTATTGGCGCATGCCGGCGCTGCGTTTTACCACCACCTGTTCCAGCGCGACGCCACCCTGGCGCGGATGTTGCCGCGTGGCTGGCTGGCTCCCAAACCATAAGGATTTCCCATGTCGTCCAAGTTGTTTGTCTCTCCGATGCTGGTCGCGGCCTCGCTGGTGGCCACGTTCGCCGCCGCGCCGGTGCTGGCCGCCGATTACGTGCAGGCGCCCGGCTCCAGCCTGGTATTTGCCAGCAAGTACGACGGTGAAGTGTTCACCGGCAAGTTCCCCGGCTTCGACACCACGCTGAGTTTCGATCCGGCCAACCTTGCCGGGGCCAAGCTCGACGTGCGCATCCCACTGGCCAGCGCGGTCAGCGGCAACAACGATCGCGATTCCACCCTGCAGGGTCCGGATTTCTTCAATGTCGCCAAGTTCGCCACTGCGCGCTACCGCGCCGACAAGTTCCGCGCCCTGGGCGGCAACCAGTACGCTGCCGATGGCACCTTGGAACTGCGCGGTGTCAGCAAGCCGGTGACGCTGACCTTTACCTGGACGCCCGGCGCGCAGCCGGTGCTGTCCGGCAAGGCCGTCGTCAAGCGGCTGGACTTTGGCGTGGGCGGCGGCGACTGGGCCGACACCAAGACCATTCCCAACGAAACCGCGATCAGCACCAAGGTCGTGTTGAAGGCGAAGTAACGCCACAGGCTGCAACCGGACGCAGCCACTGAGCGGCGGACTACTCGTCGGGTCCGCCGCTTTTTTGTGCCCACATGGCGTGGAACAGCGAGCCGGTGCTCACCGGCTGCAATAGATTGCGGAGCCGGCGCGTTGTCGTGCCGCTCCTACCGCTCGGCGACGTCGTCGTCCAGCCATGCACGCAAGCGCACGCGATCGAACGGCCAATCCAGCTCGCGTCCACGCGCATCGCGCAGCACCGGCACGCGCGCGCCGTAAACGACCTCAAGCGCCGCGTCGTCGTCGATGAACGCGCTGTCGAAATCGCCTGCACGCGCCTGCGCCAGCACTTCCAAGGCCTGGTCGCACAGGTGGCAATCGTCGCGCTGGTACAGGGTCAGGGGCATCGGCCGGGCTCTCATGCTGCGCTGCAGCCGTGCCGCAAGCGCCGAACGACTAGAATAGCCGCCTTTACGCTCACCTCTCCGGCACGCATGGCTGTCAGCACGTTCGACCTGTTCAAGATCGGTATCGGCCCGAGTTCCTCCCACACCGTGGGGCCGATGCGCGCCGCCGAGCGCTTCGTGCATCGCTGGCTGCTCGATGCCGGGCGCCTGCAGGACGTGGTGCGCATCCGCGCCGAAGTCTTCGGCTCGCTCGCCCTGACCGGCCGCGGCCATGGCACCGACAAGGCGGTGCTGCTCGGGCTGGAGGGCCACCGCCCCAACCTGATCGACCCGGACATCATCCCCGCCACGCTGGAGCGCATTCGTACCAGCAAGCGCATCACCTTGATGGGCCAGCACGCCATCGTCTTCGACGAAAAGCGCGACCTGCCGATGAACAAGCGGCAGAAGCTGCCGTACCACACCAACGGCATGCGCTTTACCGCCTACGATGCCGATGAAGCCGTCATCGCCACACGCGATTACTATTCGGTCGGCGGCGGCTTCGTGGTCAATCAGGATGACGCCGCAGACGACCGCATCGTGGCCGACGAAACGCCGCTGCCCTACCCGTTCCTCAGCGGCGACGAACTGCTGGCGCAGTGCGCGCGCAGCGGCCTGAGCATTGCCGCGCTGATGTTCGAGAACGAAAAGAGCTGGCGCAGCGAAGAGGAGATCCGTGCGGGCCTGCGCGAACTGTGGAATGCAATGCAGTCCTGCGTGAAGCGCGGCATCCGCGAAGAAGGCACGCTACCGGGCGGCCTGAATGTCTCCCGCCGCGCACCAGCGCTGTACCGCGAACTGTCCTCCAAGCCGGAGGCGGCCATGCGCGACCCGTTGACCACGCTGGATTGGGTCAACCTGTACGCACTGGCCGTCAACGAAGAAAACGCCGCCGGCGGCCGCGTGGTCACCGCGCCGACCAACGGCGCGGCCGGCATCATTCCGGCGGTGCTGCATTATTTCGACCGCTTCTGCGCAGGCGCATCCGAACAACGCATCTTCGATTTCCTGCTCACCGCAGCGGCCATCGGCATTCTCTACAAAGAAAACGCCTCGATTTCCGGTGCCGAAGTCGGCTGCCAGGGCGAAGTGGGCGTGGCCTGCTCGATGGCCGCCGGCGGCCTGGTTGCCGCACTCGGCGGCAACCCCGGGCAGATCGAAAACGCTGCGGAAATCGGCATGGAACACAACCTGGGCCTGACCTGCGATCCGATCGGCGGGCTGGTGCAGATTCCGTGCATCGAACGCAACGCCATGGGCGCGGTGAAGGCCATCAACGCCAGCCGCATGGCCATGCGTGGCGACGGCAAGCACAAGGTCTCGCTGGACAAGGTCATCAAGACTATGCGCGACACCGGCCGCGACATGCAGGACAAGTACAAGGAAACCAGCCGCGGCGGGCTGGCGGTGAACGTCATCGAATGCTGAGCCAATCGTAGGCGGAGTGCTGCTCAACCCAGCGCGCGCAGCGACGAAAAAACCCGCTCCACGGATGCATGCCCTTGCACTGCCGTTCTCGTGCACGCAGGAAGAAGATGCGCGAAATGCAGATGAGGGGACGCACCAGCCGCGGGGAACGCGCTGCCCCGCTCCCGCACGCGGGAGAAGGTGCGCGAAGCGCGGATGAGGGCAATAGAGATCGGCGCACGCATCGGAGCCGGGTCGCCAGTCATCGTCAGCAACGCGCCTGCAGCGCCCGACAACCGTCACCCGGCTGTACGTTCCCACCACATTCGCCGCTGTACCGTCAGGGCCTGGATTTGGATGGAGATCACGATGCGAAAGCGTGTTTGCACCCTCATGCTCGCCCTGGCCAGTAGTCCGCTCCTGGCGCAGGAAGCCAGTTATGGCGCGCGGCTGGAAGGCTTCGACTACCCACATCCAGTCAAGACTTATGCATTCACCTCGCAACAGCAGCCGCTGGAAATGGCCTATCTGGATGTTGCGCCAACCGGCACACCCAATGGCCACACTGCGGTCCTGTTGCATGGCAAGAACTTCTGCGCCGCCACCTGGGAAGACAGCATCGCCGCGCTAAGCAAGGCCGGCTACCGCGTCATCGCGCCAGACCAGATCGGTTTCTGCAAGTCCAGCAAGCCGGCCGCCTATCAGTTTTCGTTCGCGCAACTGGCAGACAATACGCATGCGTTGTTGAAGACGCTCGGCATCGAACGTGCGGTGGTGGTCGGCCATTCGATGGGCGGCATGCTGGCCATTCGCTATGCGCTGATGTACCCGCAATCCACCGAGCATCTGGCGCTGGTGGACCCCATCGGGCTGGAAGACTGGAAGGCCGAAGGCGTCCCCTGGCGCAGCGTGGATGCGTGGTACGACAACGAGCTGAAGACCAGCTTCGAACGGATCAAGAAGTACCAGATGGACGTGTACTACGCCGGTCAATGGAAGCCGGCATTCGAACGCTGGGCGCGCATGCAGGCCGGTATGTCGCTGGGCAAGGGCAAGCAGGCCGTGGCGTGGAATCAGGCGTTGACCTACGACATGGTCTTCAACCAACCGGTGGTCTACGAGCTGCCCAAACTTGCGGTGCCGACCACGCTGTTCATCGGCCTCAAGGACCGCACCGCCATCGGCAAGGACACCGCACCGCCCGAGGTCAAGGCACGCGTGGGCGATTACACCAAGCTGGGCAAGCGCGCGGCAGCCGCGATTCCGAATGCGAAACTGATCGAGTTCGCCGATCTGGGCCATTCGCCACAGGTGCAGGACCCGGCCAGCTTCAATGCTGCGCTGTTGAAGGCGATCGCGCCGTAATGCTGTGGATCTATGGGAGGGCAACGGTCGGTCGCCCTCTTATCTTCACCGCGGCCGGTCGAAACCGGCTGCAGCCAGCACCGATGGGCAGATCGCACACTCCAGTGCCGCAAGGCGCACGGCAACGCACCGGCGTCAGCTCGGTCGCGCCATCAGCCGGCCACGATCCGCAACACGTCATCCAGCAACGCCGCTGCAGTCACCTCGGCGCCCGCGCCCGGGCCCTGGATCAGCAGCGGCTGCGCGCGATAGCGGTCACTGCTGATCGCCACGCGGTTGTCGGTCCCGGCACCGCCGGCCAGGGGGTGGTCCAGCGCCAGCTCACGCAATCCCACGCTTGCACCATGCGCGTCCACACGGCCGACAAAGCGCAGGCAACGCCCTGCCGCACGCGCCTGTTGCCACCGCGCGCCCACCACCGCATCCAGCGCGCCCAACTGCGCATCCAGTTCAGCAAGCGGCGCCTTGGCAATGACGGCAGGCACCAGCGATTCCACATGCACCTGCTCGGCCTCCAGTTGCCACCCCGCGGCACGCGCCAGGATCAGCAGCTTGCGCCGCACATCCTCGCCAGAGAGATCGATGCGTGGATCCGGCTCGGTATAACCAGCCGCCATCGCTTCGCGCACGCAGGCGGAAAACGCGCCACTGCCGTCGTAGCGATGAAACAGCCACGCCAACGATCCGGACAACACGCCTTCGATCGAATGAATGCGATCCCCACCGGCGACCAAGGCGCGCACGCTGCTCAACACCGGTAGCCCGGCGCCCACAGTGGCGCTGTCGCCGTAATACGCGCCGCTGGCATGGCGGGCCGCATGCAGCGCCTGCGCACGCGACAACGCGGTGCCCTGGCCCAGTTTGTTGGCGGTGACCACATGCACACCGCGCTGCAACCATTCGACATGCCAATCGGCCACGACATCGCTGGCAGTCGCATCCACCAGTACATCGCCGGCACGCAGTGCGGTGGTTTCCGCCCAGGGCTGCAAGAGCGTTTGCCAGCGCGGCGCCGCATTGGCGTGCTGCAGGGCCTGCTCGGCGCTGACGCCACAATCCTGCGCAACACGCGAATTGGCCAGCCAATCGAAGCGCGGCAAGCGCAGTTGGCGCTGCTGCAGCGCGGTGTAGCGCGTCACGAACGCGCGCCCCACGGTGCCGGTCCCCAGCAAGGCTAGGCGCGGTGTGGGCGTCACTGCAGCGACCGGAGCGCGGCGCGAAACGGGCAGGACATTGCTCACGCGTCGACCTGTTTGCGGCTGGCGGCGGTCAGGGTCGCTTCGGCACGGGCCAGGCCGGCGCGCAGATCGATCAGCAGATCGTCGGCCGATTCGATCCCGATCGACAAGCGCAGCAAGCCATCGGAAATACCGGCTGCCGCACGCGCTTCGGCGGTCATTGCCGCATGCGTCATCGAGGCCGGATGCGCGATCAGGCTTTCCACTCCGCCCAACGATTCGGCCAGGGTGAAGTAACGCAAGCCATCGACGAACGCACGCACGGCCGCTTCGCCGCCTTCCAGTTCGAAACTCATCATCGCCCCGAAGCCCTTCTGCTGACGCGCGGCCAGTGCATGGCCCGGATGCGAGGCCAGCCCCGGGAAATACACCCGATTCACCGCCGCATGCCCGTCCAGCAATGCAGCGATCGCATCGGCGTTTTCCTGATGCACGCGCAGCCGGGCATCCAGCGTGCGCAGACCGCGCAAGGTAAGGAAGGCATCGAACGGCGAGCCGGTCAGGCCCAACGCATTGGCCCACCACACCAGTTGCTGATGCAGTTGGGCATCGCGTGCCACCACCGCACCGCCCACCACATCGCTATGGCCGTTGATGTACTTGGTGGTGGAGTGCAGAACCAGATCGGCACCGAAATCCAGCGGCTTCTGCAGCGCCGGAGACAGGAAGGTGTTGTCCACCACCGTCAATGCGCCGACCTTCCTTGCAGCTTCGATGACAAAGCGCAGATCGGTGATGCGCAGCAGCGGATTGGACGGGGTTTCGATCAGCACCAGCTTGGGCGACTGCGCCAATGCGTCGGCCAGCGAACGCGGATCGGTCAGATCCGCGGTGATCAGCGCGAAGTGGCCTTTCTTGGCCAATGCATTGAACAGGCGCCAGCTGCCGCCGTACGCATCGTGCGGCACCACCAGCGTATCGCCGGGTTGCAGCACCGCGTTGAGCACCAGATTGATCGCGCCCATGCCGGTGGAGGTGATCACGCCGCCCGCGCCGCCTTCCAATTCGGCCAGCGCTTCGCCTAACAGGTCGCGGGTCGGATTGCCGCTGCGGGTGTAGTCGTACTGGCGCTTGTTGCCGAAACCATCGAACGAGAAATTCGACGACAGCACGATCGGCGGGGTCACTGCCCCGTAGGCGGTGTCGCGATCGATACCGGCACGCACGGCGGCGGTGGCAGCAGTACAGGGGGCGTCGGTGGGGTCACGAAAGCTCATGCGGTTTCTCCGGTGCTGCGAAGGGCGGTAGTGAGGATTGCGTCGATGCGATCGATTTCTTTCAGGAAGGCGTCGTGCCCATACGGCGAGCGCAACACGCGCAGGCTGCCGCGCGGGCCGAGGCCTTCGACCAGGCTGACCATGTCGGCCAGCGGCACCAGGCGGTCGCCCTCCACCGCCACCACCACGGTGGGCACGCGCACTTGCGCGGGGTCGATGCGATGCAGGTCGATCGATTCGGACAGGCGCAGATACGCGTTCACCGGCGTGCGCGCCACGTACTGCGCACCGGCGGCGTCCAGATAGTCCTCGGCGGCCACACGCACGCGGCCGTTGATGACCTCCGGCGGCGCATCGAAGCGCTCGCTGAATTCTTCCGGCGTGCGGTAGCTGAGCATGGCGAACTGACGCGCCAGCGCCAGGCCATGCTGCTCCGCGCACTGCAGCTGGCCCAGCGCTACCGCGCGGCGCTGCAGGGCACGCCAGGCCGCCGCATACGGATGCGCGCGGTGCGCGCCGCTCACCGCGACCAGGGTGCCGACACGGGCCGCATGGCGAATTGCAAATTGCAATCCCACCAGCGCACCGTAGGAATAGCCGACAAAGCCATGCAAGCGTCCGATGCCCAGCGCGTCCAGCAAGGCGGCAATCGCATCGGCCTGATCGGCGGTATCGATCGGCGCGTCCAGGTTGCCGTCGGCACCGAGAAAGTCGAATGCCAGCAGGCGACGCGCGGCAGGATCCAGTGCGCGGCCATCGCCGACCAGCCCATCCACCCAGCCCTTTTCGGGGAACAGGTCGCTGGCGGCCAGATGGCGGTGCGCGGAAATCCCGCCGGCCACGAACACCACCGGCGCATTGGCCGCGCCGATCAGTTCATAGCGAAGCCGCAGCTCGCGCATGCCGGCATGGCGCATCGGCAGGGCGATGACGCGTTCGCCGCGCACGGCAGTGATGCCGTCGTCGCTGCTGGCGGGGGTGTCAACGAAATCGTTGGTAGACGGCGATGCTGTGTTCACGAGGCTCATGGCGGTATCCAGGTGGATCGGCCATCGAGCTTCGCGGAGCTCGCGTTCGACGTGCGCAAGGCACGATTCGAACCATCTTTCGGCGGACGCGGAGGTCCCCGCAGGATTTGGCACCAAACGCGGACGCTTGCGCGCTCCGCTGGCTGCCCCGGCATCAAAGGGCCTGTCCCTCCGCCGGTCTCGATGGTGAGGCTAAGATGCCACCGGAATTTTGCGATGTCAATCTCTTCATACGGATGGAAAGATATATTTTCATCCGTTACCACTCGGGTCGATGCTGGGCCGCATACTTGCGCCCCCTTGCTCGAGTCGATGGCGTGCCCTACCACGTGTCTCGTACTGCCCTGCCCGCCCTGATCGCGGCATGCGTCCTGCTGCCGGCCTGGGTACCTGCGGCACACGCACAACAGCCTTGGCACTGGCCCGGCGCTGCAAAGCACTCGCCCCAGGCACCTGGCGCACAACCCGCGACGACAGCCACAGGCACTGGCGCCTCGCTGCAACTGGAATGGCAGGCACCGGTGTATCTGGCCTGGGTCACCAATCCACTGGCCGGGCCTGCGCAACTGCGCCTGAGCGCACCGCCCAGCGAGGATTACCGCGCCGTGCCGCAATTACCGCTGACGCTCGAGTTGGCCGCCCACGAGCGCCGCCTCGTGACCCGGCTGTATCCAGCCAGCAATCAGCGCACCCTGGGCGGTTTCGGCCTCACGCTTGAGGTGGTGCCGGGCGATCCGAGGGCCGCCCCGCAGCCTGTGCGCTATCAATTGCCATTCCACAACGTGCCGGTGCAGGTGGCGCAGGGCTTTGGCGGGCAGTTCAGCCACGCCGATCCGCCCAACTGGTATGCGGTGGACTTCGCCATGCCGCAGGGCACGCCGGTGCTGGCAGCGCGCGAGGGCGTGGTCATGGAAGTGCAGCGCGATGTCCTCGACAGCACCCCAAGCGACCCCGCCGCTGGCGGCGGCAACCTGGTGCGCGTCCTGCATGCCGACGGCAGCATGGCCCTGTACGCCCACTTGGCGCCCGACGGCGTGGCGGTGCGACCTGGCCAGGCGGTGCGCACCGGCGAACGGCTTGGTGCCTCAGGCAATACCGGCTTCAGCACCGCGCCGCATCTGCATTTTGCAATCCAGCACAATGCCGGCATGCAGTTGCTCTCGTTGCCGTTCCGCATGCTCGGCCCGCAGGGCGAGCTGCGGTTTCCCTCGCCGGCGCCCTGACCGGCGCAGGCTCGACCGACGTCCGCCGCCCAAATCGCCGAGCCCAACCCCTGCCGCAAAAGCGTGCCGCAGCGAAGCCGCTATAATCGTCGGCTTCCTCAGTTTCCGCAGGCGTCCGACCGGGCGCGCGCCCCGCCCATGTCCGAAGTCTCCAACGAAGCCGCGCGCCGGCGCACCTTCGCCATCATTTCCCATCCAGATGCCGGCAAGACCACGCTGACCGAAAAGCTGTTGCTGTTCGGCGGCGCGATCCAGATGGCCGGCTCGGTGAAGGGCCGCAAGGCCGCACGCCATGCCACCTCGGACTGGATGGCGCTGGAAAAAGAGCGCGGCATCTCGGTGACCTCCTCGGTGATGCAGTTCCCGTACGAGGGCAAGATCGTCAACCTGCTCGACACGCCCGGCCACGCCGACTTCGGCGAGGATACCTACCGCGTGCTCACCGCGGTGGACTCGGCGCTGATGGTCATCGACGTGGCCAAGGGCGTGGAAGAACGCACCATCAAACTGATGGAAGTCTGCCGGCTGCGCGACACGCCCATCATGACCTTCATCAACAAGCTCGATCGCGAGGGCAAGAACCCGATCGATTTGCTGGATGAAGTGGAAACCGTGCTCGGCATCCAGTGCGCGCCGGTCACCTGGCCGATCGGCATGGGCCAGCGCCTCAAGGGCGTGGTGCACCTGATTTCCGGCGAAGTGCATCTGTACGAACAGGGGCGCAATTTCACCCGTCAGGATTCCACCATCTTCCCCTCGCTGGAGGCGCCCGGCCTGGTCGAAAAGATCGGCGAGCAGATGCTGGCCGAGCTGCGCGAGGAGCTGGAACTGGTGCAAGGTGCCAGCAACCCGTTCGATCTTGACGCGTACCGCGCCGGCCAGCAGACCCCGGTGTTCTTCGGTTCGGGCGTCAACAATTTCGGTGTGCAACCGTTGCTGGATTTCTTCGTCGAACACGCACCGCCGCCGCAGGCGCGCGAGACCACCGGCCGCCGCGTGGAGCCGACCGAAGCCAAATTGAGCGGCTTCGTGTTCAAGATTCAGGCCAACATGGATCCGCAGCATCGCGACCGCGTGGCCTTCATGCGCGTGTGCTCTGGCAAGTTCACTGCCGGCATGAAGACGCTGCATGTGCGCAGCGGCAAGGACGTCAAATTGGCCAATGCACTGACCTTCATGGCGTCCGATCGCGAGATCGCCGCAGAAGCGTGGCCGGGCGATGTCATCGGCATCCATAACCACGGCACCATTTCCATCGGCGATACCTTTACCGAAGGCGAATCGCTGTCGTTCACCGGCATTCCCAACTTCGCGCCGGAACTGTTCCGCCGCGCGCGCCTGCGCGATCCGCTCAAGCTCAAGCAATTGCAGAAGGGCCTGGCGCAGCTGTCCGAAGAGGGCGCCACGCAATTCTTCCGCCCGTTGATGAGCAACGACCTGATCCTGGGGGCGGTCGGTGTATTGCAGTTCGACGTGGTCGCGTACCGGCTCAAGGACGAATACGGCGTGGATGCGATCTTCGAGCCGGTGAGCGTCACCACTGCACGCTGGGTGCACTGCGACAATGCCAAGAAGCTGGAAGAATTTCGCGAAAAAAATGCCGGCAACCTGGGCATCGACGCGGCCGGCCAGCTGGTGTACCTGGCACCGACTCGCGTGAATCTGCAGCTGGCACAGGAACGCGCACCGGATGTGCGCTTTTCGGCCACCCGCGAACATGCGCATGTCAAGGCAATCGATTGACCTGCACATGACCTGCGGCAAGCGTGCGGTACCGCTGGCGATGCGAATTGCTCGCAATTGCGGTACCTTTTTGGCATGAACGCAGACGCCTCCCCCTCGACCGACCTGCGCGACGAAATCGCCAGTGCCGTCACGCACGGCCTGGGTGCGGTTGCCGCACTGGCCGGTGGTTCGGTGCTGATCACGCTGGCCGCCATCTATGGCGATGGCTGGCAACTGGCCACCGCCATCGTGTTCAGTGCTACGCTGGTATTGCTCTACGTCGCCTCCACGCTGTTCCATGCCATTCCGCATCCGGGCGCCAAGGCGCGCCTGCAGGTGCTCGATCATTGCGCGATCTATCTGCTGATCGCCGGCACCTACACACCGTTTACGTTGATCAATCTGCGCGGCCCCTGGGGCTGGGGATTATTCGCCGCCATCTGGACGATCGCCGCCGCCGGGGTGATCTTCAAACTGTTTTTTACCGGTCGCTTTCGATTGCTCTCGACGGTGCTGTATCTGGCGATGGGCTGGCTGATCATCGTGGCCATTGAGCCGCTGCTGCGCTCTGTCGACACCTGGTCGCTGTGCTGGCTGCTGGCTGGCGGGCTCTTCTACACCTTGGGCACGTATTTCTATCAGCGCGACACCCAGCGTTACTTCCACGCCATCTGGCACCTGTTCGTGCTCGCCGGTAGCGCTTGCCACTTCGTTGCGGTGACCGCGCAGGTGATGTGATCTGTGACCGACAGCGCGTTCGCGCGCCGTGCACGAGCCATCGCCAACCATTGCGCACGTGAACAACGTGCCCTCCTCTCCCGCTCATTCGCCCGCCCGCGTCTCGCGCCGTCGCCGCTGGTGGATCGGGCTCGGCATCGTTGCTGTCCTCATAACGATCTTCGTCCTGCTGTTCGACTGGAACTGGTTACGCGGGCCGGTCGAACGCGCGGTCAGCGCGAAGACCGGGCGCGAATTTCATCTGGGCCATCTGGATGTCGATCTGGGCCGTATCACCACGGTGCGCGGCGAGCGATTGAGCTTGGGCAATGCGCCTTGGTCCAAGCGCGGCGCGATGGCAGAAATGAACGCGGCCGAGATCGATGTCGAATTCTGGCCATTGCTGCGCGGCAGTCTGCGGCTGCCGGAGATCCGGCTGGAGCACCCCACCCTGTTGCTGGAAGCCGGCAACGACAGCCATCCGGGTAACTGGGTCTTCGACCAGAGCGATGGCGACGGCAGCATGCCGCGCCTGGGCCGCCTGTTGGTGAACAACGGGCGGCTGCAATATATCGACGATGCCAGCCGCTCGGACGTGGATGTGGCGATCAACAGCCTGGCGCCGCCCAGCAGCGACCAGCGCGCTGCGCCGATCGGCATCGATGGCAAGGGTCGCTGGAAAGGCTACCCGTTCTCGCTCAAGGGCAATACCGCCTCGCCACTGGAATTGAGCCAGACCGAACACCCCTTCCGCATCGATCTGCGCGGCAGCGCCGGCGCCACGCGGACGCACGTGCGCGGCACCTTGACCAATACGTTTCAGTTCCGGGTGTTCGACCTGCAGATGGCGCTCAGCGGGCAGGATATGGAAGACCTGTACCCGCTGATCGGCGTCGCGATGCCCTCCACGCCGCCTTACAAGCTGGACGGCCGCCTGCGCCGCGACGGCGATGTCTGGCGCTATGAAAAGTTCACCGGCACTGCCGGTGACAGCGATCTTTCCGGCACTGCAGAGATCGACCTGCGCAACAAGCGCCCGTTCCTGCGCGCAGACCTGGCGTCCAAGCGGCTGGATTTCGACGATCTGGCCGGGTTCGTCGGCGCGCCCCCAAAGACCGGAACCAACGAATCGGCAAACGCCGAGCAGAAAAGGCAGGCCGCGCAGCTTGCCGCCAGCCATCGCGTTCTACCGGCAACGCCTTACGACTTGTCCAAGTTACGTGCGATGGATGCCCAGGTCCGTTGGCGTGCGCAGCGCATCAACGCGCCGTCCTGGCCACTGGACGACATGGATGCCGCGCTGACTTTGAAAGACGGCTTGCTGCGGTTGGACCCATTGAACTTCGGCGTTGCCGGCGGCGACATCCGCTCCACCATCGGCATGGATGCGCGCAATGCAGTCATCACCACCCAACTGAAGGCCAGCATTCGCGGCATTCGTCTGGATCAGCTGTTTCCCGATGCCGCGCTCGCCAAGCAGGCCTCGGGTGCGATCGGCGGCGAGCTGGATCTGCGTGGCCGCGGCAACTCCATCGCCGCGATGCTCGGCAGCGCCGATGGCAGCATCGGCGTCGGCATGGGCCGCGGCCATGTCGGCAACCTGATCATGGAGCTGGCTGGCCTGGACATCGCAGAATCGCTGAAATACCTGCTCACCAAGGACCGGCAGATCCCCGTGCGCTGCATCTTCGGCGACTTCGGCGTGCAGGACGGGCTGATGCAGTCGCGGGCACTGGCCTTCGATAGCACCGACACCATCATCGTCGGCGAAGGCAACATCAGCCTCAAGAACGAAACGCTCGATCTGCTGCTGCGTCCGCGCCCGAAAGATCGCAGCATCCTCAGCCTGCGCTCGCCGCTGCGGATCGGCGGCACCTTCAAGGACCCAAGCTTCCGCCCCGACTTCAAGGCGCTAGGCGTGCGCGGCGCGATCGCGGTCGCGCTCGGCAGCATCGCACCGCCGGCGGCCCTGCTTGCGACCTTCGAACCAGGCCCTGGCAAGGACAGCGATTGCGGCGGCAAGTACGCGCAGTAAGGCAACGCCGCGTCAGCTGGCGATGTAACGCTGCAGCTGGTCGATATCCTGCCGCTGCGCTTCGATCACCGCCTTGACCAGGTCGCCGATCGAAATCACGCCTTGCACGCGGCCGTTTTCGACCACCGGCAGATGGCGAAAGCGTCCGTCGGTCATGAGTTGCATGCAGCGCTCCACCGTGTCCGACGGCGACACTGTCACCACCTCGGCGCTCATGATCTCGGCGACGCTGGTCGTGGAAGACGCGCGATCGCGCAGTACCACCTTGCGTGCGTAATCGCGCTCGGAAACGATACCGACCAAGCGCGTCCCTTCCATCACCAGGACCGCGCCGATGGCCTTCTCGGCCATCAGGCGAATCGCCTCGATCACCGCGGCATCGGCGGCAACCGCAAATACCTCAACCTGCTTGGTCCCCAACAGCTGTCGTACGGTCTGCATGGCCCGCTCCGCGCTTGGTCTGATGATCGCAGACTACTCCCACCGCGCCGCGGTGGGTATCGACCAGATACAGCGGGCGCTGCTTGGCCTCGTCGTACAGGCGGCCCAGGTATTCGCCAATCAGGCCCAGGGCAATCAGCTGAACGCCCCCCAGAAACAGGATCACCGACATCAGCGTCGGCCACCCGGCCACTGGGTCGCCCATCAGCGCAGCCTTGATGACGACCCACGCGCCGAACAGGAACGCCAGCACCGCGGTCAGCAGGCCCAGATATGTTGCCGCGCGCAGCGGCACCGTGGAAAAACTGGTAATGCCATCGAGCGCGAAATTCCACAGCCGCCATACCGTGAACTTGCTGTGCCCAGACAGACGCGGCTCACGCCGATACGGCAGCGCTACCTGGCGAAACCCGACCCAGCCGAAGAGCCCCTTCATGAAACGGTGGCGCTCGCGCAGCTGCTGCAAGGCTTGCACGACACGCGGCGACAGCAAGCGGAAATCGCCGGTATCGGCAGGAATCGGGGTACGCGACAAGCGCCGGATCACCCGATAAAACGCGTGCGCAGCGCTACGCTTGAGCCAATTCTCGCCCTCGCGAATGACCCGCGTACCGAAGATGTTGTCGTAGCCGCCACGCCATAGCGCAACGAATTCCGGGATCAGCTCCGGCGGATCCTGGCCATCGGCATCGAGCAACACCACCGCACCCGGGAGCACGTGGTCCAGTCCGGCAGAAATTGCCACTTCCTTGCCGAAATTGCGCGACAACCGCACCGCACTCACCTGCGCATCCGCTTCGGTCAGCGCATGCAACACCTCCCAGGTGCCATCGGTGCTGCCGTCGTCGACATACAGCACGTGCGTCTGAAGTCCGGGCAGCTGCGCCAACACCGCGCACAGGCGCGGATGCAGCAGCGGAATGCTGGTTTCTTCATTGAAGGCCGCGATGAGCACCGTCAGGCGTTCGGGTGCCGGCGGCAGTTGCGCAGTCTCGATCGTGCTCACCGTGATGGCCCCTGCAGATAGACAGGGCCGCCCAACTGGCGCGCCTGCCGCTGGATCCACGTCGCACGCCGCTGCACGAATGCACCCGGACGACGCGCGTCATAGCGCCGTGGCGATGGCAACACCGCTGCCAGGCGTGCCGATTCGCTTGGCGACAAGCCTGCCGCATCCTTGCTCCAGAACTGCTGTGCAGCCGCCTGCGCGCCATACACCCCGTCGCCGAACTCGGCCACGTTGAGATACATCTCCAGGATGCGTTGCTTCGGCCAGAACAGCTCGATCAACACCGTGTACCAGGCTTCCAGACCCTTGCGCACCCAGCTGCGGCCCTGCCACAGGAACACATTCTTGGCGACCTGCTGACTGATGGTGCTGGCGCCGCGCACGCGTCCACCGCGGGCATTGTGATCGCGCGCCTTCTCGATCGCCTGCAAATCAAAACCGTGGTGCATCGGAAACTGCTGATCCTCCGCAGCCACCACCAAAATCGGCAGGCTTGCGGCGATCTTGTCGTAATCACGCCACTGCTGATGCAGCGAAAAACGCCAGTCGCCCTCGCCCCAGGCTTCCAGGTAACGCCCCACCATCATGCTGCTGATCGGCGGATCGACCACCCGCAAGATCAGCACCTGCAGCACGCTCGCCGCTGCGAACAGCAGCGGTGCCGCCATCAGCCAGCGCAACCAGCGCCGCGCGCGCCGCGGTGGCGCCGCCTGCTTGCCATCCCATGCATCCATCCCCATTGTTCGCTACGACCTTCAATCCCGATGCCTGCCGCATTATCCGGCAACCCGCGTCCCTTACGCCCGATGTTTCCATGACCGATCACGATCAGCTTTCCCGTTTCCTGCTGCCCGCCGCCGGCGTGCGCGGCGTCCATGTGCGCCTGACCAAGGCCTGGCACGACATCCAGGGTGCCGCCGCCTACCCGCCCGCCGCGCGCCAACTGCTCGGCGAAGCTGCGGTGGCCGCTGCACTGTTCACCGGCCACACCAAGGTCGACGGGCGCCTGTCGGTGCAACTGCGTGGCAACGACACCTTGCGCACCCTGTTTGCCGAATGCACCGCCGCCGGCACCTTGCGCGGCATCGTGCAGCTGGCCGAGGGTGCGGATGCGCCGACCGACCTGCGCGAACTGGGCGAGGCCGCGCTGCTGGCGATCACCATCGAGAACCCCGGCCTGGACCCGCGCGAGCCGCAGCGCTACCAGAGTCTGGTCGGCATGCAGGCACCGGATCTGGCCGAAGCCTTCGAAACCTATTTCCAGCAGTCCGAACAGTTGCCGACGCGCTTGCTGCTGGCCGCTGGCCCGGATCAGGCCGCCGGCCTGCTGCTGCAGAAGCTCCCCGGCGATGAAGGCGATAACGATGGCTGGACCCGCATCGGGGCCCTGTTCGACACCCTGGGCGCACCGGAGCTGCTATCGGTCGCCGGCCAGGACCTGCTGCATCGCCTGTTCCACGAAGAAGCGCCGCAGTTGCTCGGCAGCAAGCCACTCAGCTTCGGCTGCTCCTGTTCGCGCGAGCGGGTTGCCTCGATGCTGCAATCGCTGGGCGAAGAGGAGGCGCGTGCGGCCGCCGAGGCCACTGGCGAAGTCGAGGTGCGCTGCGAATTCTGCGGTCGTGAGTATCACTTTCCGTTGACCGCGCTGGACGTACTTTTCAACGAGGCGCAGCCCTCGCAGGAAGCGCCGGAAAGGTTGCAATAGATAGGATGACGGTTGCGTTCCGGGGGCACGCGACCACTTGTTAAATAATCATAAACACCCTAGCATCCTAATTGCCCGCTCTCGGGAACTTAACAACTGCCCCTGGGTCTGACCTCTGGTATGCGATACCTCCTGCGCCTCCCGCTAGCTTTGATGGTTGCCCTCGCGGCGCCCACTGGCGTGCATGCGCAGTCGGCGCAACAGTTGCGCGAAAGCACGATCCTGCCGGTGTGGAACAAGGGCAGCGGCAAGGTGGAAGCGTTTCTGTACCTAGAGCCGACCGGCGAGCAGAAAGCCGGTGCACGCTGGCATTTCGGCCGCAACTCGCTCGATGCGGCGTTTGGCCTGAGCTCCGGCGACTCGCTTGGCCTGCTTTGCAACAGCAGCCGCGGCACCAACATCAGCGGTCTTGCCAGCCACTGCCTGCTTGCAGGCATCGGCGATGACGAAGAAGACAGCGCGGCTGCCTCGCGCCGCGTGTCCGGCACGCTGGGCTTCAATCGCGGCACTGGCCGGGTGGGCGTCACTGCCGGCACTGGCCGCGACACCCTGCCCGCCTGGCTGATCGGTGCAGGCAAGGCCCCGCTGACGCGGGTCGAGCAAAACGACCTAACCGTCTTCGGGCAGAAGAACATCGGCCGCGAAGGCTTTGTTTCGATCGGCGGCACGTATGCTCGCGCACGCCTGGTCCCGCTGGCCGACGTGTCCCCGGCCATTGCCGACCAGTGGGACAGCAAGACCTTGAGCGTTGGCGGCGGCTACGGTGCCTTCAGCGCAAATGTCATTGGTCGCGTCGTCGACGTCCCCGGCCAGCCCGAAAAGTGGGAAGGCCTGGGCCTGGGCCTGACGTGGCGCACCCCTTGGAGCGGCCAACTCACCGTTGGCGCCGAGAACGTCATTTCCCGCGGCAAGAACCCGTTCGCACCGAGTAACGAGAGCAACAGCGACGGTACGGTTCCGTACGTCAGATACGAGCAGGATCTGTAACCCACTGATTCCATAGCAATTCTCATAACGCCATCGGCCCGCAGCCGGTGGCGTTTTTCGTTGCGGGTCACGCGCCCGGCTACCACTTTCACAGCCTTCTTCTTTTTCGTTAACGGGACTTTAATTTCTCTCGCAACGCATATACCATCGGTTCACCCTGACGTTTTGGATCCGCTTTTTTCGGAACCCCCGGCAGGCAAAACAACCCTTGGCAGTACCCAAGATCACTTGGAGAGAGAGCTAATGAATTGCAAGTCCAACAAGCTGCGCGATGCAGTTGTCCTCGCGCTCGTCGTGGGTGTGGGCGGTACCGGCACCGCCATCGCCCAGGAAGCCGGCACCACCAACCTCGACAAGATCGAAGTGACGGGTTCGCGTATCCGCCAAGTCGATAGCGAGACAGCCCAGCCGGTGCTGCTGATCAGCAGAGATCAGATAGAGAAGCAGGGCTTCAAATCGGTTGCTGACATCCTGCAGAACATTCCAACCGCAGGCTCGCCGGCAATTAGCCGCACCTCGCCGCTAAGCTCTGGCGAAAACGTTGGTGGTTACTACATCGATCTGCGCAACTTGGGGGCGAATCGCACATTGGTCCTGGTTGACGGCCACCGCCTTGGCATCACAAACGGCGGCCTGCAGGACGTTGCCTCGATCCCAGCTGTCATGGTTGAGCGCATCGAAGTCTTGAAGGACGGCGCGTCCACAATCTACGGTTCTGACGCGATTGCAGGCGTGATCAATATCATTACCCGAAAGGATTTCGAAGGTGCCGAAGCCAACGTCTACATTGGCCAGTGGGGCCAGGGTGACGGCCAGCGTGACGTGTACGACTTCACGATGGGTTTCCGGGGCGATCGCGGCTCACTGACTGCCGGCGTCGAATACACTAACGAAGATCCGGTTTGGGCACGTAACCGCTGGTTTAGCCGCGCCCGATTCCCGACTGGCGAAAAGACAGCACCGCGTCCTGGCGGTCTTTCAGGAACCACTGAATTCGGCCGTTTTGCCTATACCAATGCTACTGGCGGTACCTCGACTCGCACCCTGCGCCGCGACGTTGCTGGGCTAGATCCGGCTGACTTTTCTAGCTACCGCGCGCTCAACGGCACCGACACTTCCAATCCTTCGCTGGAATCTACTGTCTACAGCGGGATCAAGCGCAAGTCGGCGTTCCTCAACGGACACTTCGATTTCACCGACAATGTTGCGTTCGACACCAGCGTGCTGTACACCGACCGGGAGTCGTTCGCACAGAACGCCGGTTATCCCATGCAGAGCGCCAATTTCGACCTGAGCAGCGGCGGTCTCTCCATCGACAGCGTCTTCAACCCCCTGGGCAATCAGGCGACCGGCGCACTACCTGCTGGCGTAGCACCGCAGGCTGTTCAATATGTCCGGCGTGGCTGGGAAGTTCCGCGCGAAGTTCAGAACAATCTGACCACCTCGCGATTCACGGGCAAGTTTAGCGGTAATTTCAATTTCGGCGAGAAGTACTGGGATTGGGAAGCGGGCTTCCTTTACAACCAGAATAAGGGCACGCAGATCAGCACGGGTAATCTCAATACCTATGCGGTCGGGCAAGCCACTGGCCCGTCGTTCATTAATTCTGAGGGTGTGGCACAGTGCGGTACCGCCGCTAACCCGATCACCCTTGGCTTCGGACCCGGGGCATGCACGCCCTGGAATCCGTTGGTTCCCTTCGGCTACAACGCTCCAAACGGCTTGAATGACCCCAACGTACAGGCTTACCTGTATCAGCCCGGCCAAGCGCTGTCCGAAACCACGACCAAGAACTACTTTGCAAGCGTTTCCGGCATCCTGGCTACGCTGCCAGCTGGCGATCTCGGCCTAGCAGTGGGTGTGGAACGCCGCGAAGAAACTGGCTCTTTCTCGCCAGATGCACTTGCACAGACCGGTATATCGACGGATCTAGCTGCCGGCCCGACGCGCGGCGGCTACAATCTCAATGAAGTGTATGCAGAGTTGCAGGTCCCATTGCTTGCGGACCTTCCTGGTGCGAAAGAATTAAGTGTCACCCTGGCAACTCGTTATTCGGACTACGACACTTTCGGCAACACGACAAACAGCAAATTCGGATTCAAGTGGAAGCCGTTTGAATCCGTACTGGTGCGTGGAACCTGGTCAGAAGGCTTCCGCGCGCCGACCGTCGCAGACTTGTTTGGCGGCCTGTCGCAGAGCTTCGAAAATTACACCGATCCTTGCGATACCTCGTTCGGCCCGGCGGCTGGCAATGCAAGATGCTTGGCTGATGTGCCGGCAGGCTTCCGTCAACTTAATGCGTCGGGCGTCGCTCCCGCACCGGGACCTGGCGAACAGACGAATGTGCCCTTCGTATCCGGCTCGACTCCTACGCTGACTCCGGAAACCTCGACCTCCAAGACGCTTGGCCTCGTATGGAGCCCAGGCTTCATCACCGGCCTCAACGCCTCTTTGGATTGGTGGAATATCCGCATCGAAAATACCATCGTTGGCGACACGCCGACCGACCTTCTAGACGATTGCTACCTGCGCGGTATCGAGTCGCGTTGCGTAGGCTTCACGCGTAACGCAGCGGGCAATATCACAAGCCTGTCGTTCGGTCTACGCAATGCGGGTTATGTTGAAACTGAAGGCTTCGACTTCGACCTTAATTATCGTTTTGAGACGCAGTGGGGCAACTTCACCACATCGCTGCTGAACACCTACGTTTCCAAGAACGAGCTGAAGGCCGACAACAGCACCAATCCACCAAGTCAGCAGAATGGGTACGGGGGTAACTTCCGCGTTCGTTCCAATCTCTCCGTGAATTGGCAGTGGGACGACTGGTCCGTAACTTGGAGCGCGCGTTACTACTCGCGTACCAAGGAGCGTTGCTTCGCAACAGATCGCTGCAGCCTTCCTGACTTCACCGCTCCCGAGTTCCAGGGCTCAACGGTTGGCATGAATGAGCTGGGTTCAAATACCTTCCACGATCTACAAGTGGCCTATGCTCTTCCGTGGAACGCGACGGTTGCCGTAGGTGCGAACAACATATTCGAACACTATTCGGCACCCGCTTATGGCCAGCCCAACTCCGGCTACTCCTATTACGGTGGCTACGACATTGGGCGCTTCATGTACATGAAGTATCAGCAGCGTTTCTGATTTAAAACTGGAACAGGTACGTTATGAAAAAACGGCCCCAAGGGGCCGTTTTTTTTGTTGGCGAGCGCCAAGTTTCGAGTAGAAAGATCCGTTCACCTCGTATCAAATAGTCAGTCACCCCGGAATCAACGTCTGGATCACATGCTCGACGTAGGCTTCGAAATCTTCCCGGGCCGGCTTAGGCTGTTGCAATTGCAGCGAGAGTTGCAGGAAGCCGACATAGGCGGCGTAGGCCAGGCGAGCGCGGTGCTGGGCGTCGGTGCGGGTCAGGCCGGCCTGGCGGAACGAGGCGATCAGGTAATCGAGGCGACGTTGCGAAACGCGGTCGATGACCGGGCGCACGGCCGGGTGGTCGAGTGCCTTGAGCAGTTCGCTATAGATGACGTGCGGTTTGACTTCGTGGGCAACCAGCTGAAACAACGCGCGCAGGCGAGCGCTGGGGTCGGGCACGTCTTCCAGGCTGCCGAACACTTCTTTTTGCTCGAAGATTTCCCAGCGCTCAAGGGCCGCCTGCAGCAGAGCGTCGCGCGAGGGGAAGTGCCAGTAGAAGCTGCCTTTGGTGACGCCGAGCCGGCGCGCCAGCGGCTCGACTGCAACCGCGCCCACCCCTTGTTCGGCGATCAGGTCGAGCGCGGCCTGTGCCCAATCGTCCGCGCTGAGGCGATTGCCGCGACCGGAGCTGGCGCGGGGCGTGGTGAGGCTGGAGTCGATGGTGTCGTTCATGCCGCGATTTAACCATACGCTTGTGTCAGTTGCAGTATGCATCACGAAATTGACATATCAGCGCCATGATTCAGTGGCTTAACCGTCCATACGATTGAGTATTGACAGTCGCCATCGTGCATCCATACCATTAAGTATGGTCATCTCACCCGCTAGCCTCGCCTCCACTGCGTCCCTGTCCAGCGTCAACGCTGGCGACGCAGTGCTCGCGGTGTCGATGCGGGGTGCCGAACACGCGCCGTCGGTACTGTTCGCACATGGCTTTGGACAGACCCGACATGCCTGGGAAGCCACTGCCGCGACGCTGGCTGACAGGGGCTACCGCACCCTGTCGTACGACGCTCGCGGGCATGGCGATTCCAGCGCCAATGCGGCGGATCACCCCTACTCGGCAACGCAGTTCACCGACGATCTGATCGTGCTGGCCGGCGAGCAGCCCGAGCCACCGGTGCTGGTTGCTGCGTCGATGGGGGGCTTGTTCGGGCTACTGGCCGAAGCGCGCTGGCCCGGCCTGTTTCGTGCCATCGTGCTGGTCGACATCACGCCACGCTGGGACACCACGGGTGTGGAGCGCATCCTGCGCTTCATGACCGCGCATCCGGACGGCTTTGCATCGCTGGATGCGGCCGCCGATGCGATTGCCGTCTACCTGCCGCATCGGCCGCGCAAAACGCCCGGCCAACTGCAGGCATTGCTGCGGCAGCGTGCCGACGGGCGTTGGCATTGGCACTGGGATCCGCGCCTGGTCGACGAGCTCGCCGGTCAGGACGCCCAGCTCCAGCAGCATGCATTGCTGGAGGCGGCAGCACAGGTGCGTTGCCCGATGCTGCTCATCAGCGGCGGACGCAGCGATCTTGTGACGCCAGCCAACATTGCCGAATTCCTCTCCATCGCGCCGCATGCGCAGCACGTGCATCTGCCCGATGCCACGCACATGCTGGCAGGCGACGACAACACCACGTTTACCGCCACCGTGTTGCATTATCTGGACGCACTGCCGGCGGCTTGCACCATCGCAGCGTCCAACACTACCGAGCATGTCACTGGAGCAAGACCATGAGCATCATTGCACCGTTCCTCCTCGTCATCCTGGCGGCGGGTATCGCTGCCTATCACCGGATGCGCCTTGCCACGTGGGTTGCGATCAGCGCCTGTGTGCTGGTGGCGTGCTGGCTGCTGGGTGCCAATCTCACCGCCACCCTCGTGGCCGCCGCGCTGGTGGTGCTGGTGTCCGCACCGGTGCTGCTGCCGTTCCTGCGCAAGCCGCTGCTGACCACGCCGCTGATGGGCTTCTTCCGCAAGGTGCTGCCGCCGCTGTCGCAGACCGAGCGCATTGCACTGGAGACCGGCTCGGTCGGTTTCGAAGGCGAGCTGTTCACCGGTGACCCGGATTGGCAGAAGCTGCTGAACTATCCCAAGCCGCAACTCACCGCCGAAGAGCAGGCCTTCCTGGATGGCCCGGTGGAAGAGTTGTGCAAGATGATCAACGACTGGGAAATCACCCACGTCCACGCCGACCTGCCGCCGGAGCTGTGGGATTTCATCAAGAAGAACAAGTTCTTCGGCATGATCATTCCCAAGCAGTACGGCGGCCTGGGTTTCAGCGCGCTGGCGCACCACAAGGTGATCCAGAAGCTGTCCTCAATCTCCAGCGTGGTCAGCTCCACCGTGGGCGTGCCCAACTCGCTCGGCCCCGGTGAGCTGCTGCTGCACTACGGCACCCCGGAACAGAAGGACTATTACCTGCCGCGGTTGGCGGTCGGTGCGGAAGTGCCGTGCTTCGGCCTGACCGGTCCGTTCGCCGGCTCCGATGCCACCTCGATTCCGGACTACGGCATCGTCTGCAAGGGCGAGTGGAATGGCGCCAATGTGCTGGGCGTCAAGCTGACCTTCGACAAGCGCTATATCACCCTGGCACCGGTCGCCTCGCTGATCGGCCTGGCGTTCCGCGCCTACGATCCGGATGGCCTGATCGGCGACAAGAAGGACATCGGCATCACCCTGGCGCTGCTGCCGCGCGAAACCCCGGGCGTGGAAATCGGCCGTCGCCACTTCCCGTTGAATTCGCCGTTCCAGAACGGCCCGATCCATGGCGAAGAAGTGTTCATCCCGCTGAGCCAGCTGATCGGTGGCGTGGAGATGGTGGGCAAGGGCTGGAACATGCTCAACGAGTGTCTGGCTGTCGGTCGCTCGATCACCCTGCCCTCCACCGCCAGTGGCGGTAGCAAGGCCGCGGCGGTGGTCACCGGTGCGTATGCGCGTATCCGCAAGCAGTTCGGATTGTCGGTGGGTCGTTTCGAGGGCGTGGAAGAAGCGCTGGCCCGGATCGGCGGCAAGGCCTATGCGATCAGTGCGCTGTCGCAGGCCACGGCCGCGGCGGTGGATCGCGGCGACGTGCCGTCGGTGCCGTCGGCGATCGCCAAGTACCACTGCACCACCATGGGCCGCGAAGTGGTCAGCGACATGATGGACGTGATCGGCGGCAAGGGCATCATCCTGGGGCCGCGCAACTTTGCAGGCCGCGCCTGGCAGGCCGCGCCGATCGGCGTGACCGTGGAAGGCGCCAACATCATGACCCGCAGCCTGCTGATCTTCGGCCAGGGCGCCATCCTGTGCCATCCGTGGGTGTTGAAGGAGATGCAGGCCGCACAGGATCCCGATACCCGTCGTGGCCTGGAGCAGTTCGACCAGAGCCTGTTCGGTCATATCCGCTTCGGTATTTCCAACGCCGTGCGCTCGTTCTGGTTCGGTCTGACCGGTGCGCGCATCGGTGCGGCGCCGGGCGATGCGTATACCCGTCGGTTCTTCCGCAAGCTGGATCGCTATTCGGCCAATCTGGCCTTGATGGCAGACGTGTCGATGCTGATGCTGGGCGGCAAGTTGAAGTTCAAGGAGTCGCTGTCCGGTCGCCTGGGCGATGTGCTGAGCCATATCTACATGACCAGCGCGATCCTCAAGCGTTATCACGACGAAGGCGCGCCGGCGAGCGACCAGCCGCTGCTGGCCTGGGCTTTCCACGACAGCGTGCACAAGATCGAAACCGCGCTGTCGGCGGCGCTACGCAACTTCCCGATCCGCCCGGTGGGCTGGTTGATGTGGGTGTTGATCTTCCCGCTCGGCCGTCGCGCCGAAGCGCCTGGCGATCGCCTCGGCCATCGCGTTGCTTCGCTGTTGATGACGCCCAACGAGGCGCGTGACCGTCTGGCCAAGGGCGTGTTCCTGACGCCGTGCGCCAACAATCCGGGCGGTCGTATCGCCAGCTACCTGACCAAGGCGGTGATGGCCGAGCCGGTGGAGCGCAAGTTCCTGAAGGCGCTCAAGACCAAGGGCATCGAAGCGCTGGATTTCCCGGCGCAGCTGGACGAAGCCGTGGCCGAAGGCGTGATCAGCTTGGAAGAGCGCAAGCTGCTGGAAGAGCTGCGCGAGATCATGATGGACACCATCACCGTGGACGACTTCGATCCGCATGAGTTGCGTGCGGCCAGCTTCTACGACAAGCCGCAGGCGCAACAGCCGCGCGAAGCCGCGTAAGGCGTCAAGCTTGGGCGAGAATGGACGACGGCGGGCTTCGGCCCGCCGTTGTTGTTTGTGGAGATGGGTGTTGTCTCCGGCATGCTGCCTGCAGACCTGATCAGCTGCAGTTTTCGACAGCACGCATGTGTGAGCGACGCCACGCAGTTGGCGGCCATCGAATGAGCGGGTGCCAGGGGCCGAACACGCGCGCAAGTTGCGCACGTCACGCGCTTGAGGCAGTCAGGCGCTAAGGCTATGAGCAGGAGCTCATCGCAGCAGTGCCCCACTCCTGCGTGCAGCGGACAACTACCGAAACCGGATCAGAACGGCAGCCACACCAGCGCCAAGGCGATCAACGCCGGCAGCGCCTGCACGAAGAAGATGCGGCGGTTGACGCTGTAGGCGCCGTAGCAACCTGCCACGACCACGCAGACCAGGAAGAAGCTCAGCACGTCGGCGCGGGCGGCCAGTGCGCCCCAAAACAGGCCAGCGGCCAGAAAGCCGTTGTAAAGCCCCTGGTTGGCCGCGAGCACGCGGGTGGCCTGCGCCTTTTCGAGGCTATTGCGGAAGGTCTTCAAACCCAGCGGGTGCGTCCACAGCACCATTTCCAATACCAGGATGTAGACGTGCAGCAGTGCGATGCACAGGCCGGCAATGATGGCGAACAGGGACATGGCAGACCGCCTCGGAAAATGGTGCCGCCAGCATAGCCGCGATTGCGGTCGTTCTGTTCGGCACACCTGCACTACCGGGCTGGCGCCTGCGCTTCTGGCGCTGCCAGTGTGAGACGCAGGCCCCCTGCCTGGTCGATGCCGAGCGCCAAGCTGCATCTGCGCATGTGCTGTCGCGGTGCTTAGTCGGAAACGCGCTTGTCCGTCTCCACGTCGCGCTCGGCGGGTAGCTTGCGCGCTTGCCGCAACAGGCCGAACGCACCGACCGTCATGCCGGTCGCCACGACCAGGCCGACGCCGAACACCGCGCTGGAGCCGAACGCAGAGACCAGCTTGTGCACCCAAACGAAGGTGAGATCGCCACCGCGATAAACCACCGTATCGATCGCGGCGCCGGCCTTGTAGCGCCACTCGCGATTTACCCGTGTGTACAGCGTTTCGCGCGCGGGCTTGGCCAGTGCGAATTCGCTGGAGCGGGTAATCACCTGCACGATCGCAATCATTAGTGGCAACGGCGACGCCGCCAACGCCGCATAGCCCAGCATGATGGCCACACCCGGGATCAACAACGCCGGCGCGATACCAAAGCGCGACAGCAACGCGCGCGTCACCAGCAGCTGCAGCACCAGCGCGAGCGCATTGATCGCCAGGTCGATGCTGGAGTAATAGGCGGTGGCCGCCGCTGCATCGGTGTAAAGCCGCCGCACCAGCGCCGCCTGTTCGTTGTAGAGCAAGGTCCCCACGCCCACGCCGAACAACACCATGAAGGCCAGCCAGCGCAACAGCGGTTCACGCACGATCAGCTTGAGGCCGCCGAGCACATCGCCGCCCATGGGCACTTCGCCGGAGCTCAGCTGGCCCTCCTGTTCGCGCGCAACGGCCCACAGCCGCAAGCGCAGCACGCAGAGCACGCATACCGCCAGGAACCCGGCCGACACCAACATCAGATGTGCGATGCCGATACGTTCGACCAGTACGCGCGTCAGGACCGGGCCCAGAAACGCACCCAGCGTGCCTGCCGCGCCGATATAGCCGTAGTAGCTGCGCGCTTGGGCATTGCTGAAGACATCGGCCATGAAACTCCAGAACACCGCCACCGCAAACAGGTTGAAGACGGTCACCCACAAAAAGAACGCCATGCCACGGCCCGGCACGCCGGTGTCGAACAGCACGTAGAACAGCAGCAGGGTGGCGATGAAGAAGCCATACACCCCCGGCAGGAACACCCGCCGCGGATAGCGGCTGACCAAAGCGCCGTAGACCGGTTGCAGCAGCACCATGATCAGGAAGGTGCAGGTAAACAGCACCTGCAGCGTGAAGTCCTTCAAGGGCACACCGTGCGCGGCGAAGAACGCGATCATGCCGGTGGGAAAGAGCGCCTCTACGTCGGCCGAGGCGCCCATCGCTTCGCGCACCGGGCGCAACACGTAGTAACCGCTGAGCAGACAGAAAAAGTAAAGAAACGACCATGCCAATGGTGGCGAGCTACGCAGTGCCGCGCTCAAACGGCCAGCCGCAGATCGCGGCGCAGAGGGGCTGGTCATGGGGTAACGGCCGCTCGCGCAGGCGGGCCCGACAGAAAAAACATGGCAAAGGCAGCACCTGTGAAAGAAGCGCGCAAGTTAGCCGATGCGAGGCAGCGCCACCAGCGACCAGTCGCAGGAGCCTGCGGCCCGGGTGCCCTCCGCGCCGGCACGCTGCTTGCTTCTTGTATCGCACCAGCGCGTGGCAACGCTTCGGCGGTACCGGAATACTCGAATTCTGAATCTAAAATCATCAATAGGATCAATGCGATGCCCATTCATCTTCCGGCAGTTTGTGCTATTGCAAAGCGCGGCGCTAGAATCGCCGGAGGCAGCGGAACAGGCGGGACAACCATGACAGAAATGCGCACGCGCCGACGGTTCCGACCGTTGGCTATCGGGCTGTTCGGGGCGTTGTTGCCCCTGGCCCTCTCTTCCACCGCGCAGACACCCGCGCTCACCGCTACTGCATTGCAGGCGGCCACTGTGGCGCAGTCGCCCACCGCACCGCTGCCCTATCGCACCTCGCTGCCGGCCAACCAAGTGTTGGCACCTGCTGCCGGTTTCGATGTGGCGGCATTCGAATCGATGGCGGACCAGCTGACCTACGGCAACCGGGTGCCCGGCATGGCGATGGCCATCGTGCAGGGCGGCAAGGTGCTCAGCGCGCGCGGCTATGGCGTCACCGATGTCAATCATCCGCAGCCGGTCGATGGCCACACGGTGTTTCGCCTGGCTTCGCTGTCCAAAGCCTTCGCCGGCACCATGGCCGGCCTGCTGGTCAACGATGGCGTGCTGCGCTGGGACAGCAAGGTGGTCGACTATGTGCCGGGCTTCCAGCTCAGCGACAACGCCGCCACCCGTCAACTCACCGTGGCCGAAGTGCTCAGCCATCGCGTCGGCCTGACCCGCAACGCCTACGACCGCGATATCGAATCCAACGTCGATTACTACTCGCTCAGCCATAAGCTGGCTGCTGCGCCGCTGCGTTGCGCACCGGGCGATTGCTACGCGTATCAAAACGTCGCCTTCAGCCTGGTTGGCGATGTGGTGTTCGCCGCATCGGGCAGCTTCTACGAGCAATCGGTAGAGCGTCGCATCTTCAAGCCGCTGGGCATGAACGACGCCAGCATGGGGCTGGCCGGTATCCAGGCGAGCCCGCACTGGGCACGTCCGCATGTGCGCAGCCGCAATGGCTGGGTCTCGCTGACGCCCAAGCCCACCTACTACCGTCTGGCGCCCGCTGCGGGCGTCAACGCCAGCGCCAGTGACATGGCGCAGTGGCTGCTCGCGCACACCGGCCATCGCACCGACGTGCTGCCTGCACCGCTGCTGGCGACGCTGCACGCGCCGCTGATCTCCACGCCGGGCGAAATGCGTTCGGGCTGGCGCCACGAGCGCGTGGATGCGGCCAGCTATGCGCTGGGCTGGCGCGTGTTCGACTACGCCGGCCATCAAGTGGTGTTCCATGCCGGCGCGGTGCAGGGTTATCGCGGCTTGGTCGCACTGCTGCCGGAGCGCGACCTGGGTGTTGCGATCCTGTGGAACGGCGAAAGCGGCCTGCCCTCGGGCATGCTGCCGACCA
>NZ_JAJIUJ010000114.1 GCF_020880415.1 Xanthomonas euvesicatoria pv. euvesicatoria | reverse complement strand
GCTTGCCTTGGCGCCAGCCAAGCCGGCGCTACGCAGCGTCCGCTCCGCACCGCTGACGGCCAACGCATCTCATCTCAACGTGCATAACACCCTCTAGGGCTAGCATTTGATGAACAGTTGTTGAACTTGGGGGCAACCTAAGGCAGAGTAGGAAGACGAATCACACGTCTTTGTGGTTTGCCAAAATTTTGCTCAGCCATTGCCATCCCTAAGGAAAGGTTGATGAATAAGGTTAAATTTTTCGTCTGCATTGTCTTGCTTTTGATTTGTCACGTCTCACAAGCGGCTTGGACGGTGCGAGGGATTGACGAGGAAGGCAGGACGATCCCGGAGAAAACTTTTAAAACAAAGTCCGAGGCGGAAATATATCTCCGAGCGAGTGCGCGATACTTTGACTATTACACAGATGTCCAAGCGACCTCGCAAAACGGAAAGATTCAATATTCCTATTCTAGTGGAGAGTTCCCGTCCTCGAAAACAGATTGGCTATACTGGAATAATCGAACGACTCCGCTAGGCACCCTCTATCCTAGTGGACTTGGCAAATCCGAATCAGCGGAAATTGCCGCGCTAAATGCTTGGTATCCAAGTTTTCGCGACAGCTGCAATGGCACAGGAATCGAAGCCATCAGCAGTCAAATGAGAGGCGGAAGCGGAGGGGAAATTCGACCCGATGATTGGGTGCTCTCTAGAAGAACCGATATCGAATCATGGTCAAAGGTCGTAACGTTCTGGTTTTTTGTGCGGGATCAGAATAACGTTTGCAATATGCGACTGATTTCTCAGGACGCTGCCATATCGGGTATGCGTATCAAGTATTGCCCCTCAGAGGTCCAGTTTTTTTTGGGTGAAGGCTGCGGTTATCCCGGCTGGGGAACGATTACCGGGGACATAGAAACATGTCATACATCTGATTGCCGAGAGATGGTAGGAAATCCTATTCACGTCTTTAGCGGCGAAAAGTTTTACGCGCAAAAAGAAGCAGTCCTTGAAGGCATTGAATTCAAGCGCACGTTTAGTTCCAATTCCAAGAATCCTCATAAGTTTGCAACACAAAATTGGATGGATAATTTTTCATCGCGGCTATATGGATGGGCAGCGTATCTTTCACCTGAAGCGAAGCTCTGCCAAGTCGTTTTTCAAGGTGGAAATGCTGTTTGCGCAAACAACGAGTCGATACGTTTTGTGACTGTTGGGGGAAAAAAGCAGGTTAGAACATCTGACAAATTTGTCGAGACGTTCGACCAGGACGGATATCTGATAAAAGTCGAGTATCTATCAGGTCAAGTTGTTGAAGTCGAGCGCGGCGCTGATAAGAAGATAGAGAAACTCCGATTTGGTTCGGGCCGCGTTATTAACTTCAATTACACAAACCCTTCTGCCAATGCAGCACCATTAGTAAGTTCCATCGTTTTTCCGGATTTCACAATTACCTACGTACACGACGAAAGACTACGTCTGCGCCAGATTCGATACTCAACTGGCGAGGTCATTAGTTATCAGTATGAGGATCCTCGCTTCCCAACTCTACTGACAACTGTCGTTGGCGAGGATGGAAAAACCAGTGCTCAGTATGTCTATGATAACAATGGGCGTGCAGTGACCTCCGTTTCTGAAGGGCGTGCCTACCAAGTTAGCTATGACGATGCCGCATCTGTCTCGACAGTGACAGACCCAAATGGAGCAATATCCAAATACTACGGATCAATTCAAACATTTGGCCGTGTTGTACCCCAGTCTCAGGGTGTGTCAGAGGAAGCTTGGTCGTACGGAACAAATGGCCCTTCGTCTTTTTCTAAGGGGCAATGGAAAGTAGATTATAAACGCGACTTTATGTCGGGCGTCATTACGGAGTTATCAGAATCGCTCAAAGGGACTTTATATCGTCGAAGGGTGGTCACGTGGAATGCACTTTCTCCAGTCCAAGACTCGTATTCAATCTTGAATGCTTCTGGTGTCACGCTTCAAAAGAATGAGTTTACACGCAACGAGCTAGGGCAGGTGCAAACAGCCACAACAACATCGACGCAAGGCAATCTGACGCGACAAGTTGTTTCCAGCTACTGCTTGCCAAGTGACGTTAGCGCAGGCACATGTACACGTGCGTGGGCTTTGAGAAGTAAAAACGGTCCCCGAACAGACGTGAACGACCAAATGCTCTATGCGTACTACATGGCAGATGCGGCAGGATGTGCCTCAGCAGCAAGTGGATGCATTTATCGCAAGGGCGATTTGTTGAAAACAACTAATCCTGCCGGCCAAACCACCGAATACCTCGCCTACGACGGCGCTGGCCGCCCGCTGTCCATTAAGGACGCCAATGGCATCGTCACCGACTACAGCTATCACCCGCGCGGTTGGCTGACGGCCGCCAAGGTGCGTGGCGCCGATGCGTCCAGCGAGGCCGATGACCGCATCACCCGCATCGACTACTGGCCCACCGGCCTGGTCAGGCAGGTCACCCAGCCCGATGGCGCGTTCACTGCCTTCACCTACGATGCGGCGCATCGGCTGACCGATATCACCGACAACGCGGGCAACACCGTCCACTACACGTTGGACAATGCCGGCAATCGCGTCAAGGAAGACACCAAGGACGCGGCCGGCACGTTGAAGCGCACGCTCTCGCGCGTGTACAACCAGCTCGGCCAGCTCAAGACCCAGGCCACCGCCGCCAGCGACCCCACCGACTTCGCGTACGACGCCAACGGCAACGCCACCACCGTGACCGATGCGCTGGCAACCGCGACGCAGAGCGAGTACGACCCGCTCAACCGGCTCTCGCGCACGTTGCAGGATGTCGCCGGCATCAAGGCCGACACCAAGTTCGAATACGACGCGCTCGATAACCTGACCAAGGTCACCGACCCCAAGGGCCTGGACACTACCTACGACTACAACGGCTTCGGCGAGTTGGTGAAGCTCACCAGCCCGGACACCGGCGTCACCAGCTACACCTACGACAGCGCCGGCAACCGCGCCACCCAGACCGATGCGCGCGGCAACACCACCGCCTACAGCTACGACGCGCTCAATCGCCTGACCAAGGTCACCCACCCCACCACCAGCCTCAACGTCACCTACACCTATGACGTGACGCAGACCGCGTGCGCCAGCGGCGAGACGTTTTCCATCGGGCGCCTGACCAAGATGCAGGACGGCGGCGCCATCACCCAGTACTGCTACAACCGCTTCGGCGATCTGGTGCGCAAGGTACAGACCAGCAACGGCACCGCGCTGGTGCTGCGTTATGACTACACCGTCGGCGGCCAGTTGCGGCGGATGACGTATCCCAACGGGGCTGTGGTCGATTACGTGCGCAATGCACAAGGCCAGACCACGCAAATTGGCGTCACGCCCGCCGGCGGCAGCCGGCAGGTGCTGCTGGGCAATGCCAGCTACTACCCGTTCGGCCCGGCCGCCGGCTGGACCTACGGCAATGGCCGCACCCTCGCCCGCCAGTACGATCTGGACTATCGCCCGCAGGCCATCCAGGACACCCGCCCGGGTGGGCTGGACGTCGGGTTTGGCTTCGACCCGGCCGGCAACCTCACCGCGCTGACGCCCGCAGGCAATCCCGCGCCGGAGATCGGCCTGGGCTACGACGCGCTGGGCCGCCTGACCGGCCTCACCGATGGTGTCACCGGAACTGTCATTGACGGCTACAGCTATGACGCCACCGGCAACCGCCTCAGCGCCAAGGTCGGCACCACCACGCAGATCTATAGCTATCCGACCGACAGCCACCGCCTCAGCGCCATGGCAGGCGTCGCACGTACATACGATGCCACCGGCAACACCACCGCCATCGGCGGCACCGCCCGCCAATACACCTACGACACCACCGGCCGCATGACCCAGGCCCGCCGCGCCGGCGCGGTGACCATGAACTATCGCTACAACGGTAAAGGCGAACAGCTGCGCCGCTTCCTCGGCACCACCAACACCTACACGCTCTTTGATGAAGCCGGCCACTGGCTGGGCGACTACGACAGCAACGGCGCGCCCAAGCAGCAAGCGATCTGGCTGGACGACCTACCAGTCGGCCTGCTGGCGAACGCCA
>NZ_JAJIUJ010000113.1 GCF_020880415.1 Xanthomonas euvesicatoria pv. euvesicatoria | reverse complement strand
CGGTCGGGGTGCATGCGATCGTGCGCTGCCACTGCACTTCAAAATTCGCCACCATTTCGGCTAACGGGCACAGCACCGGTAACCGCTGAAGATTCCACGCTCAGACACGACGCGATCGGTCTGCCAACCGACCGCTTCGCCATGCGCTTACACCGCAGACGGCGCCAATTCGCGCAGCTTGCCCTGGTTTAGCTCCAGCACGCGGTCCAGACGCCGTGCCAAGCCGCGGTCGTGCGTCACCAACACCAGGCTGGTGCGCTGGGCGCGGTTGAGCTCCAGCATCAGCTCGAACACGGTGCCCGCGGTCTTGTCGTCCAGATTGCCGGTGGGCTCGTCGCCCAATACGCAGCCCGGCTTGTTGACCAATGCACGCGCCACCGCACAGCGCTGACGTTCGCCCCCGGAGAGTTCGCTGGGCTTGTGTTCGACGCGATGCCCAAGCCCAACCGATTCCAGCAGTTGCAGTGCCTGACCCTTGGCGACGGCCACATCCTTGCCGGACAACAGTACCGGCATCATCACGTTCTCCAACGCGGTGAATTCGGGCAACAAGTGATGGAACTGGTAGACGAAGCCAAGCGCCTGGTTACGCAGCTTGCCGCGCTGCGCGTCGGACAGCGCCGACATGCGCTCGCCGGCCACATACACCTCGCCGGAGGTCGGAATATCCAGCCCGCCGAGCAGATGCAGCAAGGTGCTCTTGCCGGCGCCGGAGGCACCGACGATCGCCACGGTTTCGCCGGTGGCCACCGAGAGATCCAGGCCATCGAATACCGGCGTGCGCATCTTGCCTTCGGCGTAGGTCTTGGCCAGCGCTTCGGCGCGGATCACCGCAGTTGCCTGTTCTGGTGTTTGCACGGCCGCTTCCCGGATCTCATTCATAGCGCAGCGCCTCCGCCGGCTGGGTGCGCGAAGCGCGCCACGCCGGGTACAAGGTCGCCAGGAAACTCATCACCAATGCCACCACGGTGATCACTACCACGTCCTGGGTTTGCATATCGGTCGGCAGGCCGGTGATGTAGTACACGTCTTCGGGTAGCAACTTGACGCTGAAAATCGTTTCGATCACGCCCAGGATGCGTTCGAGGTTGAACGTCAGCACGATGCCGCCGATCACGCCCATGAAGGTACCCATGAAGCCGATCAACGAGCCCTGCACCATGAATACCTGCATCACCCCGCCCGGCGACAGCCCGAGCGTGCGCAAGATGGCGATATCGGCCTGTTTGTCGGTCACCAGCATCACTTGCGAGGACACCAGGTTGAACGCTCCCATCGCCACGATCAGCGACAGCAGGATGCCCATCACCGTCTTTTCCATCTTCAAGGAGTGGTACAGGTTGGCGTTTTCCTGGGTCCAGTCGCTGACCCGATACGGGCCGTGCAACTTCACCGCCAGATCGCGCGCCACCGGCCAGGCCTGATCCATGTCATGCAGGCGCAGGCGCACGCCGGTGACGCCATCCATGCGCAGCACGCGCGCAAGGTCCTGCATGTTCACCACGGCCAGGCCGCGGTCGATCTCGTTGTATCCGGCCTCGAAAATACCGCTCACGGTAAAGCGCTTGAGCCGCGGCATCGCGCCCAGCGGCGTTGCCTGGGTGTCGCTGAGCAACACGACGATGCTGTCGCCGACATCCACGCCAAGCCACAACGCCAGCTCCTTGCCGATGACGATGTTGTACGAGCCAGGGGTCAGGCTGTCGACCGAGCCCTGCTGCATCTTCTTGGCCAGCACCGACACCTTGCCTTCTTCGGCAGGAATCACGCCGCGCACGATGGCCGGCTGCTTGCGCGGGCCCTGCAATAAGGATTCGGTTTCGATGTAGGGCGCGGCACCGGCTACGCGCGGATCGGACATGGCGACCTCGACCGCATGCTGCCAGTCGCGCATCGGCGCGCCTTCTGCACTGACAGTCGCGTGGGCAGCCATCTGCAGCAGGCGGTCGCGAATTTCCTTCTGGAAACCGCTCATCACTGCAAGCGTGGTGATCAGCACGGTCACGCCCAGGGCGATGCCCAGGATCGACGCCATCGAAATAAACGATATGAAGCCATTGCGCCGCTTGGCACGCAGATAGCGCAAGCCGATGGCAACCGGGATAGGTTTGAACATGCGGTTCAACCGGGAAAGGGATGCTATGGTGCCACTAGCGGCCGCCCCGACGAAATGGCGTGGGCCTGAGCGGCCAGACGCAGTTCACGTCGTTGCGGCGCCGGCAAGGTGTCCGGCCAGAAATGCAGGCGCTCGCGCCGGCCATCCGCTCGCCTCCACGACACCACCGCAAGCGGTCCGCGCCAACGGACCTGCAGCCCTTCCACCTGCATACCGTCAATGCTGGCGGGCGTTTGCGTCCATGGCACCAGCAACTGCCTCACTGGCGAACGCAACAGCTGGCGCACTGCTCGCCCGCCTGCAAACACCGCGTACGCCGACAACGACACGGCCAGCCACGGTGGTACGCCACTGCGCCACACCGCGCACACGGCCAGCGCCACCAACACGCTCAATGCGCAAATCAACCAGCGCGAGGGGCGCCACTCAAGCCGGCAAGGCGCGAATATCGGCGATGAGTGCGGCGTTGGCGGCATCGGGGCAAGCCTCGTATCCCATGAACCAGCGCCACAACTTATCGTCTTCGCAATCCAGTAGCTGTAGGAAAACCGCGCGCTCGGCGTCGGGAGCCTGCGCCCAGCGTTGATCAAGGTAGCGCCCGAACAATTGGTCGAGTTCGCGCATGCCGCGCCGGCAACGCCAGCGCAGTTTTTTCAGCAGGGTTTGTTCGTCCATTCTCACTCTCCACCGCACCGCATGGCGGGCCAAAAACGACAGCGGCACCTGACCCAAGGGCCGGTGCCGCTGCAAACCACATCCCCGTGGTGGGGAATCAATGCCGTGCAATCAGGCGCGACGCGCCATCATCAGCTTCTTGATTTCGGCGATCGCCAGCGCCGGGTTCAAGCCCTTCGGGCAGGTCCGTGCGCAGTTCATGATGGTGTGGCAGCGATACAGCTTGAACGGGTCTTCCAGATCGTCCAGACGCGCACCGGTGTCTTCGTCGCGCGAATCGATGATCCAACGGTAGGCCTGCAGCAGGATCGCCGGGCCCAGATACCGCTCGCCATTCCACCAGTAGCTTGGGCAACTGGTCGAGCAGCATGCGCACAGGATGCACTCGTACAATCCGTCGAGCTTGCGACGGTCTTCCGGCGACTGCAGGCGCTCGCGGTCCGGCGGCGGCGGGGTCTGGGTACGGATCCACGGCTTGATCGACGCGTACTGCGCATAGAAATGCGTCAGATCCGGCACCAGGTCCTTGATCACGCTCATGTGCGGCAGCGGATAGATCGGCACCTCGGACTTGCCGCATGCGGCAATCGCCTTGGTGCAGGCCAGCGTGTTGGTGCCATTGATGTTCATCGCGCACGAGCCGCAAATGCCCTCGCGGCAGGAGCGACGGAACGCCAGCGTCGGGTCGATCTCGTTCTTGATCTTGATCAGCGCGTCCAGGACCATCGGGCCGCATTTATCCAGATCGATCTCGTAACTGTCGGTGCGCGGGTTGGCGTCGACGTCCGGATCCCAGCGGTAGACCTTGAAGGTGCGCGTGTTCTTGGCGCCCTTTGCAGGGTAATGCTTGCCCTTGCCGATCTTTGAATTCTTGGGGAGGGTGAACTCTGCCATAGCTGCTCTCGTTGGCTCAGGCGATGCGCGGTGCGGACGACAACTGCACCGTGCGCATGAAGGTAAAGATGACGGATGCCACTGCCGAAGCAGTCGCACAGCGGCCGGCCATGTGCCGGCGCTGCTCCAGCGTCATGCCACGACCACACTGCTGCACCGACTCGCCGCCACGCGCCGAGGCGATGGCAAGCGATGACAAGGCAACGGTGGGTCGCTGCATGCGCATCGATCAGTAAACGCGCGGCTTCGGCGGGACCACGTCCACGTCCTTGCTCAGCGTGTACATGTGCACAGGGCGGTAATCGAATTCGCACTTGCCCTTGTCGTCGACGGTCACCAGCGTGTGCTTCTGCCAGTTGACATCGTCGCGATCCGGGAAGTCTTCGTGCGAATGCGCGCCGCGGCTTTCCTTGCGCTGTTCGGCCGAATTGATCGTCGCCACCGCGTTGAGCAGCAGGTTGTTCAATTCATAGGTCTCGATCAGGTCCGAATTCCACACCAGCGAACGGTCAGACACCTTGACGTCTTCGAAGGTGGCGAAGATCTCGGCCATCTTGTCCACGCCCTCTTTCAGCGTCTTGCTGGTGCGGAACACGGCGGCGTCCGATTGCATGGTGCGCTGCATGTTGTCGCGGATCACGGCCGTCGGCGTGGAGCCGTTGGCGTGACGCAGCTTGTCCAGCAGGCCCAAGGCCTTGTCGCAGGCATCGGACGGCAGCGTCTTGTGCGGCTGATTGGGCTTGACCGTCTCGGCACAGCGATTGGCAACCGCGCGGCCGAACACCACTAGGTCCAGCAGCGAGTTCGAACCCAGACGGTTTGCACCATGGACCGAGACGCACGCCGCCTCGCCGATGGCATACAGGCCCGGCACCACTGCATCCGCATCGTCGCCCTGCTTACGCACGACCTCGCCGTAGAAGTTGGTCGGAATGCCGCCCATGTTGTAGTGCACGGTCGGCAGCACCGGGATCGGCTGCTTGGTCACGTCCACGCCGGCGAAGATGTGTGCGCTTTCGGCGATGCCGGGCAGCTTTTCGTTGATCACTTCCGGACCAAGGTGGGTCAGGTCGAGCAGGATGTGATCCTTGTGCTCGCCCACGCCACGGCCTTCTCGAATTTCCACCGTCATCGAACGCGACACCACGTCGCGCGACGCCAGATCCTTGTAATGCGGTGCGTAGCGCTCCATGAAGCGCTCGCCATTGCTGTTGCGCAGGATGCCGCCTTCGCCGCGCACGCCCTCGGTGATCAGGCAGCCCGCGCCGTAGATGCCGGTGGGGTGGAACTGCACGAATTCCATGTCCTGCACGGGCAGGCCGGCACGCATCACCAGGCCGCCGCCGTCACCGGTACAGGTGTGTGCGGAGGTGGCGCTGAAGTAGGCACGGCCGTAACCGCCGGTCGCCAGCACCACACCGTGGGCGCGGAACAGATGCAGCGAGCCTTCGGCCATGTCCAGTGCGAGCACGCCACGGCAGACGCCTTCTTCGTCAAAAATCAGATCGAGCGCGAAGTACTCGATCATGAAGCGTGCGTTGTGCGCTAGCGACTGCTGATACAACGTATGCAGCATGGCGTGGCCGGTCCGGTCGGCTGCGGCGCAGGTACGCTGCGCGGACGGGCCTTCGCCATACTTGGTGGTCATGCCGCCGAACGGGCGCTGGTAGATCTTGCCCTCTTCGGTACGCGAGAACGGCACGCCGTAGTGTTCGAGCTCGATGATGGCCGGAATCGCTTCGCGACACATGTACTCGATCGCGTCCTGGTCACCCAGCCAATCGGAGCCCTTGATGGTGTCGTAAAAGTGGTAGCGCCAGTCGTCCTCGCCCATGTTGCCCAGCGCCGCGGAAATACCGCCCTGCGCTGCAACGGTGTGCGAACGGGTCGGGAAGACCTTGGTCAGGCAGACCGTCTGCAGGCCCTTCTGGGCCAGGCCGAACGTGGCGCGCAGGCCGGCGCCACCGGCGCCCACCACGACCATGTCGTACTTGTGTTCTGTGATCTTGTAAGCGGACATCGAATTATGGGTTCCTGTTTGGTCGCTGACGACTCAGCTCATGCCCAGCGCGATACGCGCCACGGCAAATACGCTGACGATGGCGCCCAGCACGGCAACAAAACGCACGAGGGTCTGCGCAATCAGTGCGAGCAGCGAGTCGTGCACGTAGTCTTCCAGTACCACCTGCATGCCAAGCTGGGCATGCCAGAACGAGGCAATGAGGAAAGCGACAAGCAAAATCGCATTCCACGGCTTGGCCACTGCGGCGGTGGCGGCGGCGTGATCGGCACCGATCAGGCTCAGCACGAAGATCAGGAACCAGATCGACAGCGGCACCAGTGCGGCCGCGGTCAGGCGCTGGATCACGAAATGTTCGGTACCGGTCTTGGCGGCGCCCAGGCCGCGCACATTCTTCAGAGGGGTACGGTAGCGGCTCATACGGCACCTCCGGACAGCAGTACGTAAGCCCAGATGGCGATAGTCAGCACAAGGCTCAGAACCACCGACAACCACCCCATGCTGATGAACGAGCGCACGGCGTAGCCTTGCCCGAAGTCCTGCAGCATGTGGCGCAAGCCACCGAACAGGTGGAAGGCAAAAGACCAGGTCCAGCCGAACAGGAATACCTGCCCATACCAGGTGGCAGCCTGATCGCGGAAACAATTCCAATGGTCGGGGCCAAGCATCAAGGTGAGCAAGGCAGCGGCAATTCCCAGTGCGCCGACGGACAGTACGATGCCGGTGGCTCGATTGAGAATCGAGGTCACCATCTGTATCTGCCAAAGGTATACCTGGAGATGCGGGGAGAGAGGACGTTCGCGGATCGCCATTCGCTGGGCTCGTTTTCTCGGCTGGGCGGCACTAGGCCGCTGTGGCTAAAAGCTGCTCAAAAATCGATGCAGCGTCCATTTTTTTCCCAGTCGCCGTAGCGCGTTGGCTCGGGGCCGTCGCGCCCACCAATCTCCTTCGGCAGTTGCTTTTTCTCGGGAATATGCTCCTGAGAAGAAGGCTGCGTCTCGGAATCCTGCGCTGGGGTGGGGGTTGGATGGCCTATCATAGTGCTCTCACAACTTGGCGATTTTAGTCCTCCCCTTCCGTGGCTGACAACCTGAATCTTATTCCGCAGGGTTTTGGCTCCCTGCACGACATGCAATACGTCCGATTGGCCGGTACGGATGCAGTGGCGTTTGCGCATGCCCAATTTGCCAATGACGTACAGGCGCTGGCGGTTGGGCAGTGGCAGTGGAACGCGTGGCTGACGGCGAAGGGGCGCGTGATTGCCATCTTCGCACTCCTGCGTGAGGACGACGCACACCTGCTGATGCTGTTGCCGGACGGCAACTCAGCCGAGATCGCCGCGCAACTCAGCCGTTTCGTGTTCCGCCGCAAGCTGAAAATCAGCGCTGCCGCGCTGCTCGCCTACGGCGGCTTCGTAGCGCCGGAACACGCGCATGCCGCGCAAGCCGATCTCGGAACCCAGCGTATCGAGCTGGATCTGGGTAGCGCAGCGCTGCCGCGCACGCTATTGCTCTACAGCCCGGATGCATTGGCGATGCCTATCGAACTGCCGAGCGCACAGGCGCAGTGGCGGACGACCGATCTGCAACTGGGGCTCGCCCGCCTGGTCGAGAGCCAGCGCGAACAGTGGACGCCGCAGCAGTTGGCACTGGACCGCCTGCAGGCGTACAGCGTCAAGAAAGGCTGCTACCCGGGTCAGGAAATCGTGGCGCGGACGCACTTCCTGGGCAAGGCCAAGCGCGTCTTGCAGCTGCTCGAAACGGATGCGGCCGTGGATGCAGGCGATGCCGTCGCATTGGACGGTAGCGCGATCGGCACGGTGGTGAGCGTGGCCGGCAACCTCGCGCTGGCGGTATTGCCGTTGGAGCTGACGCTGGACGCCGGTGCCGCGTTGCAGGCAGGCACGCAGGTCGCCCGCCCACGCGCACTCACGACGGGGCTGGAGCGTTAGCGGCAAAAAAAGCAGCGAGCCATGCCAGACGGGAATGGACATCGCGCAGCACGCAGTGGCCCAACGACACCCGCCAATTCCGAGCGCCGGCCGTGCCCGTCTGGCGGCTGCGTCGCTGTTGACCAGTTTGCCTAAGCCGCCTCCAGCCGCTGGCCGGTGGCTGGATCGAAAAAGTGCAAGGCCTCGCTGCGCAATGCCAGGCGCAACGGCTGGCCCACCGCCGGCAAGCTCTGCGGCGGGACACGGATCACCAGCGGCTGACCGCCACGGTCGAGATTGAGGAAGATCTCGTTGCCGACCGGCTCGATCACATCGACCCGCGCATCGAAGCCCAGGACCGCATCGTCGGACGGCTGCAAGTGCTCCGGGCGCACACCGACGATCACGTCCTGGCCGAACCAAGCCGCATCGACCCGCGCCGCACCCAGTGGCACGCGCCAACCATCGGCCATGACCAGGTGCAGGCCGTCCTGCGCGTCCAGACGCCCCTGCAGCACGTTCATCGCCGGGCTGCCGAGGAACCCGGCCACGAACAGATTGGCCGGACGGTCGTACAGCGCCATCGGACTGTCGATCTGCTGGATCACGCCATCCTTGAGCACCACGATACGCTGGCCAAGCGTCATCGCTTCGACCTGATCGTGGGTGACGTAGATCATGGTGGTGCCAAGCTTGCGGTGCAGCTGCGCGATCTCGGTGCGCACGCTGTGGCGCAACTTGGCGTCCAGGTTGGACAGCGGCTCGTCGAGCAGGAACACCGAGGATTCGCGCACCATCGCCCGGCCCAGCGCCACGCGCTGACGCTGACCGCCGGACATCGCCTTGGGCAGCTTGTCCAGCATCGGCGTCAGGCCCAACAGCTCTGCGGCGTTGTTGACGCGTTCGGCGATGACCTGCTTCGGATGCCCGCGCAGCTTGAGCCCGAACGCCAGGTTTTCGGCCACGGTCATGTGCGGATACAGCGCGTAGCTCTGGAACACCATGGCGATGTCGCGATCCTTCGGCGCCACGTCGTTGACCACGCGCTCGCCGATCTTCAGCGTGCCGGCGCTGATGTCTTCAAGCCCGGCAATCATGCGCAACAGGGTCGACTTGCCGCAGCCGGACGGCCCCACCAGCACCATCAGCTCGCCGTCGGCCACTTCGAAACTTGCGCCCTGCACCGCCACCTGGCCATTGTCGTAGACCTTGCGGACACCTTCCAACTGCACTTTCGCCATCGTTCGGCCTCAACGTAAGTTGTGCGCCCTGCCCTCGGCCCTCCCGATGGCGGTGACGCCGCATGCGCTTGCGAGGAATTCCCTGCAAACGAATGCATTGGTTTATTCTGACATGTAATCGTTTTCACATGGCAACATCGATCTCTGGAGGACCATGCCGCCACGCAGGTATGACGCATTGCCTGCAGTGCAGCTCGCCGCACGACGCATGGCATGCCATCACGCAGGTGCAGCTATGCCGCCATGGCGCTAACCGCTGATCGCCAGTTGCTGCAACAATCCGGGACTGGGTGTCAGCGTCCATCCCCCGCTGCGCGCACGCAAGTGTCGCTCAGGAACAGACGTACCGACCGCCGGACGACCGGCGCCTTTCCGACAAGCTGCTGATAACGATGTCTCCAGAATCTGAAACGCGGTCCATGCACAACACCCTGATCCTGTTTGGCGCCACCGGCGATCTTGCCCAGCGCTATCTCTTTCCTTCCCTGCTGCGCCTGTTCATCGACGGCCTGCTGCCGGAGGACTTCCGCATCCGTGCGCTGGCGCTGTCGCCGCACGACACCGATGCATTTCGCGAAGTACTGCGGCCACGCCTGACCGAAGCATTGCCGATCGCGACCGCCGAACAGATCGACACGCTGCTGCAGCGAATCGATTACCGCTCGGTGGATCTGCGCGATGCCGAGTCGGTGGCCAATGCGGTCCGCGAGCTGGCCAGCCGCCGCTGTGTGAGCTACCTGGCGATCCCGCCGGGCCTGTACATCAGCACCTGCCAGGGCCTGGCGCTGGGTGGCGCGCTGGAGGCACCGCATCGCTTGATGCTGGAAAAACCGATCGGCCACGACTCCGACAGCGCCCGCGACATCCTGCAGTCGATCGGCGCGCTGATCGACGAGGACCGCGTGTTCCGCCTGGACCACTACCTGGGCAAGGCGGCGGTGCAGAACCTGATCGCACTGCGCTTCGGCAACACGCTGCTGGAGGCGGTCTGGAACCGCGCCTACATCGAGTCGGTGCAGATCCTGGTCGCCGAAAGCGAAGGCGTCGACGGGCGCGACGCCTACTACGCCCGCTCCGGCGCACTGCGCGACATGGTGCAGAGCCATATCCTGCAGCTGTTGTGCCTGGTGGCAATGGAGCCGCCGGCCTCGCTGGAAGCCGACCGCATCCGCGATGAGAAGGTCAAGGTGCTGCGCGCCCTGCGTCCGATGACCGCCGAGCACGCCGCGCATGACTGCGTGCGCGGCCGCTACACTGCCGGCAGCATCAACGGACAGCCGGCGCAGGCCTACCACCCGCCGGAAGGCAGTGACGTGGAGACCTTTGTCGCCGTCACCGCGCATATCGACAACTGGCGTTGGGCCGGCGTGCCGTTCCACCTGTGCACCGGCAAGCGGCTGGCCGAGCGCTCCACCCGCATCGTGGTGACGCTCAAGCCGGTGACGCATTGGCTGTTCGAACGCCCCGACCGCCAGAATGCGGTGCCGAACCGCCTGACCTTCCAGTTGCAGCCGCAGGAAAACATCGAACTCGGCCTGATGAGCAGCCTGGCTGGCCCGGAATGGGGCGCGATCGAACTGCAGCCGCTGGAACTGGAACTGTCGGTGCCGACGGGCCTGCACCGTCGTATCGCCTACGAACGTCTGTTTGTGGACGCCTTCAACGGCAACCCCGCGCTGTTCGTGCGCGACGACGAGGTCAAGGCAGCGTGGTCGTGGATCGACAGCGTCAGCGACGCCTGGAAAGACGCCGCGCTGCCGCTGCAGCCCTACCCGGCCGGCAGCTGGGGGCCCGAATCTGCTGCCCACTTCCTGCCCCCGGCCACCGACGCACAGGGAAACAACGCATGACCGCTCCTTCCAAGCCGGTGCTGGTTGCCGATATCGGCGGAACCAATGCGCGCTTCGCGCTGGCCGATGTCGACGCTTCGGTGCCGTTGCTGGATGACACCTCGCGCGAATTTGCCGTGGTGGACTTCGGTTCGCTGGGCGAAGCCGCGCGCTATTACCTCGACCAGATCGGCGTGCAGGCCACCCAGGGCGTGTTCGCCGTGGCAGGCCGCGTGGATGGCGACGAGGCACGCATCACCAACCATCCCTGGGTGATCTCGCGCTCGCGCACCGCCACCATGTTGGGTTTCAGTACCTTGCATCTGATCAACGACTTTGCCGCGCAGGCCATGGCCATCAGCCTGCTGCGCCCGCAGGACGTGGTGCAGGTGGGCGGCGCCAGCTGGCGGCCGGCGCCGATCGATCAAGCGCGCAACTATGGCGTGATCGGCCCGGGCACCGGCCTGGGCGTGGGTGGCCTGATCATTCGCAACGGGCGCTGCTTTCCGCTGGAAACCGAAGGCGGCCATGTCAGCTTCCCGCCCGGCACGCCGGAAGAAATCCGCATCCTGGAAATCCTGTCCGAGCAGTTCGGCCGGGTCTCCAACGAGCGGCTGATCTGCGGCCCTGGCCTGGTCAACATCCATCGCGCGCTCAGCGAGATCGCCGGCGTCGATCCCGGCCCGCTGCAACCCAAGGACATCACCGCGCGCGCGGCCGCGGGCGACCCGCGGTCCTCGCGCACCATCGACCTGTTCTGCGCCATCTTCGGTGCGATCGCCGGCGACATGGTGCTGATGCAGGGCGCCTGGGACGGCGTGTTCCTCACCGGCGGGCTGGTGCCCAAGGTGCTGGATTCGCTCCAGCATTCCGGCTTTCGCCAGCGCTTCGAGCACAAGGGCCGTTTCTCCGCGATCATGTCGAAGGTGCCATCGCTGGCGGTCATGCACCCGCATGCCGGCCTGCTGGGCGCCGCCGCATACGCGGTGGATGCACAACGTCAGCACCCCGGGGAGCAGCGATGAACCTGCAGGACAACCCGCGCATCGCCCTGGTGCGCTACGACGACCCGGCCGAGTGGACCGAGGCGGTGGCCAGCGAAATGGCCGACCTGCTGGAACAGGAAATCTCCCGGCGCGGCCAGGCACGCATGCTGTTGTCCGGCGGTACCACGCCTGCGCCGGTGTACGAGTCCCTCGCCCACCGGCCGCTGGACTGGTCGCGGGTGGAAGTGGGCCTGGTCGATGAGCGCTGGTTGTCGCCGCAGGATCAGGACAGCAATGCCTGGCTGGTGAATCACAGCTTCCTGACCCACGCACCGGCCGCGACCTTCATCCCGCTGGTTCGCCCAGGCAAGCAATTGCCCGAATGCGTGCACACCGCCAACCTGCAGGCCAAGCATGCCGAACCGGCCTGCCTGGCGGTGCTGGGCATGGGCGGTGACGGGCATACCGCGTCGTTGTTCCCGGGTGCCACCGACCTACCCAAGGCGCTCGCCAGCCCGCAGCCGTATGCCTCGCTGGATGCCACCGGCTGCCCGGGCTCGAACCAATGGCCGTTACGCATCACCCTCACACCTGCAGGGCTTGCCAGCATTCCGACGCGCCTGCTGTTGTTGCGCGGCAAGCAGAAGCTGGACGTGCTCCAGGCTGCGCTGGCAGGCGACGATGTCAACGAATATCCCATCCGCGTGGCGCTGCAGCAGCCTGGTCCGCGGTTGCGGGTGCATTGGTGTGCTTGAATGCGAGTGGTTTGATGCGAGTCCTTCGCAACAGCCGATGCGATGCGAGTCCCTCGCAAAAACCCGCACATCCATGTGCGGGGAATTAAAAGAGCATTTTCTGCCCCCCTGTTTCTCATAGCCGGTAGCCAATGAGCCTGCATCCGAATATCCAAGCCGTCACCGACCGTATCCGCAAGCGCAGCGCTCCCTCGCGCGCAGCGTATCTGGCCGGTCTCGATGCTGCCCTGCGTGAGGGTCCGTTCCGTAGCCGCTTGAGCTGCGGCAATCTTGCGCATGGCTTCGCTGCGTCCGAGCCGGGCGACAAATCGCGCCTGCGTGGTGCGGCCACGCCGAACCTGGGCATCATCACTGCCTATAACGACATGTTGTCGGCACATCAGCCGTTCGAACACTACCCGCAGCTGATCCGCGAGACTGCCCGCGCGCTCGGTGCCACCGCACAGGTGGCCGGTGGCGTGCCGGCGATGTGCGACGGCGTCACCCAGGGCCGCGCCGGCATGGAGCTGTCGCTCTTTTCGCGCGACAACATCGCCCAGGCGACAGCCATCGGCCTGAGCCACGACATGTTCGACAGCGTGGTGTACCTGGGCGTCTGCGACAAGATCGTGCCGGGCCTGCTGATCGGTGCGCTGGCGTTCGGCCATTTGCCGGCGATTTTCATGCCGGCCGGCCCGATGACGCCGGGCATTCCGAACAAGCAGAAGGCCGAAGTGCGCGAACGCTACGCCGCTGGCGAAGCCACGCGCGCCGAGCTGCTGGAAGCCGAGGCCTCGTCCTACCACTCGCCGGGCACCTGCACCTTCTACGGCACGGCCAACTCCAACCAGGTCTTGCTCGAAGCGATGGGCGTGCAGCTGCCCGGCGCCTCGTTCGTCAATCCGGAGCTGCCGTTGCGTGATGCGTTGACCCGCGAAGGCACCGCGCGCGCATTGGCGATCTCGGCGTTGGGCGAAGATTTCCGTCCATTCGGTCGCCTGATCGACGAGCGCGCCATCGTCAACGCCGTGGTCGCGCTGATGGCGACCGGTGGCTCAACCAACCACACCATCCACTGGATCGCAGTGGCGCGTGCGGCCGGCATCGTGCTGACCTGGGACGACATGGACCTGATTTCGCAGACGGTGCCGCTGCTGACGCGCATCTACCCGAACGGCGAAGCCGACGTGAATCGCTTCCAGGCCGCTGGCGGCACGGCATTCGTGTTCCGCGAGCTGATGGACGCCGGCTACATGCACGACGACCTACCCACCGTGGTGGAAGGCGGCATGCGTGCCTACATCAATGAGCCGCGCCTGCAGGACGGCAAGGTGACCTACGTGCCAGGCACTCCCACCACCGCCGACGACAGCGTGGCGCGTCCGGTCGGCGATGCCTTCGAATCGCAAGGCGGGCTGCGCCTGCTGCGCGGCAATCTCGGTCGCTCGTTGATCAAGCTGTCGGCAGTCAAGCCGCAGCATCGCAGCATCCAGGCGCCGGCCGTGGTGATCGATACGCCGCAGGTGCTCAACAAACTGCATGCTGCCGGCGTGTTGCCGCACGATTTCGTGGTGGTGTTGCGCTACCAGGGCCCGCGCGCAAACGGCATGCCGGAGCTGCATTCGATGGCGCCGCTGCTGGGCTTGCTGCAGAACCAGGGCCGGCGCGTGGCATTGGTCACCGACGGCCGCCTGTCCGGTGCCTCGGGCAAGTTCCCGGCCGCAATCCACCTGACGCCCGAAGCGGCACGCGGCGGCCCGATCGGGCGCGTACGCGAAGGCGACATCGTGCGCCTGGACGGCGAAGCCGGCACCCTGGAAGTGCTGGTCTCGGCCGAAGAATGGGCATCGCGCGAGGTTGCACCCAATACGTCCGTTGCCGGCAATGACCTGGGCCGCAATCTGTTCGCCATCAACCGCCAGGTCGTCGGCCCCGCCGACCAGGGCGCGATTTCGATTTCCTGCGGCCCGACCCATCCGGACGGTGCGCTGTGGAGCTACGACGCCGAGTACGAACTCGGTGCCGATGCTGCCGCTGCGGCAGCACCCCACGAGTCCAAGGACGCCTGATCCCCTTCCCTCTGTGCGGCCGCTCCGGCGGTCGCCGTCACCCGGAGTTGCAATGACGATTGCCCAGACCCAGAACACCGCCGAACGTTTGCTGCGCGATGCCGGCATCCTGCCGGTGGTCACCGTGGACACGCTGGACCAGGCGCGCCGCGTCGCCGATGCGCTGCTCGAAGGCGGTCTGCCCGCGATCGAGCTGACCCTGCGCACGCCGGTTGCCATCGATGCGCTGGCGATGCTCAAGCGCGAGCTGCCCAACATCGTGATCGGCGCCGGCACGGTGCTCAGCGAGCTGCAACTGCGCCAGTCGGTGGATGCCGGTGCAGACTTTCTGGTGACCCCGGGCACGCCGGCGCCGCTGGCGCGCCTGCTGGCGGATGCACCGATCCCGGCGGTTCCAGGCGCGGCCACCCCGACCGAGCTGCTGACGTTGATGGGCCTGGGCTTTCGCGTCTGCAAGTTGTTCCCGGCCACCGCCGTGGGCGGTCTGCAGATGCTCAAGGGCCTGGCTGGCCCGTTGTCCGAGCTCAAGCTCTGCCCCACCGGCGGCATCAGCGAGTCCAACGCCGCCGAGTTCCTGGCGCAGCCGAACGTGCTGTGCATCGGCGGCTCGTGGATGGTGCCCAAGGACTGGCTGGCGCAGGGCCAGTGGGACAAGGTCAAGGAAAGTTCGGCCAAGGCGGCGGCGATCGTGCGGCAGGTGCGTGCAGGCTGACGCGCTGACGCCATCTCCAGCGGGTTGATCGTTGGATGACTTCGAATCTGTACGCCGATACAGATGTACGGATTCGCTAAGGACGGCATTGGAGATCGAGTGATCCTGCATGACGGCGATCACTGCAGTGTTCGCCCGTAGGCCGAAAAAAATCTTTCGAAGCATCCTTGAGCGCGGCTTTTCTGCTCGAGGTCATGGCGATGGCACACCGATCTGCTCGAAGCCACGGTAATGAAACACCGAAGCGGCAGCGCGGCCGGCGATCGGCGGAGAGCGGCGCACGGAGGTGTCGCGACGGCGCGTCAGACAGGATGTCTGTCGCTCCGAAGAGCCGATCCCCGGCTGCGCTGTCGCCCCTTACCGGAGCCGCTGATTGGCGGTCGGGTGCTTTGGTTGTCGTACGAGCCGAAGGAAGCAACCGTACCCCAACCCCTCTCCCGGGGGGGGAGAGGGGCTTAACGCCTTACCTCGTTCACGATTCCAACGCTGCGCTCGACCGCCTCGCCTTCGGCACACCACGCGCACGCTGTACCAGCGCAGCCGCACCGCTGCTCATGTCGTCGAGGATCGCGTAGATCGTCGGCAGGAACAGCAGGCTCACCACCGTCGAAAACGCCAGGCCGCCGGCGATGGCGCGCGCCATCGGGAAGTACGGTGGGCCGTCGCTGAACATCGTGGTGCTGGTCAGCGAGATCGGCACCATCGCCAGGATCGCGGTGCCCATGGTCATCATGATGGGCCGCAAACGCTCGCGTGAGCCTTCGACCAGCGCCTGCGTCCGCCCCATGCCGCGGCGGCGCAGATTGTTGATGTGCTCGATCATCACGATGCCGTTGTTCACCACCACGCCCATCAGCACCAGGATGCCGATGAAGGACATGATGCCGAACGAGGTACCGGTGATCCAGAACAGCCAGAACACCCCGAAGATCGAGAACAGCACCCCGCTCATGATCGCCGCCGGGAACAGCAGCGATTCGAACACCGCGGCCATCACCACATAGATCATCACCAGCGCGATCACCAGATTGAACACCATCTGGTTCATCGCCTCGCCGTCGTTCTGGTAATCGCCGCCGTCGAAGGTGTAGCTGTAACCGGCCGGGAAACTCATCGCCTTGAGCGGCGCTTCCATCGCTGCGCGCGCCTCGGGCATGGTGACCTTTTCGGCGAGATTGGCCTTGATCGTCAGCGTCGTCTGCCGATTGGTGCGCCCGATCTGGGTGGCGGCCGGACGGATCTGCACCTCCACCAGACTCAGCAACGGTACGCTGCGGCCGTCCTTGGTGCGCACGGTGAAGCTGGCCAGATCTTCCGGCTTGCTCTGCTCGGCGCCGGCAAACCGCACCCACACCGGCACCTCGTTGTCGCCCCGGCGGAACTCGCGCAGCGGTGTGCCGCGCAACGCCAACCCGACAAAACTGGCCACCTGCTCGGCACTGAATCCGAAGGCAGCCGCGCGCTCGCGATCGACACGAATCGCCAGCTCGCTGGTGCGGTCGCCCGTATCCACATGCACATCACGCAGCTCCTTGCGCTGCGCCAGCAGTGGAATCACATCGTCGGCCAGCGCTTTCAGTGCATCAGTCGAATCGCCGACCAACTGCACCTGCACGCCCTGGTTGCCATTGCCGCCATCGCCCTGATTACCGATGCTGTAATCGGCGCGCGCAGAGCGCGGCAGCTCCTTGCGGATCTTTTCCAGCAGCGGCGGCAGGTCCTTGACCTTGCTCGCATCGAAGGTCACCACCGTATTGCTGCCTTCCACTTCGCTGAACCACGAATAGATCTGCGTGATGTGGTACCTGGCGCGATTGGCTTGGAGATAGTTTTCGACACGGCCGATCTCTTCGCCCAACTGCTCACGTGTGTACGAACCTTTCCACTGATACTGGATAAAGGCTTCGTTGCCCCCGTCGCCACCGAACATGTCGACCTTGGTCAACTTCATGGGCACCAGGCTGATCGCGCTGACCAGGATGATGCCGGTCACGCTCCAGCCGCGGTGCGCCAACGTCCACGCCAGCACCTTGGCGTAACGGCGCTGCAGCCGTGCAATCACGCCGTGCTCGGAGGTCACCATCGGCGGCGTTTTCATGCGTGCCGACAACATCGGAATCAAGCTGATCGCCACCAGCCACGACGCCAGCAACGACACCGAGATGGTGATGGCGATCTGCGCCATGAAAATACTGATGTTGTTGGTTTCGCCAAACAAATTCGGCACGAACACGATGCAATGGCAAAAGGTGCCGGCGCTGAGCGCAATGGCCACGCTGCGCGTTCCCAGCAGCGCGGCAAGCTGCGGTTGATCGGGCATGCGCTCGCGTTCCTGGTAGATGCTTTCCACCACCACCACCGCGTTGTCCACCAGCATGCCCACTGCCAGCAGCAACCCCATCATGGTCAGGATGTTGAGCGTGACCCCGACGAAATACATGAAGCCCAAGGTGATGGCGAAGCAGATCGGGATCGCCAATGTCACCATCAGCGTCGATGGCCAGTGCCGCAGGAAGAAGAACAACACGGTGATCGATAACAGCAGACCCACCGCGCCGGCTTCGGCCAGTTCGGCCAGCGACGAGGTCACCGCCTTGCCATGGTTGTCGATCACCTTGACCTGCACATCGCGCAGCGCCGGTTGGGCGCGGATGTCTTCAACCTCTTTCAACGCCGCCTTCGACACCTCCACCAGATTGGCGCTGCGTTCCTTGTAGACATCCAGGCCGATGGCCGGGCGCCCATCCAGGCGCCGGCCATAATTCATGCGCGTCGGCTTGAGCCGCACCTCGGCGATGTCGCCCAGCCGCACACCTTTGGCATTGAGCACCAGCTCGCGCAATTCCTGCAGGTCGCGCAGCTCGCCGATTGGCTGCACCCGGATACGCTGGCCGTTGTCGTCGATCTGGCCTGCAGACACCGAGAAATTGAGCTTGCCCAAGCGCTCGCTCAGGTCGTTGAGGCTGAGGTCGTGCGCGGTGAGCCGATCCGGTGCGATCGCGATCTCGACCTCGTTCGGCGGCGCACCGGAAATCTCCACCTTGGCCACGCCGGGGATGCGCTCGATGCGCCGCTTGAACTCGCGGTCGAGCATGTCGTACGCACCGGTCAGATCGGTCTGGCTGGCCAGGCGCACCTTGAGCACCGGCTCGTCGCTGCTGGACCACTTGAAGACGTGGAAGCGCTGCAGATCCTCCGGGAAATCGTCGCGCACCGCATCCAATCGCTCGCGCGCATCGGATGCGGCGATGGCGATATCGCGGTCCCAGTCGGAGAATTCGATGAAGATGTTCGCGCCGTCCGCGGTGGCGGTCGAGCGCATGCGCTTGATGCCGGTCATCGTTGCCAGCGCTTCCTCGGCCGGTCGCACCAGGTTGCGCTCCACCTCGTCCGGCGTGGAGCCGGTGTAGGGCAATTGCACGAACAGGAATGGCGCGGAAATATCCGGCAGCGCCTCCAAGGGCAGCCGGAACGCCGCGATCAAGCCCACCACCACCAGCGACACGAAGCACATGATGGTGGTGACCGGGCGACGGATGCTGAAGGCGGCAATGCTCATAGCGCCCCCAGTCCGTCGGCATTGCTCGCCGCCTGTGCACGTTGCCCGGCCATGCGCCGGCCGCGCTCCAGGTAGTACGCATCGGCACGGCGATCCAGCAGGTCGTACACCACCGGGATGACCAGCAGGGTCAGCAAGGTCGACACCAGCAACCCACCGATCACGGTGATCGCCATCGGTGCACGCACTTCAGCGCCCTCGCCCATCGCCACCGCCAGCGGCAGGAAGCCGAACAAGGTGCACAAGGTGGTCATGATGATCGGCCGCAGGCGCGAGCGCGCACCTTCGATCAGCGCCTCGCGCTTGGGCACGCCGTCTTCGCGCAGCTGGTTGACCTTGTCGATCAGGATGATCGCGTTCTTGGTCACCAGGCCCACCAGCAGGATCAGGCCGATGAACACCACCACCGAGATCGGCTTGCCGGTCATCAGCAGGGCCAGCACCGCACCGACCATTGCCAACGGAATGGTGAACAGAATGACGAATGGATGCAGCAGCGACTCGAACTGCGAGGCCATCACCAAATAGACCAGGAAGATCGCCAGGCCGAACGCGAACAACAGCGACTTCACCGATTGCGCCAGCTCCTCGCCCTGCCCGCCGATGTGCATGCCCACGCCGGCAGCAAGCGGGTCCTTGCGCACCATCGTTTCCACTTCGCGTACCGCGCCGCCCAGGTCGATGTCCTTCAGGCTGGCCGACACGATCGCCACGCGGGTCTGGTCGGCACGATGGATCTCGCTCGGCCCCGTCGTCGCCAACACCTCGGCAACGGCCGCCAGGCGCACCGGCCGGCTGCTGCCCGGGTTGACGATCAGCTGACGGATCGCATCGACACTGGCGCGATCGGCTTGTTGGGCACGCACCAGCACATCAATCTTGCGGTCACGGAAGCTGTAGCGCGTGGCCACATCGCCACGTACCTTCTTGACGATGACATCGGCGATCTGCCGCGTGGTCAGCCCCAAGGCACCAGCGCGCTCCTGGTCGAAACGGATCTGGATCTCCGGGAAGCCCTCTTCCACCGTCGATTTGACGTCGGCGTAGTGGCCGTTGGCGCGCAGCATCGCGGCCAACTTCTGCCCGGCGCGTTCCAGCTCGCCCAGATCCTGGCCGCGCAGTTCCACTTCCAGCGGTGTCGAAAAACTGAACAACGCCGGCCGCGCGAAATCCACCTGTGCGCCCGGGTGCCCGACCATGCTGCTGCGCAGCCGCTCGGTCGCCGCCGCCTCCACTGCCGGGCTGCCGCCACCGGCCATCACCACGGTGAGCTTGCCGATGTTCTCGCCGCTCTCGGTGGGGTTGGCATCCAATCGCGTGCCGCTACCGCTGACGCCGTACAGCGAGGCGACGCCCGGGTCCTTGTCGTGCGCCAGCTGCAACTCGCGCACCACTGCATCGGTCTGCGCCAGCGGCGTGCCGGAAGGCAGTTTGACGGTCATTTCGAAGCGATCCTGCGCCAGCTGCGGAATCAGATCCGCGCCCAGCATCGGCACCAGAAACACTGTCCCGATGAACGCCGCCGCGGCCAGCCCCAGCACCAACCAGGGACGCCGCAGCGCCGCCGGCAACATCCCCAGATAGCCACGCTCGGCACGGGCATACGGCGCCATCGCCAGGTCGCTGGCCTTGCGCATCACCGGCCCCACCACGCGGCTCAACCCGCGCCACACCTTCACCACCGCCCACGCCGCACCGAAGAACGCATAACGCACGCTCGCACCCGCGCCGCGCCGCCCGGCCGCCACCGGCTTGAGCCAGCGCTGCTCGGGCCGCCAATCCGGATGGCTCGGCTCGTCCGGGAACGCCATCGGCGGCGCGCCCTTGAGCGAGCTCAGCATCGGAATCAGCGTCATCGACACCACCAGCGAAATCGCAATCGCGATCGCCACCGTCAATGCCTGATCGCGGAACAGCTGCCCGGCGATGCCTTCGACGAACACCAACGGCAGGAATACCGCAATGGTGGTCAACGTGGACGCCATCACCGCCATGCTCACTTCGCGGGTGCCGGCGATGGCCGCGTCCAGTACGCCCAGGCCACGCTCGCGTGCCTTGGCGATGCTCTCCAGCACCACGATCGAATCGTCCACCACCAGGCCGGTGGCCAACGCCAGCCCGCCCAGCGACATCACGTTGAGGCTCAACCCCAGCTGACCCATGAAGAAGAACGTGGTGATGATCGACACCGGCAACGACAGGCTGATCACGAACGTGCTCCAGCCATCGCGCAGGAACAGGAAGATGATCAGGATCGCCAGCACGCCGCCAATCACCGCATCTTTTTTGACATCGCTGATCGCATGCTCGATGAAGTGCGATTGGTCCTCGATCGTGGTGATTTCCACATCGCCCGGCACCGTCGCCTTGAGTTGCTCCAGGCGCTTGCGCAGCGCCGCGGCGGTGGACACGGTATTGGCATCGCCTTCCTTGTAGATCGCCAGCTCCACCGCTTCCTTGCCGCCCAGGCGGATGATCGCCTCGCGTTCCTTGTAGCCCTGGCGCACCTGCGCCACATCCTTCAGCCGCACCGGCATGCCGCCGGCGATGCTGCTGCTGGACGAGGAGGAGGTGCTCTGCACTTCGGCCGCTGCCGCCAGCGCCGCCTGCGAACCGGTGGACGCCGCAATGGCGTACATCTGTTGCATCGCCGCTTCGGCCGCGCTGCCACTGCTGCTTTGGGTGGTCACCAGCATGTTGCGGATCTCGTCCAGATCCACGAACTGGTTGACCGTACGCACCAGGTAACGCTGCGAGCCTTCTTCCAGCCGACCGCCGGAGATGTTGACGTTCTCCTCCTTGAGCCGGGTGATCACGTTGTCGATCGGCAGATTGAGCTGCGCCAGCTTCTGCTGATCGATGTCGACCTGGATCTCGTCTTCCAGCCCGCCGCCGACCTTCACCGCTGCCACGCCGGCCACCGGTTCGAGCTTCTTTTTCAGGTCTTCGTCGGCATAGCGACGCAAGCCGGTGAGCTGGCGGATCGCATCGGTATCGGAGGCCGGCGCCTGCTTGGGCGACAACGCCAGCCGCATGATCGGCTCGGTGGAAGGATTGAAGCGCAGCAGTACCGGCGGCTTGGTTTCCAGCGGCAGCGACAAGGCCTCCATTTTGTCGCGCACCTCCAGGCTGGCCTGGTCCATATTGGTGCCCCAGGCAAACTCCAGCACCACATCGCTCTGCCCTGTGCGCGAGATCGACTTGAGCTTGCGCAGGTTCTTGACCACCCCGACCGCTTCTTCCACCGGCTCGGTCACCAGCGTTTCGATTTCCGCCGGCGCCGCGCCGGTGTATTCGGTGCGTACGGTGAGCGTGGGATAGCTCAGATCGGGCAGCAGATTGACCTTGAGGCTGCGTAACGCGATCAGCCCGAACAGCAGCATCGTTACGGTGATCATGGCGATGGTCACACGCCGCCGCGTGGCGAAGGCCACCAGGCCACCGCCGCCAGGCAGTGGTGCGTGCGGATCATGCACGGGTCCGTGCGGGTTGCCGTTCTCGCTCATGCGTGCGTCTCATCATGTGCGGGCGCAGCGGCCTTGGTCGCGACCGGCTTGCGATCAGGTTGGCCGATCACCTGCACCGCAGTGCCGTCGCGCAGCGCCACCTTGCCGGCAGTCACCACCTGGTCGCCTTCCTTCAGGCCCTGCCGCACTTCCAGCCACGGCCCCTCGGCATAGCCCAGTTTCACCGGCACCCGGCTGGCCTTGCCGTTGCGCACTACGAACACTGCCGGTTCGCCATCGTCCAATAACGCCAGGCGCGGGATCACCAAGGCGTCCTTGCGCTGGTCGTAATCGATACGGATGCGCCCGAACATGCCCGGCTGCAACGCTTCGGCCCCCTGGCCGAATGCGCAGACCACGCGAAACGTGCCGCTGCCCGAGTCCACCACCGGCGCGATGCGATCCACCTTGCCGACGAATTGTTGGCCCGGTAGCGCATCGGCCAGCAAGGTCACCGGCTGGCCCGACTTGAGCGTGGCCAATTCGCGTTCGGGCACGTTGAGCGTGGCCTCCAGCTGCGAATCGTCGACGATGCGGAAGATCGGCGTATTGATCTGCACGAAGTTGCCGGTCTTGATCGAGCGCGATGCGATCACGCCGGAGATCGGCGCCTGCACCGTGGTGTACGACAGCTCCAACGATGCAAGCCGGTGCTGCGCACGGCTGTTTTCGACATCGAATTTGAGCTGGTCCACATCCGCGGCGCTGACCAACTGCTGCCCTACCAACTGGGTGGCGCGGCGATAGCTGTTTTCCAGCTTGCGCAGCTGGGCTTCGCTCTGCGCCACCGCCAGGTGTGCGCGATCCGGATCCAGACGCACCAGTGCCTGGCCCGCCGACACCTTCTGCCCCTCTTCCACCATCACCGACAGCGCAACGCCCGAGGTCTTGGCCACCACTTGCGCCTCGGCACGTGGCTCCAGCGCAGCGGTGCCGGTGTAACTGGCGGCCACCGCACGGCGCGCGGCCTTGGCGATTTCCACCGGCACCGCATCGACGGCCTTCTTTTCCTCGGCGGTCTTGGCCTGGCCCTCTCCTGCCTTGCAACCCCCCAGCAGCAGGCTCGTGGTGATCAACAATGCAGCGGCGCAGGTTCCGCTGCGACCCGGCAAGAAGGAGAGTGGCGACATCGTCGTGTCCTAGTGGATGCGTGAACAGGTGTTGTAGGCAAGTAGACCACCCAGATGCACATGCCGCCAATGCGCCAAAGGTCATGGTCTATTCAACTTTGCCTATTCACCCGGTTTGCGCCGCGCCAAATCGCAGGCATACTCGGTCCGGTTCCGTCACGCCCCCACGTGCGGACGCTCAATCAGTCTTCCGGATACGAAACCATGCGCCCGCAGCCGCTCGCCGCTTGTCTCGCTCTGGTCGTCTTCCTGCCGTTTGGGGGCGCATCAGCAACACCGCAAGCCACACCCGCAGCTCCGGCCCCCCCGGCACCTGCTGCCGCGGTGGCAACCCCTGCCGCGCCGACCGGCAACCCGTCGAATGGGCGCTTGCTCGCCTATACCTGCCAGGGTTGCCACGGCGTCACCGGCTATAAGAACGCCTACCCCAGTTATCGCGTGCCCAAGATTGGCGGCCAGACCAGCCAGTATCTGACCCAGGCGTTGACCGAATATCGCCAGGGCAAGCGCAAGCATCCAACCATGCAGGCGCAGGCGCAGAGCTTTTCCGAGCAGGACATCGCCGACATCTCCGCCTTTCTGTCCACTCTCAAATAAGCGCCCACATGCCGAACGCCCTGCACGCTCCGCGTCTAGCCATCGTCCTGGTCGCTGCCCTGATGATGGCGGCCTGTTCCCAATCCCAGGTTGAGTCCACCGATCACTCCGCTGGCGACCCCGGCCACGCCAGCGGCGAGCACGGCTCCGGCTCGTCGGCAGGTCTGCCCACCGGCCGCGCCGACGCCGGCGACAAACTCGCCCATGCCAAGGGCAAGGCGACCGGCCAGAGCTGCGTGGACTGCCACGGTGCCGATGGCAATGCGCCGATCGATCCCAGCTATCCCAAACTGGGCGGCCAATACGGCGACTATCTTGCGCATGCGCTGCAGGCCTACCGTAGCGGCGACCGTCAGCATCCGTTGATGACCGCCCAGGCCACGGCGCTGAGCGATCAGGACATCGCCGACCTGGCGGCGTACTTCGGCGCGCGTCAGACGCAGTTGCGCGATCTGCACGGCGTCAACTGAGTGCGATGCGAACATCGCACCGTCTCATTCGGGATGAAAAAGCGCTTGCGCGAACATTAACAGGCCGCTATCATTTCGTTCTCAGTTTCGTGGGGCCATAGCTCAGCTGGGAGAGCGCCTGCATGGCATGCAGGAGGTCGGCGGTTCGATCCCGCCTGGCTCCACCACTTCAGACATTAGGCCGTCTCAAGTGGATAACGAGGTTTTGATACGCGTCCCCATCGTCTAGAGGCCTAGGACACCACCCTTTCACGGTGGACACCGGGGTTCGAATCCCCGTGGGGACGCCAATCATCCAAAAGCCCCGGCACTGCCGGGGCTTTTTTTTGCCTGTCACCAGGCCGAATCCGGTTCTGAGCGAGGCTGGGCATGCCTCGGTTCATCGCCATGATGCAGCGGACAGAAAGAGTTGAATCTCTGCCGCGGATGGCACAGCGCTTGGTGTGCGCATCGATACGCACGCACTGCTGTTCGGCAGGCCGCTACTGATGCCAATACCCGCTCGATCCAAGCGCTTGACGAGTTGCGGCATGACTCAAGCGTATGCGCATTCGCGCGCGCACATAATTTTGCTCTCGATGTCCCTGCCCGCCTCGCAGTTGTCACGTTGCCAGAAGCTTCGCGACAGATCGCCGCGCCAAAAACGCAATGTGCGCGATGGTCGCGCTCACGCATGCCGTGATGACGGCGAGCACGGGACGCGAATCCGGTGTTGCTTGTAGACGAGATGCAGCGGACTTGACGCGCGACCCGGCGCGGCAGTTGCTCGCGAATCGACCGCTGTCGAAGTGAGTGCAAACTCGCATCGGCGCATCCAGCGCGCCGATATCGTCGTCACTGCAATCCACTGCACACCCCGAACACCGAGGACTTATGGCGCTTCATGCACTCCAGCTGCGCCGTTGCTGTTCAATCGCCGCGCTCGACGCATGCGGCCCGGCAGTTCGCCCGGCGGCTGCGCCCTTGCTACAACTTTTTTTGCCCAGACCACTTCCCATCGCGCGGCGATGTCGCTATGATTTCCGGCTCGCAGCAACGCGGGGCCATAGCTCAGCTGGGAGAGCGCCTGCATGGCATGCAGGAGGTCGGCGGTTCGATCCCGCCTGGCTCCACCACTTCAGACATTAGGCCGTCTCAAGTGGATAACGAGGTTTTGATACGCGTCCCCATCGTCTAGAGGCCTAGGACACCACCCTTTCACGGTGGACACCGGGGTTCGAATCCCCGTGGGGACGCCAATCATCCAAAGCCCCGGCATTGCCGGGGCTTTTTCTTGTCTGTCCCTAACCTCCGTCTCAGACGTATTTCGAGGCCATTGCGGGCTGGGACCAGTGGCGCGCAAATGCATTTCACTGGCGAGCCTTGTATTCAACTCCCCGCTACGCACTTGCAAGCCATTACATCGCTGACCGATCGTCTCGCCACCTCGCAAATGCGTTAGGGGCGTGTCGCAGCACGCTAATGCGATGAGTAAAACCTCCGTCCGATCTCAAGGCCAGCCACGCAGTGCACGGTGCGAAACACCTCAGGTCTGCCCGCTATCCAGCGCCTTGCGGCCCTCGTGCGTCAGGTCGATGTCGCCATCTTCGGCTTGCGTGGCATAGCCGGCGCGTACCGCCCAGTTTCCCTCTTCGTCGGCCACCGGCTTGGTGTCGTGGATGTCGCGCAGGATGCGCAGCTGTTGCGAAGCATCGAAGTCCATGGGGTCACCCGCTCAAAAGAGACTCCCACGGTACGCAAGCAGCGTGATGGTCGCGTGCCTGCAACGTCATCCATTACCTGCGCACTGCACGGCGCGCGGCAGTTGCGTACCTGATGCGTGGCGTGTCGATGGACGAACTCGGGCGATCAGCATCTGCGCCACGCAGACGCAATGCAAACAAATTGCTCCTGACGCCAGTCGTGCATCGCGCGCCAACCACGCCGTCGTTTTCGCAATCAGTTCGACCGCACTGACGGTCGCCAGCCTCGCTGGTTGCGCCGCATCAACGAAGCCCCACGCCTTGCCGAACGGCACACAGCAAAAAGCCCCACCGGACTTCTCCAGAAGGGCCTTCGCTGGTACTGCAACAACCTGGTGCGAAGGTGGGCAACAAAAACCCTTTGATATCGGGCATCTTGCGCAGCAGTGGCGAAAGATACCGCCAAAGTTACCGCCACGAATGGGCCGCTTAACCTACTTGGCCGTTCGATTCTGCCGCAGGTTTGCCAGCGCCCTGGCCCTGCCGGCCTCGGTCTTCGGGCCTGTGGAGCGCCCTCCATGAAAGCGACAGCGGCGCTTGCCAGGCTCTGGCCTAGCTTGGCACGGCAGGTGGTCACGGTGGCGCGTGGCTCCGCACGTGGTGGCCTGCGGGCGCGTGATCTTGCGGCAGGCCAGTTGCCCGGAGTCATACGCGCCCGCGCGTGCCCGCGATGGGGGCAATAATTCCGGCAGAGAGACCGAAGTCACACGCGCCCGCGCGGAATGGTCAGGTAATTCCGACGCCGGGGCCGGAGTCGTGGGCTGTTCTTCTTGGCTGTACTTAATTCCGGTCAGCTCGGCCCACTCGACCAGGATGGCGTCCAGCACTGCGCTGTTGGTCGCCTCGATGCTGCGGGGCCGCTCCTGCGCCTGCCGCGCGACGAACACCGCCAGCGCCTGCCGGCCCGGCATGTAGTCAATGCGGCGCATCGTGGCCCGCCGCTCCCTTTGCAGTTTCGCTAGGTGGGCCTTGTCGCGGCTCAGGTATCGGTCATGCATCACCCAGCTCCACGATGGGGCTGCTATCGCCCATAGATCCCGCTGACGCTTGGTAGATATCTAGAAGGTGCCCGATAACCGGGGCACCGAAGCGAGTGAAAGCCGCTCTGTAGGACCGACCATCGGGCCACACTGCCCCGATAGTCGTACCTACTGGCGCGCTCCTTGACCCGATAGCCGGGGCGCACTGCCCCAATGGCTGGGGCGGGCATTGCGTTTTCATGCCACAACCCGCAGTAGTGGCATGCGCTTTCGCCAAAGGTTTGACGGGACCGCGTTGGGCTTTACGTCCAGCTTGCCGCCGCATTCGTCAATGCCCATCCAGGTGAAGGCAAACAGTGAACACCAGTGCAGGCCGCCTTGCCGGGTCTGCTCGATCAATCCAGCATCCAGCAGCTCCAACAACGCCTTGCGTAGCGTGTCCTTGGACTTCCAGCCACGCTTGTGCATAACCGACCACGCCGCACTCTGGTCCCCGTTGTTGTAGCCGTTGAATTGCGCACCCAAATCCAGCAGGAGCCCGCGCGCCTTCATGGAGAGGCCGCAGAACGCTGGACTTTCCAGCACTTCGACACTAACCCGGAAAAATGCACCGCCCGACTTGCGGCCTTTGAAGCGTTCCCGTTTCCTGGCGCTCATCGCGTGCCTCCCCGTATGGCGCCGAGCGCGCGGTGGACGCTCCCAACACCGTCGAAACAAGGCCGGCTCACCGGGAACCCTCCAGCGCAGCGCGTGCTGCATCCAACAGATCGGCCGCATCCACGACGGCCCAGTGTGGCTCGTCGGTCAAGCGCGCCCATGCTTCAAGCTGGGCCTGCGCCGCTTCCATGGCCACCGCCGCCAGATACAAGGCCGCCTCCATCGTGTAGTCTCGACTCGCACCCAGCCTGCCAGCGTGTGCGCGGTGGCCCGCCTCGTGCGGGCTGCGTTGTTTATCAGGGAAGCGCATCAGCCACCTCCCCCTGCATCGCGTACTGCGCTACGCGGCTATGTGGCCGCCCTTGGTCGTCCAGCAACCGAATCAGGCGCGTCACGATCGGGTGCCCCTCCTGCCGCAACTCGAATACGCGGACGCCCGGCACGAACACGTTCAAGTCTCGCCGAGCATCCAGTGTCGTTACCGGTCCTCGCCGCAGCGCTGCCAGAAGGCGCGCGCGCTGGGCGGATGCGGAAGTGTCAATGATGTTCACCTCGGTTCCGTTTTCAGCGGCCGGGGCATGCGTGTTGTTCCGGCTCATGGAGCCACCTCCTTGCCGGTGGCTTCGATCAGCGCGCGGATGTCCTCGACGCGCCAGGCGGTGCAGCGCTCGCCCAGCTTGACCGGCTTGGGATAGCGGCCGGAGCGCACGCCGGCCCACCAGGTGGACCGGGATACGGGGATCAGGGCCGGAATAGCCAGGTTGTCAGTCTTGGGATTGGCAGCGCGGCCAACGATTTGATGAAGCCTCAGAAAGCCAGAGTTGGATAGCAAATGGTGACACATGGCATCGCCTTATATCGGCCACCAGCGGGCCGGGCGATACGTATTAAATACCCCTTGGACGAGCTTTCAACGGAGTTGCTAGCGTCTACGCGAAGTCGCTAGCGGTTGGATGGTTGACGTCTCCATTTGGCCACCCAGCGTCGTATGCCATCGACAGTGGTCCCAGGAACCTTCGGAGCAATCCTGTTTGCAAATCTTATGACCGCGCCATGCGCGGCCTGTTCTCTTACTGGCATGCGATCCCAATGCTCTTTAACAGCCTCTTGGGCCGTTCTTCTGGCACGGTTAGTGACATCCGCCCCGCGCCTCCTCGCATCTTTGTGGATCAGTAATTCCCTGATTTGATCCTTTGCTATTTCCATTGCGGCAGCCTCGTGTGCCTTACGGACGCCGTTTTCTTTTTCAAGAACATAGATCATTTCTTCTCGAAGGCTTGCACTATTCTGCACAACGCGCTCCGTCTTCTTTTTTTCGATCAGCAACAGCGCGGCCAGCGATAGATGCTCGGCCAATGCTTCTTTATCCTGCTTCATTGCCCAATTTTTAAAGCGCGCGAGCCGTTTGTAACAGTAGTCATGAAATGCACGATCCTCGGCTTCCTGCCGGGCCTTTTCCGCCTTCTTGCGTTCAATTGCTTCGGTTAAGCTCGGCTCTCCCGCTAGCGCCCATAAAGAAGCAAGTCCGTTCTTTGGTTGTTCGCCCATCACGCGCACCCTCAGCGCCCCTGGACAAGTCCCCGCACCACGCCGGCAGGGTGTCCGGCTTTTCGCCCCGTCGGGCTAGGTGCGGGTGTTCGGTGAAAGCTCAGCCCGCCTTGGCCCGCAGCGGTACGACGTTGCCAACCGAGCGCAGGCCGTCCAGATAGTCGGCCCAAGCCTGCATCATGCGGACACGCTCGTGCAGGTACTGCGCTGCATGCGTGTACGCCTCGCGCACCTTGTTGGTTTCGGCGTGCGCCAGTTGCCGTTCAACGGCATCTGCGTTCCAGCCCAACTCATTGAGTCGCGTTGCTGCCATGCTGCGGAAACCGTGGCCGGTCATCTCATCGCCCGAATAGCCAAGCGCGCGCAGGGCTGCATTGACAGTGTTTTCCGACATGGGCCTATTGGGGCGCAGCCCAGGGAACACGTGGTGGCCGCCACCGGTCAGGGCATGCAGATCGCGCAGGATCGCCACGGCCTGGCTGGACAGGGGCACCAGGTGCGCCGCCTTCATCTTCATGCGCTCGGGCCGAATGCGCCACATGGCGGCATCCAGGTCGATTTCCGCCCACTCGGCCGCGCGCAGTTCACCGGGGCGCACGAAAACTAGCGGGGCCAACTTCAACGCGGCATGGGTCACTGGTTGTCCGCTGAAACCCTCAATGGCCCGCAGTAGTTGGCCGATCTTGGCCGGCTCGGTGACGGCGGCATGGTGGCGCGCCTTGGCAGCTTTGAGCGCCCCCCGCAGGCTGGCGGTGGGATCGATCTCCGCCTTGCCTTCCAGCATGGCGTAACGGAACACCTGCCCGGCCTTGATCTTGGCGCGGGCGGCGGTTTCCAGCTTGCCGGTGGCTTCGATCTTGCGCAGGGCGTCCAGCAGCTCGCGGGGCGTGATCTCGCCGATAGGGCGGGAACCGATCTCGGGAAACAGGAAGGTTTCCAGCAGCCAGCGATTCTTCTCCGCCGTGACGCGCGCGACGGTCTGGCGGGCCATCCACTCCCGGGCCACCACCTCGAACGTCTCGCCAGCGGCATCCACCAAGGCGGCCCGCTCCTGCTTGGCCTGCTTCCGTTGCTCGCCGGGGTCCACCCCAGCGGCCAGCAGCTTGCGCGCTGCGTCGCGCTTCTCCCGCGCATCGGCAAGGCCGGTATCCGGGTAAGTGCCCAGGCTCAGGGTGTTGCGCTTGCCCGTCACCGGGCGCCGGTAGTCCCACCGCCACCAGCGGGCGCCATCCGGCCGCATCAGCAGGTAGAGGCCGCCGCCATCACGCAGTTTGAGCGGGACAGCTCCGGGCTTGGTCTTGCGGATGGCGGTATCTGTCAGCGGCATGGCGGTAACTTTCGGCCTTGGCGAGCGGCAACCACCGCTGTTACCGCCAAAGCTACCGCCACCTACCGCCGGATTTCAACGCATGTCGCTGGACGCAGTTGGACCAACAGGCACAAAAAAACCCGCCAAGTTGCGGGTTTTATTGAAGTTTCTGGACGCTACTGGACATCCTGAAACAATGCACTGGTGCCGAAGGTGGGACTCGAACCCACACGCTTTTAAGGGCGGCGGATTTTGAGTCCGCTGCGTCTACCGATTCCGCCACTTCGGCGTGGCCGCGCAGTATAGCGACTTGTTGTTGAAACGAACAGTGTCAGTTTGCGCCTGACGAATTCAGGTGCAAGCGGGGTCTGCAGCGCTGTGTCCAGGCAGTCCCGATATACTGGCCGACTCAGTGAAGGAGTAAGCAATGTCGGTGTTGCGTGGAGTTCGGGTACTCGTGGTCGAAAACGATGACATGAATGCCATGCTGCTCGACCTGCAGCTTGTTCAGGCGGGTGCCGTCGTCATCGGCCCGGTCGGCGAAGTGCGCGATGCCCTACAGCTGATCAGCGCCGAGCCACCGGATATCGCAGTGCTGGACTATCGCCTGGGTAACGGCGAAACCAGCGAACCGGTCGCACGCCTGTTGTCGGAGCGCGGTATCCCGTTCGTGCTGGCAACCGGCGTGGCCATCGGCAGCATCCCGAGTGGATTCGAACGTGGTGTCATCCTGATCAAACCCTATCTGTCCGAAGAACTGATTGGTGCATTGTCCAAAGCGCGCGAGTTGCGCGGCGCTGAGGGCTGAGCCGCAGTACCGGACGCCCTGCCGGTGCCACTGCCAGGTGCGGCACGCCTGCCCTCTCTCTAACACCTTATCCTTCTGTCACAGGCGCATTGTGTTGCCATGTGCCGGCAGCGATTAGCTGAATCGCCGGTTCCGCGGCGCTGCCGGTGCAGGCCGGTTGCTACTAGAATCTGCCATCGAAGAATGACGGGCGGGTCGCTGGATGGATATCGCCGTGTCGCCGTTTGCCGGCTTGCTGCCGGAGACGAGCGAAACTGCAGCATTACTGGCCGCTTCCGTGCACGCTGCGGACGCGCTGTTGGGCGACAGCCCCGCGCTGCGCACAGCACTCTCGATCTGCCTGCATGCGCAAGTTCCGATGCTGCTCGTATGGGGCCGCGACGAGCGCTGTATCTACAACGATGCCTGCATTGCACGACTGGGACCGCACCACCCGGCGGCATTCGGGCAGCCGCGTGCGGCGCTGACATACGCATCCAATCGCGATGGCGATGACGAGCCAGCCGCGGCAATGGCCCTGGAGCTGGAGCGCTGGTCATGCAGCCCAGTGCTGCAAACGGGCGAGCAGGTAGGCGCGCTCTACATCGGCGTTGCGGATTCGACCGCTGACGTCAGCGAACAACGTCGCAGCAATAGTCGCGACAGTTTTCTATTGATGCTGGAAGACGCACTGCAGCACGTGTCCGATCCGCGGCAGATCATCGACACCAGCGTGCGCCTGCTTGGCGAGCATCTGCAGGCGAACCGTTGCGCATTCGGTCTGGTCGCTGCCGATGGCAGCACCATCCATGTCATCAGCGACCACGTGCAGGACATGCCGAGCCTGCAAGGCGACTTCCCACTGGAGGCCGCACAGGGCCTGCGCGATGCGCTGCTGGCGAACCGTCCCTGGTTCACGACCGATGCGATGGCGCCGGGTGCGCCGGACTATGTGGCCGAGCAGTACCGCCGCTCCGGCTTGCGCGCCTCGCTGGCCATTCCGCTGCACAAGCACGACCGATTGGTGGCCGCGATCGGCGTCCACCAGCGTGCACCGCGGCGCTGGCTGTCGGCGGAGATCGAACTGGTGCGATTGGTTGTGGCACGCTGCTGGGAATCGATGCAACGGGCCAAGGCGCAGCAGCAACTCGCGGCCAACGAAGCGCGCCTGCGCCGCCTCGCCGATACGCTGCCGCAGATCATCTTCATTGCCGATCCGGACGGACGGCCGCACTACTTCAATCAGCGCTGGTACGAGTACACCGGCCTGGATCCTTCCAGCAACGAAGATGCCGCCTGGCACCGCGCGCACACTGCCGATGGTCTGCGCCTGTCCGAGCAGGCGTGGAGCCTGGCATTGAAAGGCCAGCGCGCTCTCGAGGTGGAGTGCGAACTGCTGCGTCACGACGGGCAATCGCGCTGGCACCTGGTGCGCGCGCTCCCGGTGCGCGGCGACGATGGCAGCATCAGCGAGTGGATCGGTACCTATACCGACATTCATCACCGGCGCACATTCGAGCAGCAATTGCGCGAAAGCGAAGTGCGCTTCCGTGCGCTCTGCGAGACGGTGCCAGCGATGATCTGGATGGCCGACGCGCAAGGCGATTGCGTGTACTGGAATCCGCGCTGGTACAACTTCACCGGACAGGGGGAAGACCAGGCACTGGATCAGGGCTGGTGGGATGTGATGCATCCGGACGATGCAGCACGCGTGCGGCATGCCTTCGAACAGGCACTCGAGCAACGCGGCGAATTCCTCGCCGAATACCGCGTGCGCCGCCACGACGGGCAATACCGCTGGTGCATCGATACCGCATCGCCGCACTTCGCCAGCGACGGACGGTTTCTTGGGCACATCGGCTCGCTCACCGACATCTCCGAACGCAAGCACATCGAAGATGCCACCGCTTCGGACCGCGCAATCCTGAGTTTGATCACCACCGGCGCACCATTGCCGGTGGTGCTGGATGCGATCGCATTGAGTGTGGAGGCACGCGGTGAAATCCCGTTGTACTGCTCGGTGATGGTGCGCGATGAGATCCGCCACACCTTGAGTTTCGGCTCGGCACCGCATTTTCCGATCGAGTACCGCGGGCACTTCGAGCCATCGCCGATCGGGCCGGAGGGTCCGCCGTGCGCCCTGTCGGCGCACCTGGGTCGTCAGGTGATCTGCAGCGATCTCCAGGCCGATGCAAGCTTCAGCAGCCACCATGCGATCTCGGCAACGATGGGCATCGCCGCGTGTTGCGTTACCCCGATCCTGGCCAGCAACGGGCAGGTATTGGGCACGCTCAATATCTATTACGACCGCCCTCACCTACCGTCCTTGCGCGAGCAGGCGATGGCGCGCTCGGCCTCGCACCTGGCCGGCATCGTGATCGAACGCACCCGGGTGGATGCCAAGCTCAAGCTGTCGTTGCAGGCGGAAACCGCCGCGCGCGCGCAGGCCGAGCATGCCAACCGGGTCAAGGACGAATTCCTGGCCACGCTCAGCCATGAGTTGCGCACACCCCTCAACGCGATCCTGGGTTGGTCGCGGTTGATGCAATCGGACATCGCCGATCCGGCCAATCTGGGCCGGGGCCTGGTGATCATCGAACGCAGTGCGCGCGCGCAGACGCAGATCATCGACGACCTGCTGGATATGAGCGCGATCCTGTCCGGCAAGATCCGCCTGCAGGCCGAGCATTTCGATATCGCCGGGTTGGTGCGCAGCGTGCTGGAACTCATGCAGCCGACCGCGTTGGCGCGCAAGATCGCACTGGAGCTGGACGCGCCTTGCGATGGCGAGCTGTGGTTCTTCGGCGATGCCGGGCGGCTGCAGCAGGTGTTGACCAATCTGCTCAGCAATGCGCTGAAGTTCACCCCTGCCGGCGGTACGGTGCGAGTGGCGATGGATGTCGAAGATGAGCGCCTGCGCCTGTGCGTGCAGGACACCGGGATCGGCATTGCGGCGGATTTCCTGCCGCATGTGTTCGACCGTTTTCGTCAGGCAGATGCAGGCACTACACGGCGCGTGGGCGGCCTGGGGCTGGGCCTGTCGATCTCGCGTCAGTTGGTGGACCTGCATGGCGGCAGCCTGGGCGCCTCCAGCGCGGGCGAAGGCCAGGGCGCGCTATTTACCATCGTGTTGCCGTTCCAGCACGGGGTCAGCGATCTGCGGCCTGCCTCGGCAGACACTACCCACGTGGGCGCGCTGCCGGACGAGTGCCGCGACCGCCTGGCTGGCGTGCGCGTCCTGCTGGTCGACGACGATCAGGATTCGCGCGAAGCGGTGATGCAGTTCCTGATGCTGGCCGGGGCGCAGGTGCAGGCTGCCGGGTCGGTGGACGCGGCCGAGCACTGCTTGGTGAACGCGCACTTCGATGTATTGGTCAGCGATATCGCGATGCCCTTACGCGATGGCTACGACTTGATCCGCACCGTGCGTTCGGGCCGCGCCGATCTGCCGCGGCATATTCCGGCCATCGCCCTGACCGCCTATGTCCGCGAAGAAGACCGCGACCGCGCAGTAGTAGCCGGCTTCGATGCGCACATGGGCAAGCCGGTGGAACCACCCGGCCTGGTCGACCTGATCGAACGCTTGATCTTGCCCACGCGCAAGGACCCTGCAGCCAAGCCGCCGATCACCCCATGACGTTAGGCGGCGTGCCAGCCGCCAAGGAAACCAACCAGAGTTGCTTCCTACCGATCCCGTCATGATCTGCGGCCAACACAGTTAAGCCAAACCGCAGACTAATCCACCGCCACATTCGATCCGCGCCACGCCACTCAACCACGCCGATCAACCGACAGATCAAAAGCGCGACTTAGCTACGTTTGGCACGCGCGAATGCGGCAGCCAGCGCATTGTCCGCCGGCGGCGCGGTGATCCGCGGTTTGCTATTGGCTTGCGCCTGACCGCGCCCACCACCGTCGCGCCTGCCCTGCCCCGGACCGCCGCTGCCACGGGCTTCGCGCGGTTGCGCTGCGCCATCCGCCGCTGGCGGCGTGTCGGACAGACGACAGGTCAGCGCGATGCGCTTGCGCGCCACATCCACCTCCAGCACCTTGACCTTGACGATGTCGCCGGCCTTGACCACATCGCGCGGATCCTTGACGAAGGTCTCCGACAACGCCGAGATGTGCACCAATCCATCCTGATGCACGCCGATATCGACGAACGCACCGAACGCGGCCACATTGCTGACCACACCTTCGAGCACCATGCCCGGCTTGAGGTGCTTGATGTCCTCGATGCCTTCGGCGAACTGCGCTGCCTTGAACTCCGGGCGCGGATCGCGGCCGGGTTTTTCCAGCTCTTTCAGGATGTCGCGCACGGTCGGCACACCGAATTGGTCGTCGGTGAACATCTCCGGCTTCAGGCCACGCAGAAAACTGCCGTCGCCCAGCAATGCCTTGATCGGCTTGCCGGTGCTGCTCACGATGCGTTCCACCACCGGATACGCTTCCGGATGCACCGCCGACACATCCAACGGCTCCTCGCCATCGGCAATGCGCAGGAAACCGGCGCATTGCTCGAAGGTCTTCTCGCCCAGCCGCGGCACCTTGAGCAGGTCCTTGCGTCGCTTGAACGGGCCATTGTCGTCGCGGTGACGCACGATATTTTCCGCCACCGTGCCCGACAGCCCGGACACGCGCGACAACAACGCCGCCGAGGCCGTATTGACGTAGACACCGACCGCGTTGACGCAGTCTTCCACCCGCGCTTCCAATGCCTTGGCCAGACGGTATTGATCCACATCGTGCTGGTACTGGCCCACGCCGATCGCCTTGGGCTCGATCTTCACCAGTTCGGCCAATGGATCCTGCAGACGGCGCGCGATCGACACGGCACCACGCAGCGACACATCCAGATTCGGGAATTCCTTGGCCGCGAACTCCGAGGCCGAATACACCGATGCGCCCGCCTCGCTCACCACCACCTTCTGTACCTTGGCAGCGCCGCACAGCGCAATCGCCTCACCGGCCAGCTTGTCGGTCTCGCGGCTGGCAGTGCCGTTGCCGATCGCGATCAGCTCCACGTTGTGCTGCATGCACAACTTTTTGATGGTCTGCAGCGACTGATCCCACTGCCGCTTGGGTTCGTGCGGATAAATCGTTTCGGTAGCCACCAGCTTGCCGGTGGCATCGACCACGGCGATCTTGCAACCGGTACGGATGCCCGGATCCAGCCCAAGCACCACCCGCGGACCGGCCGGCGCTGCCAGCATCAGGTCCTTGAGGTTGTCGCCGAATACCGCGATCGCTTCGGCCTCGGCCTTTTCGCGCGCCTGGTTGAACAGGTCCAACAGCAAGTGCATATGCAGCTTGGCGCGCCATGTCAGCCGGCACGCGTCCAGCAACCAGCGATCGGCCGGACGGCCTTCGTTGGAGATACCGGCCTTGCGCGCCACACGGCCTTCGGCGTACTGGTGGCCAGCCTCGGCATCGCTACCCGGATCCAGATCCAGATACAGGATTTCTTCGCGGCGTGCGCGAAACAGCGCCAGCAAGCGGTGCGAAGGAATCTTCGCCAATGTTTCGGCGTGATCGAAGTAGTCGCGGTACTTGGCACCGGCCTCTTCCTTGCCCTCGGCGACCCGTGCGCGGATCACGCCATTGTCGCTCAGCCAACTGCGCAGCTCACCGACCAGCGCCGCATCTTCACCCCAGCGCTCCATCAGGATGGCGCGCGCGCCTTCCAGCGCCGCCTTGCTGTCGGTAACGCCTTTCTCGGCATCGACGAAGGCTTCCGCGGCTACTTCCGGAGATTGCGTCGGGTCCGCCAACAGGCCATCGGCCAGTGGCTCCAGCCCGGCTTCGCGCGCGATCTGCGCGCGGGTGCGGCGCTTGGGCTTGTAGGGCAGGTACAGGTCTTCCAGCCGCGACTTGGTGTCGGCCGCCACGATCTCGTTGCGCAATTCGTCGCTGAGCTTGCCCTGCTCGCCGATGCTGGACAGGATCGCCGCGCGGCGCTCTTCCAGCTCGCGCAGATAGGTCAGTCGCGTTTCCAGGTTGCGTAGCTGCGTGTCGTCCAGCCCGCCCGTGACTTCCTTGCGGTAGCGGGCGATGAAGGGGACGCTGGCGCCTTCGTCGAGCAAGGCGATGGCGGCGTGCGCCTGGGCGGGCTGGGCACCGATCTCATCGGCGATGGTGCGAGCAATCTGCTGGGCGAGCTGGCTATCGTGCATGACGGCGCGGGGTGACCCGCTTCACTGAAAAACGCATTTTCGCAGTGCCGGCCCGCCACGGAAACCCGTTGACAACGCCGCCGTAAACCTATGCTGCCGCGCTCAGCTGACCTGACGAGCGTAATGGGTGGCGGCACGTTCGACCAGAATGCTTTCGTGCAGCGACTCCAGCGCCATCACGCGGATCTTGCCGACATCCTTCAGCGGCACCATGCGTTCGACATACACCTCAGGGCCAGCATCGGTCATCGCACGCGACTTGCTGAAACCGTAAGGCACCACGCCCTTGTCGCCATCTTTGCTGCCACCGACGTACAGGACAATCGACATACCCACACCCTCTTCTGCTGCTGTTGCTGCGTTGTGGCGGCAGGATAACCAGCACGCCGTGAGGAGCTTTCCACGCACGTTAACGCTGGCTGTTTGCCGTTTGGTGACGGCGGCAAGGCCGGGCTCGCCTCACGGCCGCTTCACCCCGCTTGGCGGTCAATCGCCGTCCATCCGCTCGCTGCTCGACACCGCATGGACCTCAAAAGTGGCTACCCGTTCTGGTCGATCCGCAACGGGTTGATGCGCGCGTACCCGCGCCTGGAGCAAGACACCGTCTGCGAAGTGGCCATCGTCGGTGGTGGGGTGACCGCCGCGCTGATTGCCCACGAATTGGTGCGCCATGGGCACGAAGTCGCGGTAGTCGAACAGCGCGACATCGGCTGGGGCAGCACCTCGGCCAGCACCGCATTGCTCCAGTACGAAATCGATACACCGATGATCGAACTGGCCAGACAGCACGGCATGCAGGCAGCGGCACTGGCCTATGGGGCGTGCGCGCAAGCCATCCTCGACCTGCAGGGCCTGTGCAATACCTTCGGCGGCACCGACTTCACGCGCCAGGACAGCCTGTACTACGCCAGCCGCTCGCGCGATATAAAAGACCTGCGCAGCGAGCTGGAGACCCGCCAGGCGCAGAGACTGCCGGTGGAGTGGATCGAACGCGAGCCGCTCTGGCACAACTACGGCGTGCATTCGGATGGCGCGATTCTGAGCCGCCTGGCCGCCAGCGTAGACCCGTACCGCCTGTGCTACCGCCTGTTTTCCGAGTGCGAGCAATACGGCGCACGCATCTATGACCGCACCGCCATTGCCTCGATCGATCCGCACGACCCGCATGTCGACCTGCGCACCGAAGACGGTGTGAGCGTGCGTGCCCGGCACGTGATCCTGGCAGCCGGCTATGGCAACCAGCGCTGGCTCTCGCAGCCGGTGGCGCGCAATCGCAGCAGCTACGCCTTCGTGACCGACCCCCTGCACGACAGCGAAATGGGCGCGCTCAAGCACACCATGATGTGGGAGACCGCGCGCCCGTACCTGTACCTGCGCAGCACACCAGACGGGCGCGTGGTCGCTGGTGGCGAAGACGACAACATCGACATTCCCCCTCGCCGCGACGCACGCGTGCGGGGCAAGCTCAGGACGTTGCTGAAGAAAATTGGCAAGACCATGCCCGATATGCGCCTGCGCCCGGCGTTCGCATGGGCTGGCACCTTCGCAGAAACTGCCGATGGATTGCCGTTCTTCGGGCCGCATGCCGAACTGGGGCCACGTGTATCGTTCGCGATGGCCTATGGCGGCAACGGCATTACCTATAGCGCCATTGGCGCAGGCTTGTTGCGTGCACAACTAGAGGGCACGCCTCACCCGCTGTCCGAATTGTTCGGCTTCGCGCGCTTGGGTTGAATCCCCCACGGCCACCAACCGTGGCCGTGCATCGCATAGGTATCGGCAGCCCGCTCCAGCGGATTGCGCACGTGGATGCCGCCGCACAGAACATACATGGGCAGGAACAGCGGCCCAAGCAGCATGTACTGATAGACATGCGCGCGCTCGTGGTCGCCCAGGCGCACCGGTGGATGCTGGCAACGGCCTGCGGCGTGCGCGTAGGTGCTGCACTGCAGGTCCAGCGATGCACCTTTCAGCAGGATCACGTTGCCCAACGTCATTGCGCCCCCCGGACCCCACGGCCAGGCGTGGAAGACCACTGCATGTTCCCGCGGCGACCAGACGGGACGCGCGCCGAAACACCAGCCGGCCGCGCCGATCGAGAGCCCGATCAAGGTATTGGGCAGCGTCCACAACGCGCCCAGCACCTGCAGTGCAGGCAGGCCGCGCATTACCGGCTTCAATCGGCCTGGTTGGGGATCAGCAGCCACAGAATCAGATACACCAGGATGCCGGGAAACGCGGCCGAGGCAATCGACACGATGACGAACAACACACGCAGCAGCGTCGAGCTCCAGCCAAAACGACGCGCAATGCCGCCAACGACACCGGCGATCATGCGGTCGTTGAGGGAGCGGGACAACGTGGTGGTAGACATGGCAGGACTCCTGCAAGACGTAGCCAACAGTCTAGAAAACGCGGCCGCTGCAGATCGTGATGGCCGCCCGGCCTGCTTGGCGCAGTCACCTGCGCGGCGTGCAGGCAGCCATCTCAGGCATTGCCGCCGCGTTCCTGCAACCAGCGATGGATTGCCACCGGCACCTCGCGCTGCGCACGCCCGGAGACATAGATTCCGATGTGCCCGCCACGGAAGCTCAGTTCGCTGTAGTCGTCGCTGCCGACCAGCCCTCCTAGCGCCCGTGAGGCATCCGGCGGCACCAAGTGGTCGTGTTCGGCGTAGATATTCAGCACCGGCATGTCGAGCACCTGCAGATCGACTGCCTGTCCCCCGATGCTCACCTGCCCGGTGACCAACCCGTTGCGCTGATAGAACAACGTGACGAATTCGCGGAAGGCCTCACCGGCCAGGTCGGGCGAATCGAAGATCCACTTTTCCATGCGCAGGAAATCCTCCAGCGCCTGCTTGTCGTCGAGGATGTCGAGCAGGCCCACGTATTTCTGCAGATTCAGCCGGAACGGCTTGAGCATCAGGTAACTGGCGTTCATCAGGTCCGCCGGCACGTTGCCCATCGTGTCCACGAACAGATCCACATCGACCATGCGCGCCCAGTTGGACAGCATGTTGTCGGGAGTATGGAAATCCACCGGTGTCACCATGGTGATCAGGTTGCGCACCTTGTCGCGTTGCAGCGCGGCGTAGCACAACGAAAACGTGCCGCCCTGACAGATGCCGAGCACATCGACCGCTTCCAGCCCCGACTGCGCCCGCAGGTGATCCACCGCACCGTCGATGTAGCGCAGCAAATAATCTTCCAGCGTGAGGTAGCGCTCGGAGCGGTCCGGGTAGCCCCAATCCAGCACGTAGACATCCTGGCCGTGACTCAATAGCCCCTTCACCAGCGAGCGATCCGCCTGCAGATCGACCATGTAGGGGCGATTGACCAATGCATAGACAATCAGCAGCGGCGTCTTTGCCACCGGTGCCTGCTCGCCGATGAAGCGGTATAGCACCACCTTGCCATCGCGCCAGATTTCTTCGCGCTCGGTGACGCCATAATCCACATCGTCCACGCCCGGCAGCAACTTGAGCCCTTCGCGCAACTTGCGTTGCATCGACAAGGTTTCCTGCATCAGGTCTTCGGCACTGAATCCCAACGGACCTTTCATGCCTGCGCTCCACGTTTTTTACCTGCAGCGGGTTTACGGTCCGCAGGCTTGGGCGGGGATTTCGCCCCACCGCGCTTCTTGACCGAGGTCGTTTTCGTCGACTTGGAGACCGCTGGCGCCTGTTTCGGAGCCGCTTTTTTCGTCGCGGTCCTGTCGACGGACGCCTTCCTGGATGCATCCGGCTTGACTGCCCGTGCTGCCCCCGCCGGCCGCGCTGCCGCACTGGCCCTGGCCGACGACGCGCGCTTGCCCGCCACCGGTGGCACCGGTTCAGGCTGCGGCGCCGCAGCGGGCTTGCTTGCCGGTGAAGCTACGTTACGCAGCATCCGCCTGACCAGGCGTTCCAGTTCGGCAATGCGCCGATGCGCGGCGTCCATCTCCGAACGTGTGGGCATGCCGAAGCGTTCGCTGAGTTGCTCGACCTCTTCCTGCAGCGCAGCGCGCAGACGCATGTGCGCATTGGCAAAACCGCCGTACACCTTGCGGAACTGCTCCGACAAGGCGACATCGGCATAGGATTCTTCAGCCGCCTCGATCCACAGATCGAACAGGGCGCGGGCGCTGGTCAACTGGCTACCGCTGCTCTCGTGCTCGCTCAGCTTGGACGCGAAGCGCGCGAACGCCTGCTCGATCGCCGCCTTGAGTTGCTCGCCATAGGCCTCCGACTGGGCCTGGAACTCCTGCTGTGCGCGTGCCAGTTTCTGCAGGCGCGACTGGTGGTTGCGGTTCAATCCGAACGCCGGCATGTCCAGCCAGGGCGCATTTTCCTCGCGCCACTTCTGCAGCGCCTGCACCGCGTCCTGCAGCCATGGGTCGAACCCGCCTGGGCTGCCGCCGCGCAGCGAACCCAAGGTCCACTGCATCAGCTGTTCGCCCTGCCCTTGTACGGCCTGGCGCCAGGCCTCGGCCACTTCATTGGCCGAGGTGTCGCGCCCGGCAAACTGCGCGGCCACCTGCTGCATGGTCCCGAACCAGTCACCGGCCTGGGTGCGAAAGCGGTCGATGGCCTCCTGCGCCTGCGGGGCGGCCTGGGTGGGCAGCAACTGCGACCACCAATCCACGGCCTTGCGCCAATCCTGCGGAGCATCGCTACCGGACGCGGGCGGTGGTTGTTGCGCGGCGGCGCCGGCCTGGCCGTGGCGCATGGCATCTCCCCAGGCAGCCCAATACTGGCGCGCCTTGTCGTCGAAGTTGCCGTTGTCCGAACCGCTGCTTGCCATCATCCCGTCCAGTGACCTTTACCCAGCCATCCTACCGCGTGCGTGGCGGTGTGCCGCTCAGGGCTTGGGGATACGCAGCGTCTTGCTGATCATCAGCGAGCCGGACACCGCAAATAGCAGCACCAGCGGATGGAACTGCCACGGCCCCAGCTGCCATTGCCCCCACCACAAGGTGTCGCCGATATGCCCGCTGCTGGCGGCAACGGCGAGCAGGATCACCAATACCAGGCTGGTCGGAATGGGCGTGCCTTCGAAATACGGCACCTTGTCGGCCTCGCCAGCGATCTCTTCGGCGGTGACGTTGTAGCGGGCCAGGCGGCTGACCCCGCAGCAGACGAAGTAGCTCAGCACCAGCCAGTCCCAACCGCCGCGCATGCCGCAGGCGTAGCCCAGCGCCGCCGGCGCCACGCCGAAGGAGATCACGTCTGCCAGCGAATCCAGTTCGCGCCCCAGTGTGGAAGACGCTTTGCGCCAGCGCGCCACGTGCCCGTCCAGCGCATCGAACACGAACGCCAGCGGGATCAAGGCCATGCCAAGCAGCAGATCGCCGCGATGCCCCTCTTGCAGGAACCGCATGGCCGCAAACACCGCCCCGGTGCCGCAGAACGCGTTGGCAAGTGTGAACCAGTCCGCGAGTTGGAAATCGCGCAGCATCGAAAAATGGCGTTTCATGCGGAGCCTGAGGTGAGCAAGGCGCAAAGGGTAACGCGCGCGCGCCATGCAGGCGACCGTTTCGCTGCACTCGGCTAGGCTGGCGATCCGCGTGACCGCTCCCGGCCGCGCACCACTTCACGAGGACATCCGATGCGCAGCATCCTGATCACCGGCGCGGGCAGCGGCATTGGCGCCGGTATCGCCAGCCAACTGGCGGCCGATGGCCATCATCTACTCGTCAGCGATGTGCAGCTGGCGGACGCCGAGCGCACGGCCGAGGCGTTGCGCCAGGCAGGCGCCTCGGCCGAGGCGCTGGCGTTGGACGTGACCGATGCAGACAGCATTGCGCAGGCACTGGCCAACGCATCACGCGCCCCGCAGGTACTGGTGAACAATGCCGGCCTGCAGCATGTGGCCACACTGGAGGAGTTCCCGATGCAGCAGTGGGCGCTGCTGGTGGATGTCATGCTCACCGGCGCCGCACGCCTCAGTCGCGCCGTGCTGCCCGGCATGCGTGCAGCCGGCTATGGCCGCATCCTCAATATCGGCAGCATCCACTCGCTGGTGGCCAGCCCATACAAAAGTGCGTATGTCGCCGCCAAGCATGGCCTGGTCGGCCTGGCCAAGGTCATCGCGCTGGAAACCGCCGATTGCGACATCACCGTCAACACGCTCTGCCCCAGCTATGTGCGCACACCGCTGGTGGAGCGGCAGATTGCCGATCAGGCGCGCACCCGCGGCATCGCCGAGGACGCGGTGGTGCGCGATGTGATGCTCAAGCCGATGCCCAAGGGCGCCTTCATCGAGTACGACGAGCTAGCCGGCACGGTGGCGTTTCTGATGTCGCATGCCGCGCGCAACATCACCGGGCAAGCCATCGCCATCGACGGCGGCTGGACGGCCCAATGATCACGCTGGCGAAATTTTGACCAGCCCTCGCGCATGCCGGATGGTGCAAGGGGTGCGCGGACTTGTCCACAGACTTGCGCAGCGTCCATCCACAGGGGGTGTGGAGAACTGGGTGAGGCCTGCCGTTCTCGATAGCGTCGAAAGGCTCCCCGCGATTAATGTCAGACAGCGCACGGTTGAGCCTGGCTGGAATTGGTGCTGCGCCGCGAGCCGGCACGGCTCGCCGATCGGATGGGAAGCGCTGCTCCGCTGCCCCGTCGCACGTCGAGGACATCGCCCTACAACAGTCGGGCTCGGTTGGGCAGCTGCCGGAACGGTGTCGGCGTCACGTCCCCATCGCGTTGTGCACGCGCAGCGATCAGATCCGCGAATACGTCCACGACTGCATGCGCCCGTCGCGATACGGCATGACGCCGTGGAACGGGCGCGGGTCGCCATCGAATACCAGCGGCAGGAAATGGCGGTCGCCTTCCCACATTGGCACCTGGTCCATCCGCTCGATCGCGATCCACTCCAGCGTCCCCTCCGGATTGGAGGTGTGGGGCGTGCCGTCGAAGCTGTGGATCAGGAACACGAAGCCCAGCCAGTCTTCGCCCTGCTTACCGAAGCCGGGCCAGCTGATGGTGCCGCGCAACTGCATTTGCCCGCAGTCGACGCCGGCTTCCTCGCGTATCTCGCGGCGCATGCAGGCCAGCACGTCTTCGTCCGGCTCCATCTTGCCGCCCAGGCCGTTGTATTTGCCCAGATGCTGGTCGCCGGGACGGGCATTGCGATGGATCATCAGCACCTGGGTGCCGTCCGGCGACAACAGGTAGCCGAGCGTGGCGACAATCGGGGTATAGGGCATGGCATGCGATCTGACACGAAGCGCATCAGTATGACCGAAGCGGCACGCCGCACGCGGCGGTAACGCCGGCTCAGCCGACGGCGGCCTGCGGATTCGGGCGCGGCGGTGCCACGTGATCGGTATCCAGGCGCAGGGTCGCAACGCCGTGGCCGCGTTCGGCCAGGTACTCCAGCCACTTGCCCAGGAACGTATTCATGCGCATGCGGTGGCTGATCAGCTCGGCCGGCGGCGGGAACATGCCCATCACGTCCTGCCAGCGCCGACCGACATAGCAATGCGTGGTCTCGGCCTGGCGCGCATCGCGGTACAGCCGCACATACGCCGATGGGTCCGGCTCGCCGGTGACCGGGTCGCACAGGTCGTAGGTCAGGCGCAGTTCCACCGTGTAGCGGTGGCATTCGATCACGTCCAGCCGCAGGTTCAGGCCATCGCCAATCGAGGACACGTACGAGCCCGGCGCAAGATCGGCCGGGGCGAACAGCCGGGTCAGATGTTGGAAGTTTTCTGCATACAAGCCCATCAGCCAGCCGAAGCGGCTCAGTTTGGGAATGCGTTCGAGTTTGCTCAGTGCTTGCGCCATGGACCGATCCTACACGCTGCGCCGCCGCACGGGCAGCATTGACGAGGGCCCAACGGCAGGCCTACCTTGGCGGAGCACTGCCCCGCCCGCTTTGCTCCAACGGCCGCCGCCGCAACCGCACCGGTCGCTCTCCGTCCGATGCGCACGCTCGCACGACCGGCGGGCCGGCGACCACGCCTGATCTCCGATCAAAACATCTCGCGTTGCAGGCCCAGGGTGGACAACACCTTGCTGGAGATTTCTTCGATCGAGGTATTGGTGGTGCTGAGCGAGGGAATGCGCTCCATCTGAAACATGCGCTCGGCGATCGCGACTTCGCGCCGGCAGGTCTCTGCCGCGCTGTAGCGCGAATTGGCGCGCCGCTCCTGACGAATTTGCTGCAACCGCTCAGGGTCAATGGTCAAACCGAACAACTTGCTGCGGTAGTTACGCAACCGCGGCGGCAACTGCTCGTTTTCCAGATCTTCGTCGGTCAGCGGATAGTTGGCGGCGCGGATGCCGTAATGCAAGGCCAGATAGATGCAGGTCGGGGTCTTGCCCGCGCGCGACACTGCCACCAGGATCACATCGGCCTCGTCGTAATTGAGTGCAATGCCATCGTCGTGACTGAGCGCGAAGTTCATCGCGTTGATGCGGCGGTGATAGGTTTCGAAGTCGACCATGCCATGCGCGCGGCCCACACGCGAATGACGCGGCGCATTGAGCTCGCGCTCCAGCGGCTCGATGAAGGGCGCGAACACATCCAGCATCAGCGCGCCACTTTCGGCCAGGATCATGCTCAATTGTGGATCGACGCACGAATTGACCACGACCGGCCGCACCTGGTACCGCTCGCCTGCGGCGCGCACACGCATGGCGGCGTCGCGCGCTTTATCTGCATCATCGATGAACGACATGCGGTCGGTGACGAAGTTGAAACCGCTGAACTGCGTGAGCAGGCTATGCCCAATCGTTTCAGCGGTGATACCGGTTCCATCGGAGACGTAAAACACCGGCCGAATTGTTGACATCAAGACCACCTCTTTGAACTGGTGTCCAAAACTTACGGATTCATGCTTGTGCAGGCTCCGCTGTGCACTGCATCATAGCGGCTTCTTCCTACGGTCGCGGCCATTCAGCCCGCTCGGGCGATGGCCTTACGGAGCATCGCGCTTGAACGAGAATATCCTGTGGTTGCATGAGCTACGCCTGGCCGACCTGGCCCGCGTAGGCGGTAAAAATTCCTCACTTGGCGAGATGATCGGCAACCTGGCTGGGTTGGGCGTCTCGGTTCCCGGTGGATATGCGACGACCGCGGAAGCTTTCAAGGACTTCATCGCACACAACGATCTGTCCAAGCGCATCTTCGACAAGCTGGCGACGCTGGATGTCGAGGACGTCAATGCACTCACGCTGGCCGGCAAGGAAATCCGCGGCTGGGTGATCGATGCCCCGCTGCAGCCGGAACTGGACCGCGACATCCGCACCGCCTACGCCCAGTTGTGCGCCGAGAACGGCGGCGGTGACGTTGCCGTGGCCGTGCGCTCCTCGGCAACCGCCGAAGACCTGCCGGACGCCTCGTTCGCAGGCCAGCAGGAGACCTTCCTCAATGTGACCGGCGCCGACGATGTGGTGCACAAGGTCAAGGAAGTGTTCGCCAGCCTCTACAACGATCGTGCGATCGCCTATCGCGTGCACCACGGCTTCAAGCATGAAGACGTGTTCCTGTCGGCCGGCGTGCAGTTGATGGTGCGCTCGGGGGTAGGTGCGGCAGGCGTCTTGTTTACGCTTGACACCGAATCCGGTTTCCGCGACGTGGTGTTCGTCACCTCCAGCTTCGGTCTGGGCGAAATGGTCGTGCAGGGCGCGGTCAACCCGGACGAGTTCTACGTCTACAAACCCACGCTGACCGCGGGCAAGCCGGCAATCCTGCGCCGCTCGCTCGGCAGCAAGGCCATCCGCATGGTCTATTCGGACGTGCCCGGCGAGCGTGTGCGCACCGAAGACACCCCGGTGGAACTGCGCAACACCTTCTCGATCAGCGACGAAGACGTGCATGAGCTGTCCAAGCAGGCGCTGGTGATCGAAAAGCATTACGGCCGCCCGATGGATATCGAGTGGGCCAAGGATGGCGTCAGCGGCAAGTTGTTCATTGTGCAGGCGCGTCCGGAGACGGTGAAGTCGCGCAGCCATGCGACCCAGATCGAACGTTTTGCGCTGGAAGCCAAGGACGCCAAGATCCTGGCCGAAGGCCGCGCGGTCGGTGCCAAGATCGGTAGCGGCGTGGCACGCGTGGTGCGTTCGTTGGACGACATGAATCGTGTCCAGGCTGGCGATGTGTTGATCGCCGACATGACCGATCCCGATTGGGAGCCGGTGATGAAGCGCGCCTCGGCCATCGTCACCAACCGCGGCGGCCGTACCTGCCATGCAGCGATCATCGCGCGTGAGCTCGGCGTGCCGGCCGTGGTCGGATCGGGCAATGCCACCGCCGTGATCAAGGACGGCCAGGAAGTTACCGTCAGCTGCGCCGAGGGCGACACCGGCTTTATCTACGAAGGCAAGCTGGCGTTCGAGCGCACCACGACCGATCTGGGCAACATGCCGCCTGCCCCGCTGAAGATCATGATGAACGTCGCCAACCCGGAACGCGCGTTCGACTTCGGCCAGCTGCCCAATGCCGGCATCGGCCTGGCGCGCCTGGAAATGATCATCGCCTCGCACATCGGCGTGCATCCCAACGCTCTGCTGGAATACGACAAGCAGGATGCCGATGTCCGCAAGAAGATCGACGCCAAGATCGCCGGCTATGGCGATCCGGTCAGCTTCTATGTCAACCGCCTGGCCGAAGGCATCGCTACGCTGACCGCATCGGTCGCGCCGAATACCGTGATCGTGCGTTTGTCGGACTTCAAGTCCAACGAGTACGCCAACCTGATCGGCGGTTCGCGTTACGAGCCGCATGAAGAGAACCCGATGATCGGCTTCCGCGGCGCCAGCCGCTACGTCGACCCGTCCTTCACCAAGGCCTTCGCGCTGGAGTGCAAGGCGGTGTTGAAGGTGCGCAACGAGATGGGCCTGGACAACCTCTGGGTGATGATCCCGTTCGTGCGTACGCTGGAAGAAGGCCGCAAGGTGATCGAAGTGCTGGAGCAGAACGGGCTCAAGCAAGGCGAGAACGGTTTGAAGATCATCATGATGTGCGAGCTGCCGTCCAATGCGCTGCTGGCCGACGAGTTCCTGGAGATCTTCGACGGCTTCTCGATCGGCTCCAACGACCTGACCCAGCTCACCCTGGGCCTGGACCGCGATTCTTCGATCGTGGCGCACCTGTTCGATGAGCGGAACCCGGCGGTCAAGAAGCTGCTGTCGATGGCGATCAAGTCGGCGCGCGCCAAGGGCAAATACGTGGGGATCTGCGGCCAGGGGCCGTCCGACCACCCGGAACTGGCCGAGTGGCTGATGCAGGAAGGAATCGAATCGGTGTCGTTGAATCCCGACACCGTGGTCGACACCTGGCTGCGTCTGGCCAAGCTCAAGAGCGAGGGCTGATGGGACTGATGGGTGCGATGTGGGCAGCAGCTGCAGGAGCAGCTGCTGCAAGACCGGTTGCTGCAGCAGGAGCGGCAGCCGCGAAGCCCGCCGCGACCAGCGAGCCGGCATTCAACTGGGCCGCCATTCCGTGGGCGCAGTACGCGGTCAACTGGGGAGTGGCACTGCTGATCGTCGTGGTCGGCATGTGGCTGGCCCGGCAACTCAGCCAGTGGTTGCACCGCGCGCTCACCCGCGCACGCGTCGAGATCACGCTGACCAATTTCCTGCGCAACGTGATGTACGCGTTGTTGCTGGTGCTGGTCTTCGTCAGCGCATTGAGTCAGATCGGTGTGCCACCGACCTCACTGATCGCAGTGCTCGGCGCAGCAGGCCTGGCGGTCGGCCTTGCCCTGAAGGATTCGCTGTCCAACATCGCCGCAGGCGTGATGCTGATCGTGCTGCGGCCGATGCGCGATGGCGACCACGTGTTGATCGCCGGGCAGGAAGGCATCGTCGACGAGATCCGGATCTTCCAGACCCGGATCCGTTCGTTCGACGAACGCATGATCACCCTGCCAAACAGCACGATTACCACCGCCCCCATCGTCAACTACAGCACCCTGCCCAACCGCCGCCTGGAAGTGACGGTCGGCGTGGGCTACCAAGACGATCTGAAGAAGGCGCAGCAGCTGTTGCTGCAGATCGCCAAGGACAACCCGAACATCCTGGAGTCGCCTGCACCATTCGTGCAGGTGACCAACCTGGGCGAGAGTACGGTGGACCTGATGTTGTTCGCGTATGCGACCAACGGCAATTTCGGCGCTGCCAAGAGCACCACACTGGAGCAGATCCGCAACCAGTTGCTGGAAAACGGACTCAACATCCCCTACCCGCAGCGCGACCTGCACGTGTATCACCACGATGCCGATGGCAAGCCGATCTCCGACCTGTTGCTGAAAGGCATCGCAGACGATGGCGACCTGAGCAAGGGGCCTTCGTTGGCGCGCTGACGTACACAATGGCGTGATGGAAAGGCAGAAAAGGCCGCATCGAACGATGCGGCCTTTTTTGTTGATGCCTTTCTTGTCGGATGCTTTTGTTGGATGGGTCGCCATCGAGTGACCTGCACCCCGCGCAGTCGGCTGAGGAGTCGACTGGCGCACGCTTGCGTGCCATTGGAATGGGACACCGGCGACACGCCAACAGCCTGCAACAACGCCGTGGCCAACGCTCAGCCCTCCACACCCGCCGCAGCATCGCCACCGAGCGCACCCATGAACTGACGGTAGTGGCGCAACTCGTCGATCGAATCGCGCACATCGCTCAGGGCGGTATGCGCCGAACTCTTGGCAAACCCGTTCGCCACCGAGGGCGCCCAACGTCGCGCGAGTTCCTTGATGGTGGACACGTCCAGATTGCGGTAATGGAAATAGCGTTCCAGGCGCGACATCTGACGGTGCAGGAAGCGGCGATCCTGGCAGATCGAGTTGCCGCACATCGGCGAGGCGCCGGCACGGATCCACTCGCTCAGGAATGCCACCGTCTGCGCTTCAGCCTGCGCGTGGGTCACCTGGCTGTCGAGCACGCGCTGCCACAGACCCGAACGGCGGTGCTGATTGCGGTTCCATTCGTCCATCGCTTCCAGGGTTTCCAGCGGATGCGCAATGGCCAGTTCCGGCCCCTCGGCAAGCACGTTCAACTGCGCATCGGTCACGATGGTGGCGATCTCGATGATGGAATCGCGATCGGTATCCAGGCCGGTCATTTCCAGATCGATCCAGATCAGTCGGTCGTTGCCTGCAAGGTTCTCTGCCATGTCGCCGTCCTGTGGAGGCCGTCGCCGGCCGGATGCTGAAGAGGGCGCGCATCATACCGCGGCCACGTCGCTCAGGGCGCAAGTGGTGGCTTGCCGCGCTTGGCCCTGAAGTAATTGGTCAGCCGCAGGCTCGCCTCGGCCGCAAGCACGCCACCGCACACCTGCACGCGATGATTGTGGCGCGGGTCGGCAAGCAGGTCGAAGACGCTGCCGCAGGCGCCGGTCTTGGGATCGCTGGCGGCGAACACCACGCGCGCGATCCGCGCATGAATCATCGCCATCGCGCACATCGCGCACGGCTCCAGGGTGACGTACAGCGTGCAGCCGATCAGGCGGTGATTGGCCAGGCGGCGCCCGGCTTCGCGCATTGCCACGATTTCGGCATGCGCGCTGGGATCGTGGCTGGCGATATTGAAATTCCAGCCTTCGCCAAGCACGTTGCCTTGCGCATCGACCAGCAGCGCGCCGACCGGGATTTCGTCATAGTCGCGCTCGGCACGCTCGGCCAATTGCAAGGCATGCCGCATCCAGTGCTCATCGATCGCCGCGTGCGGCGTTTCGGTCGGCGCATCAATGGGCACACTCACGTGGCCGCACCGCCCTGGCGGTCCAGGAACGCGGCGAACGCGGCAACCGTGGCTTCGCTGACGTGGTGTTCGATGCCCTCCGCGTCGCGGCGCGCGGTGGCTTCGTCGATGCCAAGCGCAAGCAGGAAGCGCTCCACGATCTGGTGGCGCTGCCGGCTGGAGGCGGCCAGCGCCTCGCCGGCCGGGGTCAGGAACACCCCACGGTAGGGACGCTGCACGACCCACCCATCGCGCACCAGCCGCTTGAGCATCTTGGCTACGGTGGGCTGCGCCACACCCAGGCGCGCCGCGATATCGACCTGACGTGCCTCGCCGCCATCCACCAGCAGATCGGAGATGAGCTCCACGTAGTCTTCGACCAGCTCGGCGCGGCGCGCTTCGCGTACCTGACGGAAGCTCTCCATGTGCACCTGCGCATCGATCAGGACCGGCGCGGCCGCTTCCACCTTTTCGCTCTTGCCCACCCTCGTCCTCGTCATCGTCGCCGGCGTCGATGCCGGGCGCATAGTTTGAAGCACACGACAGATCAATACGATTCAAATTGCCAATGCTCAACAGCATAGCAACTGCTATATCATGCATTGACCCCGTTGTGACCCGAGTGCATGTCCGCCAACACCGCCGCCTCAGCGCCATCGCCAGCCACCGCCACCGGCGGCCTGGGCGACCACCAGGCCAGCGTCTCCGTGCCCAAGGGCGGCCATTGGTGGTTCCGCCTGCTGGCCTTCCTGGGACCGGGCTACATGGTGTCGGTGGGCTATATGGACCCGGGCAACTGGGCCACCGATCTGGCCGGCGGGTCGCAGTTCGGCTACCTGCTGCTGTCGGTGATCCTGTTGTCGAACCTGATGGCGATCGTGCTGCAAGGTTTGTCGGCGCGGCTGGGCATCGCGACCGGGCTGGATCTGGCGCAGGCCTGTCGCGTGCGTTATCCGCGTGGCGTCAACCTGGCGCTGTGGGGCATTTGCGAACTGGCCATCATCGCCTGCGATCTGGCCGAGGTCATCGGTACCGCGATTGCGTTGAAGCTGTTGTTCGGGATTCCGCTCACCCTGGGCGCGATCATCACCGCGGTGGATGTGGTGCTGGTGTTGCTGCTGATGAACCGCGGCTTCCGCGCGCTGGAAGCCTTCGTGATCGCGCTGCTGCTGATCATCTTCGTGTGTTTCGGCATCCAGATCGCGCTGGCCGCACCGCCGGTTGCGGCAGTCCTGGGCGGTTTCATTCCGCGTGCGCAGGTGGTCACCGACCCGCAGGCGCTGTATCTGGCGATCGGCATCATCGGGGCGACGGTGATGCCACACAACCTGTATCTGCATTCCTCGATCGTGCAGACGCGCGCGTATCCGCGGACCGATGTCGGCCGGAAATCGGCGCTGCGTTGGGCGGTCACCGACAGCACCGTGGCGTTGATGTTCGCGTTGTTCATCAATGCCTCGATCCTGATCCTGGCTGCGGCGGTGTTCCATGCGCAGGGCCGCACCGACGTGCAGGAGATCGAACAGGCGCATGCGTTGCTGGCGCCGATGCTGGGCGTCGGCCTGGCCTCGACGCTGTTTGCGGTGGCGCTGCTCGCCTCGGGCATCAACTCCACCGTGACCGCAACGTTGGCCGGGCAGATCGTGATGGAAGGTTTCCTGCAATTACGCCTGCCGCCGTGGATACGGCGCTTGCTCACCCGTGGTATCGCCATCGTGCCGGTGGTCATCGTGACCTGGCTGTATGGCGAAGCCGGTACCGCACGGTTGTTGGTACTCAGCCAGGTGGTGTTGTCGATGCAGCTGCCGTTTGCGGTGATTCCGCTGGTGCGCTTCGTGTCGGACCGGCAGTTGATGGGCGCGCTGGTAGCGCCAGCGTGGCTGGTACGCATCGCGTGGGTGATCGCGGCAGTGATCGTATGCCTCAATCTGAAGCTGCTGTGGGATACCGCGCTGCATTGAGATGCGGCATTGGCTCGGGTGTTGCACCGGCGTTCGATCAATTGTTTCGTATCGCCCGGACAGCTGGAAGACGACGTCGCGCTTTCTTGCCTTCAACGCGCACCATCGCTGTTGGTGATGCTTGAGAGCTTACCCAGCGTGTCCTGCCATGATGGCTGGACAAGCTCTCTGCAGCAGACTCGACTGACTCGAGGCGGCGGTGCCCTCGCCGCTCGCCGCTCGCCGCAAGTATGTGCCATGTAGGCTCGATGGCGGGATCCATGCCGCCAACGGTGACCACATCGCACCAGACAGGTGCTCGGTGAGGTGATCGAAGAGCGAAACATCACGCTACCGCTTGAGCCCGTCGCCAGCGCTGTGCGCATGTTTACGCTTCTTCCATTACGGGCTGCGCATCGCTCGAATCGACCACATTCTGTGCCAGTTCGCGCACTGCGCACGCATGTGCAATCTGCCTCGTGCCCCACGCGCTCTACTTGGCGCATGCACCGGTGTGTCTTTTGCCTGCAGTGGCCTTGCGCTGCGTAGGCATGCCTTGCATGACGCGCCAACGCGCGCATGCGACCGTCGGGCTGCATGCCCTCGCCTGCAGGAGTTCTTATGGATCCGTTCGAGGCGTATCCGGCCGATGCCGGGCGCCGCCACTTTCTCATTTCCGGCACGGCAGCCGTGGCAGCGTTATCGCTGCCACATCTCGCCAGCGCTGCCGCGGCCACGCGCATGCCATCCACCTCCTCGTCCACTCACGGAGTCAAGCAGATGTCCAATTTCGTCAAACGTCCCGACGGCGCCAACATTTTCTACAAGGACTGGGGCAAGGGCCAACCGGTCGTGTTTTCGCACGGCTGGCCACTCAGCGCCGATGCCTGGGATGCGCAGATGTTGTTCATGGGCCAGCACGGCTTCCGCGTGATTGCGCATGACCGCCGCAGCCACGGCCGTTCGTCGCAGACCTGGGACGGCAACGATATGGACACCTATGCCGACGATCTGGCCGCGGTGATCGAGGCGCTGGATCTGAAGGACGCGATCCTGGTAGGCCATTCCACCGGCGGCGGCGAAGTGGCGCATTACGTTGGCCGCCATGGCAGCAAGCGCGTGGCCAAGGTGGTGCTGGTGGGCGCCGTGCCGCCGCAGATGGTCAAGAGCCCGACCAACCCGGGCGGCCTGCCGATGAGCGTGTTCGACGGCATTCGTGACGGTGTGGCCAAGGATCGTTCGCAGTTTTATCAGGACCTGACCACGCCGTTCTTCGGCGCCAACCGCGATGGCCACAAGGTCACCCAGGGCATGCGCGATGCGTTCTGGCTGCAGGGCATGCTGGGTGGGCATAAGGGTCAGTACGACTGCATCAGGGAATTTTCCGAAGTCGATTACACGCCCGACCTGAAGAAGATCGATGTGCCGGCGCTGGTGGTACATGGCGACGACGATCAGATCGTGCCGATCGATGCATCCGGCAAGATGTCGGCCAAGATCATCAAGAATGCAGAATTGAAGATCTATGCCGGCGCGCCGCACGGCCTGACCGTGACCCATGCGGACCAGTTCAACAAGGATCTGCTGGCGTTCGCAAAAGCCTGATCGAAGTTGGATGGATCGGCGAAAGGCCGGCTCGACAGAGCCGGCCTTTTTTGATCTGGCGCTAGTGATCGCGCAAGCACCGCTCACGCCCGGACAGGTTGTTGTCGGGCGGTATCGACGCTGCGCTCGGACCTACACCTTGCCAGTGATGGATCCCGATTCGCACACTGGCCAGGTCTGCCTGACGGTGAGAGTCGTTGCTGTTCGCTGCGCTTCTCAGGCTCAGTCGAGATCTTGGTTGACTGAGGGCATCATGCGCTCGCCGCTCTCAGGACACGCCGCATGCTCCCGGCACCGTGGCGCTTCAGCGCAGCAACCAGTCGGCCAGCAGGAACCCGACGCTCATCGCCACGACGAGCAATGCACCGGTCAGACGTGGCGGAGCGGGCAACGGCAAGTCAAGCAACCGGCAGCCGATGCCGATCGCCAATGCGAGCAGGACCCCGAGCACTGCCAGGCTCATGCATCGCCCTGCCGGCCAACGCGGCCGCTGGGTCCGCCGCAATGCTCTAAATTCCTCGCGGCACGCCGGGCCAGAAAGCGGTCGGCCAGTGCATAGCCGCACGTCATTGCCAGCACCAGCAGCGCGCCGACGAAGGCCGTTGGTGCAGGCGATGGAATGCCGGCCACACGGCAGCCGAAGCCGATTGCCACACCCAGCGCGACACCGCTGATGAACTTCCAATTCATGGCATCAGATATCCGAGTGCGCGTGCGGCGGCAGCGCAGCACCGCCGCCACCGACGAAGTGGCGCACCACCGGCGCGCGCTCGCCGTGATGCAGGGCGCGGATCTGTTCTTGCAATTGGCGGTCGTCGCCGGTGACGCGTTCGTGCTGCCGCAGATGCTCCAGCCATGAGGCGACGATGAAGTATTCCAACTGCACACCCGGCGTTGCAGCGTCTTCGGCAATGCCCCAGACCACGGCGCCGTCGCGGCGGCGCGCGTTGCCCAGTTGCGTCATCAACTGCAAGAACGCGACGCGTGCCTCGGCAGCGATACGGTATTCCACCGTGACCAGCACCGGGCCGCGGTCGTGCTCGACGCGATCGGTTTGCGCAGGTGCAGGCCAATGTCCGCCGGGGGCGAGGTCCAGCTGTTCGGTTCCTGCAATCCGCGCGCGTTTGACCAATAGCGCGGCGATCACTGCACCGGCAGCGGCGAGCTGCAGTGCTGTCGCAATCGACGTGCGTTGCGCCAAAGCACCCCATAACAGCGAGCCGCTGGCCATGCCTGCGGAAAACACCACGATGTACAGCGACAATGCACGCGCACGCACCCACGCAGGGACGGCGGTCTGTGCGGCGATCTGCAACGACGACAGCACCGTGATCCAGGCCAGACCGTTCACCACCATCACCACGCACAACACGCCAAGCAGCCGCGACAACGCCAACCCCAGCAGCGATGCGGCGCACACCAGGGTGGCAACGAACACCAGCAGATCGCGGTCGTAGCGCGCACGCAGGCGCGGCAACAGCAAGGCGCCGCTGATTGCGCCCATGCCGATACAGCCCAGCAAAATGCCGTAACTGCCAGCGCCCAGCTGCATGTCGCGGCGGACCACCAGCGGCAGCAGCGCCGTCAACGCGCTGGCGAACACGAAAAAACCGGCAGCCTTGATCAGCACCGCCTGCAGGCGACCGGCGCGCGCGGCGTAGCGCAACCCTGCGCGCAGGCCTGCGCCAAAGCTCTCCGGCGGCAGCGCCGAGGCACGCACATCGCGGCGCCACCGCCACAGCACGTAAAGCATCACGCCAAAGGTCAGCCCGTTGAGCAGGAAGGCCCATGGCGGGCCGAATTGCGCCACGATCAGCCCACCCACGGCCGGGCCGATCGATCGCGCGATGTTCATGCCGATCGAATTGAGCGCCACCGCCGAAGCCAGCATCGGGCGCGGCACCAGTTCCGACACGATCGCCGCCTGCGCCGGCATCGCCATTGCTGCGCCCACGCCCATTGCAAAGGTGAGCGCCACCAAGACCCACGGCGTCAGCAACTGCAGATGCGCCAATAACGCGAGCATACCGCCCACCAGCAGCATCCAGGCCTGGGTCAACAGCAGGTAGCGACGACGGTCGACGATGTCGGCCAGCGTGCCGGCAACCAGTGCCAATAGCACCACCGGCAAGGTGGTGGCCGACTGCACCGCCGCCACCATCAATGGCGAGCCGGTCTGTTCGGCCATCACCCAGGACGCGGCGACATCATTGATCCAGGTACCGACGTTGCTGCCCAGGATCGCCAGCCACAAGGCACGGAAGACCGGCTCACGCAGCGGCGCCCAGGCACCACCTTCGGCAGGTGCGGCAGAAACAGTCATCGCGGCAAGGCTCCAGGCAATGGGACGAAACAGACAACGCACAGGTGTGCCGCGCGCAACGCACAGGCACGCAGATGTGCTGGCGATACCGCCATCAGAACGCGAAGCACGCGCATCCCAAGGCGCCCCAGAAGCTACGTAGATCAACGGTTGGGACCGCATGTCGCCCGGCGTGCGCGTGCGCGCCGTGGGCACGACACGCGTGGCCGTGTGCATGCGTGTGCGTTGCAGCGGACAGCCCGCTTACCGCGCCTCCAACCTGGTAGCCGCCGAACCGATTCACCGGCGACCAGTCCGGCATGGCAGGCGGCAGCGTGGGAGCGAGCGCAGCAAAGTCGCCATCGCCATGCACAACACGCCCGCCCAGCACGGTCAGCACGCTGGTGATGTCGGCGATGGCCGCATCGTCGATGCGGAAGTAATCGTCAGACAACACGATGAAGTCGGCCAACTGCCCTACCGCCAAGGTGCCCTTGCGGGTCTCGTCGCCGGAAAACCAGGCGCTGCCCTGCGTCCACAAGCGCAACGCTTGTTCGCGATCAAGCAGATTCTCCTCGCCATACAGGGCCAGACCGCCCACCGTGCGGCCGGTGACCAGCCACGACAGCGCCACCCACGGGTTGTAGCTGGCCACGCGCGTGGCATCGGTGCCTGCGCCGACCGGAATTCCCGCTGCGAGCATGCGTCGCACTGGCGGCGTCTGTTTTGCAGCCTGCACACCGTAGCGCTGCACGAACGCCTCGCCCTGGTAGGCCATACGATGCTGCACGGCGATGCCGCCGTTCAAGGCGCGGATGCGGTCGATATTGCGCGGGGTAATCGTTTCGGCATGGTCGATGAACCAATGCAGGCCGTCGAACGGGATGTCGGCGTTGACCTTTTCATAGACATCGAGAATGCGCGCGATGCTTTGGTCGTATGTCGCATGGATACGAAATGGCCAGCGCTTTTCCACCAATAGCCGCACCACCTGCTCCAGCTCGGGCTCCAGCGCCGCCGGCAGCTCTGGGCGCGGCTCGCTGAATTGTTCGAAGTCTGCCGCGGAAAACACCAGCATCTCGCCGGCGCCGTTGTGACGCAGCAGGTCATCGCCCTTGCGCACCGGCAGTAAGTCGGTCCAGCCGCGGAAGTCCTCGACCTCCCTGCCCTTGTTCTGGGTGAACAGGTTATAGGCAATGCGCACGCTCAGTTGGCCGGCTGCGTGCAGCTGTTCGATGACCTGGTAATCCTCCGGATAATTCTGGAAACCACCACCGGCGTCGATCACCGAGGTGATCCCGAGCCGGTTGAGCTCGCGCATGAAATGGCGAGTGGAATTGGCCTGGTATTCCAGCGGCAGACGCGGGCCTTTGGCCAGACTTGCGTAAAGGATCAACGCGTTGGGCTTGGCCAGCAGCAACCCCGTGGGGTTGCCCAACTTGTCGCGCTCGATGCGCCCGCCCGGCGGATCCGGCGTGGTCTTGTCGTAGCCGCAGGCTCGCAGCGCGGCACGATTGAGCAAGGCACGGTCGTACAGATGCAACAGAAACACCGGCGTGTCCGGCGCGATGGCGTTGATCTCCTCGAGCGTGGGCAGGCGCTTTTCAGCGAACTGATGCGCAGTGAAACCGCCAACCACGCGCACCCACTGCGGCGCTGGCGTGCGATCGACCTGCACCTTCAGCATGGCCATGGCGTCGGCCAGCGAGCGCACGCCATCCCAGCGCAGCTCCAGGTTGTAGTTCAGACCACCACGGATCAGATGGGTGTGGCTGTCGTTGAGGCCGGGCAGCAACCGCCGCCCCTGCGCATCGATGGTGCGCATGCCCTGCGCCAAGGCCATGATCTGCGCATCGTCGCCGACTGCCACGATGCGTCCATCGGCAACGGCGATGGCAGTGGCACTGGGCTGGCGCGGATCGAGCGTGGTAATGCGCGCATTGCGAACGACGAGATCGACCATGGGAGACTTCCCTGACGCAGACGAGGCAGCCGGCAATGCACCCAACGCAAGACCGGCTGCGGCGCCCTGCATCCACAAGCGTCGACCGGCATCGTGATTGCCCGCAGTGGGGCTCATGCCGCGCGCCTACGCAGACGATCCAGCGACCAGTCGCCACCACCGACTGCAGCCAGTGACAGCAAGACGACCATCCACATCAGCGGATACTCCATGCCGCCGTGCATCCAGAACCATCCGTTGGGAATGGCAACCAGCACGGTGGTTGCGATGAACAGCGCTGCCAATGCGGCGCTGGCACGCGTCCACATTCCCAGCAAGACCGCCAGCCCGGAGAGGGTCTGCATCAGGGCCAGCAGCAGCGGTAACGGTGCAGCGGATGGAAGGCCGAACTGCTGCAACTCGGCGGCGAACCCGGTCAGGCCCGGTCCACCGAACCAGCCCAGCAACTTGCCCAGCCCATGCGGCAGCAGGAAGCCGCCGCCGGCGATGCGCAGCATCAGCAACGCTGACGAAAGTCCGGCGGTGCCACGTGGTGCCGATAGGTTCAATGCCCGCCTTCCTGCGCACCGAACATGCTCTTGGCGTACTGGATGCCGATCCCGTAGCCGCCAGCATGCGCGCGTGCAATGCCGGTGGTCAGCGCATAGGTGTCGCTACGTGCCCAGTCGCGCTGCAATTCCAGCAGGTACTGCACACTGGTCATGGGCGCAGCGCCGGCCTGCACCATGCGCATAACGGCACGTTCGTGCGCCTCGTCGCTCACGTCGCCGCAAGCATCGGTGATGACGTACACCTCGAACCCTTGGTCGATCGCCGACAGTGTCGGGCCTACGATGCACACGCTGGTCCACAGACCGGCGATCACCAGACGCTGCTTGCCGAGTGCGTTGATGCGATCGATCACGCCCTGGTCTTCCCAGGCGTTCATGCTGGTGCGATCCAATACCGGCTCATCCGGAAAGATGTCCGGCAACTCCGGGAACAACGGGCCGGAGAACGATTTTTCTGCGACGGTGGTCAGGATCACCGGCACCTTGAAGCCTTTGGCGCCCTTTGCAATCAAGGACACATTGTTGCGCAGCGCCGAAATGTCGATGGTGTGCGTGGCGAACGCCATCTGCGATTGATGGTCGATCAGAATCAGGGTGTGATCGCCAGGCGATAGCAAGGATGTGCCGGGCACGGCAATTGCAGTGGTCATGCGGGTTGCTCCATGGAAAGTGACACCGATTCATCGCCGCGCCGCTGCGATGAGGGCATGTGTGCAGCCCCGCATGTCTCCATCGCCGTCTGCGCGGCGAAACGCGCCGGCGTGCACCCGGTGGCGTTGCGAAAGCTGCGAACGAAGTGGCTTTGATCGAAGAAGCACAGATCGGTGGCGATCTGGCTGATGGTGTGGCGGCCTTCGCGCAACATCGCCTGGGCACGTTCGAGCCGACGATGACGCAGGTATTCCATTGGACTGGCGCCGACCGCATCGCGAAATACGCGGGCGAAATGGAAGCGGCTCAGACAGGCAGCTTGCGCGAGATGCGCCACGCTGACAGGTTCGTACAGATGCGTGTCGATGTACTGCATTGCGCGCGCAACAGCGCGCACACGCGGCGCCTGCGTTTGCATGCGTCCTGCAGCACGCGTCTCGGGGCAAGCGATGGCAGTCAGAGGTGCCACGGGGCGTCTCCGGGGGGAATGACCGCATGGTGCCGGGGACAGCCTCGTTGCCCTACCCCTGATGGTGAGGCGAATCTTTCCCTCTTTCGGGGGAGCGCTTGCACGTCTTCGCCACGGGCAGCGGCCTGGATGCAATGCGCGTTCGATCGAGCGCGGCGTCATGCCCCGATGCAGTGCCAGTGCGATCCAGAGAGCGCAGACGCATCGCCACACATCGCGCTGATCAGACGGCGCGCGGTTGTTCAATATCGCGATCAACATGCAACAGCGCGTCGCGGCGACCGCCAAGCAACCGCAACCACAACGCGGTGCAGTGAGGCTGCAGCATGCCGAGGCGTTGCGCGCCGCCCTACGGTTCGCGCATCACGCGCGCGGCCTGAGTCAGTCGCTAAACGAATTCTTCCCGCACGTCCCTCCCCCGAAAGAGGTGGTGGTGCTTCCCCCGATCCCGCCCGACAATGATGCGATGCCGCATGCGTCCGTCATCCATTCGCTTTGCTTGTCGCGCTTGCGCGCGGCAGCGGTGGTGGCGCTGTGGTGGCTACTCCTGCTCTGTCGTCCTGCCTGCGCAGCCGGCATCGCCGCGACTCGCGACGGGCTGCTGCAGTTCCACCACACGGCCTGGAGCATCGAGCGCGGTGCGCCGGCCGACATCTGGGACATCCAGCAAGCCGATGGCGGCGCGCTGTGGCTGGCGACTGGCTTCGGGCTGTTCAAGTTCGACGGCGAACACTTCACCCGGCAGGCAGCGCCGGAGGGCGAAGCCTATGCATCGCACAACATGACCGCACTGTCGCTGACCACCGACGACGGCGCGTGGATCGGCTATTTCAATGCCGGCATCGATCGCCTGGCCGACGGCCATCTCACCCATTTCGTCCCCGGCAAGGATGTGCCGGATGGGATGGTCTTCCGCATCGAGCGCGATGGCAGCGGCCGTCTGTGGGCCGCCATCGATGGCGGGCTGTGCTGGTTTGACGGACAACGCTGGCATCGCGCCGGTGCCGACTGGGGCTACCCGGAATCCAGCGCGCAATGGCTGCTGCGCGATCGCCGCGGCATCTTGTGGGTGAGCGATGGCAGCCGCATCCTGTCGCTGCAACCGGGTGCACGACGCTTCGAATCCAGTGGCCAGCAGGTCGGGCACTTCACCACCATGGCCGAGCACCCGGACGGCGCGATCTGGGTCGCCGATCCGCACCGCGGCGTGTTCGCGCTCACCGATGCGCATGGCGTGGTGTTACCCGCCGTGGCACGCAACCGGCTGCAGTTTCCCGGCTTGTTCGCGCATCGCATCCGTTTCATGCGCGATGGCGCGCTGTGGGGCAGCGACTACATCGCGGGCGGGGTGTTCCGTGTCGCCCAACCCACATCGTCGGCGCCCGTGCTCGAACGCTATGGCCCGGTGCAGGGTCTGACCTCCTCCACTGCCGGCCCGCTGCTGGAAGACCACGAAGGCAACCTCTGGGCCGGCACCAATCTGGGGCTCAACCGCTTCCGCCATCGGGCCCTGCTGCCGCTGGCGGCATTGCTGCCCGGCCAGACCACGGCGGTGGCGGTCTTTGCAACCGTCGCCACGCCAAGTGCACCGGTGTTGCTGGCGGTCCTGCGCGACGAGCGCCAGCTGGCATTGACGCGGACCGGCATCCAGGCCCTGCAACGCGGCGCGCCTGTCGGCGTGCTGCAGGTGCCGTCCAACGCCAACGGCTGGTTGCTCGGCGACAACCGCCTGCTGCGCCTGCACGCAGGCCGCACGCACTCCCTGCCCCTGCCGCAGGATGCGCGCACCGGATCGATCCGCGCGTTTGCCGTCGATGCCCAGGACTCGCCCTGGGCGTGTCCCGATGCCAGCGGCCCGCAGCGCTGGGACGGCCATCGCTGGCAGCCGATTGCGAGCTTGCAGGACCAACCCTGTTCGGTCCTGGCGGCCGCGCCCGATGGCGCGCTGTGGGTAGGCAGCGTCACAGGCGAGCTCAGCGTGCTGCGTGGCGGGCAGGTGCAGCACTACACCGCCAACAACGGCTTGTCGGTCGGCCCGATCACCGCCATTTGGCGCAGCGCAGCCCTCACCCTGGTGGCCGGCGAAAGCGGGCTGGCAATGCTCGGCAGCGATGGCCGCTTCCAGCAGGTGGCCGATCAGGCCAATCCGGTGTTGCAGGGCATCACCGGCATCGCGCGCGACCGTCACGACACCTTCTGGTTGAACGGCAATCGTGGCGTCGTGCAAATCGGCCGGCAGGCATTGCTGCGCAGCCTGCGCAACGGCCTGGTCAGCCCCACGCTGCGCCTGTACGACGTCATGGATGGCCTGCCCGGCGTCGCCCAGCAGGCCACCCCGGTGCCCACCGCGATCGCGGCGGCCGATGGCCTGCTCTGGTTCACCACCAACCAGGGCCTGGCCTGGCTCGACCCCGAGCAAACCTATCGCAACCCAACCGCGCCGAAGGTCTTCATCACCGAGGTGGTTGCCAACGACCGGCCTTACCCGCGTCAGGACGGCCTGCACCTGCCCAAGTGGACCGACCGTCTGCGCATCGGCTACGACGCCATCAGCCTCACCCGCCCGGAGCGCGTGCGGTTCCGCTACCGGCTGGAGGGGGTGGATGCACGCTGGCAGGACGCCGGCAACCGCAACGAGGCCTTCTATACCAACCTTGCACCGGGGCGTTACCGCTTCCGTATTGCGGCCGCCAACAACGACGGCCTGTGGAATGCACGCGGCGACACCCTGGCCTTCGTCATCGAACCGGCCTTCATCCAGACCTGGCAGTTCAAGGCCTGCTGCGCGCTGGCGTCGCTGCTGGCGCTGGGCGTTGCCTGGCGCATGCGGACCCGGCAGGTGGCCGGGCGCCTGCGCGCGCGTTTGGAAGAGCGCTACCGCGAACGCGAACGCATCGCCCGCGAATTGCACGACACCTTGCTGCAGGGCACCCAGGGGCTGATCCTGCGGCTGCATGCTGCCAGCCGCTCGCTTCCCTGGAACGATCCGCGCCGGCTGGAGCTGGAACAGGCGGTGGATCTGGCCGAAAACGCGCTCGCCGAAGGCCGCGATCGCGTCAACGGCTTGCGCGACAGCCAGTCCCTGCACGAAGACCTGGCCGCCGCCCTGCAACGGGCGCGCAACGCCAGCATGCCGCCGCCAACGGCGGCACTGCAGGTCTGCGTCGAAGGCCGGCCCATGCGCCTGCGTCCCCTGGTGGCCGACGAGCTGTTCCAGCTCGGGCGCGAAGCGCTCGCCAATGCCGACCGGCACGCCAACGCTACCGGCATCGCGCTGGAACTGCGCTACGGTTCTCGTGACTTCACGCTGCGCATCCGCGACGATGGCCGCGGCCTGGACCCGGACGTGCTGCACGGCCACGCCCGCACCGGGCATTGGGGCCTGACCGGCATGCAGGAACGCGCGCAGCGCATCGGCGCCAAGATGCAGCTGTGGTCGCGTCCCGGCAGCGGCACCGAAATCCAGATCACCCTGGCCGCCCGTGCCGCCTACCTGCGCGCCAAGCGGTGGTGGTGGCCATTCCACACCGCACGACCCACGGAGAGTTCCAATGGCTGACATGGCCCGACCAACGGGGGTGCTGGTGGTAGACGACCATCCGCTGCTGCGCGATGGGCTCAGTGCCATGCTCGCCGCCGAACACGACATGCGCGTGGTCGGCGAAGCGGAAGACGGCGAGCAGGCAGTGGCCTGCTACATCCGCCTGCGCCCGGACGTGGTGTTGATGGATCTGCAGATGCCGCGCGTGGACGGGGTCGAGGCCATCCAGCGCATCCGCCAGGTCGACTCCGCCGCCAAGGTCATCGTGCTGACCACCTATACCGGCGACGTGCGCGCGGTGCGCGCCCTGCAGGCAGGCGCCTGTGGCTACCTGCTCAAGAGCGCGCTGCGCCGCGAGCTGGTCGACACCATCCGCGACGTGCGCCGGGGCCAGCGCCGGCACGTGCCGGCCTCGGTTGCCGAAAACATCGCCGCCCATGTGCTCGACGATGCCCTGTCCGCGCGCGAGACCGAAGTGCTGAACCTGGTCGCCACCGGCTGCTCCAACAAGCAAATCGGCAGTGCCTTGAGCATCTCCGAAGAAACCGTCAAGGCCCATATGAAGAACATCCTGGGCAAGCTCGGCGTGCGCGATCGCACCCATGCGGTCACCGTCGCGCTGCGGCGGGGGATCCTGTCGCTGGAGACCTGAGCGGCGGCTCGCCCATCCTGGGCGCAGCCAGCGGCGGCTTTTGCTACGCGGTCGACCATTCTTGAACGCGAGGCGACACGCGCGATAGCTCCGCGCGCTCAAACCGATCGGCTTACGCTATCGTATGCACCGCCAAGCGGCATGGGGGCCGCTTCAGCATCTGGTTCGGCAGCCGATAACGGCTACGTCCAGCCGCCGCACTGCGCTGCGGCGGCACTCGACTCACTCATTTAAACGCGTTCAGGGGAATTGCGATGCTTCGTCACTCTTTGCGGGTGCGCCTGCTGTTGCCGGTGCTGGCCTTGGTGCTGGTTGTGGTGGTCACACTGACAGTCGTCCTGTCCATCACGGAAGCCAACCGGGTCCGATCCGAGGCAGAAGCCGCAATCGGCCGGCAATCGCTTTCGCTACAAACGTTGTTCGCTGTCACGCGCACGATGATCCTCGATCGCGTCAATTCTTCGATGCGCCAGCTGCGCAAGGAAGCCGGTACACAAGGCAGCCCCAGCCTGGGTGGCGAAGTTCGCGTAGCCGACCGTAGTGCCAACGATCTGCTGCTGGGCCAGAAGCCGCAGGCCAACAATTTCACCCTGCTGGACGAAGTGACGGCAATCCACGATGGCACCGCGACGTTGTTTTCGCACACCGGCGAAGACTTTGTGCGCATTTCCACCAACGTCAAGAAGAACGACGGCAGCCGCGCGATCGGCACCGTGCTCGACCCAAGCGGCCAGGCGGCCGCCAAACTTCGCAATGGCGAGAACTTCTACGGTGTGGTCGACATCCTCGGCTCACCTTATATCACCGGCTACGAGCCGATCTTTGGCGGCAACGATCGCAAGGTCATCGGCGCCTGGTACGTCGGGTACGAGGCCGATACGCAGGCATTGGAAAACGTGGTCAGCAGCCGTCGCGTGCTCGAGTCTGGCTTCATCGCCGTGTTCGACAGCAAGAACAAGCTGCGCTTCCACTCTTCCACAGGCGCGACCACCGATGCGGCCACCATCGAGCGCATCGTCAAGGAGATGCCCGACGATTGGGTTGTGACCAAGCAGGAAGTACCCGATTGGGGATTTACTCTGGTGTCGGCCTATCCTGAAAGCGACATCAATGGCGTGATCATTCGGCAGTCGCTGTGGATCGCCGGCATCGGCCTGCTGATCTGTGCGCTGCTGGTCGGCGTGCAGTGGGCACTGATCTGGAGCCGGGTGTTGCGCCCCATCCAAAACCTCACCACCGTGGCCGAAGAATTGAGCCTCGGCAAGTGGAACCACACCATCGCAGAGGTCAACCTCAAAGATGAAATCGGTACGCTGGCGCGCGCCATCTCCCGCTTGTCCAACAGCGTCCGGTTGGCCATGGAGCGCCTCAGCAAACGCTGAGTCGCTGTCACCCATTCCGTACCTGATGCTGCAAGGAAGACGCCATGTCCACTGAATTCCGTCCGCTGATCGAGATCCTGCGCGAGCTCAAAGCGCTGGCATTGAAGAAGGCGTCCGGCTTTCTGTTCATCGTCACCGAGGAAAACCACTCCTGCATCGTCCGCATCAACAGCGGGCAGATCGAAGAAGTGGTGTTCCGCATGCTGCGCAATGACGAGGCGGTGCAACGCCTCACCATGGTCAACGCAGCCAAGGCGCGCTTCCAGGCCGACCCCGGGGCGGGCCTGGGCAAACCCTCGCTGTTGAGCGACGACTCGCGGCAGTGGTTGATGGGCGGTTTTGAACAGGATCTCGGCGGCGCACCGTCGCCGGTGCGTGCGCCGGTTGCCCCGACACCGGCTCCTGCCGCAGCTGTCGCAAGCGCGAGTGCGGCGCCGGTCGCCAGTGGCGACAACGCCGGGCCCGACGAGCGCGTTCGCAGCGCACTGGAATCGGTCGCATTGAACTACCTCGGCCCGATCGCCGGCATGCTGTGCGATGAAGCCTGGGACGCCTCCAGCGACATCGAGCAGGTGCTCAGCCAGCTCGCCGCCAACCTGGCGACACCCCAGGAAGCACAGAAGTTCATGGCCGACGCCCGCGTGGCATTGGCCAAGGTTCGCTGAGGAGCATCTCAGTTCGGCTCCTGCATCAAGGCCGCGCACTGCGCGGCTTTTTTTTGTGGGCGCGGCAAGGGCGCCGGCCATGCGTTGCAACATCAAGCCACGTCGAGGAAGGCCGAACATCGGCTATGCGTTGCTGGTCTGCGAGGCGTGCGCAGTGGCCAGCGTGACGATAGATCATGGCATCCGACCCAGGCTCGGCCTGTCGGCTATCAGCAAACGTGCAGCTCATGCAGATCGCAATGCGCCACGAAGCGCTGCAGATTGCCCGACAGACGTTTTTGCCGGTGCTGGATCCGGTAGAAGCGACGGGTCAGCCGCGGCAAGGTGGTCTGCAGAATCACCAGCCGGCCCAGCGTCACCAGGTCCTGCACCGCGCACAGCGATAGGCAGGCCAGCCCCAGTCCTTCCGCCGCCGCCTGCTTGATCGCCTCGGTGCTGCCCGGCTGCAGATCGCTGTGCAGATGATGCAGGTGCGGCAGCAAGACCTGTTCTACCGCCTCGCGCGTGCCGGAGCCGGGCTCGCGAAGCAGCCAGTGCGCCTGTCGCAAGGCCTTCAACGGAACCCGAGCCTGCATGGCGGCCTGCGCCACTGCATGCCTCGGTGCCGCCACGATCACCAACTCGTCCTGTCGCCAAGGCACGACCTGGAGGTCTGCCTCATGGCACGGGCCTTCGATCAAGCCGATATCCACCTCCAACCGGCTCACCGCGGCGGCCACCTCGCGTGTGTTGCCGATGACCACGTCCACCGCCGCGCCCGGCCACGCGCTTCGATAGCTGGCAATCAGCGACGGCAACACATAGTTGCCGATGGTGGTGCTTGCCCCCACGCGAAGACGCGTGAGCAACGGCGCAGCCGCGGCAGCGGCACTCCCAAGGCCGAACTGGCCTTCGATCTGCTGCACGCCATCGAGCAACGCCCTGGCCTGCGGCAGCAATGCACGGCCATTGTCGTTGAGCATTAAACGCTTGCCGATGCGGTCGAACAGCTGCACGCCGAGCAGGCTCTCCAGTTCGTTGAGCGCACCGCTGGTAGCCGACTGCGACAGCGCCACACGCTCTGCGGCCGCGGTAGTGCTGCCGGTATCGGCCACGGCCGTGAAGATCAGGAGTTGCCGCAGGGTCAGGCGCATGGAGCTATCGTTTACCTGTTTTATCGCTAGGTTATAACGAAATTATCCGTTTGTTGGATAGTTCCGGGCAGTCCACAGTGCGCTCCTGCCTGCCGCACGTTGCGATGAAACCACCATGTACAGCACTCCTGCCCCACTCAACCTTTTGCAAGGCCATGCCGCTGGGGCCACCCGGCGCCTGCGCCAGTTGGTGCCCGGTCTTGCATTGACGGGCCTGCTGGCTGGCGCGTCGATGCAGCTGGGCAAGATCGGCGGGCTGCAGGCCAACGGCGTCAGCGCGCTGACCCTGGCCATCCTGCTCGGCATGCTGGCCGGCAACACGTTCTATCCGCGCCTGGCTGCGAACGCCGACCCGGGCGTGCGTTTTTCCAAGGCCACCCTGCTGCGGCTGGGCATCGTCCTGTACGGCCTGCGCCTGACCTTCCAGGACATCGGCAACGTCGGCTGGACTGGCGTTGCCATCGACGCGGCGGTGCTGTGCAGTACCTTCGGCCTCGCCTGTTTCGTTGGCACGCGCGTGTTCGGCCTGGACCGCACCACGGCGATGCTGATCGGTGCGGGTAGCTCGATCTGCGGTGCAGCCGCCGTGATGGCCGCCGAACCCGTCGTCCGCGGCCGCGCCGATCAGGTAATGGTCGCGGTGGCCACGGTGGTGGTGTTCGGCACGCTGGCGATGTTCCTGTACCCGGTGCTGTATCACCTGGTCGCGCACTCCCGCGGGTTCGCCCTGTCGCCGGCGGCATACGGCGTCTTTGCCGGTTCCACCATCCATGAAGTGGCACAGGTGGTCGCTGCGGGGCGCGCCATTGGCGAGCAGGCCGCAAATACCGCTGTAATCGCCAAGATGGTGCGGGTGATGCTGCTGGCGCCGTTTCTTATCGCCCTGTCGGCCTATCTTTCTCGAACCAGGGGAAAGCACGCAGATCCCTCAAATTGCGATGGCGGTACCGACCAGAACGCGCGCACGCAGCCCGGCAGCATCGTGATGCCCTGGTTCGCGCTTGGGTTCATCGCGGTTGCGGGACTCAACTCGCTGGCGTTGCTGCCACCGACGCTGGTGCACCAGGCGATCGACATCGATACCGTCCTGCTGGCGATGGCCATGGCCGGCCTGGGATTGACGACGCACGTCTCGGCCATCCGCAAGGCCGGCATCAGGCCGCTGGCGCTTGCAGCCATTCTGTTTGCATGGCTGGTTTGCGGCGGCTTTGCCCTCAATGTGGGCATCACCGCAATGTTCCATTGACGTGGAATTCGTGATGGGTGCATCCCATCACGGCATGTGGATCTCACCCCCGCGGAATCAGCCAGGCGCTCGCCAACCTGCAGATTGATGCGCCGCAAAACGACAGGGGCGCAATCGCGTGCATCATCTTGCGACCCGCCCCGGGTCAGCCAGCCGTTGCTTCCGTTCCGGAGGACGTCGCCATGCCAACCACCGAGCTTTTCGACACCACGGCGATCCAAGCCGGCGCGCGCCTGCGCTATTGGAAAGACCTGGTAAGAACGGCCTTCGACAACATGGAGATCGAGCCGGCATCGCAACGCTTCTGCGCGCGCATGCAGAGGCGAGGCTTCGGTTCGATGCACCTGACCACCGTCGAGTCGACTCCCGTGGCGATCGATTCCAGGCGCAGCAGCAACTACGATGGCGTCTACCTGATGCGCAACGAGCATGGCAGCTGCGACGTCTATCAGCATGGCCGGCAGGCGCGTTTGCAAGCCGGCGAACTGGTCGTGTTGCGCGCGCGCGATCCGTATCGCATCGAATGCAGCCGCGATCACCGCACACGCGTGCTCTACCTGCCCGGCACCGATCTGGCCGATCAGTTGGCTGCGCAGAGCGCCACCGCTTATCGCGGCGAACAGTTCCAGTTGCTCGGCAATTTCATCGCGCATCTCGATCACCTCGGCGCCGGGCAGCACGTCTCGACGCTGCTGACCACCGCCTGTGCCCTGTTGGCGCTGACCTGGCCTGCGGCTGCGGGCACGCATTCGGGAAGGAGCACCGCGCTCGCCTGGCAGGCGCGCCTGCGCCAGCATGTGCATCAGCATCTCGCCGATCCGGGGCTTGGTGCGCAGAGCATCGCCCGGCATTTCGGCATCACGCCCCGCTATGTGCAACTGCTGTTCGCTGCCGCGCACACCTCCCTCGGTGCGTATGTGCTCGAACAGCGCCTGCAGTGGGTGGCCGAGCGCCTGCGCGATCCGGTCGCCGCGCCCATCGGCGAGATCGCGCTGGAGGCGGGCTTCAGCGACGTCTCGCATTTCTGCCGCTGCTTCCGCAGCAGCGCACGTGCCTACCGCAACGGCGCAAACGCCGGTTAGCGTGCAGCGCCGGATGCCGATTTCGCTCCTGGTCAAGTTTGCTTCGTCGCTCGCCAAGCGCTGCCGCCGTCGCGCTCTCTAAGCTGCGCGTGCCCATGTCGGGTACGAACCACCAGCCGGAGGCGGCACCGCATGAATGCCTTGAGTCGCATCAGCAGCGATATCGATCTGTTTACCGACGACGCGTTGCACGACCCCTACCCGCTCTATGCCGAACTGCGCAATCTCGGGCCTGCCGCCTACCTGCGCACCTATGACCTCTACTACCTGGGCCGCTACGAGCAGGTGCGCAAGGCGCTGATGGATTGGCAGACATTTTCGTCCGCGCAGGGCGCCGGGCTCAATCCGGTCATCAACAAGCAGTGGGAACACGCGCTGATCTGCGTCGATCCGCCCATGCACGGTGGCACCCGCAAGCTGTTCACCGAACGTCTCGGTCCACGCCATCTGCAGCACGTCCAAGACACCATCCATCAACGCGCCGACGAACTGGCAAGAAGCCTGCAGCAGCGCGAGCAGTTCGATGGCGTACGCGACGTCGCCCACGACCTGCCGGTCAATGTCATTTTCGATCTGATCGGATGGCCGGAAGAAGCGCGCGGCGAACTGGCGGCGCTGGCCGCCGGCTGCTTCGATGCCTGTGGCCCGGACTCCTTACGCATGCGAGCGGCCCTGCCACGCCTTGAAGCGATGCGGGCATTCGTCGCCGACACCTACGACCGCGATCGGCTTACGCCCGGTGGCTTCGGTTCCACGGTCGCCGCCGCCGGCAAGCGCGGCGAGATCCCGCGCGAAGCGGCCATCGGCCTGATGGAGGGCTATGTGATCGCCGCCTTCGACACCACGATCAATGCCATCAGCAATGGGCTATGGCAGTTCGCGCAACATCCCGAGCAGTGGGAAAGGTTGCGCCAGGATCCGGGCAAAGCACCTGCCGCCTTCCAGGAGATCGTCCGCATCGACAGCCCGCTGCAGCACCTCTCGCGCGTGACCACCCGCCAGGTCGATCTGGGCGAAGGTGTCGTGCTTCCCGCAGGCGCGCGGGTGATCGTGAGCTATGCCTCGGCCAATCGCGACGAACGCCATTATCCGGAACCGGACCGCTTCGATATCGAGCGCAACCCCGTCGATCACCTGGGATTTGGGCTGGCGACGCACAATTGCGCAGGCCAGGCGCTCGCCAAGCTGGAAGGGATGGCCACATTCGCAGCGTTGGCCCGCTACATCGACCACTTCACGCTGACCGGGCCGGTGCAACGCATTCCCAACAGCATCACCCGTGGGCTGTCGCATCTGCCCATGCGCGCGCACTAGGAAGCGACCATGCCCACCATCACCTACATCGAACCGAGCGGCGAGACCGTGGCGGTCGACCTCGCGCCGGGATGGACCCTGATGCAAGGGGCCATGCATCACGGCATCGATGGCATCGAAGCGCAGTGCGGCGGCTCCTGTGCGTGCGCCACCTGCCATTGCTACGTGGAGGCCGGCGGCCAGGACCTGCCACTGCTGGACATGGAGGCCGGCATGCTCGACAGCGTGGCGGCCGAACGGCGCAGCAACAGCCGGCTGGCGTGCCAGCTCGTACCGACATCGGACATGACCGTACGCTTTCCGGATCGGCAGACATGAGCCTGCGTACGGCAGGTGCGCGATGAGCGGCATGGTCATCGTCGGTGCGGGTCAGGCGGGCCTGCAGACCGCCGAATCCCTGCGCAGCGGCGGCTATACGGGCTCCATCGTCTTATTGGGGGACGAGCCCTGCGCGCCCTATCACCGTCCATCGCTCTCCAAGGGGTTCCTGCTTGGCGAGGTGAGCGACACCCAGCTGTACATTCGCGCACCCGGGGCCTTGAACCGCAAGGGCATCCAGTGGCATGCCAGCGCGCGGGTGATGCGCATCGAACACGCCACCCGCACGCTGCACCTGGACGACGGCAGCACCCTGGGCTACACGGGGCTGTGTCTTGCCACCGGCGCACGCGCCCGCCGGCTGGAGGTCCCAGGCGCCGGGCTCGGCCATGTCTGCATGTTGCGCGGCATGGCCGACACTCGCGCGCTTGCCGCGATCCTGCCGCACACCTCGCGGGTGGTGGTGATCGGTGGCGGCTTCATCGGGCTGGAATTCGCCTCCATCGCCAGGCGGCTCGGCAAGCAGGTCGTTGTGCTGGAGGCGGCCGATCGGCTGATGGCGCGCGTCGTCAGCCCGCAACTGGCGGACTTCTTCCTTCGCCTGCATCGAGACAACGGCGCGACCATCGAACTGGGCAGCAACGTCAGCGCATTGAGCGGCAATCGCGGCGTGGTGACTGCCGTCCACACCGCGGACGGGCGCGTGTTCCCGGCAGACCTGGTCGTCGTCGGGATCGGCGTCATCCCCAACGGCGAACTGGCCCAACAGGCCGGACTGGCTTGCGATCGCGGGGCATTGATCGTGGACGCGTGCGCACGCAGTAGCAGCCCCGGCATCGTCGGTGCCGGCGACTGCACGGTGCGGCAGCGGGCAGGCAGCGGTTTGCTGCGGCTGGAGTCGGTCCAGAATGCAATCGAACAAGCCAAATCCGCTGCCGCCTCACTGCTGGGCGAGCACCGCCCCTACCCTGCGTTGCCCTGGTTCTGGTCGGAGCAGTACGAGGTCAGGCTGCAAATGGCCGGCTTTGCCGCAGGCCACACGCAGGCGGTGGTGCGCGGCGACCTGGCGACCAGCACGTTCTCCCTCTTCTACTACGTCGATGGCGAACTCTGCGCCGTGGACTCGATCAATCGGCCACAGGATCATCTGGCGGCCCGCAAGCTGCTCGAACTGGGACGCTCGCCGACGCCGCAGCAAGCCGCCGACCCCAACTTCGCGTTGACCAGCCTCATCCCCGCCTAGCAATGCGGCTGGTCGATCCGGCTCGAGCCCGCGCGCCTGCGCTTCGGCGGTGCGGCTGCACGCGCGCCTTGCGTTCAAGACCGCACTGCAGCGGCTTGGCGCCCCCTGTCAATGCATGGGTCTGCATGCCTGCCCGCAGATGGCAACCGAGCAGTATTACGGGCTGTCTGGCCTGGTCGAGGGCTGCAGCAGAAGCCGGAGCAGAGGATTCGGGAAACGTCGCGACATGGTCACCGCATGGAAGGTCTCCACGATGTCCGGCAATTGATCGCCTTCCATCAACGCGCCAGCGGCGATCTCGTCCTTGACCACGATCGGCGGAAGAACCGCCAGGCCGATGTCCTCGCGGGCAAGCAGTCGCATCATCGCCATGTCCTCCACTTCCGCCACGATCTGCGGCCGCACGCCCAGCCGGTCGGCCAATGCGTCGAAGCCGATGCGCACGCTGCTATCCACCGTCGGCAGGATGATGGGGTGGCTGCGAAGGCGGTCGGCGAAGCTGGCCGCATGGCCCAGGCGATCCGGCGTCCCCACCAGGCTGACCGGGTACTCCGCGAGCCGGTGAGTGACGAAGGGGGACAGCGCGTCGCCGGCAGGTGCCCGATTCAGCAGCACCACGTCGAGATTGAGCGCCTCCAGTGCGCGCAGCAGTTCACCCGCGCTGCCCGAACGCAAAATGAGGTCGATGTCGGTGCGGCCCAGCAGCGGCCGCAGGAATTCCATCTGGAAGTTGCGCGACAGCGTGGCAAGCGAGCCGACCCGCAGCGCCTGCCGCGCCGCACCTGTCTGCCGCAGCGTGCCGAGCAGTTCATCGCCGGTGGCAAAAATCGCATCGGCATGGTCGAGCACGATCTGTCCGGCCTCGGTCAGATGCAGTTGTCGCCCGCGGCGTTCGAACAGCGCATGGCCCAGGCGCTCCTCCAGCTTGCGGATTTGCACCGAAAGCGCCGACTGGGTGAGGTTGAGACGCTCGGCAGTACGGGTGAGGTTGCCGTCGTGCGCGACCGCCCAGAAGTAGCGCAGATGGTTGTAGTTCAAGGCGGCCATATCATTCGATAATAACGAACGAATCTGCAAGAACAATGAATTTTTATTCAACCCCACCGATCGCTATCGTGGCGCGGCCCGCCACCACGTTCGTTCTTAGGGGATTGCCTTGTCGCTCTATCTACTCCCGCTGTTCGCACCACTCCTGTTGCTGACCGCCGCTGTCGTCGCCTTGGGGCGCGGCGGTCGGCCTCCACTGAAGATTCCCCTCCTCGCCGAAGGCGCCGCGCTCGGCGCGCTCTGCATCGCGATCGCATCGCTGGCGCTGGTGCTCCTGCGAGGAACCGGCGCCAGCCCGCTGATCGGATGGGGCGATATCGGCCTGTCCGCGCGGCTGGACGCGGTCAGCGTGACGATGCTCCTGCTGGTGGCCTTCGTTGGCTGGATCGTGGTGCGGTACGCGCGCACCTATCTCGACGGCGAGGCACGCCAGGGCTATTTCACCGGCTGGCTGTGCATGGCGCTGGCGGCAGTGCTGCTGCTGGTGCAGGCCGGCAACCTGGTCCAGGTCGTCATCGCCTGGATCGCCACCAGCATCGCGATGCATCGCCTGCTGCTGTTCTATCCCGAGCGCGTTGAGGCGCAGCGCGCCGCACGCAAGAAGCGCGTGTTCTCCACCACCGGCGGTATCGCCCTGACCTGCGGCGCGGTGCTGATCTGGAAAAGCATGGGCACGACCGATATCGCCACGATCAATGCGCTGGCCGCGCGCGGGCAGCACTCCTGGGCGCTGGCCGCGCGCGGGCAGCACTCCTGGGCGCTGGTCGCGGCGGCCGCCCTGATCGCACTCGCGGCGGTGCTGAAATCGGCGCAATTCCCGACCCACGGCTGGCTCACCGAGATGATGGAAGCGCCCACGCCGGTATCGGCCTTGCTGCACGCCGGCGTGGTCAACGGCGGCGGCTTCCTGCTGATCCGCTTTGCCGATCTGATGCTCGCCGCCCCCGGCGTGCTCGCCGTGCTGGCCATGCTGGGCGGGTTCACCGCCTTGTTCGGCGCGCTAGTGATGCTGACCCAGCCGGCGGTCAAGACCTCGCTGGCCTGGTCCACGGTCGCGCAGATGGGATTCATGATGCTCCAGTGCGGTCTGGCGCTGTTTCCGCTGGCCCTGCTGCACATCGTGGCGCACTCGCTCTACAAGGCGCACGCGTTCCTGGCCTCCGGCGGCGCGGTCGAGCAAGTGGCGGCCATTCGCCGGCCCGGGCCGGTCGCCGTTGCGAACGGGTCGGCGGTCGGCCGCGCATTTTTGATCGCACTGGCGATCTATATCGGCATCGGCACTGCCTTCGGGTTCACCTTCGGCTTCGAGCACAAGTCGCCACAGGCGCTGGCACTGGGCGCGATCCTGATCTTTGGTGTCGCCTACCTGCTGGCCCAGGGCCTTGCCGATGCCGCGCCACGCCCTCTCACCCGCATGACGGCGATCTACGCCAGTGCCGCAGCGATCGGCTACTTCGCGCTGCAGACCGCTGCCGAATGGCTGACGGCCGGCGTGCTGCCGGGCACGCCCGCACCGGGGCGGCTGGAGTGGACGCTGATGACGCTTGCGGTACTGAGCTTCGGGCTGGTGGCGGTGGCGCAGGCGCTGTTCCCGCTCTGGGCCTCGCACCCCGCGGCCGCCGGGCTCCGCGTCCACCTCTCCAATGGGCTGTATGCCAACGCCACGATCGATCGCCTGCTCGGCGGCTGGTCCATTCGCAAGACCTCCTGAACCCCTTCACCCCAGGCCCCCACGCTGATGACCACCACGCCCACCGCCATGCCTGTGTCCCCGTCCCACGATGTGATCATCGCCGCCGCCCAACGTGCGGCACGCGCCATCCCGCCGCTGTGGCCGCTCGCCTCCAGCGTTGCGGTCAACCCCTTCCTCGGCCAGGGCAGCGAGCCGTTGGAAATGGCGGGGGCGCGACTGCGGCGCGCGTCCGGTATCGCGATCACCATGCCGCGGTCCTGGTATGCAGAGCGGCTACAGTCCGGCCAGATCGCCGAACAGGATCTGCAAGCCGCCTTGCAGAACGCGCCGGCAGCCCTGCGGCCGCCGAACTTGCCCGCCCTGAAACAGGCGGTCCAAGCCGCACGCCCTGCCCCGCAGGCGCTCCCCACGGTCGCCGAGCTGGCCCGCGACGCGGATGCGGTCGACTGGCCCGGCATCGTCAACGAGCGTATCGGTCACTGGGCAGCCGGCTATTTCGACCAGGGCCAGGCGCTGTGGGCGGTCGGCCAGTCCGGTGGCGCCTACAGCACCTGGCGGATCATCGCGACCCACGATCTGACTCCGGAAATCGCCGGCCTGGCAGGTTTCGCACGCTATGTGGCGGAGGCGCCAGCCAATGCCGAAGACGCCATCGTCGACTGCGTCGCTCGCCTGGGACTTTCGCAGGACGCACTGGACGGTTATTTCCACCGCTTGCTGACCACGTTGGGCGGCTGGGGCCAGCTCGCCCGGTATCGGCTCTGGCAGGCAGAGTTGAGCGGCGCAACCGATGCATGCGTCACCGACCTGCTCGCCGTCCGCCTGCTCTGGGAAGCCGCGTTGCTGGGTAACGGCGGCTGCACGCTGGTGCCTGGCTGGCAGAGGGCCGTTGCCGCCTACGCCGAGCCGGTCGCTGCAACGTCGGACGATGTCATCGACAGCATCCTGCAGGAAGCGGCCGAACGTGCCGCGCAGCGCAAGCTCAGCGCCGTGCTGGCCGCGCCATCGCCGGCCCAGGTCGCATCTGGGCGTGTGAAGCTGCAAATGGCGTTCTGCATCGATGTGCGCTCGGAAGTTTTCCGCCGCGCGCTGGAAAGCCTCGATTCGGGCATCCAGACCCTCGGGTTTGCAGGGTTTTTCGGCTTGGGCATCGGCCATCGCCGGTTTGCCTCGGACGTGGTCGAAGCGCGCCTGCCCGTATTGCTCACGCCAGGTGTGACCACCTGCGCGGGAGATGCAACGTCGTCGGCAGCCGCCTCCGACCTCAGCGCACGGATCGCGGCACGTGCCAAGCGCGCCTGGGGCCGCTTCAAGCTGGCGGCCATTTCCTCGTTCGCCTTCGTCGAGGCCACCGGCCCGATCTACGTTGCCAAGCTGCTGCGCGACGGGCTGGACCTGGAGACCCGGCTGACCATGGCCACGCGCATCCTCAAGGCGATGTCGTTCACCGGCGGCTTCGCCCGGCTGGTGGTACTCGCCGGCCATGGTGCGAAAGTGGTCAACAACCCTCATGCGAGCGCGCTGCACTGCGGCGCATGCGGCGGCTATTCGGGCGAAGTGAACGCGCGGCTGCTCGCCTCGCTGCTCAACGACAGCCAGGTGCGCGCCGGTCTTGCCGCACGCGGCATCGTCATTCCCGCCGACACGTTATTCCTGGCTGCACTGCACGACACCACGACCGATGCGGTCACCCTCTACACCGCCGATCACCCTTCGCCCGGGCATGCCGAAGATCTCGCCCAAGCGAGGCAGTGGCTGGGCGCAGCCGGGGCGCTGGCGCGCGGGGAACGTGCCGTGCGCCTGCCCCGCGCGCATCGCAGCCAGGACATCGCACATCGTGCCCGCGACTGGGCCGAGATTCGCCCCGAATGGGCACTTGCCGGCTGCCAGGCCTTCATCGCCGCACCCCGCTCACGCACTGCCGGGCGCGATCTGGCCGGACGCGCCTTCCTCCACGACTACGACTGGCGCTACGACGACGGCTTCGGCGTGCTGGAGTTGATCCTGACCGCACCGGTCGTCGTCGCCAGCTGGATCAGCCTGCAGTACTACGGATCCACCGTCGCGCCCGAGAGTCTTGGCGCCGGCAACAAGCTGCTGCACAACGTCACCGGCGGCATCGGAGTGGTCGAGGGCAACGGCGGGATCCTGCGCACCGGGTTGCCGTGGCAATCGGTGCATGACGGCCAACGCCTGACCCACGAGCCGCTGCGGCTCTCGGTGTTGATCGAAGCACCGCCCGAAGCGATCGCCACCATCCTCGAACGGCACCCGCAGGTCCGCGCCCTGTTCGACAACCGTTGGCTGCATCTGTTCGCCCTGGACGACGAAGGCCGCATGGCGCACCGCTATGCAGGCGACCTGCGTTGGGAGCAGAACGCCAGCGGCGCACGCAGCTGCGATCACTCCGTGCCGATGCTTGCATGACACACACTCGCCTACCCCGCCACCGGACCGGAGGCGGGAGGGCAGGAAGTGGATTTTCTCCAAGCCAACGAAAACCCCGCCGGATCGGATCAACACCTTGGAATGATGGGTTGTCCGCCGGCAATGGCCGAAAGCAGCTGAGTTCGTTCAACCCCATCCTCGGCAGAGCTCCGAATCCACATCCTTGAAGAAGTGGCCGTGATGGGCATAGGCCTCTGCCGTCAGCAGCACAGGTCTTGCATTCGTGGGAGATACAGCGAGCCGGCCGGGCAGCGACAGGCTAACGTCAGTGTCTCGTACCACGGCAGCTTTCAATATTCGCTTGGCAGACGGCACGCGTGAGATTGTTGCGGGTGCACTCACCAGCATCTCCGTCTACCGACAGGATGGGAACGCCGTGTCCGGCGCCCCTGCGCATCCCTGCGTGGTCAGCAGGCTGCCGAAGCGGAGCAGCGAGAAGGCGTCGAACAGGGTCCATGCCTGGCCGGTGGATGATGAAATGCGTCGCTTCGATAATGGATTGGAGAGGGCTGCCGCTCGATAATGTGATCTCCCCGTGTCCTGCGATCCTCTTCCCTACGGCAGCGAGGACCTCTCATGCACTACGCCCAGTTTGGTCGCACCGGTCTTTTCGTGTCGAAGTTCTGCCTCGGCGGCATGACCTTCGGTGGTGCCACGACGCCTGCGGGTGCAGCCATTGGGCGCCTGTCGCAGCAGGAGACGAACGCCATCGTCGACCAGGCCCTCGATGCCGGCATCAACTTCATCGATACAGCGGACGTCTACGGCGGCGGCGATTGACGCGGTGCGCCTCCCTTCAGGCCTACTACTCCATCGCGGGGCGGGACATCGAACATGAGCTGGTGCCTGCGGTCATGGATGCACAGATCGGCCTGCTATGTTGGAGTCCGCTGGCCGGCGGACTGCTCTCCGGCAAGTTCGATCGCCATGGTCACACAGACAACACCGCGCGCCGCGCGTCGATCGCCTTTCCGCCGGTTGACGAAACACGGGTGCACGACATCATCGACACCTTGAAGACCGTGGCCGCGCGGCATGACGCGACCGCTGCCCAGATCGCGCTCGCATGGCTGCTCTCTCGTCCGGCGGTCACCAGCGTCATCGTCGGCCTCAAACGCCCCGAGCAACTGACCGAGAACCTCGGAGCGCTGGAACTGACGCTTTCGAGCGAGGACCTGGCCGAACTCGACCAAGTCAGCCGACCCGCTGCCGCGTACCCGGGTTGGATCCAACGCTATAACGCCAGAAGCCGGGTTCCAGCCGGTCATGCATTCGAGGGACCGAGTTGGAGCCTTGGCGAGCGTCCGCTCTAGCCCGACCTGCCTGCGTCTGGAGCGGACGTGGTCCGGGCCTAGACGGCGAGAACGCCACGGAGCAGTGAGAAGGATGGCAAGTCCGGGATGCAGCTCCAACACGGAGAGGTCGGCGCACCATCCACAAGTTCCAGGACTAGACGTACGTGATGCCGAAGCGGGCTACGCAAGCCGTCCGGCCGTGTAGTCACGTGCCAGCGCGATGAAGGCCTGGAAGGCCGCAGAAGAATTGCGCCGGTTGTAGTAATACAGGCATAGCGGCGCGAGCGGCGGCGTCCAGTCTTCGAGGATGCGCACCAGCCGCCCTGCGGCGATGTCTTCGCGGATATCGGCCTCCATGAAATAGCCGATGCCCACACCATTGGCCACCGCGATCCGCGCCAGCGACGCCTCGTCGAGCGTGATCGGTCCCTGGACCTCCAGCTGCAGCTCTTCACCGCCCTTCTCGAACCGCCACCTGAGCAATGTACCGTCGGGAAGCCGACCGCGAACGCAGGGGTAAGCGAGCAGATCCTGCGGGACTTTCGGGATAGCCCGGTTTTCGAAGAAGGCGGGAGAGGCAGCCACCGCCATGCGCCGCCTCTGCCCCAGCGGTATGGCGATCGCGTCGCTGGGCACCAGATCGGCGCTGCGCACGGCCAGATCGAAGCCCGCCGCCACCACGTCAACCAGTCGCCCCTCGGTGACGATGTCGACATGCACCAGCGGATAGCGCTGCAGGTAGCTCAGCACCAGCGGCGCCATGATCTCGCGCGCCGCGGTGGCGAACGCATTGATGCGCAAGGTGCCGGATGGCGTCTCCTGATGGGAGCGCACCGCGTTCAGCGCATTCTGGATGCCCTCGAAGGCAGGCTTGATGCGGTCGACGAACATCCGCCCCGCATCGGTAAGCGAGACGCTGCGCGTGGTGCGGTTGAACAACCGCACGGCAAGGTCTCGCTCGAGCTTGCCTACCGCGCTGCTGATAGCCGTGGTCGACATGTCCAGTTCCAGTGCCGCCGCACGAAACGAGCCGCAGCGCACGATGGCGAGAACCGCTTCAAGCTCGATCAGCGAATGACGCGTCATTATCCCGCTTTCCGTGATACTCCATGCGCCTTTATCTGGCTTATCAGGCGAAAAGTCCACCGCTAAATTGACGCCATCACCGCCGAGGAGATGACCATGTCAATCAAGCTACCCAACCCGATCGCCGACTACATCGAGGCAAACATCCGTCTCGATCTCGACGGCATGATGAAACACTTCCACGAGGACGCCGTTTTCATCGACAACGGCAAGCAATACGTGGGGCAGGCCAGAATCCGCCAACTGCTTGAGGAAGAAGGGATCGCGGTGAAGGCGATCTTCGAGCCCGATACCGTGCGTGAAGAGGACGGCGTCGTGGTCCTCGAAGGCCCCACCCATGGCGACTTCCCCGGTAGCCCGCTGCGCTTCACCTATCGTTTCACGATGGTCAACGATGCCATCAAGACCCTGGAGACAAGGGTATGGGCATGAAGGCAGATCCGACCGAATTCGCCGGCAAGCGCGTGCTCGTCAGCGGTGGCACCAAAGGGCTGGGCCGTGCCACGGTCGAGCGCTTCCTCGCTGGCGGCGCCCGTGTCATCACCGCGGCTCGCACGATCAACACCCCTATCGAAGGCGTCGAATACGTGCAGGCCGACCTGACGACCGCGGAAGGCGGCCAGGCGTTTGCCACGGCGGCGCTTGAGCGGCTGGGTGGCGTCGACATCCTGGCCCATGTCGTCGGTGGCTCCTCTTCGCCAGCCGGAGGTTTCGCCGCGCTGACGGACGAGCACTGGCTTGCCGAACTGAACCTCAACCTGCTGGCGACCGTGCGACTCGATCGGCTGTTGATTCCGCAGATGCTGGAGCGTGGCAGCGGCGTTGTGGTGCACATCACCTCGATTCAGTCGGTTCTGCCGTTGCCCGAGTCGACGACAGGCTATGCCGCCGCCAAGGCCGCGCTGCGGACCTACAGCAAGTCGATTTCCAAAGAGCTCGGCCCCAAGGGCGTGCGGGTCAATGCCGTCTCACCGGGCTGGATCATGACCGAGGCCATGCAGGACTTTCTGGAAACGCTCAGCAAATCTGGCGGCACGATCGAGCAAGCGCGTCAGTCTGTGCTCGATGCCCTGGGCGGTATCCCGATCGGGCGCGCAGCCGAACCTGAAGAGGTGGCCGATCTTATCGCCTACCTCGCTGCCGATCGTGCGGCGGCGATCCACGGCGCCGAGTTCGTCATCGATGGCGGCACGATCAGGACGGTGTAGGCATGGCTTTGCGGTATTCCCGCAAGCGCGCCGCTCACCTCCCCTTGCCGGTGGATGAAGTGGTTGCCCAATGCCAGCCCGCGGATTGATTGAAGAGAGGCCAACACCATGCCTGAGAACCCATCTTGCGAACGCTGCAGCTGGGCCCAGAACGACCCGCTGATGCGCGACTACCACGATGCCGAATGGGGCGTGCCCCAGCGCGACCCAAGGATGCTCTGGGAGATGCTCATGCTGGAAGGGTTCCAGGCAGGTCTGGCCTGGATCACCATCCTGCGCAAGCGCGAAGCCTTTCGCGCTGCCTTCGCGGGTTTCGATCCGGTCAAGGTCGCCGCTTTCGACGAGCAGGATATCGAGCGGCTGATGGCGAACCCCGGCATCGTGCGTGCGCGGGCCAAGATCGAAGCCACCATCAAGGGCGCGCGAATCTACTGCGACATGCAGGATCGCGGCGAAGACTTCTCGGCCTTCTGCTGGTCCTTCACGGCTGGCGTTCCCATCCTGGGTGACGGTGTAAGCCTGGTGGCCAGTACGCCACTGTCCGAGAACATCTCCAGGGAACTGAAGCGACGCGGCTTCAAGTTCGTCGGACCGACCATCATCCACGCCTGGATGCAGGCGGTCGGCATCGTCAACGACCATTCGCTTGGCTGCTTCCGACGCCATCTCGAGCACCAAGGAACCCGCTAGGGCGCAGGGCTCATCAGCTGGACGCATGGAAGCCAGATTTCAACTGCGGTACCGCAGGGCAAACCTTGCGCCAGCGCTCACTTCGACTTCACGTGCGCGCCGCACAAAACGTCCAACCGACTGAAGGAGAACGACCATGTTTGCCGTCTACGCCAAAGAAGCCAACGTCGACGACCCGCTTGCCTCCGTCGTCGTCGGAGAGCGCCCCGAGCCCATCGTGCAAGAGGGCTGGGTACGCGTGAAGGTGACCCATGCCAGCCTTAACCGGCACGACATTTTCACCCTGCGCGGCATGACCTCCCAGGAGCAGCCGATCCCCTTCCCGATGATCCTGGGCAACGATGCCGCAGGCGTGCTCGAAGACGGCACGCCCGTCGTGCTCTATCCGGTACTGGGCAGCGACGACTGGAAAGGCGACGAGACCCTCGACCCGCACTGGCACGTTATCAGCGAACTCGTGCCCGGGACGATGGCCGATTATGTCGCCGTCCCGAAACGCAACGCGGTCCCTATTCCTGACGGTTTGTCACCGCTTCACGCCTCGCTGCTCGGCACCGCGTGGCTCACGGCCTATCGCTCGCTCTTTACCAAATCACGGTTGATTCCGGGGCAGACGCTTCTCGTACAGGGCGCTTCGGGCGGTATGTCGACGGCGCTCATACAGATGGGCCGTGCTGCCGGCTTCGAAGTGTGGGTCACCACCCGCAATGATGAAGGGGCCGCCATTGCCGAACGCCTTGGCGCCAACCGGGTATTGCGACATGGCGAGGCCTTGCCACGCCGCGTTGACGCAGTCGTCGACAACATCGGCGCGGCGACATGGGCAGATAGCCTGAAGGCGGTCAAGCGCGGTGGCGTCCTGGTGATCAACGGCATCACCACCGGGAACATCGCCGAAACCGACGTGCTGCGCATCTTCGTCGAACAGATCGACATCCGCGGCACCATCATGGGCACGCTTGAGGAAATGAAGGCCATGATGCAATTCGTCATCCGCAACAACATCGCCCCCGAAGTCGGAGCGGTGGTGCCGATGACCGAAGCCCGCGACGCGATCCGCAACATGATCGACGGTCGCACCCAGGGCAAGACCGTGTTCACGAGATAATTGGTAGAGCAGCGTAAAGCACAGAAGCAAAAGCCCGCCCAACGGAGCTTTCGCTGGCTAAAACACTACCCGAACTTGCCAGACCCAAAAACCCAAAGCCCGCAGTTACGCGGGTCTCAGGGCATTTTGCTAGATCGTGCCGGGCAGTGCCGCACGCGGGATCATTCCCACTCGATTATCTATAAGCATAGAAACTCGTTTACTGGCAACAACTTACGAATGGACAGCTAATTGATGCCATGAAAAGTGCCATCCTCAGATCAAGAGGATGAACACTGCCTGCGCTGGTGCCGGGCAATGGCCTCTTCCAGAGTCTCCCCGGGCTGCCATCCGTACAGGTCGCGGACGCTCTTCGTTCTGGCATGGCCGGGGGGCTTGAACTCGTAGCCGGCAGCGGCCATCTCGGCGGCCATGTCCTCGGTGATGAAGAACGGTTCGTTTTCTTCGTGCAGTTTCATGCTGACACCATAGCGACGTTCTAAAAACCAGAAGCCTATCCACCTCCGTCCCAGCCGATCAGTCAAGATCTTCCGGCCGGCTCCAGCACACTGGGACGCGCCACAATAGCCTTGAACAGATTGCCGGCCCGATCATCGATGAGTTCGATCTGCGGCCATGCCCGCAGTGAGCGCAGCAGGCCGCTACCCAATCCGCGATAAGGCAGGAGCTTGGCGGCAAAGGACGCCAGGATGGGGTTGCGCATATTTGAGTTGCCGGCCTTGATGTTCTCGATCGTCAGGTTGTTAGGTAGGTGGCCGGGGCTGATGATTTCGACCCGATCCGCAAACACCAGTACGCGGATCGGCGCACTGACGAAGTAGTCGCGGTGAATGAGGGCGTTGGCGACCAGCTCTTCCCAGACGATGCGGGGGATCTCAGGCTGCCCCTGGGAGTTGAAGCCCTGCTCGCCCTGCGTAGCGCGGGTGTTGGCGACAATAAAGCCCAGCGTCTGCTGGAACACGTCAGCCAGCTTGCCGGCGATGTCGCGGCTGTCGATGTAGCGTTCGTCCTCAATCTGGGTGCCGACAAAGGCGACGGCCTTGACGATGAAGGCGGGTAGCGCGTAGTGCGGTGATTTGGCGAATAGCAGACCGCCCGCCACGTTGAGCTGCCCCTGGTTCATCAGGTTCATGTTGGTCAGCAACTGCGGCAACGGCTGGTTATGCTGGGCGAGCGGCTCACCGAATTGCTGCTCGAAGAAGGTTTCGAAATAGGGCATGTCCACATCGCCCGCGCTCAAGCCCGCCACCGGCGTTTCGTCGGCGTGCACCAAGCCCGCCTGCTGGAACAGGCGCTGCAATTCCTCGCGCGAGGTCGCGCGGCGCTTGTCCGAGCCGTTCTTCACCCAAATCGCGCCGTTCTTGTCCATGTAGGGCTTGTTGACGCCTTCAGCGATGGACAGCACCAGCACCGTGCCTGCCGGGTGGGGCACGTTTTCCGTGAGCGGGTTCACGGCGGGACGCACGACCTGTGAGGCCACGTTGGCGATGAGCATGTTGAGACGAGCAACGTCGGCGCCGGATAGGCCGCGCACCGAACCGTCGTCGTTCACCCCAATGAAGATGCGACCACCAGCGGTGTTGCTGAAGGCAACAATCTCCGCTGCCAAGGCGTCGGCATTGTTCATGTCCGTCTTGAACTGCTGCCGACTGTCCTCGCCCCGGCTGAGCAGGTCGATCAGCTCTGTGGTTTCCATAGGTTGTAGACCTCTTTGCGACGGTTGAAGGCTTCCTGGCCTCCTTCCATGATGTTGATGATGGCGTCCTGCACCGGGCGGGCGTCGATGCTGCCGCTTCGCGTGGCGACCTTCTCGTCCTGGTATTGGCAGGCGTGCACCTGTTCCGCGTCACCCAGCACCGGGAAGTTGGCGTTGTGGGTGGCGAAGATGAATTGGGCGTGAGGCTTCATTTCCCGTAGCAGCTTGATCACATCGTCGTAGATGGTCTGGTTGTCCAGATCGTCTTCCGGTTGGTCGATGATGATCACGTCGTTCTGGCGTTGGCTGAGCACGTACAGCAACAGGGCCGAAGCGCGCTGCCCGAGAGAGTGGTGCTTCAACTCTTTGCCGCGATAGCGGATGACGAAGCGGTTGGGCACCTGCCAGGTGACGAACTCGGTCAGGTTCTGCATGAAGGTCTTTTCGAAGACCTCGGGGGTGCTGCCGGCCTTCGCCAAGGCTCCCGGCAGGGCACGCAGGAGGCCGCCGAAATCTGCATAGTCCTCCATCACTGCGCGCAGCGTGGTTTCGCGGATGTTGCTGCCCTTGAAGAGCTGCTGCATGAAGCTGATGGCGGCTTCCTTGTCACCCTTGAAGTCGGCTTCGATCTGCAGGGCGGTGTGGCCAGCGTTCACGCGGTCCAGCTCTACCTTGATGGTGTTGAACTCGCTCAGCCATAGTTCATTGAGTTTGTCGATCTCGGCAAACAGCGCGTCGCGGATGCTGGTCTGCTGTGATTCCTGCTTGGCCAGCGCCTGAAGCATTTGCTCCGCCTTGGTTTTGCGCTGCTGCTGGGCCAGGAAGTCGTCCGGCTGGATGGCAGTCATGCCGGTTTGCTTGAGCTCCTGAGCCAGTTGGCGCTCGACTTGTGCGAACTCCTCCTGAAGGCTCCTGCTTGCGCCTTCAAATTCGCCCTGTTTGGTCTTGAGGCGAGCAGCAATGACGTTCGCTTCTCGCTCGATCTGCTTGAGCTGATCGACCTTGGCAACGAGGTTGGAGAACTCGGCGTAGTAGGCCGTGAAGAAATCCGGGTTCTGCTTGGAAACGTAGCTCGTTGCGTTCCGCAGCTCGTCCTCATGCTCGGCAATCAGACTTCCTAGAGCGAGGATGAAGCTGTCTGCCCGCTCCATCATGCGCGCGAGCGCTGTGGCGTCCTGCTGGAAGCCAAGTCGCTTTTGGAGCTTATCGGCGACACCGTGCTCGGCGAACTTGGTCAGACGGAAGTTGGCATCATTTAGTTGGGTCTCGAAGTCGCGCTTGAGTTCGGCCGTGTTGCCGAGCTTGAGCCAGCGCTGAGCAGCGTCACGCACGCGCTGGCGTTGAACCTCTATTTCGTCACGCAGCACACGCAGCTTCTCGCCAACCAGCTTTTCCACCAGATCGGTCTCGAAGCCTTCGCCGGTGCTGGAAAGGTCCTTCTGGCCGAAGTAGATCGGACGGCGCAGTACGGTCTCCCGGATCGACACGCCGGGTTGCAACTTGCCGCCCAAATAGACATTCGGGGCTTCGCGGAAGATGCGGGAGATGGTGAATTCCTGTCCGTACACGTCACATGCTGTCAGCGTCACCTTGCCGCCGCTGCCAAGGGTATGGCGGATCAACTCATCCTTGTACTTGGTGTCCTGCGCCTTCTCGCCGCGTGGAATGTCGAGGGCGTAGCGTACTGCCTCCAGGATGGATGATTTGCCGCTGCCCCGGATGCCGATCAACGTGTTGAGTTCGGAAGAGAAATGCAGCACTTGCCCGTCGAGGATGCCGCCGTCGAAGCGGATGCTGCGGATGTGCGACGCTTGATGTTTGGGCGGCTCCATGGCTACCCGCCCAACGGGATCGCTCAAGGCAAACTTGACCGCCTCGAAGGACAGTTCGCCCAGCTTCAGGTAGCTGGCTTTGCCTCGACCGATTTCATCGACACTCTTGGGGTCGCTGCCTTCCAGTTCGGCGGGGTACCAGCTCTGTAGCCAGCTTTGAATCTTGGTGCGGCAGGGTTTGTCTTTGCCTGCGCCGTCGTGCGTGCGTACCTTCTGAAAAGCCAGCGTTCTGCGTCGGAAGAACTCGTTTTGCCCCAACTCAGTAAGCCGGCCGCCATCCAGCTCCGCCCACAGGCCACTCGGGGCTTCGACATGGGCGAAGACAAGGAAGAAGTCCCGGTGATAGCCTTCCAGCTTCTTGATGGTCTCCAGAAGCGACCATGAAGTGCGCCCGTTCTCCTGCTCGTACTGCGCGGGCGTTTTACCTTCGAATGCGCTGGTCAGAAAGGGGTTGATGTAATTGTGTTCATCGATCCATTCGTCGGAGAACACAACAAGCGTGTGGATGCCATTAGCCCCGTCATTGACCGACAACTCAACGCCTGGCAGCAGCGCAATACCCTTCTTCTGGGCCGTCTTGCGCAGTGCTTTGAATTCTTCGAAGTCGAACTTGTTGTGGTTGGTGATGACGCCCAATCGGATGTCCGCTTTCTCCAACGCATCCACATAGTTGCTGTTGTAGAAGTTGTCATCGCCCGTGAACTTGAATTCTCGGTCCGCTCGGGTATGCAGATGAAAGTCAGCACGGACCCACTGCGCCCCTTCTGCAAAGACCATGGATCGAGCCTCTGACTGCTTCGGTCGCAGACTTTCCATCATGGTTCATCCTTATAGTTAGTCCGCGCGTAGCCCACCAGTCGAGCGGTCTGCGGGTCATAGATAAACTCGGTGATCGATCCATCTCGAATGCGCTGAACCGCCTCGTCGATCACATGAAGTGGCACTAGGAACCATTCCTCAGGCTGCACAGGATGACCGAAGCGGTCGTTGATCGTGATGTTCAACCGCGCGGGCGCGAACAGTCTGTGGAACAGGTTCTCCATCCGGGTGCGGTTGACGCCCGCGAGCTTGTAGGTTGCCACCACTTCGACCTTCGCCAGCAGGTAGGTGGAGTCGTGTTCGGCGTTGGCGATGCGCGTCTCCACCCTGCCCCCGGTCACGCCGACCTTGTGGATGATCTCGCGGTGCTGCGCGACATAGGGATGATCGGAGAGGGAGCGCAGGACGTAGATCGTGCCGCTTTCGACATCATCGGCTTCAAGCTCTCCGCCGAAGGAGAGTTGCCCGCTCTCGGGCGAGGCCAGCCGCCGCGCGGCGGGGTCGTTGTAGAACGCTCGCTGGAGCGAGCGCAGCAGCAGATTGCTCTCGGTGCCGTTGGAGAAGATGAGGCGCAGGCGGCGGTCCACTTCCCCGGCGGTGGTCTTCAATGGCTCGCCGACCTCGGCAACGTAGAGCGTGATGCCATCGAGAACGAAAAAGTCCCCGGCCTCAATCGCGCGGCGGCCCGCTTCGATGGGCTGGGACTGGCGCATACCGGTTTTGACCTCCGCTTGCACGCGCTCGAACAAGGGTCGAAAGGTCTCGAAGTCCTCGCAGGGCTTGCGATCCGCGATCTCCTCGGCTGCGCGCTTGTCGGCGCTGGTGCGGACATGGCGTAGGACCGTGATGTCGTCCGCCTCGGCTACGCCCGCCAACTCGGCAGCCAGGTCGTCGATATCGATGGCCTCATCTCCCGGAACGGCAGTGGCTGGCGCAGCGGCAAGCAAGCCCTGATAGTCCAGCGGCTCAAGCAGGGCGCGGCAGTCCGGGAGCGCACCCAAGCGGTCCAGGCGCACGGCGTAGAGGCGCTCGAATATGTCGCGATCCTCACCATGCTGCGGCGCACGCCCGTGCTTCTCGGTGAAGCGTTGGATTTCCTCGAAGCCCGCGATGACGCGCCCCTCACTGGCTGGCCGTCCGCCCTTCGCCTCGGGCGGTGCGAACTCGGCAAGCTCCGCAGCGAGTTCGTCAAGATCGGAGTTACTCATAGCGCCCCTCCGCCTTGAATCGCATAAAGGCGGCCGCGCCTTCGGCCATGCGTCGCTCCCAGGCATCCTGGGAATCGAGTGCAGGAACGCGTCCGCGCTCCTTCTTGAACTGAACGGCGCGAACAGCCATCTCCTTCGCCTCGTCCGGCGTCAGGCTCGTGCGCTTGGCCGAGATGGCCGCCGCAACCTGCTTCAAGCTGTCCTCGCTCATAGTCTTGGCGAGGATGGCGTAGGCTTCGCCGAAGGGGTTGATGCGGTCGATGAGGTCGATGTCCAGCTCGCGCACGTCCATCGCGAAGCGGCGCACGCCGTCGATCAGGGCGGTGTTGGGTGACCCGTCGCTCTCACCTTCGGTGACTAGCCGCTTGGCCTGCTGCGTGAGGTTGAGGGCAGCAATGGCGTGCTGACGCACGGCCTCCTGATCTTCGGCGTCAAGCTCGGGATACTTGTCCTTGATGATCTTGCCCATGCGAACCTGCGTCAGTTCCTCGGGTACCAGCTCCTCATCGAACAGGCCGCGCTCGATGGTGGGCTTGTCTTGCACGAAGGCCGCAATGACTTCGTTCAGGTCTTCCTGACAGATTCGCGCCGCCTCCTTGCTCTTGGGCTCGGCGAGGCCCTTGATCTCGATCTGGTAAGCCCCTGTCTGCTCATTGACATCGACATTGCAACGGTCCGCGTCGTAGCCACCCTCGCCGTAGTTAAATCCCGGCGTCGGGCCGCTGTCGGGGTTCTTGGGCTTGAACTCGAAGCGCGGAGCAAGAACCTGCTCCATCAGCAGGCTGACTGCGATGGCCTTCAACGTATCGTTGACGGCCTCGGTAACAGCTTCCTCGGCCGCGTCCGGCTCGGCGATCAGGTTGGTGAACCTCGCGCGGGTCTTACCAGGCGCGTCGCGGGTTGCACGGCCGATGATCTGAACGATCTCGGTCAGGCTGGCGCGGTAGCCCACGGTCAGGGCGTGTTCGCACCAAATCCAGTCGAAGCCCTCCTTCGCCATGCCCAACGCAATGATGATGTCCACATAGTCCCGGTTGTTCTTCTGCGCCGGGTCTTTGAGCGCGGCGGACACGCGGTCACGCTTGGCAGCATCATCATCGACAAGATCAGCGATCCGCAGCACGCGGCCATCGGGGCGCTTGACGAGCTGGAAGCCGGTGGCGGCGTCGATGCCCTGCCACTCCCCCAGCGCCTCAATGATGTGTTCCACCTCGCGCATCTTGTCCTTCGTGCTCTCGCGCGAATTGACATTCGGGATGTGAATGATGGTCTTCTCGGCGGGATCGAGGACATTGAGGATGTCATCAACGTAAGGCCCGCTGTAGAAGAAGTAGCCGATGTCGAGTTGCTTGAGGTACTCGTAGCCGTTGAGCTGCTCGTAGTAGGTGTAGGTGACGGTATCGAACTTCGACTCATCCTGCGGTGCGAGCACGGCCTCGGCGTCGCCACGAAAGTAGGAGCCGGTCATGGCAACGATGTGCGTCTTGCCCCGCGCGAAGAACAGCCCCAGGTGCAAGCCGAGCTTGTTATCCGGGTTGGCCGAAACGTGGTGGAACTCATCGACCGCAATCAGTCGGTCGTCGAACGCCTCTACGCCGTAGGCATCGACCGCGAAGCGGAATGTCGCATGGGTGCAGACCAGCACCTTGTCGTCGCCTTCGAGGAATGCGCCCAGCGACTTGACCTTGCCGCCGTTATCGTTGCCTGGCGCGTTGCACAGGTTCCACTTGGGTTCGACATGCCAGTCGGACCAGAAGCCGTACCTCGACAGCGGTTCGTCGTTGAAGCTGGCACCGATGGACTTCTCCGGCACAACGATGATGGCCTGCTTCAAACCTTGATTCCTGAGCTTGTCGAGTGCCACGAACATCAACGCACGGCTCTTACCCGATGCGGGTGGCGACTTAATCAGCAGGTATTGCTCGCCCCGCTTCTCGTAGGCCCGCTCCTGCATGGGCCGCATGCCAAGCGCATTGGCCTTGGTCGATGCGCCGTTTCGGGCGTAGGTGACGGAAACGGACGGTACGGACTTGATCTTGTCGCTCATGCGTTGGCTCCCACCTTGCGCTTCTTGCCCTTGGCCGGTGCAACCGAAGCTGTCATCTTGGTGTAAAGGTCAAACAGCTTTTCAAGCCGCTCGGTGTCGTTCTTGAAACGTCGGCCAATGTAGATGCGCTCCAGCACTTCGTCATTGCGATCATGCGCGGTACGTAGGTCAGCAGGCATGCCATCGGGAGCGTAAAGGTCCGCGATGGTCGCGGGGAAGTGATGCTCTCGCGCCAGCAGGATTTCCTCCGCGCAGCGCGTGAGATCAGCCTTGTTCTTCTCGGTCAGTGTCGGCACCGGGAACGTGTTCCAACCAAGGGTGTTGGAGTAGCGGAAGTCCGTTTTCATTTTTCCGCAGACGGAAGCGATCCAAACCAGGTGCAAGCGGCTTGCGATGAGTGCCATATTCCAAAGCGGAGCGTCGTATAGAGCGAAGGCGAGGTTACTAACGACAGTTCCGGCAGGTTCATAACCGCAGGGCAGGTACTCGCGGGATTCGGACGAAACGCTAGGGACGACGAGGGTTGAGTTTTTTCCAATGAACATGCGTTGGAATTGGTGTGACCTTTCGGCAATGTCTCTCGCTGTCTTCCCGCCATTGAGCCGCAGATCCCGCACCCCACGAATGCGTTGAGCAAGAGGGAGGATTGCTTGTGCCTCAGCCAAGTGTTGATCTTCGATCCACAGGCAGTAGCGCTCCAATCCGCGAATGAACTCAGCCGAACCGACAATCCGTCGAATAAAGCGACGTTGTTGTTCGGATGTAAGTTGCAGCGCGTCACGCTCGTCCCGAGAGAGCAACAAAAGACCACCGTCTATTGGCGTGTTTCCGAAAGTCATCTCGCTAAGCGCGGACAGAGGCTGACTGGCCTTTTCCACGATTACGGTTTCGCCCAGTGCCAAATAGGCATTTATGTGTGAACCTTGACGCTCGATGGTGCTTCCCGAACTATCCAAAGAGAACAGACGCCTCGGACTGCGGGGCTGTGTCGTGATGCCAACGATTGCCACGGTCACACCCGCGTTGTGGCTGGCGAGATTGGCCCATCGAAAGGAGGTGTAAGCAAAATCAATCTGACAGCCGCTGGCAAAGATCGCTGGCCATAGGACTGGAACTTGCAAACCTTGACAAATAGAATTCGTGGAAACGAAGGCTGCGATGGCTTCTGTGTGAGTGCAGTAGTCAGCGGCCTTAATCCACCATCCAGCAACATAGTCAAGAGACTTCCAGTTTTCGACCCGCTTATCGAAAAGAAGTCGCAGATCAGCTTTTTGTTCTTCTTTCTGATCTCGGGACCCCAAATACGGAGGGTTTCCGCAGATGTAAGTTTCGCCACCCTCGTTCTCGAAATCGATCTCGGCCTGATCGAGCGGAGAGTCAAATAAATCATCAGCCTGCACCTTCACGCCGGTTCCAGTCGGCGGACAGATGCTCAACCAGTCCAGTCGCAGCGCGTTGCCACAGGTGATCCAGTTCTCGTTGCGCAGGGGCAGAAACTCGGCCAGGGCCAGCTTCTGACCACGATACAGCACATCGCACTGGTACTCGGCGATGACCAGCGCAAGGCGGGCGATCTCCGCCGGGAAGTCACGCAGCTCGATCCCGCGAAAGTTGGTAAGCGGGATTCCTGATGCGCGATCCGGTTCACCACGCCGCTTGTTGATCTCTGCCTCGATGGCACGCATCTCCTTGTAGGCGATAACAAGGAAGTTACCCGAACCGCAGGCCGGGTCGAAAACTCTGATCTTGGCGATGCGCTTGCGCAGGTTGAGCAAGGTGCGCGGATTGTCGCCCGCCTCTTCCAGCTTGGAACGCAGGTCGTCGAGAAACAGCGGGTTCAGCACCTTAAGAATGTTGGGAACACTGGTGTAGTGCATCCCCAGCTCGCCGCGCTCCTCGTCCTCGGCGACGGCCTGGATCATCGATCCGAAGATGTCCGGATTGATCTTGGTCCAGTCCAGCCCGCCGACGTGCAGCAGGTAGGACCGGGCGATCTTGCTGAATCGCGGCACTTCGTCACCGCCAGAGAACAACTGCCCGTTGACGTAAGGGAAGTCTTCGGCCCATCGGGGAACCTTGGCGGCGGCCCGGTCCTCGCGCTTGGTGTTCATGGCACGGAACAACGTGGCGATGACCTCGTGCGTGTTGGACGAGTCCTTGGCGCTCATCTGCGCGACGGTTTCGGTGAAGCGGCCCTTGCCGACGAAGATGTCGGTGTCCTCGGCAAAGAAGCAGAAGATCAGCCGCGCCATGAGGTTGTTCATGTCGTGGCGACGCTCCGCCGTGCCCCATTCAGGGTTGTCTTTCAGCAGTTCGACGTATAGGCGGTTCAGGCGGCTGGTGGCCCGGATGTCGAAGGCGTTTTCGCTGATCTGGCGGACGGTGCTGATGCCCGCCAGCGGCAGGAAGAAGCCGAAGTGGTCGGGAAAGTCCTTGAAGGCACAGGCGACTGTCTCGCCGCTGGTCAGGTCTTCGGCCTCGAAGTCCGCGCCGTCCGTGGCGAGGATGAACTTCGCCTTGGCCTTGGCCGTCGCCGGGCTGGCCTTGAGGGCGGCCAGCGTCTGCGTCACCCGCCCTGCGTCGCAGGTCAGAATGTGGATGTTGCTGGTCTGGAGAACACCGCCAAGGTCGGATTTGTTCGACGCCCCGGCACGAAGGCGCTTGATGGTCGTCGCCTTGTTGCCGAACGCCTCAAGAAAGGCATAGGGGAACTCTGCACCGTCGAACGGCTGCTCCGCAAGGTCTGTGATGGCTTGTTCGATTTCTACGGCGTTCATGGGCGTGCAGCCCTCTCTCTGAACGATTCCGCCTGGCTGCTGCTGTTCTGCGGGGTGCTCATGTCTTGTCCTGCGTTTTTTCGGCTATCTGCGCGGCAATCCAGCGATCCAATTCGCTGCGACGAAACCGCCAGGTGCCGCCCAGCTTGAATCCCGGTATCTCCCCCTGCTGGGCCAGCCGGTAAACGGTCTTCTTCCCTGCCTTGAGGTAGATCGCCACTTCATCCAGCGTGAGAATTTCGCTATCAGGTTGGTTCATGTCAGGCGGCTCGCTTGGTGTCGCGCGGCGAAGTCTTCCAAAGTTTGGCCAAGTTTACCATTTGAGCTGCCCGAATGAACCCCGAATCTCATATGGCGAAGCCACAGATTCGGCCGGCGCTCCGCCCTGCGGCAAGTTCGCCACAACAGCTTGACGGCAATGCCATGTGCTTTGGCCGCCAGGTCGTAATGGGATTACGCCAAGAAGGTGGGCGGCGTGTCTTTTTCCAACGAAAGCAGGCAACGTAGTAGCCTGTGGCCTCATCTGGATGAGACGTGCTGAGCAATATCAGCGTAAGGCGTGCGATGGGCAAAGAGGAAACCGAAAAAGTGGATATGGAACATTGGCTGCATGAACGAATCGGCCCAGCCTACGATGCGTTGAAGGCCGACCCAGGCCGCGCCGTTACCGCTGACCAGGTGCGCGCCCGTCTGGCTGACATCGCCCAAGCTATCGACCTGGCCCGCCGCGTCGATGCGGACCTAGAATCCCTTACGCCCTTTGACCCGGCCGAAGACCTGACCAGCGCCGAAGCCGTGGCCGCATTCTTGGCGGACGCCGAGGCCACGGCCGACCCGGCCTATATCGAGCACGCGCACCAGGTCGCGGCACGTGCGCGAACCATGCACGGCATCGCGTCGTGAGCGAGCTGGCCAGCATCGCCATTCCTGGCGGTGCTGCAGGTGGATCTCATCGCCGGAAATGACGATGCGAGATCCACGCCAAGGGGAAGAGTAAGGCGGGGCGTCATCGCCCGATCTGGCGATGCTCGAGCGCCGGCGCGCATCGCCACTTCCGACGATGCAGGCCCGGAGACAACAAGGGCAGCCATTGGCTGCCCTTGTTGTTCCTAGTATGTGGCTTACGCTGGGTGAAGCGACTGGCGCACGGCATTCAGTGCCTCACGGAAGTCCGCCGGCGTCGCTCGGCCCGTCTCGGCCTGGTAGAAGACGACCATGAAGGCATTGGCGACTGCTTCGGCCAGCGGCCCGAGCTGCCGGGCTGCATCCTGGTCAATCCAGTCTAGGGCCGCGAGCTGCACGGCCGCATGATGCACTGCCTGAGTTGCGTTGGTAGGATTCAAAGTTGCCATGATTCACCTCTCCA
>NZ_JAJIUJ010000112.1 GCF_020880415.1 Xanthomonas euvesicatoria pv. euvesicatoria | reverse complement strand
TTGTCCACGTATCCGGCCGTCCATCGCGTCCTATTGAAACCGGGAGGCCTCATGGCGAACGCACATGAACTGGCCCGTGGCCACGAGCGGCTGCGCGCTCTGATCGAGTTTGCTGTGAGCGAAGGCTGGCACGTCAAGCGCACACCCGGCGGACACCTCAAGTTCACCAAGGCCGGCTGCGCCGCTATCTACACCAGTTCAACCGCAAGCGACCACCGGGCAACTCTTAACACCCGCGCGCAGATACGCCGTGCAGAGCGCGAGGCTCGCATGGCACGGGCTGCTAACGCCGAGGGACGCGGCCATGGCTGAGATGACGTCCCAGGACATGGCCGGCAAGCTGCTTGCAGCTGGGTTCGAGCGCAGCGGCCCATCGGCCACGGCATTGAGCGACCCAATCGCCGACACCCCGATGGTTGTGACGTTGGACCAGTTGCGGCCTTACGACCACGATCCCCGCAAAAAGCGCAACTCGGCCTACGATGAAATCAAGGCCTCCATACGAGAGCGCGGCCTGGATGCGGCACCAGCCATCACACGCCGTCCTGGCGACACGCACTACATCATCCGCAACGGTGGCAATACAAGGCTGGCGATCCTGCGTGAACTCTGGGCAGAGACGAAGGACGAGCGCTTCTTCCGCATATCGTGCCTGTTCCGGCCCTGGCCTGCGCGCGGAGAAATCGTTGCGCTGACCGGACACCTCGCCGAGAACGAGCTGCGCGGCGGCCTCACGTTCATCGAGCGCGCCTTGGGCGTCGAAAAAGCCCGCGAGTTCTATGAAGAGGAAAGCGGCGCCACACTGAGCCAGTCCGAACTGGCCCGCCGCCTGGTCGCCGACGGCTACCCCGTACAGCAGTCGCACATCAGCCGCATGGCCGATGCGGTGCGTTATCTGCTGCCCGCGATTCCGACCGTGCTCTATGGCGGTCTGGGCCGCCACCAGGTCGAGCGACTGTCGGTCATGCGCAAGGCCTGCGAGCGCACCTGGGAGTACTATGCCAAAGGCCGCTCCCTTCAATTGGACTTCGACAACTTCTTTCAAGAGGTGCTGTCGCAGTTCGACACTCAGGCTGACGAATTCGCACCTCAGCGGGTGCAGGACGAGCTGATCGGTCAAATGTCCGAACTGCTGGGCGTCAATTACGACGTGCTGGCCTTGGACCTGACCGAATCCGAGAACCGCTACCGTGTGCTTGTCAGCGACCCGACTCCGCCGTCGGCTCCACCTGCGTTGCCTGAGCCCGGAGCCATCGCGCGGTCGCCCGCCGGACCGGCGCCGTCCACCGATACGCCTTCGCCAACTACAGCGCGATCAGCGGGCGGCCCGCTCACGGGCGAGAATGATGCGACCGCTGGCAATGCATCCGCAGGAAGCCCTGCGGCAACGGCTGGAGAGCTGCTGCAGGAGCATATCGTCTCGCCGGCACCGACGACAGAGCGGCTCCAGTCCATCCAACGGATGATCGCGGACCAGTTGGGTGATGCGCTACCGCCCGACTTCTCAGCCCGCGTATTGCAGTCGATCCCGGTGCAAGCCGGTGGCCTCTATCCCATCTCCGACGTCTGGTACATCGACCCCGGCCTGGAAGCGCCCGACCGGCTGCGCATCCATATCGCGCAATTCGCGCGCGAGATCGCCGGCGAGGCGGATTTGGAAGAGTTCATTGAGGACCGTCCCGACGGCATCGGGTTCGCCTGTAGCGCCCAGGCCCCTTTGCCGCGTGGACACGCCGTGCTGGCGCTGCTGGGGTCTCTGTCCGGTCAGCAGCCGGCCGATACCAGCCCCTACGGGCAATTCGTCACCGATCTGCCGGCACTGCTACACGGTCAAGGCGATGTCACCAAGCGATTGAGCGATACCGCGCTGGTCAAGCTGTTCCGGTTGCTGCGGCTTGCCCGACGCCTGCTGGATTTGGAAGCCGGTGCCAGGGCTCCCGATTCTTGAACGAGGAAGGCGAGCATGTCTGCACCAAACCCCCTCAACCAAGCTGTCATCGCCCAAGCACTCTACGACCTGCGCAATGGGCAATTGCGTCGTTGCAAATCGATGGGGTTCGGTGAGGAAGAGCTTGATGCGCTCAAGCACCCAGTGCTGATCAGCGTGCTGGCAAACGCCACCGTCTCGTGGTGCTCCGTAACGGTCAACCGCGAAGTGCTCCTTCGGCTACTAAAGCAGGCTCAGGACGTGGAGAAGGAAATCGCCACGGTTGATCGCATGCTGAGGTTGGCAGCAAGTACGGAAATGGTGAGCCGTTTCTACGGTCTGACCCATCAGGAGGTCGCCCTTCGCCGCGAAGTCCTCGGTCTGCCCAAGCGCAAGGGGCGCCATGCCGTTTTAGACGAAGCCCAGGACACGGAGTTGTGGCGGCAATGGAAGGCCGTGACCAGCAGCAGAAACGTCGATCTGGAGGACGACACCTCGATTCTCGATGCGGCCATGGACCTGGCAGAAGGCATGTCATTGCCGCTGTCGGTGGTCTGGGCCGCGATCAAGAAATGGATCGACCAAGGATTGGGATGACCCATGGCCGTGGATGAAACAGCACCGCGAACACCACGCCAAGGCCCAGTAGCCCTCGCCGATTTGTTCGACAGTGCGCTGAAAGACCTTGAGCCTAAACCTAGTGTGCCTGCGCCTGCTCCTATCCCTACATGCGGGGACGGTTTCCTTTTCAGCGGTAACCGGCACGAGAGCGTGCCGCGGCGCCTGTTCCTGGATCGTCGGTTGACGCCACTGGAACGTAATGCCTGGCAAGTCTTCCGGCTGATGCTCAACAACGACGGCGTGACGGCGTTCCCCACCTATGAGCAATTGCGCCCCTGGCTGGCATCAATGCCCAACGCAGGAAAGGCTTCGCATGAAACCGTAGCACGTGCATTGACGCTGTTGCGCCTGACACGCTGGTTGAGCCTCGTGCGCAGGCGCCGCGGTCCCAAGACCGGACGCATCCTCGGCAACCTCTATGTGCTGCACGATGAGCCCTTGACCCCATTCGAGGCTATGCAGCTTGACACCGACTATCTGGAGCTGGTCAGCCAGTCACTGGGCCATTCTGCGAAGGCCGTGCAGATGGTGGGGCTCAACACCCTCAAGGAAATCGAGGAAGACCCGCTGCTGTCCGGCCGCACGTTGCCGTCGCGGTTGCAGGTGCTTGCCGAACGCCTTGCCCAACAGGGCATCGCTGCCCCCGAGAGTTATCCACAAGAAGACTCCACCCACGATTCCGAAGAAAGGATTTCGAACCTTCTTCGGAATGGCGAACAGCATTCTTCGGAATCCGAAGCAGGGCTGGAACCCACGCCGGACGGTGCTCTTCGGAATCCGAAGCAGGACCGTACTGTACGTAGTAAAAGTAATAAAGAAGTACGTACTACCGCGCGTGAACATGGGCATGTGCGCGCGATGCCAGGTGTTCGCATGCCTGATCGCTTCCTGAGCCTGAAGGAAAAGCAGCAGGCCGGCGCACTGGTGGCGTTACAGCAGGTCGATGCGCCATTGAGGCAAGCTGTACTGGATGAATGGGCGGATCGCTGTCGAGGCTCGACCATTCGCAATCCCGCAGGATATTTGTTCGGCATCATCCAGCGCGCTATCCGGGGCGAGTTCAATGCATGGGCCAAGCAAGTCGGGACGGCACCACCGGTACCTGCTGCGTATGATCGGCCACCAGAAGCACCACGTAACGCGGTTCCGACCGAAGTGGCTCTGCAGCACATCGAACGGCTGCGCGAGCTTCTGCGTAAGGCCTGACTTTTCGGGGCCGCAAGGTCATGAAGAAGATGCCCATGGCCGTCAGTAGCGCTATCCCCTGGGGATAGCCGCGCGGACGTGCAGGACGGCAAACAGGTATGGGCAGGCATCGGGATGCCATGCACTGGATCATATGTGTGCGATCTGTCCTTGGCGAACAGCGTTCCTTGGCGCGCCATGGAGCTATCCCCTGGGGATAGCTCGTGCCGCTCGCAGCGGCCACGACTTAAACCAGGGCTTGGCCAATTTCGCTTTGTTGACTGACTGCCTTCCGCTGCATGCCGATTCTGACCGCTCCTTTTCCAAAAGCGAACGGACACCATGGCAACCAATGAACCTTTGCAATTGAATCTCGGCTCACTGCGCAGCGCGATGTCGCTGACGCTGCATACCCATCACGCTTCCCGCATCTGGCATGGCCGCGCTGCCGCCGAGGGGCGACCGGGCATCGTAGGCCTGAACGGCTACATCGCCGTGATGAACAAGATGAAACGCGGCTCGGAGCAGGACGACCCGTACAGCGACTGGTGGATGCTACGCATTGAGGAAAAACTCGACCAGACCAAGGCCACGCTGCAATCGCTACGCGAACAGGTGGACCAGGCACTGGCAGACGTCCCCGCCGCGTTGAGCCTGGGCGAAAACCTAAACGTGCAGCCGGTTAAGTTGCCTCTCTTCGTTAACGCCCAGCTCGGCTTTGCCGCAGTCTATCTCCTGGCCGATTACGACGACATCGCCCGCAAGCTGATCCTCGCCCATCACACCGCACTCATCGACCGCAGCACTCTGGAGCGCTGGCTCAACGAGGGCGCACATGCGCTTCGTAGCCTTTTCAGCCTGGCACAGCAATACCGTTACTCGGGCTGCACCCGCGATGATTTCGCGGCGAAGAATGCGGCGGCGCGGGTCGCGATGGACAAGTTTGGCGAGCTGCCGCAGGACGTACTCGAAGGCACGCGACGTTCGAAGTTTTCGCCACCCATCGCGCGCCAGAGTCTGCAACAGCGCAGTGTGATTTCTGCCGTAGCCGTCCTCCCTGGCGAAGAGGCCAACACCGACGGGGACCAGTCGGCATGAGCGATCAGGATCAGGACCGGCCCACCCTCTACTTCCAAAGTCTGCAACAGACGGCCTTCATGAGGCTGGAACACGCAGCCTCTCTAAAAGGCCTTTTAAAGCCTTTTAAAGGTAAGGGGACATTGGACACATGGGCCAGCCAGTGCTTTGCCATGCGCGACGAGTTGATAGCCCTGGCGCAGCGGCAGGTGCTGCCACAGGCGTGTGGGCATCCCTTCCATCTGCTGTCCATTGAGCTGGCCCAGCAGTCCACTGGCGCAGGCACGGCCTTTCTGCGCTGGCGCAGGCACGACAGGTCGGCCATGGGCGTAGCGCTGTGGCAGGAACTGATCGCCAGCACCAACACGCCGGTCAACCTGCTGGCCGATCTGCACGCGATCGAGCTTCAGCGCATCACGTTGAACATGCAGATCAGCGTGCTTCACACCCTGGGCAGGCAGGCGCAGGAATGCGCAAGCAAGGCCGGCGAAGCAGATGCCGTCTATCTGCACCGGCTCACATCCCTCCCCGCCGCAGTGCGCAATCAGTGATTGCGCCGGGCATCCCCACACGCGCCCGGGGCCGATGAGGCACGGGTATTTCAACCACCACGGAGATTGCATCATGAGCACGCATTTTTGGGGCGAAGGCAACGTCGGCTCGCCACCCGAGTACCGCGAATTCCCCAACGGAAACGATGAACCGCGCCGGCTGCTTCGCCTGAACGTTTACTTCGACAACCCCATTCCAAGAAAAGATGGCGAGTTCGAGGATCGCGGAGGCTTTTGGGCGCCCGTCGAACTCTGGCACCGCGATGCCGAGCACTGGAAGGATCTTTACCAGAAAGGCATGCGCGTGCTCGTCATCGGCCGCATGGAGCGTGAACCGTGGACGGACAACGAGGATCAGCCACGCGAGACCTGGCAGATCAACGCACGCAGCGTCGGCATCCTGCCCTACCGCATCGAATCCGTGGCCCTCAGTCCGAAGCCGCAGGAGGCAGAGCCGAAGCCCCAAGCCGCCCAGGAATCGACTCCGCCGAAAGACGCGAAGCGCAGGAAGTGAATCAGCATGGAGGGCGGCGGTGCAGTTTTTCGCCGCCTTCCATTCACCCGCAAGCCATCCCCAAGGGATAGCTCCATCGAAGTCCACCGACTTCCACGCGCTCTCGCCAATCGCAGCTTCCGGCCGGCACACCTGCACCCACGCGCGATCCCCACCCAAGCCATTCCATCCCGTGAAAGTGGTCGCCACCGCATGCGGCTTGTTTGCTGCTGCTCTTGGTAGCGCTCGGCATCCTCGATTCCAGCACCTCAATGAACCACGGAAATCGGGTGGACGGACATGCGGCTGTTCTTGTGCGAGAAGCCTTCCCAGGGCAAAGACATTGGCCGGATTCTCGGCGCCACGCAACGCGGTGAAGGCTGCCTCAACGGTTCCGGCGTCACCGTCACCTGGTGCATCGGCCATCTCGTAGAGGCGGCGGCACCCGAAGCCTACGACGAACAGCTAAAGCGCTGGTCCATCGAGCAGTTGCCCATCATTCCCCAGCGTTGGCAGGTCGAGGTCAAACCGAAAACCGCCACGCAATTCAAGGTCGTCAAGGCGCTACTGGCGAAGGCAACACAGCTTGTCATCGCCACCGATGCCGACCGCGAAGGCGAACTGATCGCCCGCGAGATCATTGACCTGTGCGGCTACCGCGGCCCCATCGAGCGGCTGTGGTTGTCGGCACTCAACGATGCGTCCATTCGCGCCGCGCTAGGCAAGCTCCGGCCATCGGCCGAGACGCTGCCGATGTACTACTCGGCACTAGCGCGCTCGCGTGCGGACTGGCTTGTGGGCATGAACCTCAGTCGGTTGTTCACGGTGCTGGGTCGGCAAGCCGGCTACGACGGAGTGCTGTCGGTCGGTCGCGTCCAGACCCCGACGCTCAAGCTGGTCGTGGACCGCGACCGCGAGATCGCGGCCTTCGTGTCCGTGCCGTACTGGGCCATCGACGTGTACCTGACCACAAGCGGCCAAGCCTTCACCGCGCAGTGGATTTCGCCCGACACCTGCACCGACGACTCGGGCCGCTGCCTGCAGCAGCCGGTGGCACAGCAGGCGGCGCAGCAGATCCGCGCCACCGGCAGTGCCCAGGTTGTCTCGGTCGAAACCGAGCGCGTGCGTGAAGGCCCGCCGCTGCCGTTCGACCTGGGCACCTTGCAGGAGTTGTGTTCCAAGCAGCTTGGGCTGGATGTGCAGGAAACCTTGGACATCGCTCAGGCCCTGTACGAAACGCACAAGGCCACGACCTATCCGCGCTCGGATTCCGGCTACCTGCCGGAGAGCATGTTTGCCGAAGTCCCCATAGTCCTCGACAGCCTGCTCAAGACCGATTTCTCGCTGCGCCCGATCATTGACCAACTCGACCGCACACAACGCTCACGCGCTTGGAACGACGCGAAGGTATCCGCGCACCACGGCATCATCCCGACGCTCGAACCGGCGAACCTCTCGGCCATGAGCGAGAAGGAACTGGCGGTGTACAAGCTCATCCGGGCGCACTACCTCGCGCAGTTCCTTCCTCACCACGAGTTCGATCGCACAGTGGCGAACCTCTCTTGCGGCCAGCAGACGCTGACGGCCACAGGAAAGCAGGTGGTCGTCAAGGGCTGGCGCCTGGTGTTGGCCGAACCGCAACCCGAGGAGGATAGCGACACCGCGGCGCGCAGCCAGGTGCTGCCCGCGCTACGCGAGGGCGTGTCATGCCAGGTAGCCGATGTCGATCTGAAGGCGCTCAAGACACAGCCATCTCGACCCTACACGCAGGGCGAATTGGTCAAGTCCATGAAAGGCGTCGCCAAGCTGGTCTCGGATCCGCGCTTGAAACAGAAGCTCAAGGATACGGTCGGCATCGGCACCGAAGCGACACGGGCTAACATCATCAGCGGCCTGATCGCACGCGGCTATCTCATGAAGAAGGGGCGCGCGATTCGCGCCTCGGATGCGGCATTCACCCTCATCGACGCCGTGCCCGCAGCGATTGCCGACCCCGGGACCACCGCCGTATGGGAACAAGCGCTAGACATGATCGAAGCGGGACAACTCACGCTGGACGTGTTCATCGGCAAGCAGGCCGCATGGATTTCGCAGTTGATCACGCAGTACGCCAGCGCGTCCCTGTCAATCAAGGTTCCCCATGGGCCGGCTTGCCCGCAGTGCGGCGCACCCACGCACCAGCGCAGTGGCAAGAGCGGCCCGTTCTGGTCGTGCAGTCGCTATCCAGACTGCAAAGGCACGCTGCCGGTCGAGTCCGGCACGTCCAAGCGCGTAGCCTCACGCTCGCGCCGTGGCGGCCGAAAAGACTCCTGATCGACCCCGTCCCCCCGTGAGCAGTGCTCGCCTTCGGCGGCGCGACTCGTGTCCCGCACGCCCTGCTGGACGCCCAGCGCACAACACCTTCTTGATCCGTGTGCGCGTCCCGCTCAGCCGTCCCCGGCCGCGGGACATGAAGGTGACTTCTCCACGAATCGCGTCACTTGCGTTCTGCTGATCTGCTTTTCTTCCGCCTATCGCGAAGGGTCCCCCGATGGCTTGCTCGCCTACGCAAGCCATCGGGAGACCCCTTTCGGTCAGCGGTATTCAGTGCCGGTGCCCGCCGGCGCAAAAACGGGCTCCCTTTGTGCGCGGATGTGCGCCAGACGATGCCGGCCCCAGCCACGACATGGGCCGGGTGTGCTTGCTGACAGCAGACGGTTCTTCCGACGACCGGGACTGCCAATCAGCCCACGGGTGGCTTCTTATTTCCTCCCGAGCCGAAGGTCCTACGGCCTTCGGCGCCTTTCTCCTGCCCATCAACGTCCCGGCCCGGCCATTGGCTTGGGTCGTACGAACAGGAGAGCTGATATGCACCCTCAACCTTGCGCGCCGCTGCTTTACGGCAGTGTGTGCAGCGGCATCGAGGCCGTGAGCCTAGCGTGGCAACCGCTCGGCCTCGAAGCCGCGTGGTTCGCAGAGATCGAACCGTTCCCGAGCGCCGTGCTCGCCCACCACTACCCGCACGTGCCCAACCTGGGCGACATGACCACGATCGCCCGCCAGGTTCACGCCGGCACCGTGCCGGCCCCCGACATCCTGGTCGGCGGCACGCCATGCCAGTCGTTCAGCGTGGCCGGCGCGCGCCGGGGACTGGATGACCCACGCGGAGCCTTGACCCTTGCCTATGTGGAGTTAGCCAATGCCATCGACCAAGCCCGTCACCAAAATGACCGCTCGCCGGCCACCCTTGTCTGGGAAAACGTCCCGGGCGTCCTCAGCGACCGCAGCAACGCCTTCGGGAACTTCCTGGGCGCATTGGCCGGAGAAAGCCGTGCGCTCCAACCGCCAGGGAAAAAATGGGCGCACGCAGGTTACGTGTCTGGCCCCAGGCGCCGCATCGCCTGGCGCGTGCTCGACGCTCAATATTTCGGCGTCGCCCAACGCCGCAAGCGTGTGTTTCTTGTGGCAAGTGGTGGAGATGGTTTCGATCCCGTCAAAGTACTTTTTGAGCGCACGGGCCTGCGCGGGGATTCTTCTGCGGGCAGCGCGCCGTGGCAAGAAGCTGCCCGTGCTGCTGGACCAAGCGCTGAAGCAGCAGGCGGATACGCAGGACTGAAATCGTCCTACGGTGAGGTCAAGACGACGTTCGGATTCAGTGGAGGCATCGGCCCTGTCGATGTGGCCGCATGCCTAATGGCGGCTGGCCCCAAGCATGACATCCGCACGGAGACGTTCATGGTGCAGTCGGTCGCCGGCAGCATCACCCACACCCTCGACACCGCCAACGGCGGCAAGGGCAGCAGCGAGGACGGTACGGGCAAAGGTGTGCCGATCATCGCCTTCACCGCCCAGGGCAGCGGCGCGGATGCCACGATGGATCTGACGCCGACGCTGCGTGCAGGCGGGCATCGCAGCAGCCATGCGAACGCAGGTGTCGTGCCTGCTATCGCCTTCGCGCAGAACCACCGCTGCGAGGTGCGCTTCGAGTCGGGCCACGGACAGGTGGCTTGCACCGTGCTGTCCAACGGCAAGCCGGGATATGGCGTGCCAATGATCGCCTGCGTTGCCCTGCATGATCGTCAGAACGGTCTGGCTGCTGAACTGGGCAGCGGGGCCAATGGGCATGTGCTGGCGCCTGACCACGAGGCGCATTTCCGCTATGACTGGAATGACCCCATTCCAAGGGACTGGTCGCAGTGGCGGGTGCGGCGGTTGATGCCCGTGGAATGCGAACGTCTGCAAGGCATGCCCGACGACTACACGCTGGTTCCGTATCGCGGTAAGCCGGCTGCGGACGCGCCGCGCTACAAGGCAATCGGCAACTCCATGGCCATGCCGTGCGTCGCCTGGCTAGGCCAGCGGCTGGTGCAGTGCTTGCACAAGATGGGATCGATCGCTTCGGATTGATGCACGACGCCGCCAACGGGCCGCGCCATTCTCGTTCCTGTATTGCCGACATGTCGGCAGCCGCCAGGGTGTCGAGGCTGCCGTGGGTTGCACCCATGCCACCCGCCAGTTCGCATCTGCATCCGCATCCCTCCGGCGATCCAGCATCACGCACCGTCCTGACAGCCCCGCACTTGTTGCGGGGCTTTCTTTTTTTCCACTTTCGCCAATCGGGGCTGTGCCGGGTTCCGATTCTCGGCTGACGTAGCTCGCCTCGCACATGAAGCTGCCCGCATGTGTCGCTGATCCGTCAGCACCATGCCAGCAGCCAGGGTTTCCAGGCTGCCGCGGAGTTTCTCCGCGCTACCCGCCAGTCCGCCATCGCATCGAGTCTGCGGACGCGCGTCCTCGTGATGCCGGTGCTTTTTTTAACCGCTAGCGGGAGCTGCCATCCCGTTAGGGACAGGGCCCCGCTTTTCCTAGGAGCCTATCCATGTCCCAGCAAGCCTCTTTCAGCCAATTGGCTTTGATCTATTGCGGCAAGTTACTGCCGCTCGAAGTCCTGCAGAGCGCCGCAGGCCACTACATCGGCACACGCAATAGCGAGGGACCCGTTTCGCGGGAATTTCGCGAGTACTTCCGCAGCTACGCCGCGGCTCAACGTGTCCTCGAAAGTGGCGGCTGGTCCCAACTGGCCAATCCCTGATCCAACTAGAGGAGCCACATCATGAACCCACATCTGCCTCTGGAAATCGTCGGTCAGATCATGCAGGAAGTGCAGCATTTCGCTGATGCGCCCCAAGCCTTCTTCGAGGCGTGGAAGCGTGGCGTCGAGATCGCTGGCGCCGAGTGGTTCGGCGAGGGCACCCCTGAAGGCCTGAACCAGGCCAAGAGCAAATGGGATTTGCGTCCCAACGTGCTGCGGATCAACGACGCCCTCGGCGTCCTGAGCAGCGGGGAACGCATGTTCCTGTCCGCCATGGTCAGCTTCTACAACGCGCGCGATGGCGGTGCCATGCTCAAGCGCTGCCACTTCCACGGGCTGTCGGATTTCGACGGTCTCGACCTGGAACGCCGCAAGGTCATCGCCGATCTGCTGGTGAACTACAGCGGCTGGTGAGCATCTCTCCGGCATACCACTACTTTCTCGTCCCCCCAATGAGGAACATGCGCCCGCAAGGCCCTGTTCCTCATATTTTTTCCCCATCACCCAGCGCCACTAGCCTTGGGCTATTAGCAGGATATTGACTGTCTTGATCTGCTGCTTGGGTCAGACGCTACAGTGGAACTTGCAGGGCTGGCCCCGCCGCGCTAAAACCGTGGCCGAAGGAGCACAGCTCACACGCTTGGAGACAGCCACATGGCCAGCACCACCGAAATCGCTGCACTGTTGGCTGCGACCGACGCGCAGGGCCGCGTCGATCCGCTGGCCTACGAAGCGCAGCGCCTAATCCTGCAGCATCAAGGTCTGGGTAGCGTAGATGCGGCCGCACTGGTGCGCGCCCTGCCGGCCTCGCCGGGTTTTACCGCCTTCGACCGCACCACGCTCTTTTCCGCCATCGACCAGCGCCTGGATACGCCGCAGGAACGGCAGCGTTTCGCCGACGCGCTGGACCAGGCCAACCTCAGCGACGGATGGCTCGAACGGCTGGGCGAGCAGGCGGCCGAGGTCGGCGGCCAGGCCTATGACAGTACCCGCACCGCAGTGCGCTGGGCCGATACCCAGGTCAGTGACGGCTTGGCCGCCGCGCAACGCAGCACCCGCGACACGGCGGCCGCTCCTGGCGTGTTGCCCGGCCTGCGCGCCGAAGCGCAGGCCGTCAACAATCTGGTCGGCAATGTGCAGCAAGGCTATGGCTTCGTCACTGGCGGGGCGGGACATGCCGTGTCCACGCTCGGCGATACCGTCGACCTGGTGCGCATGGGCACGCGCTTGGTCACCGACCCGAACTATCGCGATGTGGTGGTCGGCATGGTCCGTATTTATGCGGCCGAGGTCGTCGCCGACCCGCACAAGCCGATCGACCAGGCCCGCAGCGCCGCCACCCAGGCGCTGCAGCAGTGGCAGCAGTGGCAGCAGGGGCTGGCGCAGGCGCAACGCGAAGGCCGCGAGCACGAATATGTAGGCAGCGCAGCCGGCGCGGCTGGGGTGGAGATCCTGGCCACGTTGGTCCCGGCCAGCAAACTGGGCAAGCTCGGCAAGGCCGCGCGAATCATGGAGGACATCGCCCCGCGCGCAGCCGGCGAAGCCAGCGAGGGTCTGGCCGATGCCGCCCGTGCCGAGCGCGTCGGCACCGGCGCGCGCGACGCGGGCGAACACGCACCCGAGCGAGGCGCGGCATTGCCCGGCCGCGCCGGCGCCTACGCCGAAGCGCTGGAAGAAGTCGGCCAGGCCGCGCAGCGCGGCGGTGCGGCGGGCGAAGGCGCGCAGCAATTGCTGCGCGGGCTGGTCGGCCAGGCGCGCCAGGACGGCCACCTGGACGACTTGGTCCGCACCGCCCGCGCCACTGATAATGTCGAAGGCCTGCTACGCAGCGGCGAACTGGCACCGCGCGAACTCACCGCCATCCTCAAGCGCAACCCGGATGTCTTCGATGGCAGGATCGACTTCCCGACTGCGCTAGACCACAGCACGCAGGGCGTGGACCTGACCCGGCTCACCACGCGCCAGCTCGGCGACATCGGCGAAGCCATCCAGACCCACGAACTGGTAAAGCAAGGCTATAGCGACATCGTCGCGATCAAAAACCGCTCCGGCCACGGCATCGACTTAGTCGGCCGCAACCCCGGCGGCGAACTAGAATTCTTCGAGATCAAGACCTCGGCAAAGGGGATGGCGCCGGCGCAACACGGGGATCCGGAACAATTCGTGGCCAAGCGGCTTGAGCGTGCGATTGATGCGAAAGGTCATTGGAATCCACAGAATACAATTCCTGGATTGAATGACATAGCCGATGGGATAAAAAGAGAGATCGGTCCAGAAGCGCAAAACATCAACGCCAAATGGGTGCAACTCAATCTGAGCCGCACCCAAGACTCTCCTCGCCTGCAGATCGAACGCACGGTGGATTCCTGGGTCAAGCCCGCCCCGAAGCACACTCTGCTGACCCCTGGCGAAGCCGGCCACCCTGACCATGCTGCATTCGACACGATGCTACGCACGGTGCAGGGCGACGGCCGCTGGAACGTCGCGGAAAGCCGCAACATTGCCGCGAGCCTGCTGCAGGAGTACAAAGCCGACCCACTGTGCAAGACCCTGGACTCGGTGCGCATCGGCGGCAGCACCGAGACGCCGCTCATCTTCGCGGTCAGTTCGCCACACGGCGACAGAGGCCCGGATTTCCATGTCCACGTCCAAGCCGAGCAAGCTGCGCAGCGCCCGGCGGCCGAGAGCTTCGCTCAGGTCCAACAGATCAACCAGCAACAAGCGCTGACCCAGGAAACAGAGCAACAGAACCTGGCTCACCGCGGCCCGAGGATGAGTTGATGGCAAACGACAAGAGCGACCAACAGTTGCCGACATGGCATCCCTCGCTGAAGAAACTATTCAAGTCCTGTAACAAATGGATCGAGTGGGCGTTCACCACAGATCGAAGGCCAACAAAGTATCTGGAGCGTATCGAAGGCTGCATCACTCAAAGTGGGCCGTTGAGAGGCGAGGTCTGGCTGGATTTGGGCCAAGCCGGCCACACCTACGCCGTCCAGGCCTGCGCCCTCAGCGGCCAGGGCCGCCTGGACGAACTCGCCCAGCCGCTGCGCTGGGCGGTAGCGATGCGCTCGATCGCGTTTCGTTTCGAGGCCACCGTAACCCTGGCCTGGACCACTGAGCGGCAACCGCTGCTGCCGTTCTGGACCAGCATGAAGGTCGCGGCCACCGCAATGCTTTCGCAATGGGACGCCACCGAGGCTGGTGCTCGCTTCCTGATCCAAGTCGCGCACAAGGACCAGGCCCTGAAGCCTGACGAATGGCGCCGCGAGGGCTGGGGCAAAGGCACCAACGACGCTTTCCTGATTTTCCTGTTCGCGCAGGCCTTCGGCATCCCTACCCACTACCGGCCGGTGCATTCGCTGATCCCCGAGTATCAGGCTGTGCTCGACCACTGGCGCAGCACCGACGCAGCGGCGTTCCAATCCGCGATGCAGGCCGCGGCCGACTGGCACATCGCTCGCAGCAAGGATGGCACCGAGCGCAACACCTACGAGTTCGAGAAGGACATTGATCGCGTCTACCCCGCCGAACTGCTCGCCGTGCAGGCCTTGCGCCAGCGCGACGGCCTGCCCCACTTCGATACCGGCCATCTGCTGATCGACACGCCCTGGACCATCCTGAGCAAGCTGCCCGAGTGCCCGCCGCATCCGCTCGCTATCGCGGTGGAAGAGCGGGTGCGCCGGGACTATCCGGATTACAACTGAAGCGAATACCCCAGACACAATGGAGGGTCGGCAGGGATTCGTGTAAAACACAGCCAAAAGTGAGCTAACTCCCTGTCAGCTAAGGATTTCTCACGACGCACTGCCGACCCTCATGCCGGGCTACTGCTGCACGTGCGTCACCAGGTCAACACGGAGAGCCGCAATTCGGCGTCCGCGCTACACGTTGGCGACGTGTCAGGCCCGACCTATAGCA
>NZ_JAJIUJ010000111.1 GCF_020880415.1 Xanthomonas euvesicatoria pv. euvesicatoria | reverse complement strand
TTGCCGCGGTCGCGGGTGCCATTGACGCCGGGCAGCCGCACCAGCGCCTCGGCCACGGTGACGTTGGGCATCTGGCCCATGTTGTCTGCGGAAATCACTTCCACGACATGATCGGACATCTGCTTGGCTTGCACCGCCTGATTCAGGCTGGCGCGCTGGCCGATCACGGTGATGTTGTCCAACGTGACCGGCGCCTGGCCATTGCTGGCGGCGCTGCTGGTGTCGTTGGCCGGCGGCGCGGCGGGTGCAGTGTCCTGTGCATGCGCGCCGAACGCGGTGGCCAGCACACAAGCGATGGTGGTGCACAGGATGGCGCGAACGGGCGTGCGGCGCAGGCGCCGACTGGCCGGGTGGCCGGTATGGTGAACAGGCATCGGTTGATCCCTCCCAGGACAAAGTGACCGAATACGGTGGTAGCTGCGGGTGCGGCCAGCCGCATGGAGCGGGGCGGGCGCATCTGCGCGGGTGTGGCCAGTGGTGCTGTGCTGCGTGATCGCTGTTGGTCGTTCGGTGCGTGACGCCGCACGCGCGCTGCGGCGCGCTGGCGTCCCCCCTGTCTTGCATGTGTCCGCTTCAGGGTAGAAGCGCAAGCCATTCCATTCCAATGAAGCATTTTGCGGCAGCTATCTCGGCTTGGAATGCTGCGCTGCGGCACTCGCGCTTGCTTGGCCCCTGAAGGTAAGGCGGTGATGCGGCAGAAGCTTTGGCATCGGGGCGGGTGCTTGGCTGACGTGGACTGATGCGATTGCCCAAGGCTGTTGCCGCTTGTGCACGCGGCGGGAGCGCCAGAGTGGCCAATGCAACCAACCCAGGTGCAGTGGGTCTGTCATTGCGATCGCGGGCCGACGCACGGCCACGTCCGACAACCAGATCCAATTCCACCAACTCGCTAACGCGCGCGCGCCGGCAGGCGCGGCAGCGCAGGAAACGCGCGCTGCACGCAGTCGCTGCGTTCGCAGGTCAGGCAGCCCGGGCCGATCGGTACCGCATCGTCGACCGCGTTCAGATCCCAACCCCGCGCATACACCAACTGATCGGCGTGGCGCAGGTCGCAGCCCATTGCCAGGGCAAAGGTCTTGCGCGGGCGGCCATACCCGGGCGGGCCGCTGCTGACCTGGCGGGCCAGCCAGAAATAGCGCCGGCCGTCGGGCATGCGCGCGATCTGGGTGAGGATGCGGTCAGGCTGGTTGAACGCCTCGTACACGATCCACAGCGGGCAGGCGCCGCCGACATGCGAGAAATGGAAATCGGTGGCCGAGTGGCGCTTGGAGACATTGCCGGCGCGGTCCACCCGCAGGAAGAAGATCGGCAGACCGGCTGCCCCGCGCCGCTGCAAGGTGCTGAGCCGGTGACACACCGCTTCGAAGCCCACCTCGAAGCGGTCGGCCAACCATTCGATGTCGTAGCGCGAGGTTTGCGCGCTGTGCAGGAAAGCGCTGTAGGGCATCACCAGCGCGCCGGCGAAATAGTTCGACAGGCCAATCCGCGACAGCGCGATGCGCTCGGCGTCCTCGAAACCGGCATCGGCAATGCGCGCGTCCAGCAGCGGCGCGCATTCCAGCAAGGCCAGCTGTGCGGCCATCTGAAATGCCTGCTGGCCCGGCCGCAAGTGCGCCGGCAGACACAGCACACGGGCTTGCGCATCCATGCTGCGTTTGTCGCTGTGCAGGTCGGGAGCGTCCTGCACCAGCAGGCCGTGGCGATCGGCGAGGCGTTGGCGCAGCCGCAGCGGCAGATTTTCCGGGGTCAACCCAAGTTCGGCGTAAAGCGCTTCGGCGCGCTCGTCCAGTTCCGGCAGATAGTTGTGCGCGCGGTTGAAGTAGTCGCGCACCTGCTCGCCGGGCGATAGCGATGGGATTGCCGCGTGCTCGACCCCGATCTGCAGCTCCAGCGCTGCGTTGCGTTCGAGCAGATGCTGATGGGCGCGGTGCAGGTCCAGCAGCGCCTGCGCTACCTGCGGCAGATTGCCGGTCAGCGCACGCAGCTCGGCCGGCAACAGCGTATGGCCCAGGCTGCGCAGCGATGCGTCCAGCGGCTCGACCAGTGCGGCCGGGTCGTCCAGGTCCAGCAGGCCGTCCAGGTCGCCCAGCGCGCTCTTGAGCCGCTGCTGGATGGCCAGGGTGAGCGGGCGCTGATTGCGCTCGATCTGGTTGAGATAGCTCGGCGACAGCTCGAGCCGGCGCGCCAGCTCGGCCTGGGTCAGGCCATGGCGCTGGCGCAGCCGCTGCAGGCGCAGCCCAAGCTGGTGGCGGAGTTGAGCGTGCGACTGGGGCATTCGCAAGATTCGCAAAATTGTGTCGTCAGCTTAGCGCGATTAAGCAATAGCGGGCTGGGAATGGAGGGTGTCGATGCAAACAATGCGAAGTATTGGCCTGCAATGGCCCGATGTCCTTCTCAACAAGCGAGCCCTGCAATGAGCCAATCCGTCCCCCGCGTCTTCCTGTTGATCGATGGCGAAATGGTGGTGTCCGCCAGCACGCAGTGGCAGGACGTGGTCAACCCGGCCGACCAATCGGTGTTGGCCCAGGTGCCGTTCGCCACCACCGCCGAAGTGGATGCCGCAGTGGCGGCGGCCAGCCGCGCCTTCGTGACCTGGCGCAAGACGCCGATTGGCACCCGGGCGCGTATTTTTCTCAAATACCAGCAGCTGATCCGGGAAAACATGCCCGAACTGGCTGCGCTGCTCAGCGCCGAGCAGGGCAAGACCCTGGCCGATGCCGAAGGCGATGTGTTCCGTGGCCTGGAAGTGGTGGAGCACGCCGCGGCGATCGGCAACCTGCAGCTGGGCGAGCTGGCCAACAACGTCGCCAACGGCGTGGACACCTACAGCCTGCTGCAGCCGTTGGGCGTGTGCGCGGGCATCACCCCGTTCAACTTCCCGGCCATGATTCCGCTGTGGATGTTTCCGATGGCGATTGCGACGGGCAACACCTTCGTGCTCAAGCCCTCCGAGCAAGACCCGATGGTGACCATGCGGCTGGTGGAACTTGCGCTGGAAGCCGGCATTCCCAAGGGCGTGCTCAACGTCGTGCATGGCGGCGAGGAAGTGGTCAATGCGCTGTGCGATCACCCCGACATCAAGGCGTTGTCGTTTGTCGGTTCCACCAAGGCGGGCACGCACGTTTATCGACGTGCCTCGCTGGCCGGCAAACGCGTGCAATGCATGATGGGCGCCAAGAATCACGCCGTGGTGCTGCCCGACGCCAACCGCGAGCAGACGCTCAATGCGATGGTCGGTGCCGCGTTCGGCGCCGCCGGGCAGCGCTGCATGGCCGCCTCCACGCTGGTCCTGGTCGGTGACGCCCGTACCTGGATTCCGGAGTTGGTGGCCAAGGCCAAGAGTTTGAAGATCGGCGCCGGCAACGCGCCGGGCACCGAGGTCGGTCCGCTGATTTCCTGCGCCGCACGCGAGCGGGTGGAAGGCTTGATCGCCTCCGGCGTGGAGCAGGGCGCCACCCTGGAACTGGATGGCCGCGCGCCACAGGTGCCGGGTTTCGAGCAGGGCAACTTTGTTGGCCCGACCATCTTTTCCGGCGTCAAACCCGGCATGCGGATCTACGACGAAGAGATCTTCGGGCCGGTGCTGGTGATTCTGGAAGCCGCCACGCTGGACGAGGCCATTGCCTTGGTCAACGCCAACCCCAACGGTAACGGCACGGCGCTGTTCACCCAGTCCGGCGCGGCTGCGCGGCGTTTCCAGGAAGACATCGATGTGGGCCAGGTCGGCATCAACGTGCCGATTCCGGTGCCGGTGCCATTGTTTTCCTTCACCGGCTCGCGCGCTTCCAAGCTCGGCGACCTGGGCCCGTACGGCAAGCAGGTGGTGATGTTCTACACCCAGACCAAGACCGTGACCGCGCGCTGGTTCGACGATCAGACGCTGGCCCATGGCGTCAACACCACCATCTCCCTCAAGTGACCCGATCGCCATGAATGCAGCCATCCAGCTCCACCCCAACGCGGCCGATTTGAACGACGAGCAGGAAGCCTTCCGCGCTGCCGCGCGCGACTTCGCCGACAAGGAACTCGCCCCGCATGCAGCGCAGTGGGACGCAGAAGGTCACTTCCCGCGCGAGGCCATCGCCAAGGCCGCCGAGCTCGGCTTTTGCGGTCTCTACACCGACGAAGGCGTGGGCGGCCTGGGCATGCGCCGCCTCGATGCCGCAGTGGTGTTCGAAGAACTCGCCACGGTGGATCCGTCCACCTCGGCGTTCATCAGCATCCACAACATGGCCACCTGGTTGATCGCCAGCTACGGCACCGATGCGGTGCGCGCGCAGTGGGGCCAGGCGATGACCAGCGGCGCCAAGCTGGGCTCGTACTGCCTGACCGAACCGGGCAGCGGCTCGGATGCGGCATCGCTGAAATCGCGCGCCCAGCGCGACGGCGACAGCTATGTGCTCAATGGCAGCAAAGCCTTCATTTCCGGCGCCGGCGCAACCGACGTGCTGGTGGTGATGGCACGCACCGGCGAAGACGGTGCGCGTGGCATCAGCGCCTTCGTGGTGCCGGCCGATGCGCCTGGCATCAGCTACGGTCGCAAGGAAGAGAAGATGGGCTGGAACAGCCAGCCGACGCGCGGTGTCAGCTTCGAAAACGTGCGTATTCCGGCCGAGAACCTGCTGGGCAAGGAAGGCGAAGGCTTCAAGATGGCGATGAAGGCGCTGGATGGTGGCCGCATCAATATCGCCGCATGTTCGTTGGGCGCCGCGCAAGGCGCGCTGGATGCCGCACGTCGCTACATGGGCGAGCGGCGCCAGTTCGGCAAGAAACTGGCCGATTTCCAGGCATTGCAGTTCAAGTTGGCCGACATGGCCACGCAGCTGGTGGCCGCGCGGCAGATGGTGCACACCGCCGCGCGCAAGCTCGATGCCGGCAGCCACGACGCCACCGTGTGGTGTGCGATGGCTAAGCGCTTCGCCACCGATGCCGGCTTTGCCATCTGCGACGATGCCTTGCAGATCCATGGCGGATACGGCTATATCCGCGAATACCCGATCGAGCGTTTGCTGCGCGATAGCCGCGTGCACCGCATTCTGGAAGGCACCAACGAGGTGATGCGCATGATCGTGGCGCGTCACCTGCTCAATGGCGAGGAGGAATTGCGATGAGCGATTGGGAAGGACGTCTCCATACCGGTCTGCAGGTCGAGCGCGATGGGCACGTGGCCATCGTGACCTTGAGCAACCCACCGGCCAACACCTGGACCGTGCACAGCCTGGCGGCCCTGCGCGACCTGGTGCGCGCACTGGATGCCGACCGCAGCATCTATGCGCTGGTGATCACCGGCGAAGGCGAGAAGTTCTTCAGCGCCGGGGCCGATCTCAAGCAGTTCGCCGACGGCGACAAGGCCAATGCACGCCAGGCCGCGCGCCGGTTCGGCGAAGCATTCGAAGCCTTGAGTGCGTTCCGCGGCGTGTCGATTGCCGCCATCAACGGCTATGCGATGGGCGGCGGGCTGGAGTGCGCATTGGCTTGCGATCTGCGCATTGCCGAGCAGCATGCACAGCTCGCGTTGCCCGAAGCCAGCGTTGGCTTGCTGCCGTGTGCCGGTGGCACCCAGAACCTGCCGCGTCTGGTGGGCGAGGGCTGGGCCAAGCGCATGATCCTGTTGGGCGAACGTATCGATGCGGCAACCGCGCAGCGCATCGGCCTGGTGGAAGAGGTGGTCGGCAAGGGCGAGTCGCGCGCGCTGGCGGTTGCCTGGGCGCAACGTGCCGGCAAGCAGAGCCCGGTCAGTGTGGCGGCGTGCAAGCAGCTGGTGCAGTCCACGCGCCATGGCACCCACGCAGCGGCGTTGATTGCCGAGCGCGAAGCCTTCGTCGATCTGTTCGAGCACGCCGATCAGGCCGAAGGTGTGGCCGCGTTTCTGGACAAGCGCGCGCCGCAGTGGAGCAACCGCTGATGGGGCAGGTCAGCGCAACCGACGAGGCACCGGTGCTGTTCGAGCAGCGTGCGTGTGCCGATGGGCATCGCATCGGCATTGCCACCTTGAATGCGCCCAAGACGCTCAACGGCCTGTCGCTGCAGATGACCCGGCAACTGGAGACGCAGTTGCGCGCGTGGGCCGACGACGCGCAGATCGCGTGCGTGGTGTTGCGTGGCGCCGGCGAAAAAGCGTTCTGTGCTGGTGGCGATCTGCATGGCCTGTACCAGAGCATGCGTGCGCACCGCGATGCAGTGCCCGACAGTGCAGCGCGACGCGCAGCGCCGCAGGCCAACGCGCATGCGGCCGCATTTTTCGAAGAGGAATACCGGCTCGACTACCGCATCCATACCTATCCGAAGCCACTGCTGTGCTGGGGCCACGGCATCGTGATGGGCGGTGGCATCGGCTTGATGTCCGGCGCCAGCCATCGCGTGGTCACCGAACGCTCGCGACTTGCCATGCCGGAGATCAGCGTGGGGCTGTTTCCCGATGTGGGTGGCAGCTGGCTGTTACGCCGCGTGCCCCAGGGGGCCGGCCTGTTTCTGGCGCTGACTGGCGCGCCGCTGGATGCCAGTGATGCCATTTACGCGGGGCTGGCAGATGTACGCCTGGAGCATGCGCAGTACGCAGCAGTGCTGGATGCGCTGAGCGCGCACGCATGGACAGGCAATGCGGACCGCAACCAGCTCAGTGCATTTCTGCATGGCATCGCGCAACCGACCGAGCCGGGCCCGCTACAAGTCCACGCACAGTTGATCGAACAGTTGGTGGCCGGCGAATCACTGGAGCACGTTGTCGCTGCGATCCTGGCGCTGCAAAGCGAAGACGGCTGGCTGCAGGCTGCACGTGCCACCTTGGCCGCGGGTGCTCCGGGCTCGGCACGCCTTGCCTGGGAGCTGCATCGCCATGCGAGCACCACGACGCTGGCCGACACCTTCCGTACCGAATACGTGGTCGCATTGCATGCGGCGGCGCACGGCGATTTTGCCGAAGGCATCCGCGCGCTGTTGATCGACAAGGATCGTCAACCGCACTGGCAACCGGCGTCGCTGGAAGCAGCCGATGCGCAGTGGGCCGCAGCCTTCTTTGTTGCGCCCTGGTCGCCTACATCGCATCCGCTTGCCGATCTGGGGGCAGGCGAGCTGGGTGTGCAGTGAGTGGCTGGCAACTTGCGAAGCGCGTTCGGCTCACGCCGGATTGCAGTGCGGTTGCCATCTCTGACCTGCGTCATCGCAGCTGAAAACCGGCGGTGGCTCCGCGCGCGCAATCCGCGATGATCCCGGCCATCTGTTGAAGATGGTCCTATTTTGGAAACCGACACCATGAGCAAGATCGCTTTTATCGGCCTGGGCAATATGGGCGGGCCAATGGCTGCCAATCTGATCAAGGCAGGGCATCAGCTGCGGGTATTCGATCTCGCACCGGCCGCCCTGGAGGCTGCCTCGGCGGCTGGTGCGCATGCTGCCAGCTCCGCGCAGGACACGCTGGCCGATGCCGAGGTCGTGATCTCGATGCTGCCTGCAAGCCGCCACGTCGAAGGTGTGTACCTGGGCGAATCCGGCATCCTGGCGCAGATCCCGGATGGCGCCTTGGTCATCGACTGCAGCACCATCGCACCGGTGTCTGCGCGCAGGGTGGCCGATGCGGCCAAGGCGCGTGGCCTGACGATGCTCGACGCCCCGGTCTCCGGTGGCACGGCCGGGGCTGCAGCCGGCACGCTGACCTTCATCGTCGGCGGCGCTGCCGATGCGCTGGAGCGCGCCCGCCCGGTGCTGCAGGCCATGGGCAAGAACATCTTCCATGTCGGCGACAACGGGGCAGGGCAGGTCGCCAAGCTATGCAACAACATGGCCCTGGGCGTGATCATGGCCGCCACCGGTGAAGCGCTGGCGCTCGGCGTCGCGCAGGGCCTGGACCCTGTGGTGCTGTCGCAGATGATGGCGGTCAGTACCGGCCGCAGTTGGGCTACCGAGGTGTGCAACCCGTGGCCCGGCGTGCTGCCCAATGCGCCGGCGTCGCGTGGGTATAGCGGCGGCTTCGGCAACGACCTGATGCTCAAGGATCTGGGCCTGGTTGCCGAATCGGCGGTGCAGGCCGGCGTCTCGATTCCGCTCGGTGAGCTGGCGCGCAACCTGTATGCGATGAACAGCCAGGCAGGCAACGGGGCGCTGGATTTTTCCAGCGTGGTCAAGCTGGTCGCCAAGATATAACGGGCGATCCGCTCGCGCCGCGGAGTGTGGATTGGCGGGGGGGGGGGCATGCTTCCAGAGCGTGCTTTCTTTCGCCCCGCAAATAGCGCAACCACTGCGCCTTGTGCGGCCCGCCGCACGGCTCGCGTGATGTGATGTCATTACGCACAGGTGTAATAGTCTCCGCTATCGCGTACGCCTAAGGTGCGCGCATTGCAGCAGGCCACGACACCCATGGGACACGACCACAACCACGCACCCAGCGAAATCCGTCACGAAGCTCCCTTGTGGTGGGCACTGGGGTTGACCGCCGCCTTCCTGCTGGCAGAGATCATCGGCGCATTCGTGACCAACAGCCTGGCGCTGCTGTCCGACGCTGCGCATATGGCCACCGACACCGTCGGCCTGATGATCGCGCTGGTCGCGGTGCGCCTGAGTCGTCGTCCGGCCGACGCGCGTCGCACCTATGGCTATGTGCGGCTCGAAGCGCTCGGCGCACTGGCCAATGGCGCGCTGTTGTTCGTAGTGGGTGGCTACATCCTGTGGGAGGCCGCGCAACGCTTCCGCGCTCCGCAGGACATCGCGTACAGCGGCATGCTGCTGATCGCCGGCTTCGGCCTGGTGATCAATCTGGTCGCCATGAAGCTGCTGCACGCCGGCAGCGGCGAAAGCCTTAACGTCAAGGGTGCCTATCTGGAGGTCTGGAGCGACATGCTCGGCTCGGTGGCAGTGATCATCGGTGCCCTGCTGATCCGCTGGACCGGCTGGCAATGGATCGACCCGGTGCTGGCCGTGCTGATCGGCCTGTGGGTTTTGCCGCGCACCTGGGTGTTGCTGCGCGAGGCGATCAACGTGTTGCTCGAAGGCGTGCCCAAGGGGATCGACCTGGCCCAGGTGCAGCAGGCACTCACCAGCCATCCCGGCGTCGAAGACGTGCATGACCTACACGTCTGGGCGCTGGCCTCCAGCACGCCCGCGCTCACAGCGCACGTCGTGGTCAACGAGGCCACCGACCGCGACCGCCTGCGTGATGCGCTCGGCGCCCTGTTGCACGACCGCTTCGACATCGCCCACGTCACCTTGCAGGTGGAAAGCGGCCACTGCGGCACTGAACCCTGCGACACACCAAAGCCGACTGCAGACGCTGGCCATGACGCGCACCATGGGCACAGTCATGCGCATGGGCATTCCCATCATTAACCTCTGGTAACAGCAGGTCGGCAGGTCATCGAATCAGCGCGTTTCGACCTGCGTAATCCACCGCACCTGTCCGGCCCTTGCGTGACATATCCAGATCGACTCCGACTGCCAAGTAATCGGTGCCAGCATCTGCACGCTGCGGCCCTGACGCAAAAAGAAGGCTGCCAACGGCAGCCTTCCTGCAAATCAGACTTGTCGATAGATGCCTGCCGGCCTCAAGCCACTGCTTCCCGCAACAACGGCGAGTCCCAACCCGGGCGCGGCGCGAAGCGTTCGCCATAGCGTGCATGCAGCGCGTGCAGGCGCTCCAGCAGCGCGTCTGCGCCGACGCTGCGGATGTACTGGATCGGGCCGCCACGGAAAGGTGCGAAACCTGTGCCGAAGATGACTCCGGCGTCCAGCAGGTCTGCGTCGGCCACCACGCCATCGTGCAGGCAGGCCACCGCTTCGTTGAGCAGCGGCAGGATCAGGCGGTCTTCCAAATCCGCCGGTGCGGTGTAGCCGCTGGCAACCTCGGGTTTGACGGCGCGTCCGTTCTCCCACTTGTACAGGCCCTGGCCGTCCTTCTTGCCGCGCTTGCCGGCTTCCACGGTCGCCAGTGCCGCCGGGATGGGCAAACGCAGGAACGGCGCCAGCTCCGCGCCCACGCCCGCCGCCACATCCAGGCCCACGGTGTCGATCAGTTCGATCGGCCCCATCGGCATGCCGAACTTCACCGCCGTCTTGTCCAGCACCGGGCCAGGAATGCCTTCGGCATACGCGGTGGCCGCCTCGAGCAGGTAGGGGAACAGCACCCGGTTGACCAGGAATCCCGGCGTGCCGGCCACCGGCACCGGGAACTTGTCCAAGGCCTTGCAGAACGCAGCCAGGCGCGCGACGTTGGCCGGATCCAGACCATCGTGCTGCACGATTTCCACCAGCGGCATCATCGCCACCGGGTTGAAGTAGTGCAGGCCGGCAAATTGCGCCGGGCGCTGGATGTGGCCACGCAATTCGGTCAGCGGAATCGACGAGGTATTGGTCGTCAGCAAGGCATCCGGCTTGAGTTGCGGCTCGATCGATTGGTACAGATCGCGCTTTGCCTGCGGGTTTTCGATGATCGCCTCGATCACCAGATCGGCCTGCGTCACACCCGCACCGGCCAGATCGCCGCGCAGGCGCGCGGCCACGGCCGGCCGCTTGGCGTCGTCCTTGACGCGCTTGGCGAACAGTTCGCCGCCGCGCGTCAGCGCCGTATCGATAAAACGCTGCTCGCGGTCCTGCAACGTGACCTCGAAGCCCTTGTAAGCCGCCCACGCCGCGATGTCGCCGCCCATGACGCCGGCGCCGATCACATGCACATGGCGAATCGGGGCCGCCGCCGCACCGGCTGCGTCCTTGCCGCCCAGCGCTTTCAGGCGCTCGGTCAGGAAGAAGATGCGGATCAGGTTGCGTGCGGTCGGCGTGCTGGCAAGTTTGACCACCGCCTTGCGCTCGGCCGCCAGGCGCGCCTGGATGCCGCTGCCGCCCGCCCGCTCCCAGACGTTGATCAGGGCGTAGGGCGCCGGGTAATGCTCCTTGCGCGCCTTGCGCGCCACCTGCTTGCGCATCTGCGGCGCCAGTAGTTTGCGCGCGAGCAAGGTATTGGTGGCCCACGCAGTGGCGCGCTGCTTGAACGCACGCGCGGTGCCGGCGAGCGCCAGGCTGGCTGCCACATCCACCAGCACGGCAGGCGCGGCGACCTTGTCGACCAGCCCCATCGCGCGCGCAGCCTTGGCCGATACCGTGCGGCCGGTGAGCATCAGATCCATCGCGGCCGGCGCACCGATCAGGCGCGGCAAGCGGGCGCTGCCGCCCCAGCCGGGAAAGATGCCCAGCTTGGTCTCCGGCAGCCCGATGCGGGTGCTGCCGTCATCGGAGGCCACGCGGTAGCGGCAGGCCAGCGCGATTTCGGTACCGCCGCCCATGCAGAAGCCATGAATCGCCGCGACGGTCGGGCAGGGCAGTTCGGCCAGCTTCTGGAAGACCTGCTGCCCGCGGTGGATGGCATCGTTGACCGTACCCTTGCGATCGAATTCCTGGAATTCCTTCAGATCGGCGCCGGCGATGAAGCCGTTGGGCTTGCCCGAGCGCAGCACCACGCCCTTTGGCGGATCCAGTGCCAGCCGCTCGACCACGGCGCCCAGCTCCAGCAGCACCTCCTGCGAAAATGCGTTGACCGGTGCGCCCTGCCGATCGAGGCTGAGCACCACCACGCCGTCCTCGCGCAGATCGGCCTGCCAATGGCTGAATCGGAGCCCGTCGAAACCTGGAAGCATGCGTCTGGCCGTCCGGCAATAGAAGGAAAGGTCGTTATCATCCAGAGGTTGTTTCCTTCACGTCAAATACCCATACCTGTCGACAGGGGAGATCCGCGCAATGCGCGCGGCGTCGCCAGCGGTGCATCGCTGCCGCTACCCTGATGCGTGACGGTCGTACGGATCGGTATGAACTTTTCTTTTCAACGGCGGTCTCATTGCCCGACTTCGGTGGGCTGACAGGAGTGCGGCCCGACATGGCCGAAGTCGATACACCTCAGGAGCTGGACCTGGAACTGGTCCGGCGCGTGCAGCGCGGCGAAAGCGCAGCGTTCGATGTGCTGGTGCGCAAATACCAGCATCGGATCGTTGCCTTGATCGGGCGCTACATCGCCGACTGGAGCGAATGCCAGGACGTTGCCCAGGACACGTTCGTGCGCGCCTACCGCGCGATCAACAGTTTTCGTGGCGACGCCCAGTTCTACACCTGGCTGCACCGCATTGCCGTCAACACTGCCAAGAACCATCTGGTTGCGCACAACCGCCGCCCGCCCACCGACGACATCGAGATCAGCGATGCCGAGCAATTCGATGGAGCGACCCGGTTGCGCGACACCGATACCCCGGAGCGTGAATTGATGCGACAGGAGCTGGAACAAACGGTGATGCGCGCGGTCCAAGCGCTACCGGAAGAACTTCGGTTGGCCATCACCCTGCGCGAGGTGGAGGGCCTGAGCTACGACGAAATCGCGCAAAAGATGGATTGCCCGATCGGAACGGTGCGCTCGCGCATCTTCCGGGCGCGCGAGGCCATCGACATCGAGCTGCGGCCTCTGCTGGAGACCGAAAGCGCTACCCGTGAGCGACACCGCGTATGAACCAGAACCCTGCCATGTCCACCACCGACAAATTCGAGCTTCACTATCGCCAGCAGCTGTCTGCGCTGGTCGACGGCGAGTTGAGCGCCGACGAGTCGCGCTTCCTGCTGCGCCGTCTGGCCCACGACGAAGAATTGGCCGGCTGCCACGAGCGCTGGCAGTTGTGCGGCGATGTGCTGCGCGGTGCGGCCAGTGCGCCGGCGCCGCTGGATTTTGCGGCGCGTGTGCGCAGCGCCATTGCCGAGGAGCCGGCACCGCAAGCGCAGCCGGCGACCCGCCCTGGTGCACGTTGGCGCTGGGGCGGCGGTGCAGCGATTGCCGCCTCGGTCGCGGCGATTGCCTTGTTCCTGGCGCGCGAGCGCCTGCCAGACACCGCCGCGCCGGGTGCTGCAACAACCCCCGTCTATGCCACCGCCGCGCAGCTTCCGCCCGCCTCGCAAGCGCCGCAGGGACCTGAGGCACCGAAGGTGCCGGCCGCACCGGCTCCTGGGGCGCCGGATGAGGTGGCCGCGCTTGCTGCAGCCGTGCCTGTCGCTGCGCTGGCGTCTACTCGGCGCGGCGCGGCAACGCGCAATCAGCAAGTCGCACGCAGTGCGGCTGCGCGTCAGCAGCAGGCGCCGACCCGTATGGTCGCTGCGGCAGCACCGGCATCCACGGGCACCGCATCTGCGGTTGCGGCGACGCCGTCCAATCCGTTTACGCATCCGGATACCACGCTGCAGGCACGCCCGTGGCCGCGCGCGGCCCTGTCCGGGGCTGGCGAAAGCTCGCTCAATGCCAGCTTCCGCCAGAGCCAGCCCGGCACGGCGTTCTATCCGTTCGAACCCGCGCCACAGGCCGTTACCAGCCCGGCGCCGAACCGGCCGGCGTCGGCGCAGGCCCCGCAGGACTGACCCTGTCGCCGGCCTTCATCCGTTCGGCAATCTCCCTCCCGTTATCGTGCCGGGCCCGTGTTGCTACGCGGGTTCTGGCCCCTGTCGCCCTGCCATCGGAGGCAACCTGATGAACCATCGCATCCGCAACCAGATGTTCGGCCTGATCGCCATGACCCTGCCGCTGGCCGCCTGCGCGCAGCAGCCCGCACCTGCTGCCAAGGACCTCGCCCCGATTGCCGCCAACCGCAGTGCCACGCCGGCGCCGCAGCTGGTGGCGGGGCTGCCGGACTTCACCAATCTGGTCGAGCAGGTCGGCCCGGGCGTGGTCAATATCGAAACCACCATCACCCGCAAGGACGCCATGGCGCGTCAGCAGCGCAGCGGCCCGGGTGGTCGCGGTGGCGGTGCAATGCCGGATGACGATCAGATGCCGGAATTCTTCCGCCGCTTCTTCGGGCCGGATTTCCAGATGCCGGGCGGTCCGCGGCAGGGGCCGGGTGGCGGCGATGACGACGGCGGCATCGCCGGCAAGTCGATGGGCTCGGGCTTCATCATCTCGGCCGATGGCTATGTGCTGACCAATCACCACGTGGTCGATGGCGCCAGCGAGGTGACCGTCAAGCTCACCGACCGCCGCGAATTCAAGGCCAAGGTGGTGGGGAGTGACGAGCAATACGACGTGGCGCTGCTGAAGATCGAGGCCAAGGGCCTGCCGACCGTGCGCCTGGGCGATTCCAACACGCTCAAGCCGGGGCAGTGGGTGGTGGCGATCGGCTCGCCGTTCGGTCTGGATCACTCGGTCACCGCCGGCATCGTCAGCGCCACCGGCCGTAGCAATCCCTACGCCGACCAGCGCTACGTGCCCTTCATCCAGACCGACGTGGCGATCAACCAGGGCAATTCCGGCGGCCCGCTGCTCAATACGCGTGGCGAGGTGGTCGGCATCAATTCGCAGATCTTCTCCGCGTCGGGCGGATACATGGGCATCAGTTTCGCGATCCCGATCGACCTGGCCTTCAGCGCGGCCGAGCAGATCAAGGCCACCGGCCACGTGAGTCGCGGCATGCTGGGCGTGGCGGTCGGCCCGATCGACTCGCTCAAGGCCCAGGGCCTGGGCTTGCCGGACAGCCGTGGTGCCTTGGTCAACGACATCCCGGCCGGTAGCCCGGCAGCCAAGGCCGGCATTGAGGTGGGCGACGTGATTCGTGCAGTGAATGGCAAGTCGATCGACGTCGCCAGCGATCTGCCGCCAATGATCGGGCTGATGGCGCCTGGCACCAAGGTAACCCTGGACGTCTTGCGCGACGGCAAACCGCGCAAGGTGACGGTCACCCTTGCACCGCTGCAGGACGGCGGCGAGAACGCCGCACCGCGCACCGCCGCCGATGAGGCCAAGCCCAGCGCTCCGGCCAGCGTGGAATTGCTCGGCCTGCAAGTTGCCGACCTGACCGCCGCCGAGCGCAGCCGCCTGGGCCTGGAGGCGGGCGAGGGCGTGCGCATTGCGGCGGTCACCGGCGCGGCGGCGCGCAGCACCCAGCCGCCGCTGTCGCCGGGCCTGATCATCGCCCGCGTCGGCCGGACCAAGGTCGGCAGCGTCGCCGAACTCAACCGCGCCCTGTCCAGCTACAAGAAGGGCGACGTGGTCATGCTGCTGGTGACTGACGGCAAGGCAACCAGCTACGTGGCCTTGAAGGCCGGCGGCTAAGGGCGGCCGGGATTGGGGATTTGGGATTCGGGATTGGCAGCAGCGGGTCCGCGCTACGCGGCCCCCCTGCTTTTGCGATTCCCGAATCCCGATTCCCAATTCCCGGCCCCAGAGGGGTCGGCCGTGCGATAATGCTGCGTTACCCTGACGACGGCTGCGCCGGCGCCCACCTCAATGTCCTCTGATTCAATGCGGAATATCCGCAACTTCTCCATCATTGCCCACGTCGACCACGGCAAATCCACCCTGGCCGACCGCATCATCCAGCTGTGCGGCGGCTTGCAGGCGCGCGAGATGGAAGCCCAGGTGCTCGACTCCAACCCGATCGAGCGCGAACGCGGCATCACCATCAAGGCGCAGTCGGTGTCCCTGCCGTACACGGCAAAGGACGGGCAGACCTACCACCTGAATTTCATCGACACCCCCGGGCACGTCGACTTCTCCTACGAAGTCAGCCGCTCGCTGGCTGCATGCGAAGGTGCGCTGCTGGTGGTGGATGCCGCGCAGGGCGTGGAAGCGCAGTCGGTGGCCAACTGCTATACCGCGGTGGAGCAGGGGCTGGAAGTGGTGCCGGTGCTGAACAAGATCGACCTGCCCACCGCCGATGTCGACCGCGCCAAGGCCGAGATCGAAGCGGTGATCGGCATCGATGCCGAAGACGCGGTAGCTGTCAGCGCCAAGACCGGTCTGAACATCGATCTGGTGCTGGAAGCGATCGTGCATCGCATCCCGCCGCCGAAGCCGCGCGAGACCGACAAGCTGCAGGCGTTGATCATCGATTCCTGGTTCGACAACTACCTGGGCGTGGTCTCGCTGGTGCGCGTGATGCAGGGCGAAATCAAGCCCGGCAGCAAGATCCTGGTGATGTCTACCGGGCGCACTCATCTGGTCGACAAGGTTGGCGTGTTCACCCCCAAGCGTAAGGAACTGCCCGCGCTGGGCGCCGGCGAAGTGGGCTGGATCAACGCGTCCATCAAGGACGTGCACGGCGCCCCGGTCGGCGACACCCTGACCCTGGCCGGCGATCCGGCGCCGCATGCCTTGCCCGGCTTCCAGGAAATGCAGCCGCGCGTGTTCGCCGGCCTGTTCCCGGTCGATGCAGAGGATTACCCGGATCTGCGCGAAGCGTTGGACAAGTTGCGCTTGAACGATGCCGCGCTGCGCTTCGAGCCGGAAAGCTCCGAAGCGATGGGCTTCGGCTTCCGCTGCGGCTTTTTGGGCATGCTGCACATGGAAATCGTGCAGGAGCGCCTGGAGCGCGAGTACAACCTGGACCTGATCAGCACCGCCCCCACCGTGGTGTATGAAGTGCTCAAGACCGATGGCACGGTCATCAACATGGACAACCCGGCCAAGTTGCCGCAGTTGAACCTGGTGCAGGAAATCCGCGAGCCCATCATTCGCGCCAACGTCCTCACGCCCGAGGAGTACATCGGCAACATCATCAAGTTGTGCGAGGAAAAGCGCGGCACCCAGATCGGCATCAACTACCTGGGCAGCCAGGTACAGATCAGCTATGAGCTGCCGATGGCCGAAGTGGTGCTGGATTTCTTCGACAAGCTCAAGTCGGTCAGCCGTGGCTATGCCTCGCTGGATTACCACTTCGTGCGATTCGATGCCGGCCCGTTCGTGCGCGTGGATGTGCTGATCAACGGCGACAAGGTCGACGCGTTGTCGTTGATCGTGCACCGCAGCCACGCCGATCGTCGCGGCCGCGAGCTGTGCGAAAAGATGAAAGACCTGATTCCCCGGCAGATGTTCGACGTGGCGATTCAGGCCGCGATCGGCTCGCAGATCATCTCGCGCTCCACGGTCAAGGCGATGCGCAAGAACGTGCTGGCCAAGTGCTATGGTGGCGACGTTTCGCGCAAGAAAAAGCTGCTGGAGAAGCAGAAGGAAGGCAAGAAACGCATGAAGCAGGTCGGCCGCGTGGAGATTCCACAGGAAGCCTTCCTGGCCGTCCTGCAGATGGACAAGTAGCAGGGATTCGGGATTCGTCATTCGGGATTGGCAACGGCTTGCCCATCCTCTTGCTCTTACTAATCCCCAATCTCAAATCTCGAATCCCGTTCCGAAGGAACATCAATGAAATGGTTTGAAATCATCCTGGTTGTCCTGACGCTGGGCAGCGGCTTCATCTGGCTGCTGGACAAGCTGTTTCTGGCCAAGCGCCGTGCGGCGCGTGCCGGGTTGCTGGACAGCGAGCCGGCGATCATCGATTACTCGCGCGCCTTTTTCCCGGTGCTGGCGGTGGTGCTGATCCTGCGCAGCTTCGTGGCCGAGCCGTACAAGATTCCGTCCAGTTCGATGATGCCCAACCTGCTGATCGGCGATTTCATCCTGGTCAACAAGTTCGCCTACGGCTTCCGTCTGCCGATCACCAATACCAAGTTCATTCCCACCGGCGAGCCCAAGCGCGGCGACGTGGTGGTGTTCAAGCCGCCGCACGCGCCGGACCAGAACTGGATCAAGCGCGTGGTTGGCCTGCCGGGCGACAGGATCGGCTTCCACGGCGATACGCTGTACATCAACGACAAGCCGATGCATTACACGGTCAAGGGCGAGTACATCGGCAAGGGCAAGGGCGCCGAGATGACCGGCACCACGCTGCTGGTCGAGGACCTGCCGGGCCGCACGCACACCGTGCTGGAATGGCTGGACCGCAACATGCCGGCCGGGCAGGGCGACTGGACCGTACCGGCGGACAGCTATTTCGTGATGGGGGATAATCGCGACAACAGCGAGGACAGTCGGTTCTGGACCCAGACGCACTTTCTGCCGGAAGCCAATCTGCGCGGCAAGGCGTTCCTGATCTGGCTCAATTGCGAAGGGTGGTTCTGCAAGGGGAGTTTCGATCCATCGCGGATCGGGACTGGAATCCAGTAAATGCACGCACGGCGTGCCAGGGGAAGCACAATGAAGCGCAAGCAAAGCGGTATGACGTTGACGTCGTTCGTGGTGGTGCTGGCGGTAGTGGGGTTCGGTTTGTACATCGGGATGAAGCTGTTCCCGATGTATCAGGAATATTACGCAGTGCGTACGTCGATGAAGGGCTTGGCAAATGAAGCAGGCACTTCCGACATGGATCCGTCCAAGTTGCAGGACATGTTCTTCAAGCGCCTGTACATCAACTATTCTGAAAATGTCAAAAAGGAAGACGTCAAGTTCGAGCGGATCGAAGGCGGCTGGCGCATGAAGGTCAATTACGAAGTCCGCCGCGAGCTGGTTGGCAATCTGGATGTGGTTGGCAAGTTCGATACGGCACAGGATCTGACGAAGCGCGGTGTCGAATAGAACCTTCCAACGCGGTGATCCGATCGGGCACGCATTCGCCGATCCGGCTCTGCTCGCCCGGGCGCTGCGGCATCGCAGCGCCGGGACGCCGCATAACGAGCGACTGGAATTTCTCGGCGACGGCATCGTCAACCTGCTGATCGCCGAGGCGCTGTATCAACGGTGGCCCAAGGCCGACGAAGGCGCATTGACCCGTGCACGTGCCGAGCTCGTGCGCGAAGGTGCGCTGGCAGTGATCGGACGCACGTTGAACCTCGGCGAGCGCCTCACGCTGGGGCCAGGCGAGCTGAAATCCGGAGGTCACCGGCGCGATTCGATCCTGGCCGATGCGGTCGAGGCGATCGTCGCAGCCATCTATCTGGACTGCGGTTTCGAGCGTTGCCGTGCAGTGGTGCTGCCGTGGTTCGAAGCGTCGCTGGCGGCATTGCCGGTGGGCAAGGCAGAAAAGGATCCCAAGACCCGGCTGCAGGAATGGCTGCAGGCACGGCAACTGCCGCTGCCCACCTACGCGCTGATCAGCGAGAGCGGCGACGAGCATGCCAAGCAGTTCCACGTCGCCTGCATTCTGGAGCAGCCCGTCGCCCGCGCCGAGGGCCAGGGCACTTCGCGTCGCCTCGCAGAGCAACAGGCGGCGACTCTTGTCATCGCACAACTGGATTCAAACACGTGAGCGAAACCTCTTCCCCCCACCGCAGCGGTAGCGTTGCGGTGATCGGCCGGCCCAACGTCGGCAAGTCCACCCTGACCAACGCCCTGGTCGGCGCGAAGGTCAGCATCGTCTCCAACCGGCCGCAGACCACGCGTCATCGGTTGCTGGGCATCGCCACCTTCCCGGAAGGGCAGCTGGTGCTGGTCGACACACCGGGCTTGCACCGCGAGCAGAAGCGCGCAATGAACCGGGTGATGAATCGCGCTGCGCGCGGCTCGCTCGAGGGCGTGGACGCGGCGGTCCTGGTGATTGAAGCCGGCCGCTGGGACGAGGAAGACACGCTGGCGTTCCGCGTGCTCAGCGACGCCGGCGTGCCGGTGGTGCTGGTGGTCAACAAGGTCGACCGGCTCAAGGACAAGACCGCGCTGTTCCCGTTCCTGGCCCAGGTCAGCGAGGGGCGCACCTTCGCCGCCGTGCATCCGGTGTCCGCGCTCAAGCGCAAGGGCCTGGACGCGTTGGTCGGCGACCTGCTCAAGCTCGTGCCCGAAGCCGAGGCGATGTTTGGCGAAGACGAGATCACCGACCGCAGCCAGCGCTTTTTGGCTGGCGAACTGGTGCGGGAACAGCTGATGCGTCAGCTCGGCGAAGAGCTGCCGTACGCCACCACCGTCGAGATCGAGCGCTTCGCCGAAGATGGGGCGCTGCTGCGCATCGGTGCGGTGATCTGGGTCGAGCGCGAAGGCCAGAAGGCCATCGTGATCGGCAAGGGCGGCACCCGTTTGAAAGAAATCGGCGGCAAGGCGCGCCTGCAGATGGAGCGCCTGTTCGGTGCCAAGGTGTTCCTGGAAACCTGGGTGCGCGTGCGCGAAGGCTGGTCGGACGACGAGGCTGCGCTGAAGGCGTTCGGCTACAGCGAATAATTTCGGTAAAAACAAGGAGGTTCACAATGTGGTGCAGTAAGACGAACTTTTGCGGTATGCAGTCCTGGGATGCGAGTCGGACGCTATTTGCGGCGCTGTTTTTGTTGTTGCTGCCGTTTGCCAGTCATGCACAGACCTTTCCATGCTCAAATTCGGCCGGATCAGGTGAGCGAAGGGTGGGGATGGCACCGGGTGGGCCTGGTGTCGCGCCTACACCTCTATGTGTTCGTGACGATGCCGCCTCAACAGCTGCGGCGCAGCCAGAACCTGATCCGTTGAAGGCACGGGCAACCGCTGCCCTGGGTATGGCTCAGATGCTATTGAGCGAGAAAGCCAAGCTCGCGAGCGATCCGAATTATCGGCGTTTCCGTGATGGCTATTGGCAGCATTTCGAGCCCCGTGCAGGTTCGAAACCTGGCGATAACTGCGTTGCGGCCTACGGTAATCTGCAGGGCCTCGTGACCCTGGCCGGCCCTGCGGGTGACTATCGCCGTGCAACGATGGCGTTCACTGGAGCCGGGTTACCGCAGCCTAAGAAAGACGGTGTGATCAAAGTCACTCTGGACGATGGCGACGGAAGGCCGCAAACCGTGCGCGCGTTTCACTACCTCACTCCAGGCACGGATTTAGCCACGATTGCGTTCGCAGTCCCCAGTGCCGAGGGATTGCTTGGCGGGATAGAGGACAAGGCGCATTACAGGTTACTTATCGATAAAAAGCAGGTGTTCGAAATCGAGTGGCACGATGGTCATCAAGCCAGAGATCGATTGAGGCAGTGTATTGCTGCAGATGGCATGTCGTAGCGGAATCCTGTGTCGTGTGTCCTTCTTGACCGTCTTCGGCATGTGGGACGTACGGCTGCGTGAGGACCCTGGTTCCTGGGAATGGGATGGTCCTGCACGGCTTCGGCTGATCGAGGGCTGCAACGCATGGACCTAAGATGCTGATCGAGCACGAGCGCGGGTTCGTCTTGCACGTACGGGCCTGGCGCGAGACCAGCCTGCTGGTGGAAGTGCTGACCGAGCAGCACGGGCGGGTGGGACTGCTGGCGCGCGGTGTGCAGGGGCCGCGCAAGCAGGCGCTGCGCGCGGCCTTGCAGCCCTTGCAGCTGATCCAGTTCAGTGCCGTGCAGCGCGGCGAGCTGGCCCAGCTGCGCCAGGCCGAAGCGCTGGACACCGCGCCGCGACTGGTCGGCGACACCATGCTGGCTGGTTTTTATATCAGCGAATTGCTGCTGCGCCTGGCCCCGCGTAACGATCCGGTGCCCGAACTTTATGCCTGTTATGCGCAGGCACGTACTTACCTGGCGTCCGATCTGCCGTTGGCGTGGGGGCTGCGCCGGTTCGAGCGCGACGTGCTGGACGGGCTGGGGTTCGCCTTCGATCTGCAGCATGACAGCGACGGGCAGCCGATCGACCCGGCGGCGCGGTATCGGCTGGATCCGCAGGAGGGCGCCTTGCGCGTGTTGAGCGAACGGCTAGCCCAGGACCGCCGCGAAACCGTCACCGGTGCGGCGCTGCTGGCGCTGGGCGAAGACGTCATGCCGGATGCCGACGACATGCCAGGCCTGCGGCGCAGCATGCGCGGGGTACTGCTGCACCATCTGGGCGGGCGTGGTCTGAAATCCTGGCAAATGCTCGAGGACCTGGCGCGCCGCCGCTAATGGCGCGGAGTGCTGGAGGCCCATGCGTGATAGCGCTGGACAAAAGTCCAGCAGCGACCGGCGATCCCACGAGCCAGCAGCGAATTGAGCGAAGCGGGCGCTCGGAAAACCGGCAGACAGCACCCGTGCCCGTCGGTTTATAAAGCCCTTCGCCTGCCCTCGACCACGAGCGCCACTCTCGTCACCGACATGGACCGGGCGAGCAGCAACTGCATATGCCCTGCGTCGAGCTGTAGATCATCCAGGCAGTCAAACGCCAGCAACTGGAGCCGGTGCTGCCTGCCATACGCAGCTCGATCGGCAGGACGACGATGCATCGACCGCGGCGGCGAGCCGGAAGCGCACCGACGCCGGCGTCTGGCACACCTCCTCTGGCAAGGAGGTGCTGCGCTCGATTCGCTCAATGCAGCAATGCAGCCACCGCCGCGTGGAATTGGGTGCGTGCGGTCCGCGAGTGCGGGTCGCCGCGCAGCAGGCGCACTGCGCCGGCAAGCCGCGCCGCGCCGACGAAGCCACAGCTGGCCTGCAACCGATGAAGATGGCTGCGCAGTGCCTGTTCGTCGCTGATCTGCAAGGCCGAATCCACCGCATCCCGGGTGCCCGGCAGCTCGGCCAGGAACAGCTCGCGCAGGGCATTGAGATGATGCTGCTGGCCGTTGAGCGCGCTCAGCGCAGCGGTCTCGTCCCAGTCGCTGGCGGCGATGTCCAGCACGCCCACCGGGGCCACGCTGTAGCGACCGCGTGCCAGGCCGCGCCGCACCGCCTGCAGCAGGCGCTCGGAGGTCATTGGTTTGACCAGCATTTCCAGGAACCCGTCGGACTGCAGGCTGTGCTGCATCGACATGGTCGCGTCGGCGGTGTGCGCCAGTGCCGGCACGTCCGGGTGCAGCAGGCGCAATGCACGCAGTAGCCCGCTACCGGTGCCATCGGGGAGGTTGACGTCGATCAGCCAGAGGTCGTGGCGACGTTCGCGCGCGCGGTCGAGTGCGGAAGAAAGGGAATCGGCACAGTCGACCGTGGCCGGAAGACTTTCAAGCACAGCCTGCAAGAACCCGCGGCTGATCGGGTCGTCTTCCACCAGCAGTAGGCGTGGGTGGGGTTCCTGGCGTGTGGCCATGTTCATGCTGCCTCCTTGTCAGCGATGCCGCGTCCTGATTTGTCGCGCGCAGCGGAAGTTTGCCTGTGTTTGCGGGGCGCGACAATTGTTGCGCTGACCGGCGCGGCCTCCGTCGGTCGCATCTGCGACAATACGCACCCTTTTTGCCCGCAGCTTGTCGCCACGTGGCCAGAACCCGAAACCGTCTCGACCGTACCCCCTTCCAGACCGCGGTCACCGACCTGAGCCATGACGGCCGCGGGGTCGCCCGCCGCGACGGCGAGGGCGGCAAGGTCACCTTCATCAGCGGCGCCTTGCCGGGCGAGTTGGTGCGCGCCGAACCCACCGCCCGTAGCCGGCATTTCGATGAGGCCAAGACCGTGGAGGTGCTGGAGGCATCGCCGCAGCGGGTCACCCCGCGCTGCCCGCACTTTGGCGTCTGCGCGGGCTGCGTGTTGCAGCATCTGGAGGAGTCGCAGCAGATCGTGGCCAAACAGCGCGTGCTGATGGACAACCTGGAACGTATCGGTCACGTCACTCCGCAAGCCGTGCTGCCCGCGCTGACCGGCGACAACTGGGGGTATCGGCGCAAGGGCAGGTTCTCGGTGCGTCGCGTCGAGAAGAAGGACAAGACCTTGGTCGGCTTTCGTGAGCTGGACCCGCGGTTCGTGGCCGATCTGTCGATCTGCTACACGGTGATTCCGCAGATCGGCGAGAAGATCCCCTTGTTTGCCGCGCTGATCGAAGGCATGGACGGCAAGCGCGACATTCCGCAGATCGAATTCATCGCCGGCGACGATGCGGTGGCCTTGACCATTCGGCATATGCAGCCGCTCAGCGAGCGCGATCGCCAGGCCTGGGTCGCCTTTGCCCAGGAGCACGGCTTTGCGATTTTCCTGCAGCCCGGCGGGGTGGACAGCGTGCATCCGCTGTGGCCGCAGGACGTGCCGCTATCGTTCCGCTTGCCGCAGTGGGAGGTGGAACTGGCGTTCCGGCCGCTGGATTTCATTCAAGTCAACGCGTCGCTCAATCAGAAGATGATCGCCCATGCGGTCGCACTGCTGGAGGCCAAGCCCGACGACCGCGTGCTGGACCTGTTCTGCGGCCTGGGCAACTTCACCCTGCCGCTGGCGCGCGTGGTGCGTGAGGTGGTGGGGGTGGAAGGTGACGCCGGACTTGTGGCACGGGCCAAAGAGAACGCCCAGCGCAATGGCCTGGACAATGCGCAGTTCCACGCCGCCGACCTGACCCAGGATCAGCGCAGCGCACCCTGGATGCGCCAGGGCTTCGACAAGCTGCTGCTGGACCCGCCGCGCTCCGGCGCCCTGGAAGTGCTGCAGCAGCTGCCGTTGAAAACGTTCGATCGCATCGTCTATGTGAGTTGCCACCCGGGCTCGCTGGCGCGCGACGCCGGCTATCTGGTCAACGATCAGGGCTTCACGCTGGTCTGCGCAGGCGCGATGGACATGTTCCCGCACACCGCGCACGTGGAAAGCATTGCGGTGTTTGAGAGGCGGTGAATCAGGAGGAGGCAATCGGGAATCGTAACGGCGAACGGCTTATGCTTTTGCCATTCCCGACTCTCGATTCCCGATTCCCATGCCTGTAGAAATCGAACGCAAATTCCTGGTTACCGGCGATGGCTGGCGCGACGCCGCGCATGCGGTGATTCCGATGGCGCAGGGCTATATCAACGACCAGGCGGCGCTGCGCAGTGGCACGCAAAATGCCTCGGTACGGGTGCGGATTCAGGGCGAAAGCGCATTTCTCAATCTAAAATCGCGCGAGGTAGGGCATACGCGGCAGGAGTTCGAATATCCGATTCCACTGGCTGATGCACGCGCATTGCTGGCGCTGTGCGTAGGCGGCCTGATCGACAAACGCCGGCATCTGGTCGCCTACCAGGGACATGTGTGGGAAGTGGACGAATTCCTCGGCGACAACGCCGGCCTGATCGTGGCCGAGATCGAACTCGAACGCTCCGACGAAGCATTCGCCACGCCGGAATGGATTGGGACCGAAGTCACCGACGACGTGCGCTATTACAACCTGGCCCTGGCCTCGCATCCATTCAAGCAGTGGAAAGAGGATTTGTGATGCGGGATCTGGACTCGCAAAGGCGGACACGCAGCCCGGTGCCTTGGAGGCCTGATGCGTGAGGTGGATCGCTGATGCGTAGAACAGATGAGTGCGCGGCGCCAGGCCGCCTTGCAACGCTTGATCATCGCTCCCCGGTTTCGGCACTGGCGAACGCTTTGCGATTGCAGAATCCCGTCTATGCTCTGCAAATCCCAATCCCATCCCACAAACGAATCCCAGCTCATGCGCATCGACATCTGGTCCGACGTAGTGTGCCCCTGGTGCTGGATCGGCAAACGCCGTTTCCAGGCCGCCCTTGCGGCACTTGGCGCGCAGGCGCCGGCCTTGGACATTCATTACCACGCGTTCCAGCTTGATCCGGATGCCGGCCTGGAGCCCACGCCATTGCGCGCGGCCCTGGCGTCGAAGTTCGGCGGTACGGCACGCGTCGAACAGATCCTGGCGCAGACCCAGGCCACCGCGCAGGCGGAAGGCTTGCCGCTGGATTTCGGCCGTGGGCAGGTGCAGGTCAGCACCCTGCGTGCGCATCGTTTGATCTGGCTGGCCAGCCACGAGGGCGATGTGGATGCGGTCATGGAAGCGCTGTTCCATGCGCATTTTGCCGAAGGCCAAAACGTGGGCGCGTTCGACACGCTGGTGCGTGCCGGTGAGGCCGGTGGCCTTACGGCGGCGCGTGTGCAGGCGATGCTGGAATCGGACGAAGGCACCGTCGAGGTGCAAGCGCAGCTAGCGCAGGCCGCCGCGTTGGGCATCCGTGCAGTGCCTAGTTTCGTGATCGACGGCCGTGCGCTGATCCAGGGCGCGCAACCGCCGGAAAGTTTTGCGCAGGCGCTGCTGCAGTTGGCGGCCGAATCGACGCCCGTCGGCGGGCCCGATGCCTGCGGGCCTGACGGCTGCGTGGTGTGACCCGCATGCCTGCCGCATGCACCGGCACGTGCGCGATGGCATGACACTGCCCGACCGCGCGCAGACGATCGCCGTGATCGGCGCCGGGCTGGCCGGGTTGGCCTGCGCGCAGCAACTGCAGATGGAAGGCCATGCAGTGACGGTGTTCGATCAGGCGCAGACCCCGGGCGGCCGCATGCGCCACTACAGCGCCGAGCAGTGGCAATGCGATCACGGAGCGCAGTATTTCACCGCGCGCGATCCTGCATTTGCAGCGGTCGTGGATGCCTGGATCGATGCCGGTATTGCCGCGCCCTGGCAGGCGCGTATCGCAAGCTGGGACGGCACGCAGTTGCGCCGATCCCAGAGCGCGCTGATGCGCTACGTGGGTGTGTCCGAGATGACCGCGCCGGCGCGTACGCTTGCCGCGCAGCTGGATGTGCGTTTGAGTGCCGAGGTGCGCGCGCTGCAGCGCAGCCGGCAGGGATGGCGCCTGTCGGTGTCGCAAGATGCTGCAGAGCATCTGTTCGATACGGTGTTGCTGGCCGTCCCGGCGCCGAGTGCGGCTGGGTTACTCGCGCAGGCTGCGCCTGCGTTGGCGGTGATGGCGCACTTCGATGCGCCCATCGATCCGGGCTACGACGCGCTGTTCGTCAATGCCGGCGCGTTACGCTGGGTGGCGCGCAACTCCAGCAAGCCTGCGCGTGCGGGTGCGGAGAACTGGCTGGCGCATGCAACGGCCGAGTGGAGCCAGGCGCACTGCGATGCCATGCCTGGGCACGTCAGCGCCAGCCTGGTGCCGGAGCTTGCAGCGCTCGGGTTGCCAGTGCCGCAGTCCTGCGATGCTTTTTTTTGGAAGGTTGCCAGTAGCGACCCGGCATTGCAGCTTGGCTGCGTCTGGGATGCGCAGCTGGGCTTGGGCATGTGCGGCGACTGGCTGGCCGGCGGCAAGGTGGAGGGCGCATGGCAGAGCGCAATGGCATTGGCCCGGCGCGTGTCTGCCGGCGATGTGCTGTACAGCGCTGGCCACTGACGCTGTGCCAGGCAGCGCAGAACTAAAGGGCAGTGCGATGCAAGTCCATACCGCGGTCATGGCAGTCGTTGGTGCATGCGTTGCCGGTGATTCGAGTGTTTTTTTCGGGTCCAAGGCATGCCCATGCGCCGCGTCGGCACGGACGCGCCCATGCGCCCCGCATCATCGGGCGTCACTTTGATGCATGATTCCAGCGCACTTGTCGCGCAAACCACCCCACAAACGCCGGCCCATACGCTGCGTTTGGTTCTGGGCGACCAGCTCGATCCGCACCACAGCTGGTTCGCGACGCGCGATGCAGGCGTGGTCTATGTATTGATGGAAGTGCGGCAGGAAACCGACTACGTGCTGCATCACGCGCAGAAGGTCCTGGCGATCTTCGCGGCCATGCGCGCGTTCGCTGCGGGCCTGCGGCGTGCCGGGCATCGGGTGCGCTATGTGACCATCGACAATGCCAGCAACCGGCAGTCGATCCCGCACAACCTCGAGGCGTTGATGGCGCATTACCGCGCCGGCCATCTGGAGTACCAGGCCCCAGACGAATGGCGGCTGGACGAAGCACTACAGCACTGGAGCGCCGCGCAGCCCTTTGCCACGCGCATGCTCGGCAGCGAACATTTTTTGACCGCACGCAGTGAAGTCGCCGGCTGTTTTCGCGCCGGCAGCCCGTGGCGCATGGAAGTGTTTTATCGGCGCATGCGGCGCCAGCATGGCATCCTGCTCGATGCCGCGGGCGAGCCGGAAGGCGGGCGCTGGAACTTCGATCACGACAACCGTGCGCCGTGGCCGGGCGACCCGCCTGCCCCACAGGATTGGCGCACGACCCACGACCACAGCGCGCTGTGGCGCACGATCGAAGCCGCCGGGGTGCGCAGTTTTGGCGCACCGAATGCGCACGCCCTGCCATGGCCGCTGGATCGCGACGAAGCCTTGCAGCATCTGGACGCTTTCATCGCGCATGCATTGCCCAATTTCGGCCGCTACGAAGATGCGATGAGCACGCGTAGCCCGCGCCTGTTCCATTCGCTGCTTTCGTTCGCGCTCAACGTCAAGATGCTGCACCCGCGCGAAGTGATCGCGCGCGCCGAAGCGGCATGGCGGCAAGGGCATGCGCCGTTGGCGGCGGTGGAAGGCTTCATCCGGCAGATTCTGGGCTGGCGCGAGTACGTGCGCGGTGTGTATTGGTCGCAGATGCCCGGCTATGCGGACTCGAATCATCTCGATCAGCATGCAGCGCTGCCACACTGGTTCTGGGACGGGCAGATCGGCATGCGCTGCCTGGCAGATGCGATCGGCAATTCGTTGGCCAATGCGCATGCGCATCACATCCAGCGGCTGATGGTGATCGGTAATTTTGCGCTGCTGGCGGGGCTGGACCCGCAGGCGCTGCATCGCTGGTACCTGGGCGTGTATATCGACGCCTTCGAGTGGGTGGAGCTGCCCAATACGGTGGGCATGAGCCAGTTCGCCGATGGCGGCCTGCTCGGCAGCAAGCCGTATATCAGCGGTGCGGCCTATATCGATCGCATGAGCGATTACTGCGGTGGTTGCCGGTATCAGCGCAAGTTGCGGGTCGGGCCGAACGCCTGCCCGTACAACGCGTTGTACTGGGACTTTCTGCAGCGCCAGCGCCTGCTGTTGGGCGCCAACGAACGCCTGGCGCTGCCGTACCGCCAGCTCGACGGTATGGCCCCCGAAGTGCTGGCACAGGTGCAGGCCCAGGCCGCGCATTGGCGCGCCCACCTCGAGGTGCTGTAAGCCTGCCCGCCGCGCCCGCAGGGCACGCACCTGAATGCGCGATCTGACGCTGCCACGCGCATCTGCGACAATGCCGCGCTGCGCCACCGTGGCGCCTGGCCCGGGAGTCCCCAACATGCTTCTGATCGGCGTTGCCGGTACCGAACTCAGCGCGCAGGAACGCGATTGGCTGCAGCACGATGCGGTTGCCGGCGTGGTGCTGTTCAAGCGCAACTTCGCCTCGCGCACCCAGGTGGCCGAGCTGTCGGCTGCCATTCGCGCCGCCGCGCCACGCCCGGTGCTGGTCTGCGTGGACCAGGAAGGCGGGCGCGTGCAGCGGTTTCGCGAAGGATTCAGCGCGCTGGCGCCGCTGCAAAGCTTCGGTGCGCAGTACGCGCATGACCCGGAGTCTGCACTGGCCGCCGCGCGCGCGCATGCGCAGTTGATGGCCAGCGAGGTCCGCGCCAGCGGCGTGGACCTGAGCTTTGCCCCGGTGGTGGACCTGGGGCGCGGCAACCGCGCCATCGGCGATCGCGCCTTCAGCGACGACCCGCAGATCGTGGCCACCTTCACGCGTGCTTATGTGCAGGCGCTGCACGGCGCCGGCATGGCCGCCACGCTCAAGCATTTTCCCGGCCACGGCACCGTGCTGGAAGACACCCATGTCGACCACGCCAGCGACCCGCGGCCGCTGGAGGTGCTGCAGGCCGAAGACCTGGTGCCGTTCGTGGCGGGGATCGAGGCCGGCGCCGACGCCGTGATGATGGCGCACGTGGTCTACCCGCAGGTCGCGCCGGAGCCGGCCGGCTATTCGCAGCGCTGGATCGAGCAGATCCTGCGCGGCCAGATGGGCTTCTGCGGCGTGGTCTTTTCCGACGACATCGGCATGGCTGCCTCGTTCAGTGCCGGCGGTGTGGCGGGCCGGGTGCATGCGCATCTGGATGCCGGCTGCGACGTGGTGCTGGTGTGCCATCCGGAGCTGGTCGCCGAATCGCTGCAGGCCGTGCAGGGCCGCAGCCTCAATACCGCTGCATTGATCGGCCTGATCGGCCGCGGCGCACTAGGCTGGGATGGCCTGCTCGCCGGCACCGACGCCTCATTTACCACTCCTCCTTCTGCCCATTTCGGAACAACTGCCTGATGTCCACGCTCACCATTTCCCAGGCCCTGGCCCAAGCCGATCTGCTGGTCGACCGTCCCGCCATCGATGCCGCCGTTGCCACCATCGCCGATGCGATCGCACGCGACTACGCCGGCGAAGTGCCGGTGTACCTCACCATCATGCACGGTGCGCTGCCGTTCTCCGGCCAGCTGGCGCTGGAGCTGGGCGCACGTGGCCAGGACCTGCAGTTCGATTACCTGCATGCCACCCGTTACCGCGGCGAAACCACCGGCGGCGAACTGGTGTGGAAGCACCGCCCGGCCACCGCATTGTTCGGCCGCCGCGTGATCCTGGTCGACGACATTCTCGACGAGGGTTACACGCTGCAGGGCGTGCGCCAGTGGTGCCTGGAGCAGGGCGCCACCGACGTGCGCGTGGCGGTGTTGACCGTCAAGCGGCACGACCGGTGCGTGCCGGGCGTGACTGCCGACTACGTGGGCGTGGAAGTGCCCGACCGTTACGTGTTCGGCTTCGGCATGGACGTCAACGAGCAGTTGCGCGGCATTCCTGCCATCTATGCGATGAAGCAGTAACGCTCGAAATCCATGCCCGCATCGTTGCGGGCAGATCGGCGCGCACGCCTGCGCGCCCCATCATGTCTTTCGCTGCAGAGGTCGGTTGTGTCCGCAAATTCCATCGCATTGGCCGTCATCGGCGGCACTGGTGTCTACAAGCTCGCGCAGCTGGACGATGTGCAGTCGCACGACGTCGAAACGCCCTATGGCGCGCCGTCCGGGCCGATCCGCGTCGGCATGCTGCTCGGCCATCGCGTCGCCTTCCTGGCACGCCATGGCGAAGGCCACTCGCTGCCGCCGCACAAGGTCAATTACCGCGCAAACATCGCTGCATTGCAGCAAATCGGCGCCTCGCGCGTGCTGGCGCTCAACACCGTGGGGGGTATCACCGAACAGTTTGGCCCGCGCGTGTTGGCGTGCCCGGATCAGTTGATCGATTACACCTGGGGCCGCGTGTCCACCTTCTGCGAAGAGCCCGGCAGCGAGGTACAGCATGTGGATTTCGGCCATCCGTATTCGCCGATGTTTCGCAGCAAGGTCATTGCGGCAGCCAAGGTGACCGGCGTCACGCTGGTGGCCGGCGGCTGCTACGGCGCAACGCAGGGACCACGACTGGAAACGGTTGCAGAGATCGCACGCATGCGTCGCGACGGCTGCGATCTGGTGGGCATGACCGGCATGCCCGAAGCGGGCCTGGCGCGCGAAAAAGGCCTGGAATATGCGTGTTTGGCGATCGTGGCCAACTGGGCGGCCGGCTGTGGCGACGCGCTGGAAATCACCATGGCCGAAGTCTTGGCCAACGTCGATGCGGCGTCGTCCGGGCTGCCCGAGCTGATTGGCGAACTTGCACGCGGGTGATTGTCATCGGGGCATAAGCTTTGCATACTCGGCGCGTACGCACCGCCGTACACCACCCATTAATTATTGCAAAGGTCTCGCATCACCATGCCGAACGGTACCGTCAAGTGGTTCAACGACGCCAAGGGATTTGGCTTCATCTCACCGGAGGACGGCAGCGCCGATGTCTTCGCGCACTTCTCCGCGATCAATTCCAAGGGCTTCCGCAGCCTGCAGGAAGGCCAGCGCGTCAGTTATGACGTGACCCAGGGCCCCAAGGGTGCCCAGGCTTCGAACATCACGCCGGTCGAGTAATCTGACTCGATTGTGCGGTTGAAAAACCCCGCCACGGCGGGGTTTTTTTGCGCCGGTTGTGCGCGGGCAGCAATAGCCAAACAGAGCAGGGACGATGCAACGAGCATTACGTATTGCAGTGGTGGGCTACGGAACCGCGGGGCAGGCATTGGCCGTGCTGCTGGGCGCCGATGGGCATCAGCTGGAGGTATTCGAGCGCGCAGCTGCACCCGGGCCGGTGGGCGCCGGTTTTCTGCTGCAACCCAGCGGGTTGCAGGTGCTCTGGAACATGGGCTTGCTGCCGCAGGCGCTCGCGCATGGCGCGCCGGTGCGCCGCTTGTATGGCGACACGCCGTGCGGGGGCGCGGTGATGGACATGCAGTACCGCGATCTGGATACGCGCCTGATGGGTGTAGGCATGCAGCGCGGCGCGTTGTTTACGCTGCTGCGCGAGGCCTGGCCGCAGCACGCGCAACTGCATGTGGATACGCAGATTACCGCGATCGATCACGCGGGCGTGCGCGTGCAGGATCAACGTGGGAAGTGGCATGGCCCCTTCGATCTGATTATCGCCGCCGATGGCTCGGCTTCCACGTTGCGTGCGCAGGCACAGGGAACGCAGCTGGATCGGGTGTATCCATGGGGAGCGCTGTGGTGCCTGCTGCCGCGCGAAGACTGGCCGTTTGTGGACGAATTGCGCCAGCGCTATATCGGCGCACGCAAGATGATCGGCCTGTTGCCGGTGGGCACGCGCCCGGGCGACGACACGCCGCGGCTGAGTTTTTTCTGGAGCCTGCCGTGCAGCGATTTCGTTGCGTGGGAACAGCGCGGCATTGCCGCCTGGCGCGATGAGGTGGCGCAGATGTGGCCAGAGGCGCATGCGCGGCTTGCTACGGTGCAGGTGCATGGTGCTCTGGCGCGCGCGAGCTATCGCGATGCGGTGGTGTCGCGCTGGCATCGCGGCCGTTTCGTGCTTGCAGGCGATGCCGCGCATGCGATGAGCCCGCAGTTGGGGCAGGGCGTGAACATGGCGCTGCTGGATGCGTTGGCGATGCGCGATGCCTTGCGCGCCAGCGCCGATCTGGACGCTGCCTTGCAGCGCTACCAGCGCGAACGCAAGGCGCACGTGGCGATCTATCACGCTGGAGCCGCTGGCTGACGCCGCTGTTCCAGTCCGAACGCGATCTGTGGGCACATGGCCGCGACCTGCTGCTACGCCCGATGGGGCGCGTGCCGGGCGGGCGCGGGCACATGCTGCGCGTGCTCAGCGGCACCCAGCATGGTTGGTTCGGCAAGCTGGCGCTGGCGCCTGAATTCGTCGAGGCTTTGGCGCGACCAGTCGCGCGGCTGGCCGACGCTAACGCCGAAGCAGCTGCGCAGTCGTAGCATCGGCCGGTGCGTGCGTCATTGGCTACGCATCGGCAGTGCCAGCGCATCGCCTTCCACGCAGGCAACCAGGCGCTCGCCTTCGGCCAGCGTCGGCACGATGCCTGCGGTGAACTGCGAGAACGCCGGCAGGATGGTGACGCGCTCGCGCAACCAGAACGCCGGCCAGCGCCGTGACAGCCCCGGTAGCTTGACCAATGGATGCAGATGCCCGCACAGCACGTGGCCGCTGGGATGCGGCAACGGGTCGTGGCGCAGCACGAACGGGCCATCTTCGACCTGTTCGCCGGCCGCTTCGATGTGCAGCTCCGCACCGGCCAGGGCGCGGTCGTGATTGCCGCGAATGGCGATCACGCGTAACGCGCAATGCCGTTCGCGCCATGCGCTCCAGCGTCGGTGCCAGGCCGCGCGTGGGGCAGGGCCGTGCAAAAGGTCGCCCAAAATCCATAGCGCCTGGACATCGCGTTGATCGAGCAACGCATCCAGCCGCTCCAGATCGTGCGCGGTGCCGCCGGCCGGCAAGCCGATGCCGGCACGTCGGAACACATCGGCCTTGCCCAGATGCAGATCGGCGATCAACAGCGCACGTTGTGCCGGCCGATACAACGCGCGTTCGCCGAGCAATTCCACGGTTTCGCCGGCCAGCTGCAGCTGCACGCTATCGCCCATGCTTGCGCTCCAGTTGTTGGGCAGCGCGCAAGACGCGCGCCTTCCAGTCTTCGGTACTCAGTTGCCCGCGCACGCGTTCGGCCCAGAGTGGAAACGACAATGGAGTGAGGCTGCGCGGTTTGCACAGACGCAACGCACGGCGCGCGCAATCTTCCAGCGCATGCGCAAGCCGCGCCAGTTCGAGCTGGCCTTCGAACACTTCGCGCTCGGCCTGGGCGAGCAGCAGGTGATCGGGGTCGAAGCGTTGCAATACGTCGTATAGCAAGCCACTGGAGGCCTGCAGCTGACGCAGGCTGCGCGGCGCACGCCCAGGCAACGAGGGCGACAACAATCCCGCCACGCGCGCGATCTCGCGAAATTGCCGGCGCGCCAACTCGCCCAGATTGAGGCTGTCGCGCAGATCGTCGAACAGGCCCACCGGCGAGAGCAGGGCTTGCAGTACATCGGCATCGATGTCGACATCCTGCGCCGGCGACAGCACAAATCCATAGTCATTGGCAGCGAAGCTGAAGGTATTGCGCTGGCGCCGGCCCCAGCGTGCCGCGAGCAACGCGGCCAGGCCTTCGTTGACCTGCCTGCCGGCGAACGGGTAGACGAAGACGTGGCGGCCGTCGCGCGCCTTGACGCTTTCCACCAGCAGATGGTCCGGCCCCGGCAGCGAAGAAAGCGAGCCCTGCAGGTGCAGCAACGGCGCCAGTGCCTGCATCTCCGGCGCATCGCCAGGGTCGGCGAACACCGCTTCCACCTCGCGGCCCAGCGCCGACGACAACGGCATGCGCCCGCCCATCCATTTCGGCACCACGCCACTGCCGCCCTTGGCCACGCGCACGTAGGCGGTCATGTCTTCCAGGCGCACCAGTTCCAGCAGGCGGCCGGCGAACTGGAAGCGGTCGCCGCGGCGCAGGCGGCCGATGAATTGTTCTTCCACCGCGCCCAGCCGCCCGCCGCGCAGGAACTGCACGCGCACGCTGCCGTCGCTGGTGATCGTGCCGATGGACAGCCGGTGCCGCAGCGCGACGCGTCGGTCGATCACGCGGTACAGACCCTCGTCGTCGCGCACCACCTTGTGGAAGTCCGGGTAATGCGCCAGCGCGCTGCCGCCTTGCACGATGAAATCCAGCACCGCGTTCCAGGTGGTTTTCTCCAGCGCGGCGAAGGCATCGGTACCGCGCACTTCCTCGAACAACGCATCGGCGTGGAAGCCGCCGCCGAGGGCGAGGGTGACGCAGTGCTGCGCCAGTACGTCCAGCGACAACCGTGGCGGTAGACGCGCTTCGATATGGCCGTGCACCAGCGCGCGACGTGCCGCGGCGTATTCGACCAATTCCAGCGCATGCGAAGGCACGCACACCACGTGCCCGGATTCGCCGGGACGATGGCGTGCGCGCCCGGCGCGTTGCAGCAGGCGCGCGATGCCTTTCGGGCTGCCGACCTGCAGCACCTGATCCACGGCCGGGAAGTCGACGCCCAGATCCAGACTGGAGGTGGCCACCACGCAGCGCAGGCTGCCGTCGGCCAGCCCGCGTTCGGCGGCCGCGCGTAGCGATGGATCCAGCGAGCCGTGATGCAGCGCCAGCGTGGCCAACTCATCCGGCCACACCGCGCTCAAGGCCTGATGCCACAACTCGGCCTGCGCGCGCGTATTGGTAAACACCAGGCTGGTGCGCTGTTGCATGATCTTTTGCAGCACGCGCGCCAGTTGCGCCAGACCAAGGTGGCCTGCCCAGGGAAAGCGCTCGCCACTGTCCGGCAGCAAGGTTTCAAGCGTCATCGTGCGCGGTTTGACGCCGGAGACCAGCGCCGCCTCGGGGCGATGCGGCAACAGCACATCGCGTGCCTGCGATAAGTTCCCCAGCGTCGCCGACAGCCCCCAGATGCGCAGGTGCGGCGTCCATCCGCGCAAGCGCGCAAGACACAATTGCAGCAACACGCCGCGCTTGTTGCCCAGCAGCTCGTGCCATTCGTCGACGATCACACAGCGCAATGCCGACAGCTGCGGCGCGGTATCCGGATACGACAATAGCAAGGCCAGCGATTCGGGCGTGGTGACCAGCACGTCGAGCTTGCCGCTGCGTGCCAGCCGCTTGTCGCGCGCGCTGGCATCGCCGGTACGCAGGCCCACCTGCCAATCCAGCCCCAATGCGTCCACCGGCTCGCGCAGCGCGCGTGCGGTGTCGGCGGCCAGTGCACGCAGTGGCGTGATCCACAACACTTGCAGATTGCGTTGCGGCTGGCGGCGCGCAGGGGAGGTGGGTTTGCCCGGTTTGCGCGGGGATTTGCGCCCACGCGCGGCCAATGCCTCCAGTAACGGCCCGCCAAATGCCGCCAGCGTCTTGCCGCTGCCGGTGGGCGTATGCAGCAGGCCCGATTCGCCGTCGAGATAGCGCTTCCACACATCGCGTTGAAACGGCAGTGGCGCCCAGCCGCGCTGCGCGAACCAGGCACGCCACTGTTGCAGTGGCGTGCCATACGTGTGCTGCGTGACGCTCACCGCGCCAGTGCCTGCAGGGTGCTCAGATGATCGGCTTCGGCCATCGGCTTGTCGTGACGCCAGCGCAGGATGCGCGGGAAGCGCACCGCGATGCCGGACTTGTGCCGCGCGCTGCGGTTCACCGCTTCAAATCCCAGCTCGAACACATGATGGGCGGTGACCGCGCGCACCGGGCCGAAGCGCTCGGTGGTGTTGGCACGGATCCAGCGATCCAGTTGAAGAATTTCCTTGTCGTCCAGGCCCGAATAGGCCTTGGCGATCGGCACCAGTTGGCCCTCGTGCCATAGCCCGAAGGTGTAGTCGGTGTAGAGCGTGCTGCGTCTGCCGTGGCCGGCCTGCGCGTACAGCAGCACCGCGTCGATGGTCAGTGGGTCGATCTTCCATTTCCACCAATCGCCGCGACGGCGACCGGATTGATACACCGAACTGGCGCGCTTGAGCATCAGCCCTTCCACGCCGCGTTCGCGCGCTTCCACGCGCACCTGCGCTGCGGCCTGCCAATCGCTGACCTGCACCAGCGGCGAGGCAACGATGCGCGGATCTGCCAGCGTGGCGAGCACGCCTTCCAGCAGTGCGCGCCGCTCCTGCAACGGGCGCTCGCGCAGGTCTTCGCCCGCCAGTTCCAGCAGGTCGTAGGCCACCACGCGCGCAGGTGCGGCGGCCAATGTCTTGGGCCCGGGCTTGAGCCGTTGGATGCGCGTCTGCAACGCGGTAAACGGCATTGGCAGGGGCTGTTCGGGTTGCCAGGCCAGCAGCTCGCCATCGATGACGGTGCCGTCCGGCAATTGCAGTGCGGCGTGTTCGATTTCGGGGAAACGTCCATCCAGACGCTCTTCGCCGCGCGACCACAGCGCCGCTTCGCCGGCGCGGCGAATCAGCTGCAGGCGGATGCCGTCCCATTTCCATTCCAGCAGCCAGTCGTCGATGGCGCCCAGCGTGTCGACCTCCGCTTCCAGCGGCGATGCCAGAAAGAACGGATAGGGCTGCTGGCGGTCGCCGGGCAGTTCTTCGCTGGTCAACAGGTCTGCAAGATAGGTGGGATGCGGCCGCCAACTGCCGAGCATGCGCTGCGCAATGCGCGCGATATCCACCCCCGACAATTCGGCCAGCGCCTGCTGCACGAGCCGTTGCGACACCCCAACCCGCAATGCGCCGGTCAGCAGCTTGTTGAACACCAGCCGCTCGTCGAAGGCCAGGCTGCGCCACGCCTGCACGATGCAGGCCTTGCGGACTTGCACGTCCTGGTTGGCGATCGGCAGCAGCCGCTGTTCGATCCATTCTGCCAATGGCAGATCGGCCGCCTCGGCGACCGGGTCGTCCAGCAGCAAGGCCAGGGTTTCGGCCAGATCGCCGACATGGTCGTAGCTGTCGGCGACCAGCCAATCGGCAACGCCGGCGGTGTCGGTGATCCATTCACGCAGTTCGCCGCTGCTGGCAATGCGCATGCGCGCGCTGGCCACCTTGCCACCGGCCAGCAGATACAGCGCCCATGCCGCGTCCAGCGCGGGCGCATCGCGGAAATACGCAACCAGCGCAGCGCGCTTGTCGAGCGTGCCGGTGCTGCGGTCCAGGGCGCGGTACAACGCCGCGAAACGCTTCACGGCAGCGCCTGTGTCGCTGCGCGCCTGTCGGCAGCACGCAGCTCCAGTGCGCGTCGGGTAAACGCGGCAAGCACGCGTGGGCGCCGCAGCGGTCGCGGTGGGCCGATGGTGGCCGCTGGCGCGTTGCGATGCACGCAAAACGCCAAGGCATGACGGCGGAACGCGAGCGCACCGCTCAAGCGAATGCGCGGACGCGCGCGAACGTAACGACGTGCGGGCAGCGGGTTCATTCCTCGGCTCCGAAATCGGTGCGGAAGGCTTCTGCTGCGACGCCGCGTTCCCGCAAGTGTTGGATCAATGCATCGGTATTGCCATGGGTGGCAATGACGCGCTGTGCGCCGGTTTCTTCGATGGTGCGCAGCAGGTCGGGCCAGTCGGCATGGTCGGAGACCACAAAGCCCCGATCGTAATTGCGCCTGCGGCGATTGCCGCGGATGCGCATCCAGCCCGAGGCAAACCCCTGCTGTGCGCTGCGAAAACGGCGGATCCAGGCGCTGCCGGCCGCCGATGGCGGCGCGATGACCAACTGCCCGGCATAGTCGGCGCCGCGCGCATGCTCGCTGACCGGCTGGGTATCCAGCATCGGGATGCCCACCTGGCGATAGACCTCCACACCCACCGCGACTGCGCCATGCAGCAATGCCGGCTGCGTCTCCCACGCGCGCAATTCGGCCAATACGCGCTGCGCCTTGCCCAGCGCATAGCAGTACAGGATGGCCGCTTCGCCGCGTTCGGCGCATTCGCGGCGCCAGGCAGAAATGTCGGCCGCAACCTGGGAGGTGTCGGGCCAGCGGTACACCGGCAGGCCGAAGGTCGCTTCGGTGATGAAGGTGTCGCATGGCACCACTTCGAACGGCTTGCAGGTGGGGTCGGGTTGGCGCTTGTAGTCGCCGGAGGCGACCCAGACCTCGCCATCCACTTCGATGCGCACCTGCGCCGATCCCAGCACGTGTCCGGCCGGATGCAGCGACACGCGCGCACGCCCCAGCTGAAACGCTTCACCGTCCGCATGCGTGTGATAGACCTGTTCGCCCAGGCGCCATTGCAGGATGGACAGGCTCTCGCGCGTGCAGTGGTACTCGCCCATGCCGCTGCGGGCGTGGTCGCCGTGACCATGCGTAATCACCGCGCGCGGCACCGGCCGCCACGGGTCGATATGGAAATCGCCTTGCGGGCAATACAGGCCCTCCGGCCCGAGCACCACCAGATCGCCGCGTGTGTGAGATGTCTCATCGTTGCCGTTGCGCATGCGGCAACTCTGGCCAAGCCGGTGTGCAGATCCTGAGAATGGGAACCGCGTGCGGCGGTGCCTTCGCGCGGCGCGCGCTTACCGGCAGGTGCCACTCCCTCGCGAGCAGCCGCCGGACGGGCGTGGACGGCGCACAGGGGCTACGGGTGCACGCACGGCACATGCCGATCAACTCACCGCCACGTTCGTCCGGCAGTGCGCGTTTAGTGTTGGCAGCCGCGTGGATCGTGGACGCCTCAGAGCGGCCAACAAAACGTAGCGAGCGGCCGTCAGGTGGCGTGGACGGTACGAAGGAACCGCGGTGTACGCGTGGTACATGCCGATTCCGAGCACCGGCCGCGCCCGCCTGGCAGCTGCGCAGTCGTTTTGTCAGCTGTTCTCAATGCCGCGTACGCCGCCCGGGCGAACGCACCGCGCTCGCTTCCACCGCCAGGGTGAAGCCGCGTTCTTCGCCGCCGTGCATGGCGCCGACATCGACCACCTGGCGACGGATCTCCTCGCCCTTCCCGTTGCGCACCACCACCACCACCGTGTATTCCCACGGATCGCCGTCGGCCGGGTGGCGGATGGTGCCGTCGACCTTGAGCGGCACGATCGGCGCCGGCTGCGCGTGTTGCGCAGCCGCCGAATCGAAGCGCAGGTGGTGCTTGCACGCAGGGCAGACGCTGGCGCTTTCCAGGATCGTCGCCTTGCAGTGCGGGCAGCTGCGCGTGGCGCCGGGCGTGCCCGGGCGAGGTGCACTCATGTGGCGTCGCTGTCTCCGCTGACCACCGGCTTGCTGGCAGTGACCGGCTTGCCGCCATCATCGCCCCAGCCGAAATCGGCCTGGCCGCGCATGCGCGCACCCGAGGCCACCGTGAGGCTGCCGGCCTTGACGTCGCCGACCAACACACCGGACGTCTGCAGTTCGACCTGCGCGGCAGATTCGATGTTGCCCTCCAGCTCGCCGGCGATGATCACCTTGTTGGCGCGCACGCCGCCATTGAGCTTGGCGCCGCGTTCGATGGTCAGATCGCCCTTGACGTTGACATCGCCCTTGAAGCGGCCGGCCAGACGCACATGGCCGGCGCCTTCGATCTTGCCTTCGATGCTGATGTCGGCAGCGATCAGCGACTCTTTCGCTTCGCTGTGACGCTGCGTGGCCGCAGCTGCCGGCGCGACGCTGGGCGCTGCGGCGGCGGGCACCGGCGGCGCGGGGCTGGCCTCGGCGGTGAAGAGCCTGCCATCGGCCGCAGGAACCTCGGGGGTGACCGGAACGCCGTCTTTCTTATTGGGACCTTGATCGCGCCACATCGACATCGGACTGCCTCGCTTTAGGGGTCGAGGCCGACTATCGCTGCGCAACTGGATCTTTTGTGTGACGAACTCCGCAAACCGGGATGGACGACGCGCGCGCCGAAGCTGTCGGCAAACGCTGCGAGCAGCCGTCAAGTGGGTGCGCGCGGCGCACCAGGGCCGCAGTCTCCGCGTGCTACCTCCCGGCTTCGTGCGCAGCCGCGCCTGGCTGCCCGCCGTGGCCTCGTCCGCTGCCTTCAGTCCGCACTGTCCGTAGCAGCACCGTATCGCTCGACCCGGTTGCGCCCAGCATGCTTGGCACGATACAGCGCTGCGTCGGCTTTCTGGATCAGGCTCGCACCCTGTTCGCCATCGGCAGGGAAGCTGGCCACGCCGATCGAGGCAGTCACCTTCGGCAAGGCGCGCGCACCGTCGCTGACCGCCAGCGCGGCGATGTAACTGCGAATCTGCTCGGCCACGCGCATGGCTTCTTCGCCATCGGCTTCGGGCAGAAGGACGGTGAATTCCTCACCGCCGTAGCGGCATGCCACGTCCTCGGCGCGCAGGCGGGTCAGCAGCAATTCGCCCACCGCTGCCAGCAACAGGTCGCCGCCGGCATGGCCCTGGCTGTCGTTGAACTGCTTGAAATGGTCCACGTCCAGCATCAAGACCGACAACGGCAGACCACGCCGTGCGCACCGCGCCAACTCGTGGCTCAGCGATTCTTCCAGATAGCGGCGGTTATACAGCCCCGTCAGCGCATCGCGGATCGACTGCCGGCGCAGCGACTCGCGCAGACGCAGGTTGCTCAGCGCCAACGACAACTGTTCGGCGGCCGCCTCGGCGATTTCCAGCCGCGGCATCGGCCCCGGGCCGGCGGCAGACAGGAACAGAAACCCGAGCTGGGTGCCTTGCGCCGACATCGGCAGGCACGCGGTGGTGACGGATGCATCGTGTGCGGGTTCTTCGATATGCGCACACAGCGCATCCCGGCCCAGGTCTTGGACGATATGCGGCTGGCCGCGGCGCAGCGCCCAGCACTGCTCGGGCGACAGATGCGGCGCGCTGCGCACCAGCGGCTCGCCCCAGTGGCTGATCGCCTCGGCGCGGTCCTGCGAGGCGCGCAGCAGGTACACGCTTCCCGCCACGCCCGGCAGCAGGCCGGCCAGGGTACGGCTGCTGACCATCAACGCTTCTTCGGCACTGATGCAGCTCTGCAGCAGGCCGGTGTAACGGCTGAGCAGGTTGAGATCGGCGGTACTGCGCTGCAGTGCCTCGATGCTCTCGCCCAACTCGCGATTGGCCTGCGCCGCCAGCTGTTCTGCCTGCGCGCGGTGGCGCAGTTCGCGCATCAACAGCGCATAGACCATGCCCACCACCAACAGCCCGAACGGAATGCCGGCCAATGCCAGTGCCAGCAACAGGTTGGCGCTTTGTTCGCTGCTTCGCGCGCGTTGTGCCAGCAGCTCCTGTTCGCGCTGCACCATCGTCAATGCCTGCTCGCGGATGGCGCTGGTAGTGCGGAATGCGCTCTGCCGGATGTCGGCACGTGCCGGCTCCAGCCCACCTTGCGCATAGAGGTCGAGCACGTGCTGAATCTGCCGCAGGCGGGTTTCCACCAGCCGTTGCAACTGCGCCAGGTGCTGCTCCTGTGCGGGGTTGTCGACGATCAGGCGGCGCAGGTTGTCCAGCAGGATCGGCAGACGTTCGACACTGGTCTGGTAGTCCAGCAGGTAGGCGTCGTTGCCGGTAAGCAGGAAGCCGCGCTGCGCCGATTCGGCATCGAGCACGCGCGCCTGGATCTCGTCCACCCGCCCGATCACCTCGTGGGTGTGCGACACCAGCGCAGCGTCGGCCAGCGAACGGCGGGCACCCACGAAGATGCCGATTCCGATGACGACGAAGATCAGCGCAGAAAAAATCAGCGCCAGCTGGTTGCGCCGGCGCGACGTAAAAGAAGAGGACATATGCGAATGCTAGCCTGCCGGCCTCGACAACACGAGCCACCCGTCGGCCGAGACAAGCGCGCCGGCACATGGCCGGCGCGTTGCGGGTGCTGCGAGAGGGGAGCGACTCAGTGCTGCGCGTGGTCGGCGTCGTGCTTGTCGGCGTTCTGTTCGGCCTTGTTGGCCATTTCGCGCGTCTTGTCGGCAGTGGCATCGGCCGCATTGGCGGTGGCGCGGCTGGCGTCTGCGGCCAACTCGCGCGCAGCCACGCGTGCATCGGCAGTTGCGGCCTTCGCTTCCACTGCCGCACGGTCGGCGGCCTGTTCGGTCGCGGCGGCGGCGTGCTTGGCGGCAGAAGCGGCATCGCGGCGCGCCTGCTCGGCATCCGGGCCCTGACAGGCAGCAAGGGTGAGAGCGGCGATGGCGCTCAACGACAGCATGCGGATCGTCTTCATGGGTGGTCCTGTTCCTGTTCCGGTGTTGGAAGCCGGAGCTTATGCAGGAGGCGATGCAGTCTGCGTCAATGCGTCGCTGGCCATTCAGCCGCCGGGGAGACAGACGCAATCGTGCAGGTTGTTCGTGTCCTTGCTGCTGTCACGGTGTGCGAGGCTTGATTGGCAGACAAAGAAAAAGCCGCTGGAAACCAGCGGCTTTTTCCGAACTCGCTTGGAGTCAAGAAGTGATTACTTCTTGGCTTCTTCTGCGGTGTCCTTGGCAGCCTTGGCGGTGTCTTCAGCCGTCTTGGCAGCGTCGGCAGCCTGGTCAGCAGCAGCGTCGGTCGCGGCGCCGGAAGCAGCCTGAGCAGCGTCAGCAGCGGTGTCGGCCGAAGCAGCAGCGGTGTTGGCAGCAGCCTGAGCGGCGTCAGCCGACTGCGAGCCCGAGGCAGCAGCCTGGTCGGCAGCGGTCTGAGCGTCGGCAGCAGCTTCGTTAGCCGAAGCAGCAGCGTCCTGAGCCTGTTCCGGCTTCGAGCAAGCGGTCAGGGCCAGGCCCAGAGCCATTGCGATCAGCAGCTTGTTAATGGTCATTGTTTCAATCCTCGTCGTTAGATTAGGCAACGCGCTATTGCGCGCCCCCGACATGATGACGGCCACAAGACAAGTGTCAAGCGCACGCGCATTCAGTTTTGCAAAATCGCCGTTAAAGATAATTAAATCAATTCGATAGCAATGGCAGTGGCTTCGCCGCCGCCGATGCACAGCGTGGCGATTCCGCGCTTGCCTCCGCGGCTGCGCAACGCGTTCACCAATGTCACCACCAAACGCGCGCCGGATGCACCGATCGGATGACCCAATGCGCAGGCGCCGCCATGCACATTGACCTTATCGTGCGCGATGCCGAGTTGCCTGATCGGTGCCATCGCCACGACGGCGAAGGCTTCGTTGATTTCGAACAGATCCACATCGTCCAATCGCCAGCCGAGCTTGCTGACCAGCGACTGGATCGCAGCGACCGGTGCGGTGGTGAACCACTCCGGTTCCTGAGCGTGGGTGACATGGCCAACGATGCGTGCCAGCGGCGTCACGCCACGGCGTTGCGCGTCGTCCGCGCTCATTAGCACGGTGATTGCCGCTCCATCGGAAATACTCGAGGAACTGGCCGCGGTCACGCTGCCGTCTTTCTTGAAGGCTGGCTTCAGCGTCGGAATCTTGGCCACGTCGGACTTGCCCGGCTGCTCATCGCTGTCGACGACGACGTCGCCCTTGCGCGTGGTCACCGTCACCGGCACGATTTCGTCGGCAAACGCGCCGCTGCGCTGCGCCGCCTGCGCGCGTTCCACCGAGGCGATGGCGAACGCATCCTGGTCGGCGCGGCTGAAGCCGAACTTCTCCGCAGTGGCTTCGCCGAACACGCCCATGGCCTGGCCGTCATACGGATTCGTCAGACCGTCCCAGGCCATGTGATCGACCGCCTGAAAATTGCCGTAGCGGTTGCCGGTGCGCGAGTTGGGCAGCAGATGCGGGGCATTGCTCATCGACTCCATGCCGCCGGCCACCACGATGCTGGCCGAGCCGGCCTTGATCAGGTCGTGCCCCAACATGATCGCCTTCATTCCCGAGCCGCACACCTTGTTGATGGTGGTGGCGCCGGTCGAGGTAGGAATGCCTGCGGCGATCGCGGCCTGACGCGCAGGTGCCTGGCCCAGATTGGCCGGCAGCACGCAGCCGACGATGACTTCGGAAATATCGGCAGGCGCGATGCCCGATTGCGCGAGTGCGCCCTGGATAGCAGCCGCGGCGAGCGTGGGTGCCGGCACCGCATTGAATTGGCCGAGGAACGAGCCGATGGCAGTACGTTTGGCAGCAACGATGACGATGTCGGACATGAGCAGATACCGTTTAAAGTGAAACGATTATCTGCCTCATGGCGGCGCCGCGCCAGCGCGCGCCCCACGCGCACGCTTTCCGATTTAAAGTAAGCAAAGCATTATTCGGGCCCGATTGGGCCCCATCCATGGAATGGGTTCGGGGAGAACACCAATGAAGAAGCAAGACGTCGCCAGGACCGTACTGGCCTCGGCGCTGGCGGTTGCGTTGACCGCGTGTGGCGGCGGCGGCGGGGGCATTGCCCGTCAAAGCACCCCGGCCGCACCGCCGGTGACCTCGCCACCACCGCCTCCGCCGCCAACATCACCGCCGCCACCGGTGACGACGCCAACGACCCCGGAGCCTGCGATCGATGCGCATCTGGCGCTGACCAACGCGCGTGCGGCACAGGCGCTTGGCTTTACCGGCGCGGGGTACCGCATCGGTGTCATCGATACCGGCATCAATGCCAATCATCCGGCGTTGCAGGGACGCGTCAGCGACAGCTTCATCTATGTGGATCCACGCACCAACAACACCGCGGTGGGCGATGTGGTCGGGCACGGGACCGTGGTGGCCGAGCTGGCCGCCGGGCGTGCGGTCGGGCAATGGCCCGGCGGCATCGCGCCGGGTGCGGGCCTGGTGTCTGCACGCATCATCAGCGACCGTGCGCCGGACGATGACGGCAGCGGCGACGGCAACGAGGTCGATGGACCGCTCGGTCTGGGGCCGGTGCATGCCGATCTGATCAGTGCCGGTGTGCGCATCATGAACAATTCGTGGGGCGGCCTGTATTGGAACGACCCGACGGTGACCAATCAGATTGCCCAGGAGTACCGCCCTTTCATCCTCAGCAACGATGGGCTGGTGGTGTTCGCGTCGGGCAATGAATCGCGCTCGCAGCCCTCGGATACGGCGGCGCTGCCCAGTCAGCCTGGCCCGAACGGGACGCTGCCGGCGGCCGATCTGGAGCGCGGTTGGTTGGTGGTCGGCGCGCTGGATACCGCCAACCCGACGCAACTGGCGTCGTACTCCAACGCCTGTGGTGTGGCGATGCGCTACTGCCTGGTCGCGCCAGGCACTTCGCTGTTCATCGACCCGGACGCCACTGCCGGCAATGTCCGTTATTTCTACGGCAGCGGCACCTCGTTCGCAGCGCCGCTGGTCTCCGGTGCGGCTGCGCTGGTGTGGCAGGCATTTCCGTATTTCAACAATGATCTTGTGCGCCAGACCTTGCTGGGAACCGCCACCGACTTGGGGGCTGCGGGCGTGGATCCGGTCTTCGGCTACGGCCTGCTCAACGTCGGCAAGGCAGTGTTGGGGCCGGCACGCTTCGATTGGGGCACGGTGGATGTCAATGTCACGACCTTGCGTTCGACGTGGGCCAACGACATCAGTGGCACCGGCGGCCTGACCAAGCGCGGCACCGGGACCTTGGTATTGAGCAGCACGGCCAATACGTTTAGCGGCGACACCCAGGTCCTTGGCGGCACCTTGCAGACCGCCAGTTTGCAGAGTGCGCGGGTGAGCGTCGCCAATGGCGCGCGCCTGGTTGGCGCAGGCAACATCGGTGGTCGGGTCGACAACGCCGGGACCTTGCAGGTCAACGGCGCGACCGCCTCCATTGCCGGCAACTACACGCAGGCCAGCAATGGTCGCCTGGCACTGAATGTGGGTGACCGGTTGAATGTCGCGGGCACGGCGACCATCGCCGGCGACCTGCAATTGCTCGGTCGGCGCGACTACGTCGCCAACAACACGACCTACGCGGTGCTGCAGGCGACCAATGGCTTGCAAGGCACATTCGACACGCTGAGCAGCGGGCCGGCGGTGACCTTTCTGAGCGCCACGCGCAGCTACGACGCCAACACCGCGTATGTGTCGCTGCAGCGCATGGATGTCACCGCGGTCGCTGCGTCGCTGGGCGCGATCGGCACCGCGTCGATGGATTCGGCCATCCGCGTCGAGCAGGCGTTCCAGCAGGTCGATGCGCAGCAGTTCCAGGGCAACGGTGCGCTCAGCGGCGGCTTCATTCGCGCTGCAGCTGCCTTGCAACAATCGCCAACCGCCAAGGCCGCGGCGGATTCGCTGCGCAGCCTGTCCGGCCGTGCGCATGCCGACTCTGCGGCGATGACCTTCCACACCATCGATCTGGGTCGCCGCGCGCTGGCAGCGCATTTCGATGGGCTCTCGCAACAGCCGCGTCTGTTGGGCAACTGGCAACGGGCACTCGGCGGGCCGGGCGAGGGCGGTGCAACCACTTCGGGCTTTGCCACCTCCGGCTGGATGATGGGCAACGATGTGCGTCTGGCTTCCGGTGCGGTCACCGGTTTTGCGTTCGGCGAAACGCGCTCCAGTAGTCTGGGCGACCTGGATGGGGCACGCGGGCGCGATCGTCAGGTGCAGGCGCAGCTGTATTGGGGCACGACATTGGGCGCTGCGTACACGCTGGGCCAAGTGGGCTTTGGCAACGTCAATCGGCAGATCGAGCGCACCCTGCAGCTGGGCGAAGACCGCAGCAGCGCCTTCAGCGACTACAGCGGCAGTTACCTCAGCAGCAATCTGGAAACCGGGTACCGCCTGGGTGGCGCGCATGCAAGCCTGACGCCGTATATGGGCCTGGATTACGTGCGTTTGCGCAGCGACGGTTTCCGCGAAAGCGGCGGCGATGGCTTCGGCTTGCGTGCCGACGCGAATACGTCATCGCGCACGCAGGCGCTTGCCGGCGTGCGATCGGCGTATCGCTGGCGCGGTATCCAGCTGGGCGGCTATGCGGAATGGCAGCAGGCGCTGAGCAGCGATGGCTTGACGCTAGATGCCAGCTTCGTGGGGGTGGATGCGTGGGCACCGCTGCGTGGCATGCAACCGGCACGTTCGGGGGGTCTGTTCGGCATCACCGCTGCAGCACCGCTTGGCCAGCAGAGCCAGCTGCGTTTCGGTTACGACCAGCGGGTGGGCGAGCGCGGCGACGACCGTGCGTTGAGCCTGAAGTACAGCGCCGATTTCTGATCGGCGTGCATGACGCCCGGGCGCAATGCCCGGGCGTGGCGTTTTCAGCGGCAATCACGTACTGCGCTGATCGCTACGCCCAATCTATCTGTTGCCAGTTACTCGCCGCGTAGTTTGTGCAGGAAGCGCGGCGCAGTACGACCCAGCGGCAGCTTGAGTTTGCTGATGGCCTCAATGCGCGCTTCGGCAATCTGATCGGCCGCCTGCTGCGGCGAAACGTCCAGCTGCGTGGATAGATCGAAGACCTTTTCCAGGTTGTGATAGATGCTGCGGATCAGCCGCATCGCACGCTCACGGTTGTAGCCGTCGATCTCCAGCGACACATTCATCACCCCACCGGCATTCACCACGTAATCGGGTGCATACAAAATGCCGCGCCGGTGCAGCTCTTCGCCGATGGCGGCGCTGGCAAGCTGGTTGTTGGCGGTGCCGCAGATGATCTTGGCCTTGAGCTGCGGCAGCGTGTCTTCGTTGATGGCGCCTTCCAGCGCGCAGGGAGCAAATACGTCGGCCGATACCTGATGGATTTCATCCGGGCGCACCGCTTCTGCGCCGTATTCGGCCACTGCGCGGTCCACCAGCGCCTGATTCAGGTCGGCCACATAGAGTTTTGCGCCGCGCTCCTTGAGCAGCTTCACCAACTCCATGCCGATATGGCCCAGCCCCTGGATCGCAATGCTGGCCTTGCCGACTTCTTCGTGGCCGAGCTTGCGGTTGAGCGAGGCCATCAGTGCCTGCAGGGCGCCGTAGGCCGTGAACGGGGCAGGGTCGCCGGAGCCGCGGTGCACCTGGTGCACACCGGTGACGTACTCGCTTTCCAGGTAGATCTGCTCCATGTCATTGACGTCCGTGCCGACGTCCTCGGAGGTGATGTAGCGCCCGCCGAGGGTATCGACGAACCGGCCGAACGCGCGGAACAGCGCTTCGGTCTTGTCGGTCCGAGGGTCGCCGATGATGACCGCCTTGCCGCCGCCGACATTCAGGCCGGCCAGGGCGTTCTTGTAGGTCATGGTGCGGCTCAGCCGCAGCGCGTCGTTGAGTGCCGCCTCGCTACTGGCATAGGGGCGCATCCGCACGCCACCCAACGCTGGCCCAAGGCGCGTGCTGTGCAGGGCGATGATCGCCTTGAGCCCGGCGTCGCGGTTGTGACAGAAAATCACCTGCTCGTGGCCGGTGGTATCGAGGGTTTCGAAAAGCATCGAAGGCTCCGCGGGGCTGCGTGATGTGCCTTCCCTGAAGCCGGGCGTGCACCCGTGCCGTGGGAAACAAAAAACGCGACGTTTGCAGATCCTGTCCGATCACGTCGCGCTGCAACATTTTAAACCACGTCGGCAGGGGGGTGTGTATGAATCTGTTCACCAATCCCGGTAGCGTTGCTGGCGGAACCACAGCGTCCCCAACCATTTGCTGCCTGCCGTGACCGGCAGGCCGGCGTGCAGCGAATCGGCGTCCGGGCGGCCATCGGCATGCAGGTTGTCGAAGCAGACCAGTGTGCCGGGACGTGGCCGCACGCGAACGCCGGCGACCGGGAATTCGGTCTCGCCACCGGCGCCGACGTCGTTGAGATAGACGCAGACGGTGCGCTGGCGGTTGCCGGCGGTGGGGCGGTCGGCGGCGATCGTTCCGGGCGGCAGGTAGTCACGGTGCGCGCGGTACTGCTCGCCCGGTGCGTAACACAACACCGAGAGTGGTTCTGCGTGGGCGAGCGGGAGCTGCGCGCAGGCCGCCAACCGCGACTGTGCGGCACGCGCGGCGAAGTCTTCGATGATGGGGTCCAATGTCGCGCCGTGGCTGGTGCGGACCGGCGCGCGCCCGGTGCTGGCATCGTTGGGATCGATCACCTTCGAGGCACGCAGATGCGGTCGCGCCAGCAGCATGAGCAAGCGGCATTCGTCGGCCGACAGGACTGCGGCATATTCTTCGATGCGTGGGGCTGTGTGGCGTCGCACCGGGCCAACACGCGGCGCGAATGCGATGCGGTGACCGGCGGTGTCGTCTGCGGGGTCCGGCGGCGCGACGTCCACCGGCGGTAGCGCGGTCATGCCCAGGGGCTGCAACTGCTGCAAGAGCTGTGCAGCGGCATCGGGCTGGGGCGGCACGCCTTCGCCGCGCAGCAGGCGCTCGGCCAACAGGGCGGCCGACACGGCATCGCCGCCGGCCGCCGCGCGTTCCAGCAAGGCGACGCACTGCCGTTGCCGCTCCGGATGCGCCACACGTCCGTGCTGGATGGCGATGGCGCGTAGTGCTGGCGGGTAGTCGGCATTGGCTGCCGACTGCAGTCGATCCTGCGCAGTGCCGGCCAGGGTCAGCGGCTGCTCTCCCACAGCCAGGGTCGCCAGCAAATAGCGTGCTGCTGCAGCGCCCTGCCGCTCGGCCAGCTCCCAGTACGCACGCGCCTGACCGACGTCCACCTCGCAACCGACGCCATAGGCCCGCATGCGCCCGGCTTCGACCTGCGCCAGCGCATCGCCGGCGGCCGCGCTGCGCAAATACCAGACAAGCGCTTCTTCCGGTTGGCCGGCACGCACCAGCGCCTGGGCCAGCGCGTTGATCGCGCCGGGTTGCTGGCGTTGCGCCGCGCGGGTGAGGTCTGCAAAAGAGGAGGGCTGCATGCGCGCATCCTAAAGTGGCCAACACCACGTGGCGAGCGGTCGTCAGGTGGAGGTGGGCGGCGCGCTCGGAACTGCAGTGTACGAGAGTGTGCGAAGGAGACTTGCCGATTCCGGGCACCGATGGCGTGCGCGCCCGCCTGTCGGTGAGCGCAGTGGTTCGGTCAGCCGCGCCAAGTCCTGCACGTGTCCTGCACGCTCAGCGATCGCCAGACAAGGCTAACTGCGTCAGATACAGGCGCAGATCGAATTCCAGCTGATGGTAGTCCGGAGTCATGTGGTTGCAGAGCTGGTAGAAGGCCTTGTTGTGATCGGCCTCCTTCAGGTGCGCCAGTTCGTGCGCCACGATCATCTGCAAGAACGGCTCCGGCGCGTCGCGAAACACCGATGCGATGCGGATCTCGCGGCTGGCCTTCAGGCGGCCGCCGTGCACGCGGGAGATCGCCGTATGCGTGCCCAGGGCGTGCTTGACCACGTGCAGATGATTGTCGTACGTCGCCTTGTGCAGGGTCGGCGATGAGCGCATGTAGCGCTCCTTCATCGCCTTGACGTACTCGTAGAGATGGCGATCGGTGCGGATCGCGTGCCGGTCGGGGTAGCGTCGCGCCAGTACGGTGGCGAGCTTGTCCTGGGCGATCAGCTCGCGCACCTGATCCAGGACGGCGGGCGGGTAGCCGGTGAGGTAGCGAAGAGTGTCCATGGCGATCTGTCGCGGGCAGGCGCGCATGATCGCCGATGTGTCGGCCACTGACCAATCCATCCGTGCAGATGCGTGACTACGAACCAGCCGCGCATGCGCGCTGAGAGTCGATGCGGCAAGCGCGTGCATCTGTTGCGCTCAGTGCGGCTTGCACGATGCCATGCGCATGTGGTGTTTCGTCGTGCAAGGACGGCCACGCGCGCAGCTGCGATGATCCCTCCACGGGCGCGTGCGCTCGCGTGGACACGGCGCTTACTCTCTGAATGCAACGCGTGTATTGCAGCGTGTGTCAGGCGTATTCACGAGTGCGGCACATTCGAATCGGTAGCGTGCGGTGCATGTTCTGCGGCGCTGCGCCGCAAGCACACGATCGAACAACGGCACGGTGCCGATGAGGAGACAACATCATGATCAAGTGGGCCATCATTTTCGCAATTATCGGCTTGATCGCCGGTGCGCTGGGCTTCGGCGGCATGGCCGGCGCGGCGATGGGTATCGCCAAGTTCCTGTTCTGGGCGGGCATCATCATCGCCATCGTGCTGTTCGTGCTGGGCATGACGATTGCCAAGAAAGTGACCTGACGCAGGTTGCACGGCCGGGCACGCGCGTGGTCGCCCGCTGTACTGCCTGCGATGCAAAGGAGCGGCCCATTGGCCGCTCCTTTTTTTTCACCAATGCGCTGGCAAGCATGTCAGCTGCAGGCGATCTCAAGCGTGGCGCACGCGAGCGCGCGCCTGGCTCAAACGCCGGTATCGTCGGCAGTGGTATGCAGGGCGATATTGAGCTGATCGATGGTCACGATCCAGTCGGCATCGTCGAGGCGTTCTTCACGCAATAGCTGGGATTGGGCAGGCGTCCAGAACGGCGCTTCTTCCAGGCGCATATCGCCCGGCAGCGGGGAGTGCTCGGCAATGAAGCGGCGAATGCTGGCTTCGTCGGACGGCAGGCCAAGCTGGGCGAAGAGTTCGGAAAACGGGTGGACGGGCTGTTCCATTGCTGTTCCTTCGTGGGTGCGGATGGCGGAGTAATGGTCACTGCCGCGCGCGGCGGCCGGCGGCGTTGATTTGATGCTAGTTCAACCAGCTTGAGCGTACTGTGCACACGCGGCTTGGATTTGCCTGCGCGAGTGACCATATATGTGTCCAGACCAGCGAGGTATGGCGATCATGGCGACCGGATGGGCGGGTGATGGAGCGGTACAGGACCAGATCGATGCCACTGTCGACGATGCGATCAAGCGCGCGCGGAGTCAGTTGCATCACGGCCCGAGCCTGACGCACTGCGAAGAGTGCGAGGCACCGATTCCCGAGGCGCGCCGCAAGGCGGTGCCCGGCGTGCACTTGTGCGTGCACTGCCAAGAGGCGCATGACCTGGAGCAGGCTGGGCAAAGCGGCTACAACCGTCGCGGCAGCAAGGACAGTCAGCTGCGTTGAGTGGCTGATGGGTCATGCCCGCGATGCGACCGCGACTGCAATCCCCGCAGACGGCGCCGCTATCGCAAGCGTGCGCCGCAGTGGAGCCTACTGCGGTCGTCGAAGGTTGCCGCTTGCCGATATCGCCGTGTATGGGTTCTGCCACTGGCGAACTCGCCGCAGTATCGCGTCTTGGCCTTGCGCCTAGTTGGCGTTGAAGCTGCCGGTCTCGCGCCAGCGACGCGTCGTGCGCTGGAAAAACAGGCTGTTGGGAACTTGCAGTACGCTGCCGGCACGCTCGCCGGTTTCTTCCAGCGTGGTGTAGATCACGTTGATATCGATCACACGTCCCTTCAAGCCGGGCTTGTCGCCGCCTTCGAGAACCTCGATGTGATCGTGCAGGCGAAATGGCCGCGTGGTGATGATCAGGAATGTGCAGAAGATATTGGACAGCACGCTCCATGCAGCGAAGAACGCCACTGCGCCGACGGCTGCGAACCCGGTGAATGCGGTCCACAACGTGCCGCCCGAGACGCCGATGACCCGTAGCACCATCAGCAAGGCACTGACCGAAATGACGAAGCTGCCGACGCGGCGGATGCCGATCATCATTTCGGCGGGCACGCTGTAACGCGTGCACAGCCGCCGCAGCAACTGCCGGAGCAGCAGGCGGACCAACGCGGCAACTGCCAGGATCAGCACGATCTTGACCGTCGGTACCGCAATCGCCAGCCATTCGGGATTCCAATGGGGCAACAGGCTGCGGATCATGGCGGGCAACGCATCGGAGGCAGGCATCACGGCGTGCAGAATCAAAGGGGAATCCATTGTAGCGGGCCAACTCTGCGCTGTCGGTGTGCAGAGTGAATGCATGCTCGTCTGCGAATGCAGAAGTGCGGCAGATTGCATGCGTTCAATGCATGCCTACGCGCGCATGCGGATGGAGTCGTGGGTACACGCCTGGAGTTTTTGCGCGGATGCAGCGCAAGGCGCCGACGCGTCCGCAGCGTTCGGTTGCCACGCATCGGCGGCCTGTGCGAAGTCATTGTGCGGGTCATCGCCAGAAGCGACACGAGGCCGCATTGGAGTTGCAGTCCTGCGCGATGCGTATGAATGACATCGGCGGAAGCCAGACACAAACATGCCACCTTGCGGTGGCATGTTGGTACACCAATGCAACTTCGCGGCAACATGCATTGCAACCTGCCGCGGTGTTGGTGGCGTTAGGCGCTCTTGTCGCCGTCGTTGCGCGCCGGGCCGAAGTTGGTAGTGAGCACTTCGATCCGGCCGCCGGTCTTGCGGAACGCGGCGATGTCGGCAGCGATGCGCTCACGACTGAGCGGCTGCGACTTACCTTCGCTGCGAGCGATGCTGGGCTGGGATTTCTGCTTGGTCGCGGGACGTGCCATGTGGCCTCCTGTAGCGGGGAAGTGCGGTGACACCGCGTGCGGCTAGGGTGGCGCGCGCGGAAGCGGTGTCGAGAGTGCGGCGGCGTTCGGTGCGCCGTCGCGGCGGCACGGTGTACGTGCCGTTGCAGGCAAGACGGCTGGGCGTCGAGCAGCAACCGTGCATTATAGGGGATTACGTTGCAGCGCGTGTTAATCGTCCGACGAGTGGGCTACCTGCGCGGCAGCCCAGGCCAATCCCTGGACCACACCGAATGACGGATCGCCATGCACCAGGCGCGATTCGGGGAACGCAGCGGCCACGGTCTCGCGGATGTAGCCCGCCCGCGACATGCCGCCGGTGAGGAACACCGTCGTCGGTGCGGCGGCCATGTCGGCGCGCACCTGTGCCAGCAGGCCTGCCAGTTCGCCCAGATAGCTGGAAGCGGACGCAACCAACGCATCGGCCTGCACCTCCACGCCCAGGCCGCGCTCGATGAAGTCGAGCGCGGCCTGGTGCCGATCCAGCTCGCTGAGCGCGATCTTGCAGGCTTCCACGCCGCGGTACAGGCGCGCGGTGTTGCCGGTGTCCTGCAAGGCCTGCAGACGCTTGTCGAAGGGGGCGGGCACGTCCTGGTACTTGTGCAGGCGGAATTCGCGCTGTCGCGTCATGTCTTGCACCATCGCCGCCTCCACGTAATGGTGGGTGGGCACGCGCGTGATGCCGCGGCCGAACAGGGGCATGTAGGCCGCCAGGCTCAACGCCAGATCGATATCGGTGCCGCCACGCGCGATGCCCCAGGCACGGTGTACCTGCGGCGCAGCGCTGCCGCCGACGCTGGCATGGGCAATGTCGGTGGTGCCGCCGCCGATATCCACCACCACGGTGTCGTGGCGGCTGTCATGGCTGACGTGGTAATGCATCGCCGCCGCTGCAGGTTCTTCGAGAAAGTCCACGCCGTCGAAACCGGCGGCGATCGCGGCGGTCTGCAGGATCTCCAGCGCCTGCGCATTGCCGGCCTCACCGATCGAACTGCGAAATTGCACCGGCCGGCCCAGCGTGGCGTGACGGATGTTGATGTCGAACTGGCGCGAGGCTGTCAGCCGGATGTGTTCCAGCACATGGGTGGCGATGCCGGTAATGGTCTGGCGTGCGCGCGGATGCAGGTTGTAGCCCAGCATCGACTTGGGGCTTTGCACCAGGCTGCCTTCGCCTTCGAGAAAATACGCATCCAGCGCTTCGTCGCCGTAGACGGCGTTTTGCAGCAGGGCGGCGGAACTTCGTGGCTCACGCACCTGCTCTTCCATCCACTGCCGCCGCACGATGCGGATCGCATCGCGGCGCAGGCGGTCGGTGTTGGGGGTGCCGCCGGCGGCCAATGCATCGCGCCGGCCCGAGTCAATGAGCCGCTCTACCTCGTACTCCAGCGCTGGCGTCAGGCTGAAATCGTCCGGGTCGCGCATGGTCTCGGGAAAATACACCGTGGTGCGGAACTGCAAGGCCTCGCCGAAGCGCACCGGCACCACTTGCCCATCGACGATCGCCGCGGCGGCGGAGTTGCTGGTACCGAAGTCGATGCCGAGTTTCATGCAGACAGGTCTGGGAGCGGGCCGCGCACTTTACTACGCCCGCCGCACCTGCCGTCGAGATCGGCAGCGTCGGTGACGCCATGGCCCAGCGCGAGCGCTGTGTTGCGCACTGGCCCGCGCCGCAGCCAGGAGGGCGCGCGGCGCGCGCCGGGTCAGGCGGCCAGCTCGGCCACGTGACCGTCGTTCAATTCCTGCGTGGTGGCCTCGCGCACTGCCACCACCTCGACCGCGAAGTGCAGGGTTTGCCCGGCGAGCGGGTGGTTGCCGTCCACGGTGACCTGATCGGGGCCAACCGCGGTCACCGTGACCAGGACCGGGCCTTGCTGCGTGCGCGCCTCGAACTGCACGCCGGGTACCACGTCGACATCGGTCGGAAACGCATCGCGCGGCACCTGAGCTGCTCGTGGCGCGGGCCATAGCCCTGTTCGGGCACGACGTCGGCGGTGAGCGTATCGCCCAGCCGCTTGCCTTCCAGTGCCTGCTCCAGGCCGGGCACGATGTTGCCGGCGCCATGCAGATAACTCAGCGGAGTGTCGGGCGTGGAGCGGTCCAGCACTTGGCCGTTGTCGTCGGAAAGGGTGTAGTGGATGGTCGCAACGCGACCCTGGCTGATTTCCATTGGAAACCTCCATGAATGGGTGATCGAGGGGAATGCATCGGCTGATTCACGATGCGAAGAGGTGCCGCACGCACACCGTAGGCAATCGCACCGGATCATGCAACCGCAGCCAGGTTTGCGGTTGAGGCGGGGATCAGCTTGGCGGCACGACCGCCACGACCAGGCTCGCGCCGGCTGGCTCGGCGCGAAAACGGAGCGGAGCGTGGAGTGCGTTGGGCCGACCGTCCGCGGCGCGATCGGCGATTGCGACGTTGGCGCTGTGTTCGATGGACCAACGCGCAGCGACGCGGTGACCCACGGGCATGCTTCACGACATCTGCATGCCGCACGCTTCGGTCTCCCTCAATCCGGCGCTGCTCCGCTCTCGATCTGCGCACGCCGTGCACGCCAGGTTTCCGGGGTCTGCGGCTTGATGAACAGTGCGGTGAGCTCGGGATGTTGCTGCTTGGCGGCGGCTTCGATCCGCCCGACGCAGGCCTCGATCTGCGGTGTGGTGCGGCTGTCTTCGAACTCGGCGCTCAACGCCGCCACCACCTGGTTGGGGCCCATTTGCATGGTGAGCACGCCATTGGCCGCACGCACGTCCGGGTCGCTGGCGGCGATGCGCAGCAGCGAGTCGGTAACATGCGCATGCGCCGGCTCGCCGATCAGCAGGCCCTTGGTTTCGCGCGCCAACAGGAACGCGGTAAACGCCAGCACGCCGGCAATGCCGATCGAGGCGATGCCGTCGAGTTCGGGCATGTCGAACAATTGCGCACCGGCCAGACCGAGCAGTGCCATCAGCAGGCCGATCAACGCAGCGCTGTCTTCCAGCAACACGGTGAAGGTGGTGGGGTCCTTGCTCTGGCGAAATGCCTGGAAATAGCCCATGCGGCCTTTCTTGGAGCGAAATTCGCGCACCGCCACCACCCATGAAATGCCTTCGAACACGATCGATACGCCGAGCACGCAGTAGGCAATCAGGTGGCTCTTGGCCGGCTCGGGGTTGCGCAAATGTACGATGCCTTCGTACAGCGACACGCCTGCACCCATCGCAAAGACCAGCAGGGCGACGATGAAACTCCAGAAATACAGCTCGCGCCCGTAACCGAACGGATGGGTCGGGGTGGGTGGCTGCGCAGCGCGGCGCAAGCCATACAACAGCAGCACTTCGTTGACGGTGTCCACCAGCGAATGCACGCCCTCGCTGAGCATGGCCGAGCTGCCGGAAATGCCGGCGGCGATGAACTTGGCCACGGCAATGGCCAGATTGCCCGCCAGTGCCACGTACACCACCACGTGCGAACCCTTGGGCTTGCCTGGGCCATTCTCGCTGGCGGCGGGGTCGCTTTGTTGGGTGTGAGGGGAGGGCGGCGTTGTGCGCGGGGAAGTGGACACTGGCTGATTGGACACGCGCGACCTGCGGGGCATTCGACAAGCGCCGCACTATCGCCCCATCCCCGTGCCGGGTGCGTGATCGCGCACCCGGGCGGCTACAATCCACGCCCGCTTCGATCAAGGAATTGCATGCCTACCGTCCCCGCCTGTCCGCAATGCGGACTGGAAAACACCTATGCCGATGGCGCGATGTCGATCTGCGCCGACTGCGGCTTCGAATGGAGCGCAGGCGATGCCGCGGCAGACACGACGGTGGTGCGCGACAGCAACGGCAACGTGCTGCAGGCCGGCGACACGGTGACCGTGATCAAGGATCTCAAGGTCAAGGGCTCTTCGATCCCGCTCAAGCAGGGCACGGTGATCCGCAACATTCGCTTGGTCGAAGACGATGCCGAGCACATCGAGGGCAACTCGGAAAAGATCAAGGGCCTGGTGTTGAAGACCTGTTTCCTGCGCAAGGCGTAAGCGCGGTGACCCAGTGGCGCGGCAGTGTGCGTTGGCGGAAGCCGGCGCGCGCTATGGCCCCAATGCGCAGCGCACCTGCGGATAGGCAGTGCAGGCCCGTTGCGCTAGTCGCGCGGATACACCGCCGCCACCATGCAGCCCTGTCGCATGCGCGAGAGCCTTGGCAATGAGATAGCTGCATCATCGGCAGCGTTGGCGTACTGGCAATCGCGACGGCAAGCGCGCATGCGCCGCTGCGAAATCACGTGTGGTGATGGGGTGGCGTTGCGGATCAGATGATGCAGGGTGACGAGTGTCGGGCGCGCATGGCAACCGGCAAAAAACTCGACGCCAATAACGCACGACCAGGTGCGCGCAGGCGATGCGCAGGATGCCGGCAGCGGTCCGCCTGGCAATCACCGAGCGGCCGCATGGCCAGCGGCGCGCATGCAAGACCGGTCGCTGCTTATCGGCCAACAGCAGGCATGCAGTGCATCGGCGTCACCCACGGCAACCGCACCGTGCCAGCCGGCAGGTGCGGTCGCCTGGTCAGCGGCTGATCAGGCGATTACTCCGGCAAAGCGGGGTAGTCGGTGTAACCCTTGGCACCGCCGCCGTACATGGTGGCCTGGTCGATCTCGGCCAGCGGCGCGTTCTCGCGCAGGCGACGCACCAGGTCCGGATTGGCGATGAACGGGCGGCCATAGGCGATCGCATCGGCGTAGCCGCTGCTGATGGCCTGTTCGGACATGCCGCGGTCGTAGCCGTTGTTGGCGATCCAGGCGCCGTCGAACTTGGCGCGCAGCGCGGCATAGTCGAAGGCGATGTTGTCTCGCGGGCCGCCGGTGGCGCCCTCGATCACGTGCACGAAGGCCAGCCCGCCGATCAGGTTCAGGCGCTCGACCGCACGTTCGAACAGCGGCTGCGGGTCGGAGTCGTGCGCGCCGTACACCGGGGTCACCGGCGACAAGCGCACGCCGGTGCGGTCGGCGCCGATTTCATCGGCAATCGCCTGCACCACTTCGGCAAGCAGGCGGGTACGGTTTTCGATATCGCCACCGTAGGTGTCGGTGCGCTGGTTGGAGCTGTCGCGCAGGAACTGGTCCAACAAATAGCCGTTGGCCGCATGCACTTCCACGCCGTCGAAGCCGGCATCGATCGCGTTGCGCGCCGCGATGCGGTAGTCCTCGATCAAGCCGGGGATTTCATCCAATGCCAGCGCGCGCGGCTCGGACACGTCCTCGAATCCGTTCTTGGTGAAGGTCTTGCCTTCCGCGCGAATGGCGCTGGGCGCAACCGGCACTTCGCCCGGCGGCAGCACACTGGTGTGCGAGACGCGGCCAACGTGCCACAGCTGCAGCACGATCTTGCCGCCGCGGCGATGCACTTCGTCAGTGACGGCGCGCCAGCCCTCGATTTGTTCCTTGGTGTAGATGCCGGGCGTATCGAGGTAGCCCTGGCCCAGCGGACTGATCTGGGTGCCTTCGGCCACGATCAGGCCGGCGGTGGCGCGCTGGCCGTAATACTCAGCGGCAAGCGGCGAGGGCACCTGGCCGGCGACCGCGCGATTGCGCGTCAGCGGGGCCATGATCACGCGGTTGGCAAGCTCCAGCGCGCCCAGGCGCACCGGCGAGAACAAGGGGGATTGAGTGGATTTGGACATCAGCAACCAGTCGAAATTGATCACGCGCCAGGCGCGACGCCGCGCCGATCGCGGTGCCCGGTAGCGATGGTGGCGGACTCAAGCAGATTCGAGCGATGTAGATAGGACACAGCGTCCCCGTCGCGTCGAATGCGCGGCAACTGTGATGGAGTGGGCGCTGGCGCTGAATCGCCCCTGGTGTCGCGCTTTCCTGTCGTGCTGCATTGCACAATAATAGACCGCCCCGCAACTCTGGAGTCGGGCATGACCGATACCGACCTTTCTTCGCCACGCGTGTCCCGGCGCGATTACGTGCTGATCCTGCTTGCGCTGGCGATGGGCGGCTTTGCGATCGGCATCAGCGAATTCTCCACCATGGGCCTGATGACGCAGATTGCGCAGGGCTTGCAGATCACCGAGCCGCAGGTCGGTCACGTCATCAGCGCGTATGCGTTGGGCGTGGTGGTGGGTGCGCCCTTGCTGGCGATCCTGGGCGCGCGCTGGCCGCGGCGTACCTTGTTGCTGCTGTTGATGGTCTTCTATGCGCTGGGCAATGTGGCCAGCGCACTGGCACCGAGCTACCACGCCATGCTGCTGTGCCGCTTTATCGCCGGGCTGCCGCATGGCGCCTACTTCGGCGTCGCGTCGCTGGTGGCCGCATCGATCAGCCCGCCCAATCAACGTGCCACTGCAGTGGGGCGCGTGTTGTTGGGTCTGAGCGTTGCGCTGCTGGTGGGCAACCCGCTGGCAACCTGGCTGGGGCAAATCGTGAGCTGGCGCTGGGCCTATGCGTCGGTGTCGGTGATTGCGCTGGGCACGGTCGCCGCCGTGGCGGTCCTGTTGCCGCCGCAGCCGGAGGAGCTGCGCCAGCAGCCGCTGCGCGAATTGCGCGCGTTCAATCAGCCGCAGGTGTGGCTGGCGTTGGCGATCGGGGCGGTGGGATTTTCCGGCATGTTCTGCGTCTTCAGTTACCTTGCGCCGACCTTGACTGCGGTGACCGGCGTGACCGCAGCGCGCATCCCGTTGGCGATGGTGGCATTCGGCGTGGGCGGGGTGCTGGGAAGCATCCTGGGCGGTTGGTTGTTCGATCGCATGCAGTTCCGCGCCGTACCGGTATTGCTGCTGTGGTCGGTGGTGGTGATGTTGACGTTTCCGCTGGCAGCGCAGTCAGGCGTGTGGGTGTTTGTCTCGATCGTGGCGGTCGGCACCATGGGGGCGTTGGCGCCGGCCTTGCAAACGCGTTTGATGGACGTGGCGGCAGAAGCGCAGACCCTGGCCGCAGCGTCCAACCATGCAGCGTTCAATACGGCCAATGCATTGGGTCCATGGCTGGGTGGCATGGCGATCACGGCAGGCTGGGGTTGGACCTCCACCGGCTACGTCGGCGCGGCCACCGCGCTCGGCGGGTTGCTGGTCTATGCAGCGGCGGTGTGGCAGGAACGCCATCGGCAACGTGCGGTGCTGACGAATTGCTGAGCTGCCGGTGCCGCGATGCGTCAAGCGCCCGCGGCGCCGTTTCGCTCCGGTGGCAGCTTGCGGCGCCATGCAGCGATTCGCACAGCCCATGTGCCATCACGACAGCCATCTCACGGGGCGCCGGCGAGACTTCGCGCTCCATCAAGCGGACCGAACAGTGCCATGAACGAGTTCACTCCACCGCCTTGGAAGCGCTCCAATCCCAAGGGCAAGGCGAAGTCGACACCGTTGACCGATGCGCAAAAAGCAGCCGCCAAGCAACGCGCCGAAGAGGCAGGGCGGCCGTATCCGAATCTGGTCGACAACATGTGGGCCAGTCGCCAGCCGAAGTGATCTTGACTCGCTGTTGGCATGGATGAATTGCAATTCATCGCCTGCATGATGGCGTGAGGACGATGCCCACATCGCTCACATATCGATTATGCGGGCGACGCGAGGATGAGGCCGTACACAACGCGACGGCACTGCAATCAACCCATCGATTGAGTTAAACCGCCGCACGCGCAGTCATCGCACCGCGCGGCGTCGGTCCATCCAAACAAGGAGCCACACATGAGCATTCAGAGCAAAACCGAGCATAGCCTCAACGACCTCATCGCCATCTCGCGCGACGGCAAGGACTTCTATGAAGAAGCCGCGGCCAAGGTGGGCGACGCGGAGCTCGCGACGCTGTTCCGCCGCATTGCCGGCGTCAAGACCGACATCGTCAGCAGCCTGAGCAGTGTGGTCGCCGCCGCCGGTGGCACGCCGGAACAGCACGGCACCATGGTGGGCAGCATGCAGCAGTTCTACGGCAAGGTTCGCGCAACCCTGGGCAACACCAAGTACGGCTATGTGGCCGAGCTGGAAGAGTCCGAAGACCGTCTGTTGAAGGCGTTCGACGAGACCATCGCCGACCAGGACACCCCGGCCGCTGCACGCGAAGCCGCGCTGCGCCTGCTGCCTGAGGTACGCGCTTGCCATGACGTCATGCGCAACCGCAAGCATGCGATGAAGAGCGCCGCATAAGCTGCGCGTTGAACCGAGTGCATCGTCACCGATCCGATGCAGCTCCGGAGTAAGACGATAAAGGCGGAAACGGGCAGCGCATGCTGCCCGTTTCTTTGTGTGTCGCCGCAGGCGCGCATGCATGGCGCAAGGCCGCAATCGCAGTTCCACGCAATGCAAGAGGTTCCACATCCACGCCATGCATGCCGGCATGTCCGGCACGCGTTGGGTCTGCTAGTATCCGCCGCCCTTCTTCAGGCAGGCCCGCGTTGCGCGGTCGCGGCATCCACCCATGAAGCAACAGTTCCTGTACCTGTCATCGGCCGAGGCACAGCTGTCGCTCGGGCTTGGAGAAGAGAAGACCACCGAACGTCTGTTTTTCGCGGTGATGGCCGATGCGTCCACTGCCGAGCATGCAGCGCGCATTGCCGACCGCCTGTTGCAAGGCGGGCACGCCCAAGGCAAGGCGCTTGCGCGCGAACGGCTGCATGTGACCCTGCATCATCTGGGTGATTACGCCGGTGGTCTGCCGCCATCGTTGGTGAGCCGCGCCAGCCAGGCAGCGACGCGCGTGCAGATGGACGCGTTCGAGGTGGAGTTCGATCGCGTCGGCACCTTCGGCGGCAGGCGCTCGCAACTTCCCTGCGTGCTGCGTGGCGAAGAGCAGGTGCGCGGGCTTTACGAGCTGCAGGGCGCATTGGGAAGGCAGCTGGGGCATGTGGGCATTGCCGGTGATGCGCAATACACGCCGCACATGACGCTGCTGTACTGCAATCAGGCGGTGCCGCAGCGACGCTGCGATGCGCTTGCCTGGACAGTGCGCGATTTCGCGCTGGTACGTAGCTTTCTTGGCCAGTCGCGCTACCAGATCGAAGGCCGCTGGTCGCTGCGCTGATGTGCATGGCCGCGCGTACGCGGTAGCCTGCGGACATGGACATCGCCACGCCATTGCCATTGCACGCCGACCACCTGGCCGCGCTCGAACAGGCCTATGCCGCCCCGCCGCGCGCTTACCACCACTTCGGCCACGTTCGCGCGGTGCTGCAGCACTACGCCGAGGTCGCGGCCGGGCCGGGCTGGCGCCAGCCGACAGAAGTCTGGCTGGCGGTGCTGTTCCATGATGCGGTGTATCAGCCCGGACGCAGCGACAACGAGGCGCAATCGGCACTGATGGCGGCCGAAGCCATCCCGCGCTGGTGGCCGCAGGCGCGGGTGGATGTCGAGCGGGTGCAGGCGCTGATCCTGCTCACGGCCCGGCATGGACAAGTGCAGCCGCAGGACGTGGATGAAGACGCCGCGCTGTTCCTGGACTGCGACATGGCGATCCTGGCCGCGCCCGCGGCTGTATTCGATGCCTACGATCAGGCCATCGCCGAGGAGTATCGCGGGCACGTGCCCAGCGTGCTGTTCCGGCGCAATCGCCGTCGATTCCTGGCGGCTGTGCTCAAGCAACCGCGCATCTTCCTGAGCGACTACTTCCATACCCGCCACGACACTGCAGCGCGCGCCAATCTGCGCCGGCGGCTGGGGCGCTGAGCCTACGCCCCAGCCGGCTGCATGTCCGGCTGAGTCCGATGCGCACGCTACAATGGCCGCATGCACGACAGCGCTGCTTCCCGCCCAGACCCACGCCCGATCGCCCCGCAGCCGCCTGCGCCCAACGAATGCTGTGAGAGCGGCTGCCCGCTGTGCGTGCACGATCTGTATGCCGAGGAGCTGATGCGTTACCGCCAGGCCCTGGCAGCGTGGGAAGCGCGCCAGCCGGCGGTCAGCCGCCCCGAGGCGCAATGAGCCAGGTCCTGCGCTTCGCGCTGCAGTCCGGAACGATTATCTTTGAACCACTTTTCCCGATGGTGCGACATGCGACGACTTGAAATGTGGAGCGCGCTCTGCGGCGCGGCGATGTTGACGCTGTCGGGCATGGCCGCCGCGCAGGCGCCGGAACCGGTCAGCCACGGCCGTTTCGAGCAGGTGCCGGTGCTGATGCCCAAGGGCGAGCCGCAACGGGTGGTGATCTGGCTGGCCGGTGCGGGCGATGCCGCCAAGCGCCAGGCCCAGGCAGAAAGCCTGCGCGCCGACGGTGCGATGGTGGCGGTGGTGGACACCGCGCACCTGTACGCAGTGCTGCGCAAGGCTGGCGGCACCTGCACGTTCTCGGTCGGCGACGTGGAAAATTTCTCGCGTTACGTGCAGGCCTTCTATCACATCCCCACCTATCGTCTGCCGCTGCTGGTGGGCGATGGCGAGGGCGCCGCGTTGGCCTATGCGATCGCGGCTCAGGCCAAGCCGCACGTCCTGGCCGGCGTGCTCACCGACGGGCTCTGCCCGGCCACCGTGTCCAACCGGGCAATCTGCCAGCCGGGTGTACGCCCGGGGACCAACACGCTGTTGCCGGTGCCGTTGCAGATTCCCTGGGTGCTTGCCGCCAGCCAGGACAAACGCTGCCCGGCGGCTGCCGAAGAGGGTTTCCTCAAGCAGGTGCCGCAGGCGCGAACCTTCCGGCGCTCTGCCAAAGGCGACATCCTGCCCGGCCTGCGCGCCGCGGTGCGTTCGCTGGGCGAGCAGAAGGGCGTGGCGTTGCCGCCGCCGCCGGGCGGTCTGGCGGATCTGCCGGTGGTGGAACTGCCGGCCAAGCCCGATGGCGACAGCGACGACGACACCTTCGTGATCTTCGTGTCCGGCGATGGCGGTTGGGCAGGCCTGGACGAAGAGGTGGCCGATGCACTCGCCGCGCAAGGCATTCCGGTGGTCGGCCTGGATTCGCTGCGTTACTTCTGGACCGAACGCACCCCGCAAGGCTTTGCCGACGACCTGGATCGCATTGCCCGCATCTATGCGCAGCGCTGGGATCGCCAGCGCGTGGTACTGATCGGCTTTTCGCAGGGCGCCGACGTGCTGCCGGCGGCCATCAATAAACTGCCCGCTGCGACCAAGCAGAACCTGCGTATGACGGCGCTGCTGTCGGTCGGCAAGCTGGCCGACTACGAGTTCCACGTCAGCAACTGGCTGGGCTCGGACGACGAGGGCCTGCCGATCGCGCCGGAAGTACAGCGTCTGCCGGCCGGCACGACGGTGTGCATCTACGGCCAGGACGACGACGATGCGCTTTGCCCGAACCTGCCCGCAAACGTGGCCAAGCGGGTCGCACTGCCAGGCGATCACCATTTCAAGGGCGATTACACGACCCTGGCCAAGACGATCATGGACCAGTTGCACACGCTGTCGAAGCCGTAAGGCCGGACAGTGTTTGATCTGAGTGCGCCGACCGTGTCCTGGTCGGCGGCGCGGTGCCGGGTCCGGAATCGCGACACGCTGTAAACCCGTCCTGGAAGCTCGATGGCGGCATCCATGCCGCCCCACATGCGCTGGCCCGCGGACGTGGCACCGCGCTTTCACGGTCTGCGGCCGCTGCTCCGCACACCAGGATTGCCGGAAACGGCGTGCTCCTGCATTGTCAATCCGCTACGGTGGGCGCCAGCGAACGCGGCCAGACCTGCATGTTCGGCGCCAGCGTCGCGCGCGGGCTTACTCCTGCCGCCCAGGATCGGCCGAGATCAGGCGGGTGACATCCAGCAAGGCGGCCGGCAGATGCATGCCGCCGGGGGCGACCAGGTAGCGTGGACGCCAGGTCGGGGCGAACTTCGATTTGAAGCGGCGTAGACCGCTGAATCCGTAGAAACGCTCGCCGTGCCGCGCGACCAGGCTGGCGAAGCGGTTCCAGCGCCCGGCCAGGCGATGTTCGGCCAGGCCCGACAACGGCGCCATGCCCAGCGAGAACCGCGTGTAGCCGTTGGCCTGGCCCCACAGGAACAACTCGATGAACAGGAAGTCCATGGTGCCCTTCGGTGCCTGCGCGCTGTGCCGCATCAGGTCCACCGACAGTTCGCCGCCGGCCGGTGCCCACCACACATTGGCAAATGCCACGATCTGGCCTTCGACCTCGGCCACCGCCACCGGGAAGCGACGCAGGTAATCCGGATCGAAGCTGCCCAGCGAGAAGCCTTTCTCTTCGCCGGATTTTTCTTCCAGCCATTGTTCCGACACCTCGGCCAGGCGCGGCAATACCTCCTCCACCTGTTCGGGCGGCAGCATGCGGAAGCTCAGGCCGCCGCGCTTGCCGCGGTTCCAGGCCTGGCGCAGGTCGGCACGGTCGCGGCCTTCCAGGGTGAAACCCTCCAGCGGCACGATCGCCTCTTCGCCCAGCTTGACCAGGGTCAGGCCCATGTCGAGATAGGTCTGCCAGTACCGTTCGCCGACCTGGTAGAACACCGGGCGCAGGCCCATGTGGTCGGCCTCTTCGCGGAAGCGCCAGATCAGCGCGCACGCCACCTCCGGCGGACCGACCGGGTCGCCCATGGAAATCAACGAACCGCCATAGCGCTGCATCATCACAAAGCCACGGCGCTGCTCATCCAACAAAAACGCCTTGTCGCCGGTCAGCGCCAGGCAGGCCTGGGTATCGGTACTGGTGGCCAGGATCGGTGCCAGCGTCTGCAGCGTCTGCGCATCGGCCGCCGGCATCGGCCTGCGTCCACCACGCAGCAGGCGCGCCATGCCGAACACGATCACGCCCACGCACAGGATCAGCGCGGCGCGCAATGCACGCGGCGCATTGGCCGAGGTGGCGAACTGCCACCACAGATCGTTGCTGTATTCGACATGGCTGTAGACGAAGAACAGCAGCCAGAACGTGGCCACCAGCACCAGGCCCAGGTTGCTCAGCCAGCGCCACGACCAGGCTTCGTCCAGCAGCGCGCCCTGGCGATAGAACTCGCGTCGCGCCGCCCACAGCGCAACCGCTGCCAGCGCCGCCGACAACGACACCGAGATATGGCTGCCGCGCAGCAGCGCCAACGGCGGCAGCAGCAAGCACACGCCCAGCGCCAGCACCCAGGCCGCATGGCTGCGGCGCTGCAGGCCCTGGCCGATCAGCAGCAGCATCATGCCGCCCAGGCTGACCAGCAGATGCGAGGTTTCGATCAGCGGCAGCGGCGCCACTTCCTGGCGCGCGCGCGGTGTCGGCAGGGTGCCGTCGATCACCAGCGCGGCACCCACTGCAAACACCGCCAACGCCAGAATCTGCGGCAGCCACGGGCGCAGGGTCTTCCACACGGTGCGCGCGGTGCTGGCGCCGACGCGTACCGGCGCGCGCAGCCCGGAGGCGGCCGCCATGGCCACCGAGATCAGCAGTGGCACGATGTAGTACGTGACGCGGTAGGCCAGCGCCGCGGCCAGGACCGCGGCGGGAGTCACGTGCGGCAGCAGTTTGAGCAGGCTCCACTCGAACACGCCCAGGCCGGCCGGCACGGTGGAGATCAGCCCGGCCACCACGGCCACCAGCCAGATGCCGATGAAGCCGAAGTAGCCGGTACCGGGGTCCGGCGGCAGCAGCACGTAGAACGCGGCCGCGGCCAGGCCCAGTTCCACCACGCTCAGTGCGGTGACGCCCAGCACCGTGGTGCGGTCCGGTAACCAGAACCGGTGGGTGCGGATGCCGAACTCGCGGCCCTGTTTGCCGACCAGCGCCAGCATGGCGCTGTAGCCGACCAGCAGGGCGATGCCGGCAATGCGGATGGCCTGCGCAGTGATCGGCAACGCGCGCGCGGCCGCTTCCGGTTCCAGCAGCAATGCCAGACCCAGCAGCACCCAGGCCCCGAAGATGAAGCCCAGGGTGCTCATCAGCACCACCTGGCCAATCTCGGCCAGGGTCAGGCCCACGCTGCCGTAGCCGCGCAGGCGCACGGCGCCGCCGGTGAGTGCGGCAAAGCCCAAGGTCTGCCCGACCGCATGCGCCATGAAGGCGGTGATGCCCACCCGTGCCGGATGCAGCTGCTTGCCGGTGCGCTTGAGCCCCACCCAGTCGAAGCCCACCAGGCACGCGTAGCTGCTCAGGCCGAGCAGCAGCGTCAGTGCGATCTGCCCCGCGCCCAGCGCACGGAACGCATGCCGGATCTGGCGGTAGCCGTGGTCGGTGAACTGCGACGACAGCGCATGCAGGGCCATCGCCAGGATCGCCAGGCTGATGATGACCGGCAAGGCGCGACGCCAACCGCTGGCGGACGTTTCGGAAGACGCGGGGGTATCCGTCATGAGGGCAACGGGATCTGCTGAAAGGGAAGGAGGGTGCATGCACGAGGTGTGCCGCGCGCGCGTTTGCAATGCATGGGCCGGTCGGGTTGAGGGTGCATGCAGCGTGGTTGCGAAGGTGCCGACATCCAGTGAACGCGTGGTTCGATCGTACCGACACAGTGTCCGTGCGGGCCGGCCGCGCGCATCATAGGGCAAAGCCGCACACGCGTGCCGAACGAACACGACAGGACAGCCATGACAGTTGGAAGGCAGACAGGCTGCTGATGCGCACTCCACCCGATTCCCCAACGTTTGCGCCGCACGCGCGGGCCATGCCGCCGCGCTGGAGCGGCCACGCCGGCCGCGTCGCCGCCATCGCGGGCATGGTCTTCATCGGGCTGGTGCTGGTGCTGCAATGGTTGCGCCGCGATCTATGGTGGGTGGATGCGCAACTGAGCGCCTATCTGCACGGCCCGTATGGTTTGTTGCTGCGCACCGCCTACTGCCTGCTGGCCGCCAGCATGGCGTGGTTGGCGCGGGGTCTGTATGCGGCGTTGGCGCCGGCTGCGCGTAGCCGCACCGTGCTGGGTTTGTTCTGGATGGCGGCAGTGGGCCTGTGCGTGGTCTCGATCGGCGACAGCTGGATGCCCGAGCTGGCGCCGGAGGCGGCCGCGATGGTGCATGTGCTGTCGGCGGATACGACGTTTCTGTGCGTGATTGCGGCAGTGCTGCTGCAGTCGTGGTACTTCCGGCGCGATGTGCGGTGGCGTGCGCACTTTCCTTCGGCCTTCCTGCTGGGCTGGGCAGCGTTTGCTGTGTTGCTGTTCCATGTCACCGTGACCAGCGCACCCTTGGGCATTAGCCAGAAGATCGCCATCGTGCTGATCGTGGTCTGGATGGTGCGCGCGGGCACCGTGTTGGCGCGCTGCGAGCGCGACGGGGCTGCACGCCTGCCGCATTCGCGGGACAATGCAGGGGTCAATCAACCGTAGGAAGCCTGAAATGCTGCAGCGATTCGATGCGGGTCCGCGTATGTCCGAAATGACTGTCCATGCCGGCGTGTGTTACCTGGCCGGCCAGATTGCCGAGGACACCAGCCAGGACATCACCGGGCAGACCCGCCAGGTGCTGGGCGAGATCGACAAGCTGCTGGCGCTGGCGGCCAGCGACAAGACCAAGATCCTGCGTGCGGAAATTTTCCTCGCCGACATCGCCGATTTCGATGGCATGAACGCGGCCTGGGACCAGTGGGTGCCGCACGGCTTCACGCCTGCCCGCGCCACCGTTGAAGCCAGGTTGGCGCGGCCGGAGTGGAAGGTGGAAATCGTGGTGACCGCTGCGGCGGGCTGATCGCACCACCGGGTGCGGCACTGGATGCGGTGCGCGCGATGGCACGCACCGCTTCAGCGCAACCAAGTGACTGCTGCGCGGTTGTCGCAGTGCGCGCACGTACGCGTGGTGCAAGGGTGGCCGGCAGTCATGGTCGCAACAACTGCCGGCGGTGCAGTCAACGTTTGACGAAACGGTAGTGCGCCACGCCCCATTCGCGGCCCTGGTCGTAGCCGAACAATTCCGCGCAGGCCAGCCAGAACATCCGCCAGCGCTGCCACCAACGCTGCGCGTCGTCGCCGTAGGTCTGCTTCAACAGCGGCATGATCTGGCCGCGGTGGCGGTCCTGGTTTTCCAGCCAGGCGTTGGCGGTCTTCTCGTAATGCTCGCCCGACAGCAGCCAGCGTTGTTCGATCACCACATCCTGCTGGAAATGCAGCAGGGTATCGGCCGCCGGCATCAGCCCGCCGGTAAAGAAATGCCGGCCCATCCAGTTGTCTTCGCCGGCCACTTCGAACGGGTAGGCCAGATCGCGGTGGCAAAAAATGTGCACGAACAGCTTGCCGCCCGGTGCCAGCCAGCTGCCGACGCGTGCGAGCAGGTCGCGGTAGTTGCGCATGTGCTCGAACATCTCCACCGAGACCACGCGGTCGAAGTCGCCCGATGGCAGGGTCAGCGCGTTGACGTCGGCAGTGATCACCTGCACGTTGCTCAGCCCGCGCACGCGACACTGCTCCAGAATGTGCGCGCGCTGCGGGCGCGAGTTGGACACTGCCGTGATGCTGGCGTTCGGATAGCGCTCGGCCATCCACAGGGTCAACGAGCCCCAGCCGCAGCCCAGTTCCAGAATGCGTTGACCATCGGCCAGTTCGGCGCGCTCGCCGTACAGCGCCAGCATGCGTTCTTCGGCGGCATCCAGATTGGGCGTGGTGGCGTCCCAATAGCAGCTGCTGTACTTGAGCCGGCGGCCCAGGCACAGGGTGAAGAACTGCGGCGGCAATTCGTAATGCTGGCGATTGGCCGCATCGGTTTCGATCGCGATCGCGCTGGCCCGCAGGCTGTCGATGAAGGCGCGCTGCCGCTCGCCGTTGACATCATCGGCATCGTTGCCGCGCTCATCGCGCAGGCGCTGCGCGCACAGGCGACGGATGCCGTGGCGCAAGACGGCATCGGGCAGCACACCGGATTCGGCGAGCCGCGTGGCGAAGGCTTCTTCAGGCTGCGCGGAGGGCGGGACGGTAACGGTAGACATGCAACTCTCCAGGCAACTCAGGACGAAGGGGGAAGTGGAAAGAACGCGCTGGTGCTGCGCTGGTACTGGGCATAGTCCTCGCCACGCGAGCGCAGCGCCTGCTGCTCGGTGTAAGGAATGCCGGTGAAGCGATACAGAAACACGAACATCACCACCGGCCCGAGCGCGCACAGCGCCACCGGCCACGGGCCGGCACCGACGGCCAGCGCCAGATACGCGAACCAGTGCACGAACTCGAAAAAGTAATTGGGGTGGCGCGAATAACGCCATAGACCAGTGCGGCAGGTCTTGCCGCGATTGGCCGGGTTGGCCTTGTGCGCCGACAACTGCCGGTCCGCCAATGCCTCGCCACCGACCGCGATCAACCACACGACGATCGCGATGCCTGTCCATGCGCTCCATTCCGCGTGTGGATTGCTCGCAGCGGCCAGGAACGGCACGGCGAACAGCACCACCACCACGGCCTGGGCCAGGAAAAAACCGAGAAATTTGCCCTGGCTGCCATTCCAGTGCTCGCGCAACGCGCGGTACCGGCCGTCTTCGTGCGGGTCGCCGAATACGCGCACGCCCAGGTGCAGCGCCAGACGCGCCCCCCACACGCCCCCAAGCACCGCCACCAGCGCGCGCGGAAGCAGTGCGCCATCGGCCATCCATGCGCAATACGGCGCCGCCAGCGCCAGGCAGCCCGCCCACAACACATCCACCGGGCCGGCGTTGCCGCTGCGGCGTTGCCACAGCCAGCCGACCACCATCACCACGCTTGCGAACACGCCCACATGCAGCAGTGGCCAGGCAGTCATTGCAGTTCTCCAGTGGGGTCATCGGGCAATGGTCGCGCCAGCCGGCGTGCATACAGCGACAACACGCCGCAGGCCACGCCCCAGCCGATGCCCACGGCGAGCACGGCATGCAGGTAGGGCGGCTGAAATTCCGCCGCGTGCCAGCTGCGTTGCGCCAGCCAGTACGAAAATGGCCCGAAGATGGCGCCCAGCACCACTGCCAGCCACGGCCGCTGCATTGCCGTGGCCAGCGAATGGTTGAGGGTGAGCGCAAAGCCCAGCCACAACGCCAGGATCCACGGCGGCGCCAGCAGGCTGCCCGGCCACGGCGCGGCGTAGCGCACCCAATTGCCCGCTGCCAGCGTGGTGTCCAGCAGCAATCCCAGCGACAAGGCTGCTACCATCAACTGCACGTCGCCGGGTGCGCGCCGCGCTGGCCACAGCTGATACAGCGCAAAGACGGCCAGCGCCAGCAGCGTTGGCCAGATGCGCGCATGCGCAGCGGAGCTGACCGCTATCAGCCACAGCACCTGCATGCCGAGGTAGTTGCCGAGCTGCTTCATGCGTTGGCGGTGAGGCCCGGCACGAATTGCGGCGGGCGTGCACCGGGCTTGTTTAGCCACAAATGCACATCGCCGATCGAGCGTTCCAGAAAACCGGCCTCGCAATAGGCCAGGTAGAACTCCCACATGCGGATGAAGCGCTCGTCGTAACCCAGCGCACGCACCTGCGGCAACTGCGCCATGAAACGCTGCCGCCACGCGCGCAAGGTCAACGCATAGCTCGGGCCGATGTCTTCCAGGTTGAACAGGCGCAGATCGCTGGCGCGCGCGACCGCGCCGGTCATCGCCGCGACCGACGGGATGAAGCTGCCAGGGAAGATGTGCCGTTTGATGAAGTCCACCGAGTGCAGCGCCTGCTTGTAGCGGTGGTCTTCGATGGTGATGGCCTGGATCAGCGCTTCGCCATCGTCGGCCAGCAGGCTGCCGACCTTGGCGAAGTACGTGTCCAGATACTGGTGGCCGATGGCTTCGATCATCTCGATCGAGACCACGCGGTCGAAGCGGCCTTCCAGGTCGCGGTAGTCGCGCAACAGCACCGTCACCCGATCGCTCAGACCTGCCGCGGCGATGCGTTGGTTGGCCAGCTCGAACTGCTCGCGGGAAATGGTGGTGGTGGTGACGCGGCAGCCGTGCTCGCGTGCGGCGTACAGCGCAAAGCCGCCCCAGCCGGTACCGATCTCCACCACATGATGGTGCGGCGCCAGACGCAGTTTCTGGCAGATGCGTTCGAGCTTGCGGGTCGCCGCGCGCTCCAGTGCCGCTTCGCCCTGTGCCTCCTCGCCGTCGACAAAGATGGCCGACGAGTACATCAGGTTTTCATCCAGGAACAGCTTGAACAGCGGGTTGCCCAGGTCGTAATGCGCGGCGATATTGCGCCGGCTGCCGCTGCGGGTATTGCGCGCAAACGCATGCAGGCTGCGCATGGCCAAGCCGCCCAGGCGCGCGGTGCCGGTCTCCATCGCGTCCAGCCGCTCGCGGTTGCGCAGCAGCAGCCGCATCAACGCCACCAGGTCGTCGCACTGCCACTGCCCATCCATATACGACTCGCCCGCACCGACGCTGCCGTTGAGCGCCGCCTGCCGATAAAAACCGGGGTCGATCACGCGCAGCTGCATCTGCAAGGCCTGCGCGCCCGTGGCCGTGCCAAGCGTGGCGACAGTACCGGCTTCATGCAGCTGCAGCTGTCCATCGCGCAGTTGCCCAAGCGTGGCCAGCAGGCGCTTGCGCAGCAGACGGTCCGTCCAGGAGGCCGCGCGCGGCGCAGCGTGATCGGGCAGGGACGTGGCGTTCATCGGGGTTCTCGCACAGGCGGGTGAGGGTGGTCGTGGACTGGGTTGCCGCGCAGCCACAGGCGCAAGGCCTGCCAGTGGATGGCGATCACCACCCACACCGTCATCAACGGATAAGCCAGCAACGTGCACGCCAGGTTGCGCGCGGTGAGCGGTTGACGTTGCAGCACCAAGGTGGCGTCGAAGCGGCGCGTACTGCTGTTGTCGATGGCACCGCCGGCATCGTCGCCAACGACGTCCAGCACATCCATATGCACACGCAACTGCGCATCCGGCACGCTGAAGCGCCAGTCGTAGCGCTGCTGCATGCCCATGAACGGCGAAACGTGGAAGCGCTTGTCGAAGCGCCACGCATGCACATCGCGATGCGTGCGCGCCTGCGCCACCGGCAGCACGTAGGTATGGCGTTGCTGCCAGGGCGTGTTGGTGATTTCTGCCACGATCCAGCGCAGGCTGTCGTGGCGATCGAAGCAATAGTAGAAGCTGACCGGGTTGAACACGTGACCGAAATAGCGCAGATGCGTCAGCAGCCGGATCGCGCCCTCGGGGCGCTCGCCGGTGTGCGTGTGCACGCAGTCGCGCACCGCCTGGTCCAGCGGAATGCTCGCATCGCCCAGATAGTCGCTGCGCCGGAACTGCGCCAGATTGGCGCGCCCCACCGACCACAACCAGCGTCGTGCGAACACCTGATCCAGCTCGGACAGATCCAGATACATCAGGAACAGGCGATAGCGGAAATGCAGCGCCTTGGGCATGAAGCGCCGGTGCCGCACCCAGCCGGTGTAGATCGCGCTGCGCAATGGCCTCGCCACGCGACCGGCGCCGCTGCCCTCGGTAGGGGGCAACGGCACCGCGTCGTGGTGGGCGTCGCGCAGCAGCTGCATCACCAGTGCACTCCCAGGCCATGCGCGACGTCCACGCCGCTGCGCAGGCCGTCTTCGTGGAAACCGAAGCCCCACGCGGCGCCGGCAAACCAGGTGTGCTGCACGCCCTGGATCTCGGCCTTGCGCGCTTGCGCCGCCACTGCCGCCGCGTTCTGTACCGGATGGCGGTAGCGCATGCGCCGCAGCACCTTGCCGGGGTCGATCTCGTGATTGCGATTGAGGCTGACGATGAACGGCTGCGGTGACGCGATCGACTGCAGTGCGTTCATCCAGTAGCTCACCGTGCAGGCGGCGTCCGGGTCGGCCGGCACGTGCGCGTTCCATGCTGCCCAGGCGCGACGGTCGCGCGGTAGCACGCTGGCATCGGTGTGCAGCACGGTGTCGTTGTCCTGGTAGGTGATGCCACCGAGGATGTGTCGTTCGGCCGGCGTGGCGTCGCTGAGCAAACCCAGCGCATCGTCGGCATGGCAGGCCAGCACCACGTGGTCGAAATGTTCCTCGCAACGCGAAGCCTTCAGCACCACGCCATTGGGCGTGCGGCGGATTGCCTGTACCGGCGTGGACAGGCGCTCGATCACCTGCCAGCGTCGCCGCAGCGCACGCACGTAGCTGTTGGACCCGCCACGCACCACCTGCCACTGCGGGCGCCCGCTCAGTTGCAGCATATGGTGATTGGCCATGAAGCCGATCAGCTGGCCCATGGGAAATTCGAGAATGGTCTGCGAAGGCGAGGACCACAGCGCGGACGCCATCGGCACCAGGTGCTGGTCGCGGAACGCATCCGAATAGCCGTGCCGCTGCAGATACGCGCCCAGCGTGCTGAAACGCTCGTCGCTGTGCAGCACCGCCGGTGCCTGGCGATAGAAGCGGCGCAGGTCGGCCAGCATGCCCCAGAAGCGCGGGCTGAGCAGATTGCGGCGCTGGCAGAACAATCCGCTCAGGCTGCCGGCGTTGTATTCGAGCCCGCTGCGTGCATCGTGGACCGAAAAGCTCATCGTGGTCGGCTGCGCGGCCACGTCCAGCTCGGCGAACATGCGCGTGAGCAGCGGGTAATGCTGCGGATTGAACACAATGAAGCCGCTGTCCACCGCATAACGCTGACCTTCCAGGTCGATGTCGTGCGTGTGCGTATGCCCGCCCAGATAATCGGCGGCCTCGAACAAGGTCACCTCGCAGCGCCGCGACAACAGCCACGCTGCACCGAGGCCGGCGATTCCGCTGCCGACCACGGCAATTCTGCCATCGCTCATCGCTTCACCCGTTCGGCGCGCTGGGTGAGCAGCTTCGGCATCGGCTTGAGGTCCCACACCAGCCCCACCCACGACATCGCGGTGAGTCCGTACCAGGTCATGTCGTATTCCCACCATCGCAATCCCTGGCGCGCCGAGCCTGGGAAGAAATGGTGATTGTTGTGCCAGCCTTCGCCGAAGGTGAGCAATGCCAGCAGCCAGTTGTTGCGGCTGTCGTCGCGGGTGTCGAACCGCCGGCTGCCGAAACGATGCGCCAGCGAGTTGATGGTGAAGGTGGCATGGAACAACGCCACGGTGGAGATCACAAAGCCCCACACCAACAACTGCGCGCCGCTGGTTTTCAGCGCGGGCGCAGCCACTGCCAGCCAGTCGCCGAGCAGGTACAGGCCCAGCGCCAGCAGCACCGGCATCACGATGTCGAAGCGGTCCAGAAAACGCAGTTCGGCAAAGCGGCGCAGGTCGGGAATCACTTCCCAGTCGGTGCGGAAATTACGCGGGGTCAGGAACCAGCCGGTATGGCTCCACCAGAAGCCGTGCTGCGCCGGCGAATGCGGATCGCGGCCGGTGTCGGTATGTCGATGGTGGTTGCGATGATGCGCCGCCCACCACAAAGGCCCGCGCTGCACGCAGGTGGCCCCGATGGCGGCGAACACGAATTGCAGCACCCGCGACGTCTTGAACGCGCGGTGCGAGAAGTAGCGGTGGTAAAAACCGGTGAGCGCGAACATGCGCAGCGCGTACAACGCCACCGCCATGCCCACCGCAAACCAGGACGCACCGACCCAGAACACCGCCAGGCAGGCCAGGTGCAAGGCGATGAAAGGCACCGCACGTAGCCAGTCGATGCGATCGGCACGCGCTTCGTCCAGGGGCTCGTCGGTTTGCGAATCCACCCAGCGCCGCAGGCTGCCGACGCGTGCGGCCAGCCCGCCACGCGGTGGTGCGGTGGCGGGCTGCGGCGCTGCGGCGTGAGGGTCGAGGCCAGTGCTCGGCACGCGTGATTCTCCATAGAGTAGTCGTGACCCAGTACGGACGCTGCCGGCAAACAGATGCACCAGGCCGCTTGATCGTCGCACGCATGGGTGGGGTTCGCTTGGCGTCGCGAACGAATCGCGCAGCTGCGCACACATTGCCCGCGTCACAGAATACCGGCGCGGATGAGGCTGTCTTGGAGAGCCCCGCCTGCGAAGTGGCCGCAGGCGAGGTCAGGCGCGCTGGATCAGGGCGCCATCGCCAGCGTGCTGATGCCGCCCTTGGCCACCACGGTGCCGGTGGCAACGCCACCGGGTGCGCCGCCTGGCGGCTCCAGCGTGACGGCCAGAATGGCCTCGTTGCTCAACATGGGCATCAACTGATCGGGAATCTGCGCACGGCGTGCACGTTGATCGTCGAAGGTGCCCATCGAATGCGCCTTGCCATCGGGGGTGATCAGCCACAACTCCGGCACCTTGTCGGCGGTGGCGGTGCGGTCCAGCGGCGTCACCGTGATGGTGTGCTTGTCGGCGTCCATCAAGGCCACATAACCCGGGCGACCGTCTTCGGTGGCCAGGGTCGAGGTCATGGCGATCCCGGTCGCGGCAGGTGGATTGGTCGCAGGCGGGGTGACCGGGGTCTGCACCACTTCGCCAGTGTGCGGCGGCTGCACCGGTGGCGGCGGCGTACGCAGATTGAGCAGGGCGAGCACGCAGACCGCTGCCGTGGCCAGGCCACCGACGCTGGCCCAGCGCCAGAACCGCACGCTGTTCCACAACGGCGCTGCAGGCGCGGTCGTGCTGACCGGCGCTGCAGACGGCACCGCGCGCAAGGGCGTATCGAAGCCCAGCGCCTGGCGCACGCGTACCCACACCTGATCCGGCGGCGTCTGCGCCACGATTTCTTCCAGCAGCGGCGCCAGCAGTTCCTGCCACTGCAGCACTGCCTGGGCGAACTGGCCGTCGGTGGCGATGCGTTGTTCGGCCGCCAGGCGTTCTTCTGCGCTCAGCAGGCCAAGCACGTATTCGCCGGCAAGCACGTCGCGCGGCGGTTCCTGGTCGATGGGAAAGGGCGTACTCATCGTTCCAGACATGCCTTGAGTTTGGCCAGACCCCGACGGATCCAGCTCTTGACCGTGCCGATCGGCGTATCGGTGCGCGCGGCGAGTTCCTCGTAGGTGATGCCTTCGAAGAACGCCGTGCGAATCAACTCGCTGCGTGGCGGTTCCAGTTCGGCCAGGCAGTGATCGATGCGCCGGCGCGTGCTCGCGCGCTCGGTGCGATCCAGCGGCGAGGCATCGCTGGCACGTAGTTCGCCGGCATCGTCCAGAGCCACATTGCGGCGCTGCGGCGCGTTGGCGCGCAGGTGATCGATCGCCTTGTTGCGCGCGATCATCGCCAGCCAGGTGAGCCCGCGTGCGCGGCTCGGGTCGAACTGCCCGGCCTTGTGCCAGATCAGCGTGAACACGTCCTGCAGCACCTCTTCGGCTTCGGCACGTTGCGGGATCATCCGCAGGCACACGCCGAACAGCTTGGCGGAGGTCTGCCGATACAGCGCTTCGAAAGCATGCCGGTCGCCGCCCGCGGTTGCGGTCAGCAGGCGTCCGGTCTCATCGTCGTCGTGGCCAGGAATGGCACTCATGCGGTCGGGCGTTGGGTGAGGTGGGGGCGATGCTACCGGACTGGGCCGAGCGTGTCTTTCACTTACGCTGGAACCACAGCAGCACCGCGGCAAGCAACAACAGGATCTCCACGCCGGCAAGCGCAACCGTGGGTGCGGAGACCGGCCACAAGCGCGATAGCGAGACGCTGCGGAACAGCACGATGGGGACATAGAACGCCAGGGCGACCACCAAGCCGGTGCGGGCTTGATCGATCCACGCGAAGTAGCCGAACAGGAACGCCATGCCCAACTGCAACCCGCCGTAGATGACCAGATACTCCGATTGCCCGGCCGGCGAGAGCTGGGTATAGCCCACCGCCGTTGCGGTCTTGGCCGGAGAGAGCGTGCACCACACCGCCAGGACGAAGTAGAGCACTGCATTGATCCAGAGATAGGCTTTTGCCACGACGGTGCTCCTGTACGGGGAATGGGTGCCCGGGCCGTTGTACGCAAGCGCGCGTGGTCGGACGTGAAGATGGCGCGGGCGTGGTTCACGAGGCGCTGCACGAGGTGGCCAGCGGCTGCTCGCGCGCCTGACGTACTTCCTCGGCACTGGCCGCGCGCGCAGGGGTGTCCGGAAAGACGATGCGCACGCGCGGATAGCGGCCGTTCGCATCGCGCAGATTGCCGACTCCGCGGAACTCGAGCAGCCGCTTGTCGGCGAGCGAATAACGCACCTCCAGCGATGGCACCGCCGCGCCGTACCAGGCATCCAGACTGATGCGGAAGCGCCGCTGGCCGGCGGCATCGCCTAGGCGTTCGACCCGGAAGCCCAACTGCCGCTGCAGGCTGGGCAAGACGAAGTCCACCTTTTGCGGCGCGCGTGCAATGGGGTCCCATTGGTCGCGCAGATAGGCGTCGAACCCGGCATCGATCACCCGCGCGCCGCCGCCAGGCGGCAGCGTGGTGCGGCGTTCGGGTTTGCCTGGGGCGAGCTGATACATTTCGCGTGCGCCATTGCGTTGGCGCACGCCTTCGCGATATCCGTCGCGTCCATCGATCAGGCTGAAATCAGGCGAGCTGCCGCCGCCATCGACCTGCTTGCGCGCGAACGCTCGCCCGTCCGGGCAGCGGTACAGCACCAGCCGCCCGCCATCGTCGAGCAACCAGTGCGACTCGCGATATCGCAACGCGCCGCTCTCGCCATCGAACGCATCGCCGTCCACCCGCGTCACCGCGGCTGCGCCGAGCGGCAGGCTGCCCAGCACCAGCAGCAACAACGGCGGAATCGGCCGGCAACGGACGGTGAGCGCGGCGAGGGTGGCGGCAAGTGGACGCATCGGCAGATCCTCGATGGGAGTGCCTACCAATACGGGCGCGGCCGCAGCACGGATGCGCCGGCTGCGTCAGGACGTTCCTGACGGCGGGGTGGTGGGCGCTGGCGTGGCTGGCTTGGGAGTGGTTGGCGACAGTGCTGCAGCGGCACGGCCTCGTGTGGCAACCGGTGGTCTTGCCGCCATGGGCGAGCGAGAGTGACGGCAAGCGTGGTGGCATATGCCACGGCGCGCGCGTGGTGCAACGTTTCCAACGGTGGGCGCATGCGCGCGCAGCGCGATCAGGTCGCGCAGTCCGCGGTGGCTCGCGGCCACCGCTCCGCAGCGTGGCGCATCGACATGTCGGTGGCACACGTTTGCATGCGCATGCGACTGGCGCGCAGCCAAACGCGGTTGTAACCCGGAGATTCGGACCAATGCCAACCCGCTTGCGGCGGTGCCGATGTTCTTGATGCCTGCCTTCCAACCTGCATGCGGCAGGCCACTGATCGATCGGGGCATCGCCTGCCTGTCGCGCAGTTCGAAATCCGCCTTTCGCAGCTGGTGGTCATGCTGGACTGCGCGCCGATCCATGAACATGCAGGCATCGACTGGACGCGGTATCGCGCTGACCGCAGCCTCAGCCGGTCGGATGCAACTCGATGCAATCCACCGGGCACGCCGGCAGACACAGTTCGCAACCGGTACACAACGGTGCGATCACCGTGTGCATGTGCTTGGCGCCGCCGACGATGGCATCCACCGGGCAGGCCTGGATGCACTTGGTGCAGCCGATGCAGTCGGCTTCCACGATCCAGGCCACCTGCGGCAGTTTGTGTGCGCCGCGACTGCGATCGTAGGGACGTGCAGGCACGCCCAGCACCTGCGCCAAGGCGCGTGCCCCGGCATCGCCGCCGGGCGGGCAGTGATCGATCGTCGCCTGGCCATCTGCCATCGCCTGCGCGTACGGACGACAGCCGTCATACCCGCATTGCCCGCATTGGGTCTGCGGCAGCAGGCGGTCGAGGCGTTCGACCAGATCGGGTGCAGGGGCGGACGTCGCGGCCATTTCAGTGCAGCAGATGCCCGCGATACCAGCGTTGTTGCGCAAGCGCGAGCATCGGTTTGTCTTCGCGGCTGTCGCCATAGGCGTGCACGCAGTCGTACCGATGCAAGTCGTATTGACTGCAAATCCGCGCGACCTTGTGCGGCCCGCAATCGCCGTCGGCATAGCGCCCGCTCAGCACACCTGCAGCGTGTTCCAGCCGATTGCAGATCAGCGACAACCCATGCTGGGTACACCACGGTTGCAGATACAGATCCAGCGACGCCGACACCAGCACCACTTCATGTCCCTGCGCCTGATGCCAGTCGATGCGTTGCATCATCTCGCCGCGCAGCATGCCTGGCAGCGCGGTGCGCGCGTATTCGGCGCCATGCGCGTCCATCTCATCGAGCGAGCGGCCGCTGAAAACCAGCCGCGTCACCCGCGCGCGCAGTGCGGCGGCAGACACCACGCCCATCCGGAACCCCAGCACCCATGGCCCCGCCTGCCATCTGGCCGCCGCAACCTGCGCCGGCGTTGCCACCTTGCGCAGAAAACGGCCATAGCTGTCGCAGGTGGTGATGGTGTGGTCGAAGTCGAACAGGGCCAGGTGCATTGGGGCGTGGATGGTGGATTGGAGTTGGTTGAAGCCGTGCCGGATGTCCCTTCTCCCACCGGGACATTGTCCTCCTTCATGGGGGAGAAGGTGCCCCGCAGGGGCGGGTGAGGGTACGAGCGAAGCCACGTGCAGTGACAACCACACCAGAGCTTCGCCCCGGACCCTCACCCAACCCCTCTCCTGCAGAAGAGGGGCTTGAGAGCGTGCTGTTCGCGCATCCCTCATCAGTTCGTGTTTCCAATACGTTTTGTCAGCCTCTCAAGCTCACATCGGTGTGTGTGGATGTCGGGTATGGCGATTCTCAAGCTCGCAATCAGCAGACCTTGTAGACTCCGCTTTTACGATTCCCGATTTCCGATTCCCCAATCCCATCACCTGACCGGCATGCCCGGCTGTGCGCCGCTGTCGGCATCCAGCAGCGCCAGCGCGCCGCCGTCGAAGCCGGCCGACAAGATCATGCCTTCGCTGATGCCAAAACGCATCTTGCGCGGGGCCAGGTTGGCAATGAACACCACGCTGCGGCCGACCAGTGCGTCCGGCTCGCCGTAGCTGGCGCGAATGCCGGAGAAGATCTGCCGCTTGCCCAGTTCGCCGGCGTCCAGTTCGAAACGCAGCAACTTGTCCGAGCCTTCCACGAATTCGCACACCAGCACCTTGCCGATGCGCAGGTCTAGCTTGGCAAAGTCATCCATGCCGATGAAGCCGGGATTGGTGGTTTGGGATTCGGGATTGGCAACGGCGGCAGGCTTTGCGTCGGCCTTGCTCGGTGCGGGCTTGGTGGTGGTTGCCGGTGCTGCGGGTGCGGCCATCGTGTCTTTGGAAGCGTCGGTCATGGCGTCAATCAGTTTGGGGTCGATACGGGTAAACAGGGCGGTGTAGGGCTGGATCGTGTGCGCTGTCAGCGGGCGGACCACGTCTTCCCAACTGGTCATCGGCGCCGACAGGAAGGCTTCGGCTTCGGCGCAGGTGCGCGGCAGGATCGGCTTGAGCGCGGCCACCAGGATGCGGAACAGGTTCAGGCCCTGCGTGCAGACCGACTGCAGCTGCGCATCGGCGCCGTCCTGCTTGGCGATCACCCACGGCTTGGTGTCGTCGATGTACTTGTTGGCCTCGTCGGCCAGCGCCATGGTCTGGCGGATCGCGCTGGCGGCATCGTTGCGCTCGTAGGCCTCGCGGATCGGCGCCAGCGCGGCGACGAAGCGGTCGTACTGGGCGGCATCGGGTAGCGCATCAGCCAGCTTGCCGTCGAAGCGCTTGCCGATGAAGCCCGCGCAGCGGCTGGCCAGGTTGACGAACTTGCCGACCAGGTCCGCATTGACCCGCGCGATGAAATCGCCCAGGTTGAGGTCCAGGTCGTCCACGCCGCCGGAAGACTTGGCCGCGAAGTAGTAACGCAGCGCTTCCGGTTCCAGGCCGACATCCAGGAAGGTCCGCGCCATGACGAAGGTGCCGCGCGACTTGGACATCTTGGCGCCGTCCACCGTCAGGTAGCCATTGACGTGCAGGCGGGTCGGCGCGCGGTGGCCAGTGCCGTGCAGCACCGCCGGCCAGAACAGGCCGTGGAAATTGACGATGTCCTTGCCGATGAAGTGATGCAGCTCGGTCTGGGTGCCGGCCACCAGATGCGAGGCGAAGTCCTCGCCCATCTGCGCGCACAGCGTCTTGAAGCTGCACAGGTAGCCGATCGGCGCATCCAGCCACACGTAGAAATACTTGCCAGGCTGGCCGGGAATCTGGAAGCCGAAATACGGCGCATCGCGCGAAATATCCCAGGCGCGCAGGCCGCCCTCGGCATCCAGCCATTCCTTGAGCTTGGCCTTGACCCCGGGCAATGCCACGTCGCCAGCCAGCCACTCACGCAGGAATCCGTCGAAATGGCCCACTTCGAAGAAGAAATGCTCCGAATCGCGCAGTTCCGGGGTGGCACCTGAAATCACCGACTTCGGTTCCTTCAGCTCGGTGGGCGCATAGGTGGCGCCGCACACTTCGCAGTTGTCGCCGTACTGGTCGGGGCTGCCGCAGTTGGGGCAGATGCCCTTGATGTAGCGGTCCGGCAGGAACATGCCCTTGGCCGTATCGTAGAACTGCGCCACCGAGCGGCGGCTGATGTGGCCGGCGGCCTCCAGCTTGGCGTAGAAGGCTTCGGTGAGCTCGCGATTGACCGGCGAATTGGTCGAATCGTAATGGTCGAAGGTCACGCCGAACGCGGCGAAATCGCGCTCGTGGCTGGCCTGGATGTTGGCGATGAAGGCTTCCGGGGTCACCCCGGCCTTCTCTGCAGCCAGCATGATCGGCGTGCCATGGGTGTCGTCGGCACAGACGAACCAGGTCTTGTCGCCGCGCAACCGGCGCGCGCGCACCCAGATATCGGCCTGGATGTAGCCGACCAGATGGCCAAGATGCAGCGGGCCGTTGGCGTAGGGCAGGGCAGTAGTGACGAGTGCGGTGCGGGTCATGGCGGGCGTAATGCGGGGGACGCGCGATTATCGCATTAGTCGTGAGCCGGGATTGGGGATTGGGGATTCGTCAAAGCAGGATCAAGCCGCCTGCCTGTCGAGCCGCGCGGCGTTAGCCATCTCTGCAGCAGCGGCAGCCGTTGATCCTGCTTGCAGGCAAGCCCCAAAATGCGCCTGTGCACAAAAAAGGGCGCCCCGAAGGACGCCCGCTCTTGCAAATCCCGAATCACCAATCTCGAATCCCGATTACTCACGCACCCACGTCTGGGTACGGCCCAGCGCTTCGATGCCGACGTAGCCGCGCATCTGCAGCTTCTTGCCGCCGTCGGTGAGGGTGATCTTGGACTTGTAGGTCTTGCCCTTGGCCGGGTCGAGTACCGAACCACCGCTCCACACTGCGGTGCCGTTGGGCTTGAGGCCCCACAGGATGGTCATGCCCTTGATCGGCTTGCCCTTGAGTGCGCCGTCGCACTTGTCGCAGACCGGGTTGGGCCCTTTGGACGACTGCAGGATCTCGACCACCTTGCCGCTCAGCGTGCCATTGGCGGTCTGCTCGATCTGCACCACCGACTTGGGCTTGCCGGTTTCATCGTCGATGGTCGTCCAGCGGCCCACCGGCGAATCGGCCGCATGGGCCATCAGCGAAGCGGCCGCAAGCGGCAGCGCGAGCAACAGGGTCTTGAAGGTCTTGCGCATGGTTCCCCTCCCAGGGTTTGCTAGGGCCGCCGTCGGCGGCCTGATCGCGAATGTATACCGTGGGGTATGGTGCGGGAAAGTCAGGGCGTTCAGTTTGAAACGGGGCAACGCGATGCCGCCACCGTCTGCTCGGCCATGAGGCGTGTTCGTCCCTGCTGGGTGACGATGCGGAACATCTCCACCTCGCACTGCTGCCCTTGCAACAGGAGGGTGGCGACATAATCCTGGCCGGTCTCAGGGACAAAGCTGCGGCTTACGGTACATAGCGGTACGTTCACTACGCAGCGGTTGTCCATGCAGCCACCTGCCGACAGCGACAGGGTGATCGGCTCGGCTGCCTTGATCTGCGTTTCAGTCACGTAGCGTCCTCCGCTGACGGCAACGGCAGGTATCCCTATCTTCTGCCCTGCGCCCGTGCCGAACGGACCGGGCCGCGAGCTTGGCGCAATTCCGGCGCCACGGATCGCTCCGCCGACGCATGTGCGGTTTGGATAAAGCACGGGTGCGGGTCGTTCGGTGACCAAGCGGATACGCGCACGCGGCCCATCGCGTGGCTCATCGAAGGTCGACAAGGAAATCGACGCGCTGCGCGTCATCCCACAACCGGCCAGAAGCGCGACCAGTGCCGCGATCAGGATGCGTCTAGTCGGCATGGCACTCGCCTGAAATCGGAACAACTTCCAAATCTGCCGGGGCAAGGCCGGTCTTTTCGTCGATGACGGTAAGTAGGCAGCGTTGATCATCATAGAGCTGGCTAGCGACATAGTGCTCGCCAGGCGCGGGCGTGAATGTCACCAGGTTGGTGCAATTGTTTGTGGTCAGGCTCCGACGACGCGAGTCGAGCGTTTGCACCATTCGTGCACGTAAAAACAGCTGTCTGTCGGGGACAACCGAATACGCCTCGCGAGACTGATTGTTGCTCAACTTCCCGAGCACGCCGTTGACGGGCGGCGTCAGTGCGCCCAGAAATCCGCCATGGCCACCCTTTGCGCAGCTGGCATCGTCGAAGACATCGAAGTATTGGACCGGCTCGATGGGTATCGGGTTGGGCCTGGCGGGCTTGGCCAGCGTCAGGGTGGCGAACGGCTCGCCAGGTTTTGGCGCGACATAGCGCTTGGGGAAAAGAAAACCGCAGCCGGCAAGTACGATCGCCACGGCTACAACGATGCGCAAGATGAAATGAAACATGCGTCAGGTCCGGCATGGCGTACGTTGTCTGTGCCGCATCCATGCCTGCGACGCCACCGCGGCGACATGACGCCAGCCTCTTGATAACGGCCACTCGCCCCTGCGCTTGAGTCACGCGGTCGACACCTTAGCGAGGCGAAGGTCGGCGCATGACTCAACGGGTACGCGTGCCTCGCTGCACTGCGGTTCCGTCAGGCATACGCGCTAGCCGACCTCGTACAACTCCAGCGGCAGCTCGTCCGGATCTGCAAAAAAGGTAAAGCGGCGGCCGGTGTATTCGTCGATGCGGATGTCTTCGGTGGCCACGCCGGATGCATTGAGGTGCGCAACCGCGCTGTCCAGATCTGCGACGCGAAACGCAAGGTGGCGCAGCCCTTGGGCTTCAGGGCGGCTGGGGCTTGCCGGGGCAGCGGGGAACGAGAACAACTCGATCTGTCCGCCATCGGGCAGCGCCAGATCCAGCTTCCACGAATCGCGCGCCTGTCGGTAATGCTCGTCGAGCACGCGCAGGCCCAGGATCTGGCAATAGAACCGTTTGGAACGCGCGTAGTCGCCGGCGATGATCGCCACATGGTGGATGCCGGCGAGCATCATGCCGCGCTCCGGCGCATTGACGTTGACCGGCCGGGCAGTGCCGGCGCGCTCGACGGCGCCTCGCATGCAGATGGCAGGCGCCCGTCCGCGATGCAGGACGCAGCACCGCTATCGCACGCAGCGTGCTGTGGCCTTGGCGGATTTATGGGCAAGCGCCCGGCAAGCAGGCAGTGCACGGATGTTTGCGCAGATCGAAGGTAAGGGTGCGGCATGTCAGAGGACCAGCAGAAACCAATCGGCAGCATAATCGCCCGAGCGTTAGCCGCAGGCCCTGGTTCACGGCGCGCGCACGGCTGTGCCCGTTTGCGCACGGTCGCAGGATGGCCGAATCGAAATCCGGCGGGAGCGATGCAATGCGCGTAACGCGGCGCCCGTGCGTGCACATCAAGGACGACAGCACGGCTGATTTGCCAACGGCCCCTGCACGGACCTGCAGTGCCGCATGCGCGATTCCTGGCCGCAGATGCGGAAGGGCAGCGCGGCGCTGTCCGCCCACATCCTCCGCGTGGCAGGCCGATGTCAGGGGTTTGCCGATGGGCTGCACTGTCGTCGCCGCCGATGCTGGACACCGATGTCGTACCGGTGTGCGTTTGCATGACGCCGCCGCGGCATCGTCCTTCCATGCCAACCGAGCCTGCCCATGTCCATTCTTGCGTTCCAGCCGCAGCATCTCAAATCCATCCCCCAGGGCGTGCATGTGATCCGGCACCCGGCCGGCACGCTGCCCGATCGCGACGCCATCGTCGCGGCCTTGCCGCGCACCGAGCAGGGCACGCCGCAGTTGCATTACGACACGCTGTGGATCGGCGGCGGCCACGGCGATGTCGACAACCAAGGAGCACCGACCAAGTTAAACGACTGCACAGGTGTCGAAAAGGTCACGAGCTTCATCGAGGATCTGGTCACCATCGGCATCCGCACGCCGGCGCTGATCGTCGATAGCTGCTTTTCGCTGGCCTGGCTGCCGCAATTTGCTCCCCTGCTCACCGAGGACGGCATGTTTGCCGGCTGGTCGTGCATCTGCAGCGTCAATCGCCTCGAACTGCTGACATCGCACCGGTTGCCGGCGCTGGTGGAGCAGATCGAGATCAATATGGACACGGCGACGTCCAGCCAGGTGGTCTACATCGCACGTGATCGGTTGCTGATCCGCTATGCGCAGTTGACCGAGAGCGTGGAGGTTAAGGCCGCCGATCTCACCGATGCCCAGGTAACCCTCGCCCGCGTCGGCAAGGCGACCTGGCAGGGCAGGCCGCTGATCGCCACCGACCAGCGCACCGAGGACCGCACGCGGTTCATCGAACGCCTGCACCAGCTCTGACCGGCCCGGCACCGTCGGCCATCCGGTCATCCACCCAACACCAGAGGACTTTCTCCATGACCACCTACACCAACAACGGCACCGGCACCTTCAGTAGTGCCAGCAACGCGATCCGCAAGCATGTGCTCGACGACTACCTGGCGGCGAAGATCGCCAACCATCTCGGCATCCGCCGCAGCGATGTCAACGACGGTACCGTGATCCAGGTCCCCGCCAGCTACGCCAACAGCGAAGGCGTGATTTCGGGCATGGAACTGGTCAAAGGCCTGCGTGTGGACCTGCAGCGCGCGCAGGCCCACGACGGTAATACCTACGCAACCTGGCAGGTGCAGTGGGGCACCGGCAGCAACGGCAAAACCGGCGGTGCCTATGCCGGCGTGTTGATGCGGGTGGCGACCGACTTCACGTTCGCCGAGTTCCGCAAAGCGATGAGCGAGAGCTTCGGCTATACACCGGGCGCCTATTGCCGGCTCGATCCCTGACCGGCACGGCGAACGAACCGATCGGCAGCATCACCGCCCGCCCGCCAGTCAGAGGCGGGCCCTCGCCCACGGCTGGCCCGCGCACGGCTGTGCCCGTCTGGCTGCGCGTGGCAGCATAAAGCTTCCACCCGATCAGATGCACCCATGCCCGAATCGTCGTCTGCCACCGCGCCGCAGTTCCAGCGCAGCATGCAGGTGCGCCATCTGGTGATGCTGTCGCTGGGCGGCGTGATCGGCACCGGCCTGTTTTTCAACACCGGGTACATCATTGCCAGCACCGGCGCGCTTGGCACGGTATTGGCGTATCTGATCGGCGCACTGGTGGTGTACCTGGTGATGCAATGCCTGGGCGAGCTGGCGGTGGCGATGCCGCAAACCGGTGCGTTTCACGTGTATGCCGCGCGTTACCTCGGCCCGGCGACCGGCTACGTGGTGGCGTGGTTGTACTGGTTGACCTGGACGGTGGCATTGGGCTCGAGCCTGACTGCCGCAGCGTTCTGCATGCAGTACTGGTTTCCGCACAGTCCGGCGTGGCCCTGGTGCCTGCTGTTCTGCGCGCTGATCTTCGGCCTGAATACAGTCTCGGCGCGCTGGTTTGCCGAAGGCGAGTTCTGGTTTTCGTTGATCAAGGTGGTCACCATCCTGGTATTCATCGTGCTTGGCGGCGCGGCGGTGATCGGTCTGTTGCCGTTGGCCGATGGTTCGCCCGCACCGGGGCTGCGCCATCTGCGCGCCGAGGGCTGGTTTGCGCATGGCGCGCTGCCGATCTTGATGACGATGGTGGCGGTGAATTTCGCATTTTCCGGCACCGAGTTGATTGGTGTGGCGGCCGGCGAAACCGCCCAGCCTGCACGCGCGATTCCGCTGGCAATCCGCACCACGCTGGTGCGGCTGGTGGTGCTGTTCGTCGGCACGGTGCTGGTGCTTGCGGCGCTGCTTCCCGCCAAACAAGCGGCGGTGGAAACCAGCCCGTTCGTGCGCGCCTTCGAGCTGTTGGGCATTCCATATGCAGCCGACATCTTGAACGCGGTGATCCTCACTGCGATCCTGTCGGCGGCCAATTCCGGTCTGTATGCAGCCGCGCGCATGCTGTGGTCGTTGGCCAATGAAGGCACGTTGCCGAGTGGCCTGGCGCGCTTGACCGGCCGTGGCATTCCACTGCGTGCCGTGTCGCTGAGCATGCTGGGCGGCTTGCTGGCGCTGCTCACCGGCGTGTATGCGCCAGAGACGGTGTTCGTTGCGATCTCGGCGGTCTCGGGATTCGCGGTCGTGGTGGTGTGGCTGAGCATCTGCGCGGCGCATTACCGTTTCCGTCGCCAACTGCTGCGCGATGGCGCTGCGCTGGAAACGTTGGCGTATCGCGCGCCGTGGTACCCATGGACCCCAATTCTGGGCTTTTCGCTGTGTCTGCTCGCCTGCATCGGCCTGGCATTTGATCCGCAGCAGCGCATTGCGCTGTGGTGCGGTGTTCCGTTCGTCGCGCTGTGCTATGGCGCCTACGCACTGACCCAATGGCTTGCGGCCCGGAGACTGCACGCATGACGATTCTTCCACGCCAGCCGCGTGCCAACGCACCTTTCAGCCAGGCCTTGCAGCACGATGGGTATGTGGTGCTGGATGGCGCGCTGGCCACCGAGCTGGAACAGCGCGGCTGCGATCTCAACGATGCGCTGTGGTCGGCGCGCGTGCTGATGGAGCAGCCGGAGCTGATCTATCAGGTGCATCGCGACTACTTCGCTGCCGGTGCGCAATGCGCGATCACCGCCAGTTATCAGGCCACGCCGCTGGGATTTGCCGCACGCGGACTGGATGCTGCGCAAGCGCAGGCGTTGATCGCTCGCAGCGTGGCGCTGGCGGCGCAGGCGCGTGCCGATCATCTGACCCTGCACCCGTATGCGGCGCCGCTGTGGGTGGCCGGCTCGGTGGGGCCGTATGGCGCGTATCTGGCCGATGGCTCGGAATATCGTGGCGACTACGTGCTGCCGATCGAGCAGTTGATGGATTTCCATCGCCCGCGCATCGCCGCGCTGGCCGAGGCGGGCGTGGATCTGCTGGCTTGCGAGACGTTGCCATCGGCCAGCGAAATCGTGGCGCTGCGGCAGTTACTGCAACACGAATTTCCGCAGCTGCATGCCTGGTTTTCCTTCACCTTGCGCGATGCGGCGCATCTGAGCGACGGCACGCCGCTGGCGCAGGTGGTGCCGGCGCTGGATGCCTGCGCGCAGGTGATTGCGGTGGGCATCAACTGCATTGCACTGGATCAGGCGAGGGCTGCATTGCACAGCCTTGCGGCGCTGACTGCGCTACCGCTGGTGGTATACCCGAACTCGGGCGAGCACTACGACGCCAGCGACAAGCGCTGGCATGCCGGTCACGGGGCTGCGCTCACGTTGGCCGACCAGCATGCGCACTGGTTGGCGGCTGGCGCGCGCTTGATCGGTGGCTGCTGCCGCACCGCACCGCGCGATATCGCCGCGCTGGCGGCGGCGCGTGCGCTGGGCTGACCCGACCTGCGAACGCGCGCGCATCGAAGGCCTACCCGCAGTAACGGGTCAGCAGCGTCCAACTACCGTAGCCGTACGCTTTATCCCTTCTGCGTGGCGATCCAGCGCTGGATCTTGTCCTGCAAGATATCCAGCGGCACCGAGCCGTCCTTGAGTACTTCGGTGTGGAAGGCGCGGACATCGAAGCGTGGGCCCAGCTCGCGCTGCGCCTGCTCGCGCAATTGCGCAATCTTCATCTCGCCCACCTTGTAGGCCAGCGCCTGGCCGGGGATGGCCATGTAGCGGTCGACCTCGGCTTCGGCATCGGCACGGCTCATGGCGGAGTTGTCCACCATGTAGTCGATGGCCTGGCTACGCGTCCAGCCCTTGCTGTGCAGGCCGGTGTCGGTGACCAGGCGAATCGAGCGCCACAAGGCGTTCTGCAGATAGCCGTAGTAGTTGTAGGGGTCGTCATACAGCCCTAGCTCGCGGCCAAGCGATTCGGCATACAGGCCCCAGCCTTCGATGTAGGCGGTCTCACCGCCCAGGCGGCGGAACTTGGGCAGGTCGGTCAACTGCTGCTGCAACCCCAGCTGGTAGTGGTGGCCGGGCACCGCTTCGTGCAGGTACAGGCTCTCGGCCTCCCAGGTCTTGCGTGAAGGCAGGTCCGAGGTGTTGACGTAGAAGATGCCCGGCGTGCTGCCGTCGCCGCTTGGGCGCATGTACGAGCCGCTGGCGGCCGATTGCGCACGCTGCGGTTCCACCGCACGAACTTCCAGCGCCGGCATGCCCTGGGTGTTGAACAGCCGCGGCACCGCCAGCTGCACGCGGCCCTGCAGGCTGCGGTACGTGCCCAGCAACTCGGTGTCGCTGCGGAAGCCGAAGCGCCGGTCGGTCTGCATGAACTTGTAGAACTTGGGCAGGTTGCCGCGGAATTTGACCTGTTTGGCCACTGCCTGGATTTCTCCCTGCAGGCGAGCGACCTCATCCAGGCCGATCTGATGCACCTGTTCCGGGGTCAAATCCGTGGTGGTGCTCTGGCGTACGTCATAGGCGTACCACGCCGCGCCATTGGGCAATGCCGCCAGTCCATCGCTATCGCGGCAGGCGGGCAGGTATTCGGTGGCGATGAAGCCGCGCAACGCGCGGTAGGCCGGCATGATGCGCACTTCGATCATGCGCTTGTACTCTGCAGTGATGCGCTGCTTGTCGGCCTCGGGCATGTCGGCGGGCAGGTTGCGCACCGGCCCCCAGAACAGGCTGTCTTCGGCATTGCGCGCGATGATCGCGTCCAGCTGCGGCAGCACCTTCTGCATCAGCACCTTGGGCTGCACCACGCCGGCCTGCATGCCGGCACGCATGTTGGCGATGGCCTGCTCGAACAGGTCGGGAATGCCGAGCGCACGCCGCGACCAGTTGTCGTAATCCTTGACCGTCTTGAACGGCTGCGCGCCGGTGCCCGAGCCCAGCACCACCGCAATGCTGGCGATGTTGTAGAACTGGTTGATCGGCAGCATCCAGCTGGGAAACTGCTCGGCGGCCAGTGCGCTGCGCGCATCGCGCACGAAGATCTGGTAACTGAGCAGGTCCTGCCCACTCAGCCCATCGGGCCCCAGCGCCTCGGCCTTGCCCAGCCACAGTACGGTGAAATCGTGCGATTGCTGGCGGAATGCCGGCGACAGGAAGTTCGGCAACTGGTCGTTGTAGCGGCTCTCGCCCTGGAAGGTGGCCTGCAGCGGGTTGAGCTTGAGCGAGGCGTCCCAGTACTGGTCGTACAGCAGGTTGAGCTGCTGCGCCTTGGTCAGCACCACCGGCGCGGCCACCGCGCGGGGCCTGACCCTGGCGGCCTTGCTGCCCTTGCCCTTGGTGCTTTTGGCTGCCGGCTTGGCGGTCTTCTTGCCTTTGCTCGCCTTCGCGCGCGTTTGCGTGGTCTGTGCCTTGGCGGTCTTCTTCTTGGCCGCATCGGCCGGCGCCGCCAGCGACAGGCTCACGAGGGCGGCCATGGCCAGGGACAGCAGGCGGGAAAAGCTGAGGGGCATTACCGGCTCCGGAAACAAGCGAGCGGGGAGCTTGCCCGATCCGCACGGTTACGGCCACCCATTGGGGGCATACCGCCTATCGGCAATTCATGCGGCGCATGGGCGCGGTGCTGCGCCCGGGGTGATGTGTTGCGCTGCGACATGGCCGGCAAGGCTGCGTCCAAGTCACACCGCGGTGGGCTGGCTCGCAGCGCCGCGATCAGGACCACTGGCGACCAGACGTTGCCGCCGCAACCCATTGCGTTGCGATGACCCTGGCTGGGAGACAGCCCGGCTCAGTCGGCAGCGGCTTCTTCGCGCAGCTGCTCGGCACGCTCGGCGCCCAGGTACGCGGTGATGCCGCGGCGTGCCAGATACAGCAGCGGGATCAGTAAGACCGCAAAGCCCATCTTGTAGATGTAGTTGAGCGTGCTCACCGCCAGGAACTGGTCGATCGACCAATGCTGCGGGCCGAGCACGAAGGCGATATAGATCACCACGAAGCTGTCCACCACCTGCGAGACCGCAGTGGAGCCGGTGGCGCGCAGCCACACGTGTTTTTCGCCAGTGACGCGACGGATGCGGTGAAACACCGAGACATCGATCAACTGGCTGAACAGGAATGCCACCAGCGAGCCGCCGATGGTCCACAGCCCTTGTCCGAACACTGCCGCAAATGCGGCCTGGTAATCGGGCACCCCCTGGCTCTGCGCCGCAGTGACCCACCAGCCCGCCGGCGCCAGCGCAATGGCCGCGAAGGCGAACACGAAGCCATAGCCGATCAGCACCACCGCCACCCACGAGATGAAACGCACCCCGCGGCTGCCGAAGAACTCGTTGATGGTGTCGGTCATGATGAACACGATCGGCCACAGCAAGGTGCCGGCGGTGAAGCTGAGCGAGCCGCGCTGGCCGAACAGATTCCAGTTCAGTGGCGCAATGCCGAGCGTGTCTTCCAACGCGAAGATCTTGACGCCAATGAACTCGGCCAGCGCCGCGTTGACGCAGAAGAAGGCCGCCAGTGCGATGAACAGGCGGACCGCACGATCGTCGAGGGTGCGCACATGGGACATGGTGTCAGCGATCCGCAGTCCGGGTGAAGGGAACCGATTCGGGCGCCACGGCGCCACCGGAAATGATGAAGCTCATTGCCTGATCCACGCTCCAGTCGGTGGGCGTGAGCAGTTCCACCGGCACGATTTCCAGGTAGCCGGAGGTGGGGTTGGGCGTGGTGGGCACGTAGACCGCGGCCAGCTCGCGGCCGGTGCCCTGTTCCTTGATCACGCGGGTGACCAGGCCCACCGATTTCATGTCGCGATGTGGGAAATCGATCAGCACCACGCGCTGGGTGCTGCCGGGCTGGGTCTGCAAAATGTCCAGCAGCTTGCGCGCGCTGTCGTAGACCACGCTGGCCAGCGGAATGCGCCGCATGATGGCCTCGAACCAGCGCAGCAAGCGCTGGCCGATCACGCGCCGGCTCAGGATCCCGACGAACAGGATGACTGCCACCGTGGCGATCAACGCGATGGTGTTCTGCACCCACAGCGCCTTGAACCAGCCCAGGTAATCGGGGAACGAGGCAGCGATGCGTTCGGACAGCGGCACCACCCACGGGCTGCTGATGCCCGAAAGCAGCGAGAAAACGAACTTCACCACCACCCAGGTCAACCAGACCGGCAGCAAGGTGAGCAACCCGGTCAGAAAGACCCGTTGCAGGGAAGGGCGGACGTGGGGAGTGGGGGATTCGGACATCGCCATAGTGTAGGCATTCGGCCACGCTCGGTGGAGCTGGGGACGGGGTTTGGCAGCAGGCATTCGCGATTGGCAAGAGTGTTTCGCGTGCCGCGATCCGCTGCAATCCCATGATTCCTGTACTCACCTCGACACAGACCTGGCGGCACCCGCAGCCCAGCGGCAGCGGGCAACCCGTACGGCTCGTACAGCCCTCCTGCCGTTGGCAACCATGGCGCGCAGTGCGGATGAAGGGTGGGGCGACGTCTGCCAGCACCCGGATTCTTTCAACCACTTACCGAGACCACCGCCCATCGCCAGCGCGCGGTGTCGTTGCCCAACGTTGCGCGGGCCGCCAGACACACGGTTGCCGATGGCCTGTAGCCCCAAGGCACGCGATGCGTCTATGCCCATCGCAGGCCTGCGCAGATGGCACTAAGATGCGCAGCTCCCAGGGATGGATCTTTCGCACGTGCTCGCCAAATTTCTCAAAGCCGCCTTGCTCGGTGTCTGCATCCTGATCGCCGCGGTGCTGTCGCTGTATACGGTCTCCAGGCATTGGCCGATTCCCGAATCGCAGCGTGAGGCGTTGGCGCAGCTGCGCCAGCCGCTTCCACCGTTGCGCGGGAGCAACATGTTCGGGGCGCTGTGGTCGTTGTCGTACGCGATTCCCGAGGCGCAGCGCGAGACAGTGCTGGCGCAAGACCTCGCGCGATTCAATCGGTTGCCGGAGCATGCGGCATTCCAAAGCGCCGCTGCAGGCTATCGGCGCTTGCCAGGTTGGCCATCCGGCGCGCCTGCGCTATGCATGGCCAGCGCTGGCGGATGCTTGCAGCGCGTGCGCGAACAACCGCAGGCCTATGCCGCTGCGCTGGCCGCACAGGCACCGATGCTGGCGCGGATGCGGGCGTTGGCGCAACACGCCGACTACCGCAGCCCGTTCCGTCCACGCGCCGATACGCCGTTGCCCGAACTGCCGCGCATGTCCTTGTCGATGACGGCCAGCGCCTTGGACTTTGTCCAGGGGCGCACCACCCAGGCCTTGTCCGGTGTCTGCACCGATGCGCAGGTGGCCCGTGTCCTGATGCGCAGTAGCGACAATCTGGCGATCACGATGATCGGCGCGGCGATGTTGCGCGGCAATGCGCACCTGTTTGCCGACATGCTGGCCGAATTGCCGGCGCAGCATCCGCTGCCCGCGCAATGCGCCGCTGCCTTTGCGCCGCTGCCGGTGGATGAGATCGCGCTGTGTCACGCGTTGCACGGTGAATCGCGGATGGTATTTGCGATGCTGCAGGAGGATGCGTTGACGCAAGGCAGCCAATCGTCCTGGCAAGACCGCTTCCCGTTGCGGTTGCTGGACGACGACCGCACCCAGGCCTTGCTGGCGCCCACCTTTACCTGGGCCTGCAGCGCGCCGGTGCGGACCTTGCTGGCGCAGGATCGGCCGGTTCCGCAAACGCTGATCCCGCTGCCCCAGACCGCATCGGTGGCCTGCATCGCCAATGCAACCGGGTGTTTGCTGGCAAGCGTGTCGCATCCGGACTACGTCAACTATCAGCACAAGATGCAGGACACCGCCGCTGCATTGCGCGCGCTGTCGGCGCTGCAGTGGTTGCGCGACCATCCTGCGCCGACAACGCCGCTGGCGCAGCAGATCGCCGCGCTACCGCCTGCGTTGCGTGGACAGGTGCGCCCGCTAGGCACCGGAAACGACGGCAAGAGCCTGACGCTTCGGCAGTACGCACGACCGGAGGGCGTGGCGGGCAATGATCGCTGGCCGTTGCCAGGCAGTGCGATCGCGGCCACACAGGCAGCCTCAGCGGCTCACTAAAACAAGACGCCTTCCGCATCGCCAGGCGCAGGTCGCAGCGCTGGTGCAGGCGGTCTGCGCTTGCATGCGCAATGCTTGCATCCGCAGCGGCTGCCTGGCGACCTCCGACGGATAGCAGTCAATCGGATCGAGCAGTCGCCAGGTGCGCATGGAGGCGCGCATGTATCAGCGTGCGTGGCAATGCCGATGCGAAGCATCCGCCACGCCTGCCTGGTATCTGCGCAGTGGTGCGTTGGTTGCCTGAAGCGGCCGGAGGTCAGGACGACCTTACGCCTTGAATGCAGCGCGCGCGTCTGTGTCTGCCTTGTTCGTTGTCATCGGCATGCCCGCACGTAAAAAACAACATGCCGCGTCCTTGCGGGACGCGGCATGTGATGACGCCACTGCCTATTGGGGATGCATGACGCACCCAACGGCTGTGGTCAGAAGCGGAAGTTCAACCAGCCCATCACAAAGGTCGAATCGCCGTAGCCGGCCTTCTCCAACGCCGGCCCGGCCATCAGATGTTCGGCGCGGAAGGTCACCGACCAGTTCGGGTCGATGTTCCAGGTGGCGTTGATGCGCGGCATGGTGCCGATGCGGCGCTCGCCGGTGTTCTGGGTGCGTGCGTAGGCGCGTGCCTGGTTGTTGTAGATCGCATCGCTGGTGGTCTGGCGCCACAGCGTTTCCCACTCCAGGTTCACGGTGAGCTTGGAGGTCGGCGAGAACGTCAACGTCGGTGCAGCCGTGACCAGGTTTACCGGGCCGAAGAACGTGGCCCAGCTGAAGTAGATCGTGTTGCCGTACAGGAAGTTGTTGTTGCGCAACGTGCCGGTGCCGGAGGTGCCGCCGCCACCAGAGGCGATTTCGCTATGGAAGCCCAGGCGCGGCTTCCAGCCCGATTCGCTCAACGACCAGGCATTGGAGGTACTGGCCATGTAGGCGCGCAGGTCGCGTCCACCGAAGCTGCCGCGCTGCACGGTCACGAACGAATCGGTGCGCAGCTTGCCCACATTGCCCCACAGGCGCAGGCCGTAGTAATTGCGGTTTTCTTCCGCGGTCTGGCGTCCCCACACCTGGTTGTCGTTGCGGAACTGATAGAAGAACGGCTCCAGGTACATCGGCTTGGCAGTCGCCAGGCGGTAGCCACCGACCACGCCGCGGAAGTGCCGCGAGCGGTCGATGCGATCATCGCCGAGGCCTTCGGTGCCATCGATGTTGAAATTGAAATCGAACAGGTCAACACGTGTCCTGTCGCCAATTGCCCAGGCGCGCGCGCCGTTGAAGGTCACGAAGATATCGGTGTTGTCGCGCAGCGCCATCAGCGTGGTCGGGCCATCGACGAACACCTGGCGGCCGACGCGCAAGCCGGTGTCGGCGCTGCCGATCCGGCCTTTCACGTCGAAGAACACCTGCTGCAGGATCGCGTTGTTTTCCTGGGTGCCGGTCTTGGTGCCTTCGTTGCGCCCGTCCAGGCTGCCATGCGCCAATTCCGTGTACAGACGGAAGTGCTCGCCTACATGGAAGTCGGCGCCGAAGAAGGCGCGCAGCAGATATTGCTGCTGAGAATGGCTGCCGGGAATCAGGCCCGGATTGGTGATGGTATTGCTGCGCACGCGCAACTCGTTGCTGAGCGACACGTACACATCGCCGTCGTCGTTGAGCGGAATGTACTTGAGCGGATCGAACGGACTCTTGCGCTTGGACGGGTCCTTCAGATACGACCAGTCTTCGGCCCAGCGCACCTGCCACATGTTGCCGCCTTGTTTGGCACCCCAACCCTGCGCTTCGAGCGGATAGCCCTTGGCGGTTGCCGGTGCGGCGGTGACCGGCGCTTTGGCCGGCTCGGCGACCGCCTGCTCGGCATTGGTCGGCGCCGGCTGCACCTGCGCCAGGCCAAGGCCCGGCAGCGCCAACCCGATCGCAAGGCACAGGCGCCGTGTGGCACCAAAGGAAGTATCAGCCATGGCCGGCTGCGCCAAGCGTGTCATTTGCATCGTATTCCCCGTCGAAAGTGAAAACCCCTAGGCGAAAGGTATCGGCAGGGGGGACACCGACTGTAGTAAAGCCGTGCCAGAAAGGCAGTAACCCAAAGGTTCTAAGCTCATGAACGCACTGGGTTTACGCAGGCGGGCGCTAGCGGGGCGGGGAGTCGGGATTCGGTATTGGGGATTCGCAACGGCGGCGCTGCGTTTTGCGGTGGAGTTCGCTGCGATGCTGACAATTACTCACACAAGCTGGCGACCACGCCTTTGTTCTTGCTTTCGCGAATCTCCAATCCCGACTCCCCAATCCCGCCCGTGACTACCGGCACATTCACTATAGCTAGGTTCTACATAGCATTACCTTCAACCTAGCGGAGATGGCCGATGAGCGAGCCGGATATCCACCTACGCAAATTTCAGAAGGAACTGAGTGCGGGCACCGTGTCGTTGGCCTTGCTGGCCGTCCTGGCGCAGGCCGATGCACCGCTGTACGGCTACCTCATCGCCAAGCGGCTCGAGCGTCTGGAGGGCGTGCTTAGCGGCAAGCAGAGTGCCCTGTACCCGGTGCTGCGCAATCTGGAAGGGGCCGGGTTGCTGCACAGCCATGTCGAACCCTCGGCCTCCGGGCCGCCGCGGCGGTATTACCGCATCACCGACAGCGGGCGTGACTGCCTGCGCGACTGGACCGCCGCCTGGCGTGCCACCCGAGATTCCGTTGATTCCGTGCTGGAGGGGACCCACTCATGAACACAATTGCACAGGCACACCCGTTGCCGACCACCATTGGCGATTATCTGCTGCAGCTGCGCCAGGCGCTGTCCGGGGCAGATCCGGCAATGATCCAGGACGCGCTGTACGACGCCGAAGAGTATCTGCGTTCCGAACTGGCAGAACAGCAAGGCAAGAGCGAGGCCGAGGTCATTGCCGGCGTGGCCAGCAGCTACGGCGCCCCGGAGGAAGTGGCAGAGATCTACCGCGAAACCGAAGTGACCGTGGCACGCGCACTGCGCCCCCCGGTGCCACCGCAGCGGGCATCGTGGATCGGCACGTTCTTCGGCGTGGCTGCCGACCCGCGCACCTATGGCGCATTGTTCTACATGCTGCTGTCACTGCTCACCGGGGTGTTCTATTTCACCTGGGTCGTGACCGGCGCCAGCCTGTCGGTGGGGATGCTGATCCTGATCATCGGCGTGCCGCTGCTGGTGTTGTTCTTCGGCTCGGTGCGGGTGTTGTCGCTGGTGGAAGGCCGCGTGGTCGAGACGTTGCTGGGCGTGCGCATGCCGCGTCGCCCCCAACACCCGGGCCTGCAAGGCGGTTGGCTGCAGCGCATCGGCGCGATGTTCACCGACGCGCGGACCTGGAGCACGATGCTGTACTTCCTGCTGATGCTGCCGCTGGGCATTGTGTATTTCACCGTGTTTTGCACGCTGCTATCGCTGTCGTTGGGCCTGGCCGCTTCACCGATCGCGGCGTTGTTCGACCAGGTCGCCGTGCTGACGTGGGATGGCCTGGACATCACCAGCGCCTGGCTGACGCTGCCGTTGTTCGCGGTGGGCGTGCTGTTGTTGTTCGTTACGCTGCATCTGGCACGCGCGTTCGGCAAGCTGCACGGCATGTTCGCCAAGCAACTGCTGGTCAGGAGCGGAGAGGCGGCTGCGTGATGCGACTGGCCTAGATGTCAGCGTGCGCAGGTCGATGGTGCTGCTTGCCGCTGGCATGACGCGCTGTGGCGGTTGCACGCAGATCAAGATGAAAATCCCCGGCATTGCCGGGGATTTTCTTGGGTACCTCAGGCGCGTTTGCCGCGCTTGCGGATCGGGGTCACGGTGGCCAGGTCGCGGCTACCGACCGGATCCGCATCGTAGCGCGCGATGAATTCGCGCACCTGCGGATACACCACCTCGCGCCAGCGGCGGCCGCTGAAAATGCCGTAGTGACCGGCGCCTTCCACGACCAGGTGACGACGATGCGCCGCATCGATGCCGGTGCACAGATCGTGCACCGCCTCGGTCTGGCCGAGGCCGGCGATGTCGTCCAGTTCGCCTTCGATGCTCAGCAGCGCGGTATTGCGGATCGCCGATGGCTTGACCAGTTGGCCGTCCACTTTCCACTTGCCCTGGGGCAGCAAAAACTCCTGAAACACCACGCGGATGGTGTCCAGGTAATACTCGGCCGGCATGTCGAGCACGGCGTTGTATTCGTCGTAGAACTGCCGGTGCGCTTGCGCATCCTGCAGGTCGCCCTTGACCAGGTCGGTGTAGAAATCCCAGTGCGACATCACGTGCCGGTTGGGGTTCATCGACAGGAAGCCGGCGTGCTGCAGGAAGCCCGGATACACCTGGCGGCCATGGCCCGGATACGGGAACGGCACCGTGTGGATCAGGTTGTTCTGGAACCACTCGATGCCGTTTTCCGTGGCCAGGTTGTTGACCTGAGTGGGGCTGCGACGCGCATCGATCGGACCGCCCATCATCACCAGCGAGCGCGGGGTGGGCTCGTCGTTGCTGGCCATCAGCGACACTGCCGCCAGCACCGGAACGGTGGGCTGGCACACGCTCACCACATGCAGGCGCTCGGCGCCGATGTGGCGGATGAACTCCTGGATATAGGTGATGTAGTCCTCGAGCCGGAACGCGCCGGCCTCCAGCGGCACCATGCGCGCATCCACCCAATCGGTCACGTAGACCTTGTGGTTGCGCAGCAGGGTGCGCACGGTGTCGCGCAGCAACGTGGCGTGGTGGCCGGACAACGGCGCAACCACCAGCACGGCGGGCTGCTCCTTCATCTTGCCGATCAGTTCGACGTGGTCGCTGAAACGCTTGAAGCGCAGTAACCGGCAGAACGGCTTGCTCAGCACTTCGCGTTCGATGATCGGCAGCGAATGGCCGTCGACCTCGACATCGTCGAGCGCCCAGGCCGGCTTTTCGTATTCCTTGCCCAGACGGTGGAACAGCTCGTTGCTGGCGGCCATACGCTCGGCGCCCGGGAGCGAGGCCCACAGGCTGTCGGGGTCGGAAAACATCTTGGCGTTCGCCTGGGCCTGATGCACCCAGGGGGCTAGCAGATTGCGGGTCAGCTCATGCAGTTGATAAAGCATTCCACCCATCCGTGCGGTTTTGCTGCCGCGCAGCATACCGGTTTTGGCGCATTTGCACCTTAATGGGGCTGCGGACGGTTGAGGCTGTCACGGCTTTGTGGCAGCGATTTCTGGGAGGCAAGCGCCTTGACTGCGGGGCGTGACGACAGGCCCTGCGCACCACCTGACGCGTACCTTTGAGCGCCCCGCCACAAGCGCGGGCAGGGGCGCGGAGCGGGGGAGAAGGTGCTGGGCGATCTCCCTCCACGCAGCGATGGCTCCAGGCGACGCGATACCCCACGCGCTGCTCGCTGGCAGCCACCATCCCGCTCAGCCGCGCTCCAGCGCCGATGCCTGGTCAGCCAGCTGCGGCGACAGCCAGCAGTGCGACCCCAGCGCAGCGAAGCCCACGCTGGCGAAGCGCTTGCGATACCAGCGCGCCGGTCGCGCCTGGAAACCGTCGTGATCGCCCTCGAACGCATCTTCTTCGGCGAAGGCTTCCAGAAACGCCACGCCTGCGCACATCTCGGCCAATCCAGGCAGGCCCTGGTTGAATTCGCGGGTGGGCACGTAATGCAGCACGTCCGAGCAGATCAGCAAGTCCACCGGTGCGCACGGGCGCAACCAGGCGAAGTCGCCGAAGCGGGCGGGGTGGATCTGGCGGCTGCGGCCATAACGCTGCACCGCATAGGCGCTGCTGTCGAAACCCAGATAGCTCAGCTTCGGCCGCAACGCCAACAACGGCGCGCGCCACGCGGCCTCGCCGCAGCCGACGTCGAGCACGCTGCGGATCGGTCGTTCCAGGTAGTACTCGGCCTGTGCGACGGCGAGTGCGACCTTGCGTCGCAGGCGCGCGGGATCGGCCAGGCCGGCATCGCGATACCAGCGGCGGAAATAGTGGGCGTCGTATTGTTTGGGGGCGGACTGCTGCATGGGCTTGGCTGCTTTCGCGCGCGCGGATAGGTGAAAATGCGGGCCATCCTACGCGAGCCAGCGGAGCCAGCGCATGACCCTGTATTTGTGGATCAAGACCTTCCATCTGTTGTTCGTGATCGCCTGGATGGCCGCGGTGTTCTACCTGCCGCGCATTCTGGTCAACATCGCCGAAGCCGGCAGCGACACCGCGGTGCGCGCGCGCCTGGTGTTGATGGGGCGGCGGCTCTACACATTCGGCCACAGCATGCTCGGTCTGGCGCTGCTGCTGGGCGCGGTGCTATGGCAGGGCTACCGGGTCATTCCGGATTTCCCGACGATGGTCGCTGGCGGCTGGTTGCACGCCAAGCTGTTTGCCGTGGCCTTGATTCTGGCCCACTACATCGTGTCCGGCCGCTGGGTCAAAGGCGCCGAACAGGGGCGTGCAGTGCCCAGCGGGCGGGCCTTGCGCTGGTTCAATGAAGCACCGGTGATCCTGCTGGTCGGCGTGATCTGGCTGGTGCTGGCCAAGCCATTCTGAGCGCATTGCGCACCGCATCTACGCACGCCCGACGGCTTCGGCGCGCAGGTGCCCACAGCTGCCACTGCTAAAAATGCGGGGCATTCCGGTGTCCCACCGCGAATGCCTGCGGTGCTTCATGATGGGACGGCCAGTGACGTCGCGATGTGCGCACCGGGGCAAGGGTCGATGAATCCGGCAGGCCGCGCTAGGGCGCATATGAATTCATGCGCCGGTCGGGTGTGGCTTGAGCAGCATCTCCAGATACCGTTTCTGGTGTCCGGCAAATCCCTTTTTGCCGTACAGCGCGTGAATTTTGCCGAAGGCAGCGCAGGCACGTGCCTCATCGCCGAGCTGCAGCATCGCCTCGCCTTCGGTCATCAGCACAAGATGATCGGTGTGGTCTGGGTCGTCGTACATCAGCGCCATCACCTCGATCCATCGATGCACGTTTTCCTGATCGTGCAGGTCGGCGTAATCCTTGACGAAACTTGCAGACAGGCTTTGCGGGTAATAGTCCCAGTTCGCCTTGGGTTCGGGGATCAGCGCCCACGCCTGTAATCCCAGGGCGAGCGATTCCGCCAGGGCGCCGCTGCGAAACCGCTGTGTGGATTGCTCCAGCAGATGATCGATCTCGGCTTTCAGAACTGCCTCGATTTCAGGCTTCCTTTGCACGTTGATGGCCTTGATCAGGTGCCGAGCGATTCGTTGCCGAGCGATTCAATGCATGTGACCTGCAGCTGCGAGCGTCTTGTCGGCGGCCCTCAGGCGCTGGTGTCCAGCTCGCGCAGGCCCTTGCGTGCCAGGTCGACCCAGGCGCGTTGCTCGCGTTGGTAATGCTTGGGCGAGGCGGCGGCGTGACGCAGCACCTGTTCGTACACCGCCCTGGCCTGGTCATTGCGTGCGATGCGCTGCAGCAGTTGTGCATAGCGCACGCGCGCTTCTTCGCCCGGATAGCCTTGGGCCAGCGTTTCGTACTCGTGCAGCGCAGCCTCGGTGTCGCCGCTGCCTTCGACCGCGCGTGCATACAGCAGATGCCCGTCATGCGAGCGGAAGCTGGGGTTGGCCGCGATCAAGGCATCCAGGGTCTGCCGCGTCTGCTGTGGCTGGCCCAGCCCGAACTGGGCCTTGGCCAGACCGAGCATCAGGTGCGGATCATCGCGATACAAGCCGCGCAACGCGCCCTGGTAATGCTCGGCGGCCTGGGCGTAATCGCCGCGCGCCAGCAAGGTCTCTGCGAGCTGGCGGCGATTTTCCGGAGTGTCGGCCACATCCAGCCGGCGCGAGGCATCACGCTGTTCGCGTTGCGGATCCAGGGTGCTGCGCACGCGCTTGAGGCGACGGCGTGCATTGGGGTCGTTGCGCAGATCGGGGATGACCGCCACGCACACATAGACCAGCACCGCCAGCAGCGAAAACGCCAGCAGCAGGAAGATCCAGTACAGGGGCCGCCCGCTGCGCACGACGTGGACGCAGCAGGCGGCTTGCAGCAGCAGCGAGATCAGCAGGAGCGGAGACATGCGGGTGTGGCGTCCTTTCCATGGCCGCGCACTGGGCGCGGCCGGCCATCGTGCGAATCAATGCCCTTCGTAGGCACCATAGCTGCGCAGGCGCTCGTAGCGCTGCTGCAGCAACGCATCCACTGGAATCTTTTCCAGCGCGTCCAGCTCGTTGAGCAGCACCGCTTTCAGGCGCTTGCCCATCTGTTCGGGATTGCGATGCGCACCGCCGGTGGGTTCACGGATCACCTTGTCGACCAGGCCCAGACCCTTCAGGCGCTTGGCGGTCAGGCCGAGCTGTTCGGCGGCGTCCTTGGCCTTAGCCGCGTCCTTCCACAGGATCGAGGCGCAGCCTTCCGGCGAAATCACCGAATAGGTGCCGTATTCCAGCATCAAGGTGCGGTCGCCCACGCCGATGGCCAGCGCGCCGCCGGAGCCGCCTTCGCCGATGACGGTGCAGATCACCGGTATTTTCAGCTCGGCCATTTCCAGCAGGTTGCGCGCGATCGCCTCGCTCTGGCCGCGCTCTTCGGCGCCGATGCCAGGGTAGGCGCCGGGGGTGTCGATGAAGGTCAGCAGCGGCAGGCGGAAGCGCTCGGCCAGCTTCATCAGGCGCAAGGCCTTGCGGTAGCCCTCCGGGCGCGGCATGCCGAAGTTGCGCGCCACCTTGGTCTTGGTGTCGCGGCCCTTCTGGTGGCCGATGATCACCACCGGGCGCCCGTCGATGCGGCCCAGGCCACCGACGATGGCCTTGTCGTCGGCATAGGCGCGGTCGCCGGCCAACTCCTGGAATTCGTCGCAGATGGTGTCGATGTAGTCCAGCGTGTACGGGCGCTGCGGATGACGCGCCAGCTGCGAGACCTGCCAGGCCGACAGATCGCGGAAGATCTGCGCGGTGCGCACGCGCAGCTTGTCGCGCAGCGCCCGCACTTCGGTCTCCACGTTGACCGCAGGCCCGGTACTGGCCTTGCGCAGTTCCTGGATCTTTGCTTCCAGATCGGCGATGGGTTGCTCGAAGTCGAGGTAGTTAGGATTCATGCAATGGCGTCGTCAACGTAAGGCGGGGAGTGTAGCTGAAGCGGTGTGGCTGGCCCGTACGCAGCCGTGCGGTTGCATGGCCGGGATTGGGGATTCGGGATTCGCAAGAGCACTATCGCGGCTTCGACGTGCCAGTAGACTGCCGTTACAAATCCCCAATCTCCAATCCCCAATCCCGGCCCCTCACGCCCACGGCGGGCTGTACTTGATCTTCACCGTCCGCACCGCCGGGTCTGCGCGCAGGCTGTCCATCAGCTGCTGGTCGATGCGCACCGAATGGGTGCCATTGAGGTCGAGCATGCCGGCCACGCCGCCGCTGGGTGCGCGCAGCAGCAGGTCCAGGCGCAGGGGCGTCTTGCCGGGTCGGTGCTTGGCCAGCAGCGCGTCGATACGGGAGAAGGCGTGCTTCTCGCGCAGGTCCAGCCGTAGCGACAGCCGCTGCGCGTGGTCGGCGCAGATCTGCTCGTAGTCCCAGCACTGGCGGATGCGCAGGCTGTATCCGTCGTTGAATTCGTCCTCGCGCAGGCCGCCCTTGACGATCAGGATGCGGTCGCGGGTGAGCAGGTGGCCGAATTCGGCCATCGCATCGGAAAACGCGCTGCATTCGACCCGGCCGCGGCCGTCTTCCAGTTGCACGAACACCTGGCTGTCGCCCTTGCGGCGTACGCCGACCACCTGGCCGGCCAGGATCGCGCTCACTTCCGGCCGCCAGGCGCGTTTTTCGCCATCGCCGCCGCCCCCACCGCCGCCACGTTGTTGCGAGGCCAGGATCTTTTCCAGCGCACCCAGGTCGCAGCCGACCAGCTCGCGGACTTCTTCGCGGTGCGGGTCGAACGGGTGGCCGCTGAGATAGAAGCCCAGCGTTTCGCGCTCGCCGGTGAGCAGCTGGCCCAACGGCCATTCCTTGCTTTCGGGCAGGTCCAGGCGCATTGCCGGGGCGCTCGGGTCCGGCCCGCCGAACAGCGAGTTCTGCCCGGAGGCGCGTTCACGCGCCATCTGCTCGGTGGCCTTCATCACCTCGGGCAGCTGCAGCATCAGCGAGGCGCGGTTCTTGCCCAGCCCATCCATCGCGCCGGCATTGATCATCGCTTCCAGCGTGCGCCGGTTGAGCCTTGCGGTGCCCACGCGCGTGCAGAAATCCAGCAGCGTGGTGTAGGGGCCGCCGCGCTGGCGTTCTTCGACGATCGCCTCGCAGGCGCCCTGGCCGACGCCCTTGATCGCGCCCAGGCCGTACTGGATGGTGTCCGGGCTGGCGGCCTCGAACATGTACGCTGACTCGTTGACGCGCGGCGGTTTGACGGTGAGGCCGAGGTTGCGCACTTCATCGAGAAAGCCGACCACCTTGTCGGTGTTGTCCATGTCAGAGGACAGCGTGGCGGCCATGAATTCGGCCGGGTAATGCCGTTTCAGCCACGCAGTCTGGTAGCTGACCAACGCGTAGGCGGCGGCGTGCGACTTGTTGAAGCCGTAGCCGGCGAACTTCTCCATCAGGTCGAAGATTTCGTCGGCCTTGGCTGCGCTCACGCCGCCCTTGGCCGCACCTTCGCGAAAGATTTCGCGGTGCTTGGCCATTTCGGCCGGCACCTTCTTGCCCATCGCGCGACGCAGCAGGTCGGCGCCGCCCAGCGAATAGTCGCCGACGATCTGCGCCATCTGCATCACCTGCTCCTGATACACCATGATGCCGTAGGTGTCTTTCAGGATGACTTCGGTGCGCGGATCGGGGTAGACGATCTCCTGCTGGCCGTGCTTGCGCGCGTTGAAGTCCGGGATCAGGTCCATCGGGCCGGGGCGGTACAGCGACACCAGCGCGATCAGGTCCTCGAAGCGGTCCGGGCGCGCGTCCTTGAGCAGGCGGCGCATGCCCGAGGATTCGAACTGGAACACCGCACCGGTATTGCCCGAGGCGAACACGCCCTTGTAGGTGGGCACGTCGTCGAGCGGAATGGCGGTGATGTCCACCGGGTCGATGCCGGCGCGCGCGTGGCGCACGTTGATCGCCTTGACCGCCCAATCGATGATGGTCAGCGTGCGCAGGCCGAGGAAGTCGAACTTCACCAGTCCCACCGCTTCGACGTCGTCCTTGTCGAACTGGGTCACCGGGTTCTTGCCGCGGCCGTCCTCGTCGTGTTCGGCGAACAGCGGGCAGAACTCGGAGAGTGGATCGGGGGCGATCACCACGCCGCCGGCGTGCTTGCCGGCGTTGCGGGTGAGGTCTTCGAGCTGGCGCGCCAGGTCCATCAGGTCGCGCACGTCGTCTTCGACCTGGTAGCGCTGGATCAGGTCCGGCGAGGCCATCTCCGAGTCCTTGCCTTCGCCCATCGCGTCCTTGAGCGTGATGCCCAGGATGTTGGGGATCAGCTTGGCCACGCTGTCCACCAGCCCATACGAGAAGCCCAGCACGCGCCCGGCATCGCGCACCACCGCCTTGGCGGCCATGGTGCCGTAGGTGATGATCTGGCTGACGCGTTCGCGGCCGTATTTGCGCGCCACGTAGTCGATGACTTCGTCGCGGCGGTCCATGCAGAAGTCGATGTCGAAGTCGGGCATCGACACGCGCTCTGGATTCAAAAAGCGCTCGAACAGCAGGTTGTAGGGCAGTGGGTCCAGGTCGGTGATCTGCAGCGCCCAGGCCACCAGCGAGCCGGCACCGGAACCGCGGCCCGGGCCGATCGGAATGCCCTGGTTTTTGCCCCACTGGATGAAGTCGGCCACGATCAGGAAGTAGCCGGGAAAGCCCATCTTGATGATGGTGTCCAGCTCGAATTCGAGCCGGTCCACATAGTCCTGGCGGGTCTTGCCCGGCGCGATCGGGTTCTTTTCCAGGCGTGCGGCCAGACCCTGTCGCGACTGGCTGCGGATCCAGCTGTCCAGGGTCTCGTCTTCCGGCACCGGGTAGGCGGGCAGGAAGTAGGTGCCCAGGCGCATCTCGATGTTGCAGCGCTGCGCCAGCGCGTGGGTGTTGTCGATGGCGTCGGGGATGTCGGCGAACAGCGCCGCCATCTCCTCGCTGGACTTCATGTACTGCTGGTCGCTGTACTCGCGCGGGCGCTTGGGGTCGTCGAGCACGCGGCCGGAGGAAATGCAGACGCGCGCTTCGTGCGCATTGAAGTCGCTGGCGTACAAAAAACGCACGTCGTTGCTGGCCACTACCGGCAGCCCGCGCACGCCCGCGGCGTGCAGGGCGAACTGGTTGAAGCGTTCTTCGCCCTCGCGCCCGGTGCGGGTCAGTTCCAGGTGCAGGCCATCGCCGAACACGCGCTGCCAGTCGGCCAGCTGTTGCTCGGCCAGGTCCGCGCGGCCCTCGTTGAACAGGCGCCCGGCCAGGCTGTCGCGGCCGGCCAGCGCAAACAGGTTGGCGTGCCCGGCCTGCAGCCATTCCGGATGGATCGCCACGCCGCCTTCGGGGCGGTGGCCTTCCATCCAGGCGCGGGTGAGCAGCCGCGACAGGCTCAGGTAGCCCTCGCGGTCGCGGCACAGCAGGGTCATGCGCCAGGGCGTCATGTCCGGGGTGGCGATCATCACATCGGCGCCGGCGATCGGCTTGATGCCCACGCCTTCGGCCGCCTTGTAGAACTTGACCAGCGCGAACAGGTTGTTGAGGTCGGTGACCGCCAGCGCGGGCATGTCGAGTTCGACTGCCCGGCTCAGCAGGTTGGCCTGCTTGGCCTTTTTCGGGTCAGCCTGATCCGGTTTCTCGGGCACACGGATGGTGGAATCCGCCAGCGAGAACTCGGTGTGGACGTGCAGATGGACGAAGCGGGAAGTGGACATGCGGGACCGGAATAATGCGCGGTCAGGGTACCGGCGGGGGCGGGGGCGAACAAGGCTTGACAGCTGGGGGCGGGACCTGGGGACCTGCCAGGCTTGAGGAGCCGGGACCCGGCACCGGGGGGCCGGGAAAGCAAAGCGGGAAGACGTGGCGGGACGCCACTCGTCGTTTCTTTGCTGTTGCTGTGCTGGTGCTTTTCCGGGTCCCGGGTCCCGACCTCTAAAGCGGCACCACCAACCTGCCCACTTGCAGCTGTTCCGGGTCCCGGGTCCCGGGCCCCGGGTTGCGGCCTTCCAGCGCCAGGCGCACCGGCGCAAAGCTGCGCCGATGCTGGGGGCATGGCCCGTGGGTTTGCAACGCGGCCAGATGCACCGGCGTGCTGTAGCCCTTGTGCTGATCGAAGCGATATTCCGGGTGCCGCGTGTGCAGTTCGTGCATCAGCCGGTCGCGCGTCACCTTGGCCACGATCGAGGCGGCCATGATGGCGCGATCCAGCGCGTCGCCACCGATCAATGCCTCGGCCGGGCAGGGCAGGCCTTTGGGCACGCGGTTGCCATCGATGCGCGCGAACCCGGCCACATGCGCCACGCCTTCCACCGCGCGCCGCATGCCGCATGCCGAGCATGGTCGCCTGGTAGATATTGATGCGGTCGATCTCTTCGCTGTGGATCAACACCACCGACCACGCCAGCGCCCGGTCGACGATGCGCGCATACAGCTGCTCGCGCCGCTCGGCCGTGAGCTGCTTGGAATCGTCCAGCCCATTGATGCGTGGTTTGCCGGGGTCGAACACCACGGCCGCCACGGCCACCGGACCGGCCAGCGGGCCGCGGCCAGCTTCGTCGACGCCGGCGATCAAACGCCGGGATTCGACATTCGGGATTTGGGATTGGTCAAACAAGGGCGACTGGCGCGCCTCAGCGTCGGCGCTATCGGCTTGGGTGCCTAAAGCAATGATTTTCATGCCTTCGCTCCTGCCGAATCCCAAATCCCGACCTCCGAATCCCTGCCTTCCAGCAGCCCGGCCACCGCATCCGCTGCCCGCGCCGACGCGTCGCGGCGCAACTGCGCATGCAGGGCCAGGTAGCGCGGTTGCAGGGCGGCGACCTTGTCGGGGTGTTTGAACCAGTCCAGCAGCGCCACGCACAGGCGCTCGGGGGCGCAGTCGTCCTGCATCAGTTCCGGCGCCAGGTCGTCATTGGCCAGGATATTGGGCAGGGCGTAGCGGTTGACCTTGAGCAGGCCCAGCAGCTTGACGATGCGGTAGGTGAGCGGTGCGACCTTGTAGCCCACCACCATCGGGCGCTTGACCAGCATCGCTTCCAGCGTGGCGGTGCCGGAGGCCAGCAGCACCACGTCGGCGGCCAGCATCGCAGTGCGTGCCTGGCCGTCGAGCAGGTGGGAGCGCATCACCGGCAGCGACGAGCGTGAGAGCTGCTCGGCCAGCAGTTGCTTGCAGCCCGGATTGGCGGCCGGTACCAGCACGTGCAGGTTGGGCAGGTGCTCGGACACCAGCCATGCGGCCTGGAAAAAGGTGTCGCCGAGCCGGCTGATTTCGCCGTGCCGGCTGCCCGGCAACACTGCCAGGACGGTGCTGGAGGCGGACAGGCCCAGCGTTGCGCGCGCCGCTGCGCGGTCGGCCTGGTAGGCGATATCGTCGGCCATCGGGTGGCCGACAAAACGGGCGTCCACGCCATGCCTGGCGTAGATCGGCGGTTCCATCGGAAACAGGCACAGCACCAGATCGGCGCTGACGCCGATTTTTTCGGCACGCTTCTCGCGCCACGCCCACACCGACGGGCTGACGTAGTGCACGGTCTTGATCCCGCGCTGCTTGAGCCAGCGTTCCACCGGGAGGTTGAAATCCGGCGCGTCGATGCCGATGAACACGTCCGGCTTCCACGCCAGCACCCGCTCGCGGAACGCGCTGCGCAGCTTGAGCAGGCGCGGCAAATGCCGCAGCACCTCGGTCAGGCCCATCACCGCCAGCTCGCTGGCATCGAACCAGGTCTGGCAACCGACGCCACGCATCGCATCGCCACCGATGCCGACGAATTCGGCATTCGGATAGCGCAGCCGCAGCTGCTCGATCAGTCCCGCGCCCAGGATGTCGCCAGAGGCCTCGCCAGCGATCAGCGCGATGCGGGGAGGGCGCGCATGCGCGCCGGGAATGGGGAGTGGGGAATGGGGAATCGGCAGCGCAGTCGGGTCGCTGCCGACCGACGCGCCGTTGCGCTGACCGTCCACGATTCCCGACTCCCGATTCCCGATTTCCTTCATCGTAACAACGGCCGTTCTGCCGCTTCGATGAACTCGAGCATGCCGCGCACATCCTCGCTGCTCTTGGCCTGTTCGGCCAGCTGCAGCTTGGCATCGGCCAGCGGCAGGCCGGCCACGTACAGCGTGCGGTAGGCGCGCTTGATCGCGGTAATGCGTTCGGCGTCGAAACCGCGACGCTTGAGCCCTTCGCTATTGATGCCGCGCGGACGCCCCAGCGAGTCGCTGCCCACCATGGTGAACGGCGGGACGTCGCCATTGGTCAGCGCGCCCATGCCCAGGAAGGCATGCGCGCCGATCCGGCAAAACTGATGCGCGCCGGCAAAGCCGCTGATGATCACGTAGTCGCCCACGGTGACGTGGCCGGCGAGCGTGGTGTTGTTGGAAAACACGCAGTGGTTGCCCACATGGCAGTCGTGCGCCACGTGCGTATAGGCCAGCATCCAGTTGTCGTTGCCGACCACGGTGACGCCGCCGCCGCCGCCGGTGCCGCGATTGATGGTGACGAATTCGCGGATCACGTTGCCGTCGCCGATCACCAGTTCGGTGCGCTCGCCAGCGTACTTCTTGTCCTGCGGTTCGCCGCCGATCGCGGCGTGGCCGATGAAGCGGTTGTTGCGGCCGATCCGGGTCGGGCCGTGGATCGAGCAGTGTGGCCCCACCTCGGTGCCCGCCCCGATCTGCACATCGGCGCCGATCAACGAGAAGGCGCCGACGCGGACGTCGTCTGCCAGCGTTGCCGATGGATCGATGACCGCCGTCGGATGAATCAAAGGTGTTGAATCGCGCATCGTGTCTTACTCCGAAAGCGGGTGATTACCTGGCGCCGGCGCACATCACCTCGGCACTGGCCACCACTTCGCCATCGACCTTGGCCTCGCCGTAGAAGCATCCCACGTTGCGGATCAGGCGCTTCATCTGCACCTCCATGATCAACACGTCACCCGGGACCACCTGCTTGTTGAAGCGGGCCTTGTCCACCTTGACCATATAGAACAGCTGCGACAAGGCATCGCGGCCCAGACCGAGCTGGGTCATCACGCCGCCGACCTGCGCCAGCGCCTCGATGATCAGCACGCCAGGCATCACCGGGCGGTTCGGAAAATGGCCCTGGAAGAACGGCTCGTTGATGCTGACGTTCTTCTGCGCCACGATCCACTTGGTTTCAAGATCGAGTTCGAGGATGCGGTCGACCAGCAGAAACGGGTAACGGTGCGGGAGCAGCGTCTGGATTTGACTGACGTCGATCGGCAGTTCGTAAACGTGGTGGCTCATTCTTTCTCCTTGCCCACAGCCAGGATGCGCCTAGCGAGCACATCAAGCTGCTTGAAGCGCGCGGCGTTTTTGCGCCACGTGCGATTGTCGGTGAGAGGGGTGCCGGACGAATACTCGCCCGGCTCATGGATGGAATTACGCACGACAGACTTGCCGGTGATCACCACCTTGTCGCAGATCTCCAGGTGGCCGACCACGCCGACATGCCCGCCAAGCAGGCAATAACGGCCGATCTTGGCGCTACCGGCAATGCCGGTGCAGCCGGCGATCGCACTGTGCGCGCCGATGCGGCAGTTGTGCGCGATCTGCACCAGGTTGTCCACGCGCACGTCTTCTTCCAGCACGGTGTCTTCCAGCGCACCGCGGTCGATGCAGGTATTGGCACCGATTTCGCAGTCGTCGCCGATCACCACACCGCCGAGCTGGGGCACCTTGATCCAGTGCCCGGCATCCATGGCCAGGCCGAAGCCGTCGGCGCCGATCACCGCGCCAGGGTGGATGCGCACGCGCTTGCCCAACCGCACGCGCGTGACCAGGGTGACGCGGGCGAGCAGTTCGCTCCCCTCGTCCACCACGCAGTCCTCGCCGATGATGCTGCCGGTGCCGATCACGCAGCCATCGCCCACGCGACTACGCGCACCGATGCTGACGAACGGACCGACATGCGCGCCAGGCGACACCTGCGCGGTCGGGTCGATCACCGCAGAGGCATGGATGCCCGGTTCGCGCACCGGTGCCACGTCGAACAGCGCGGCGATCTTGGCGAATGCGGTATACGGATCCTTGGCGACCAGCGCGGTGCCCTTGGCGGCGTCGGCATCGTCGGCGCGTAGCACTACGACGGCGGCCTGGGTGTCGGCCAGTTGCGGACGATAGCGCGGGTTGGACAGGAAGCTCAGCTGGCCTGCGCCGGCATGGGCCAGGGTGGCGACGCCGCTGACTTCGGTGGTGCCGTCACCGACGACGGTCAACCCGAATTGTTCGGCAATCGCACTGGCGGTCAATCGCATCAGGGTAAACCTCGCGTAAACGGTAGGTGCTGGTTTAACAGGGGGAAAACGTCGCCAAAAGTTGGCTAAACAGTCGAGCGTATTGCTTGCCGGGCCGCAACGATGCGGCGAACCCAGGAAGAAACATATGAAAACTGTTCTCTCCATTTTCGGTAGCGTGATCCTGCTGGGCGCAATCACCAGTGCATCGGCCGACGATTTCGCGCAGCAGCGCACCAGCGCGCTGAGCTTCTGGGACCAGCAGGTGCAATGCGTGGACGCATCCGATTGGGGCGCCACCGCCACCTGCCTGGGCAATGTCTGGAACAACTACTTCTGAAGCTGTTTCATACCAGGGTGTTCAAACAACAATGGCGGCCCGGGCGTCCGGGCCGCCATTGTTTCGCGTGCCAATCTTAGAACTGGCCGCCGAAGGTGAACTGCAGACGCTCGATCTCGTCGTTGTCTTCCTTCTTCAGCGGGAATGCGTAGCTGATCGAAATGGGGCCGACAGGCGCGCGCCACAACAGCGCCACACCGGTAGAGGCGCGCAACTCGTTGGCCTTGAAGTTGTCCACCCCGTTGTACACGTTACCGAAGTCGACGAATGCCGAAACGCGCGCCGACGGGCTGTCGAACAGCTTGGGGAAATACATTTCCACCGAGCCCACCGTCTTGAACGAGCCACCCAACGGCTGGCCGCGGGTAAAGCCATTGATCGCTTCCGAACGCGGGCCCAGGGTGTTGTCTTCGAAGCCACGAACCGAATTGGTGCCGCCGGCGTAGAAGTTCTCGTAGAACGGCAGGCCGGTGGCGGTGACCGTGCGGGTGCTGCCATCCGGGTTGGTCAGCACGCGGGTGCTGTCCTTCCCGTAACTGTCGCCGTAGCCCAGTTCGAAGCGCGTGTTCAACACCAGCGCCGGAATGATCGGCCAGTAGTTGGAGATCTGGTAGTTGAGCTTGTAGTACTCGACCGTGGAGCCGGGCAGGGTGGTCTCCAGGCCCACGCGTTGGTACATGCCGCGGGTCGGCATGAAGAAGTCGTTGCGGGTGTCGCGTGCCCAGCCCAGCTCCGTGCGCCAGGCATGGAAGGTGCGCGTGCCGATCGCATTGATGTAGTCGATGATCGCCTGCGGTGTGGTGCCCGCGAAGGTCGTGATCTGGTTGCTGTCGATACCCACCATCGCCGAGACGGTGTCGTTTTCGGTGATCGGCACGCCGAACACCACCTGCGCCGAACCATTCTTGCTGTTGAACTGTGCGGTATTGAAGTCCGAGTAATCCAGCGCGCGCCAGGACAGGTTGTAGCCCAGCGATACGCCGTCGTCGGTAAAGAACGGATTGGTGTAGGAGAACGCGTAGCGTTGCTGGTAGCTGCTGCGCGAAGCCTCCACTGCCACGCGGTTACCGCCACCCAGGAAGTTGTTCTGCGACAACTGCACCGAGGTGGTCACACCGAAGCTCTGCGAGTAGCCCAGGCCGAACACGAAGCTGCCGGAGGTGGTCTCCTTGACGTTGTAGACCACGTCGACCTGGTCGTTGCTGCCGGGCACCGCGGGCGTTTCCACGTCCACGCTTTCGAAGTAGCCCAACCGCTGCAGGCGGATCTTGGAACGGTCGATCGCCGCCTGCGAGTACCAAGTGTTCTCGAACTGGCGCATTTCGCGGCGCAAGACCTCGTCGGAGGTGCGGCTGTTGCCCTTGTAGAGGATGCGGCGCACGGTCACGCGCGGGCCGGGCACCACCTGCAGGTTCACTGCCACGGTGCGGTCTTCGCGGTTCGGCGTCGGGATCGGGTTGACCTTGGCGAACGCGTAGCCGACGTTGCTCAGCGTGTTGGTGATCGCATCGGAGGTGTACTCCAGCAATGCACGCGAGAAGATGTCGCCGGCCTTGGGGATCACCAGGCGCTCGATGTCGGCCTGCGGCAGCACGGTGTCGCCGGTCACCTTGATTTCGGAAATCTTGTACTGCTCGCCCTCGGTGACGCCGGCGCTGATGAACATATCGCGCTTGTCGGGGCTGATCGAGACCTGGGTGGAGTCGATGCTGAAGTCGACATAGCCGCGGTCCAGGTACCAGGAGTTGAGCTTTTCCAGGTCGCCGGACATCTTTTCCTTGGAGTACTGGTCGTCGCGGCGGTACCACGAGGCCCAGTTGTGCTCCTTGGATTCCCAGTTGTCCAGGATGTCCTCGTTGGCGAACTTTTCCGTACCGATCAGGTTGACGTGGCGGATCTTGGCCGCCTTGCCTTCCTTGATCGCGATGGCCACGTCGACGCGGTTACGGTCCAGCGGACTCACCGTCGGGGTGATTTCCACGTTGTACTTGCCGCGGTTGTTGTACTGGCGGGTCAGTTCCTGGGTCACGCGGTCCAGGCTCAGGCGATCGAAGGTGCCGCCCTCGGACAGGCCGATGTCACCCAGGCCCTTGAGCAGTTCCTCGGACTTGATGTCCTTGTTGCCGGTCACGGTGAGCTTGTTGATCGCCGGGCGCTCCTTGACCGTGATCACCAGGATGTTGCCCTGGCGGTCCAGCTGCACGTCCTCGAAGAAGCCGGTGCGGTAGAGCGCACGGATCGCGTCGGCCACCTTGGCATCGTCCACGGTGTCGCCGCGGTTCACCGGCAGATAGGTGAATACGGTGCCGGAGGCGATGCGCTGCAGGCCGTCGACGCGGATGTCGCTGGCAACGAACGGCTCGACGGCCAGAGCAACGGCCGGCAGGCTGAGGCCGGCGGCAAGAGCGAGGGCAAGCAGGCGGCGAGTGGGAAGACGCGTCATGTCACATCCGGTTGGAGTCGTATTCGGGTGTTGCTGGATGCCGGCGTATGACGACGACAACAGGCGGAAAGAGTGGAGCAGCTTCATCGTGGAACCAGGCCGAGGATGTCGTTGTAGAACGCCAGTCCCATCAACCCGGCCAGGACCGCCAGGCCGACGTATTGTCCGGCAATCATGGCCCGTTCGCTGATCGGGCTGCCCTTGATCAACTCGATAAGGTAATACAGCAGATGCCCACCGTCCAAGATCGGGATGGGCATCAGGTTGATGATCGCAAGGCTGAGCGACAGCAATCCGAGGAAATACAGGAACCAGTCGAGCCCGCGTTCGGCCGAGGCGTTGGCGGCACGCGCAATGGTGACCGGGCCGGAGATGTTCTTGACCGAGGCCTGGCCGGTCAGCATGCGCTTCATCATGCCCAGCGAGTCGGCGGTCATCCGGCCGGTTTCGCGGATCGCGGCCGGCACGGCGGCGAACAGCCCGTACTGCTGGCGGCTGTCGTATTCCGGAGCCGGCGCAGCGGCCGGACGCACGCCGATCATCCATTGGCCCTGCGGCGACTTGCGCGGGGCAATCTCCAGCGCCAGCCGGTCTTCGCCGCGCGCCACCTCGATCATGCCCGGCCCGCCGTGGGCGCCCAACGCCTGAACTTGCGGAATGATGTCTTCGGCCGAGCGGATCGGCTGGCCGTCGATGGCCACGATGCGGTCGCCCGGCTTGAGCAGGCCATCGGCCACCGAGCCCTTCACCACTTCGGCAATCACCGGTGGCTTCAGCATGAACTGCCAGCCGATGCCGGCCAGTGCGGCCACGCGGCGTTCGTCGAAACCGACCGGCAGCTGCGACAAGCGCAAGGTGTGCTCACTGCTGCCCGCAGCGTCAGAGGCGGTCAGGACGCGGACATCGCGCCTGTCCATTGCCGCAGTGGTGAGCTGCATGCTGGCATCGCTCCAGCTGCTCACGCTGCGACCGTCGATGCGCACGATGCGCTCGCCCGGGCCCAGCCCGGCCTCGGCGGCCAGGCCATCGGCCCGACCAATGGTTGCCGAATAATCCTGCTTGCCTACCACGAACATCGCCCACAGCATCGCCATGCACAGCAACAGGTTGGCAATGGGACCGGCTGCGACGATCGCGATGCGCTGCCACACGGTCTTGCGATTGAAGGCTTGGCCCTGCTCGGCCGGATGCACGTCGCCTTCGCGCTCGTCGAGCATTTTGACGTAGCCGCCCAGCGGAATCGCGGCAACCACGAACTCGGTGCCGTGGCGGTTGCGGCGCATCCACAGCGGTTTGCCGAAGCCCACCGAAAAGCGCAGCACCTTGACGCCGCAGCGCCGCGCCACCCAGAAATGCCCGAATTCGTGAAAGGTCACCAACACGCCCAGGCTGACGATCATCCACCAGACCGAACCGATGAAATCACCCATGTGTGCAGCTCGCGTGCGTGGAACGATCAGGCATGAAGGGCGTGGTGGGCGAGGGCGCGTTCAGTGATTTGCCGGGCTTGCGCATCGGCAAAAAGCAGGGTGTCGAGGGAGTCGGCATTGTGCCGCGGGAGCGTTGTCAGTGTGTGTTCGACCAACGCAGGGATCGCTAGGAAACCCACCTGGCCCTGAAGAAAGGCTGAAACAGCCACTTCATTGGCCGCGTTCAGGATCGCCGGGGCGGTGCCGCCGGCCCGTAACGCGTCCCAGGCCAGGCGCAGACATGGGAACGCGGCGGTGTCGGGGGCCTCGAAATCCAGCCGGCCCTGGCGAAGCAGGTCCAGCCCGCCGACGCCGGAGTCGACCCGCTCCGGCCAGGCCAAGCCCACCGCCAGGGTGGTACGCATGTCCGGCAGGCCAAGCTGGGCAAGCGTGGAGCCGTCGACGAATTCCACCAGCGAATGCACCAGGCTCTGCGGATGCACCAGCACATCGATCTGCTCGCCCGGCAGTCCGAACAGGTGATGCGCCTCGATGACTTCCAGGCCCTTGTTCATCAGGGTTGCCGAATCCACCGAGATCTTCGGGCCCATCGACCACTTGGGATGCGCCACTGCCTGCGCGGGCGTGACTGCGGCAAGTGCCGCGCGGTCGCGGCCGCGGAACGGGCCACCGGAGGCAGTCAGGATGACCCGGCGCACGCCGCGGCTGGCGTCGCAGGAGCGCAGGCACTGGAAGATGGCGCTGTGTTCGCTGTCGATCGGAATGATTTCAGCGCCGGCAGCGGCTGCGGTGCGGGTCAGCAGCTCGCCAGCCAGCACCAGCGATTCCTTGTTGGCCAGCAACAGACGCTTGCCGGCGCGCGCTGCCGCCAGCGTAGACGGCAGCCCGGCCGCACCCACGATCGCCGCCACCACGGTGTCGCACACATCGCCGCTCGCCAGTGCGTCCAACGCCTCGGCGCCGGCGTGCGCCTGGGTCGCCAGGCCCAGCGCGCGCAGGCCATCGCGCAGCGCGGGATACAGCGCTGCATCGGCAATCACCGCATGCGCAGGCCGGTGGGTGGCGCACAGCGCCAGCAGCTCATCGACCTTGCTGCCGGCCGACAGCAGGCTGGCGCGCAGCCGCTCGGGGTGACGCGCGATCACGTCCAGTGCCGATGCACCGATCGAGCCGGTGGCGCCGAACACGGCGACCTGACGGAGAGAGGAGCCAGCCATGCCTAGAATCCGAGAATTTCCTTGCCGAGTGCGAACACCGGCAGGGCAGCGAGCACGCCATCGATGCGGTCCAGCACGCCGCCATGGCCCGGAATCAGCGTGCCCGAGTCCTTGGCGCCGGCGTGGCGCTTGAGCAGGCTTTCGAACAGGTCGCCCAGCACCGATGCCAGCACCGCCAGTGCGGAGACCAGCACCAGCTGCGGCACATGTGCCAGCGTCAGCCCGGCCAGCCAGCCGAACGCGCAGGCAACCGCAATGCCGGCGAGCAGGCCTCCGAGCAACCCTTCGATGGTCTTGTTGGGGCTGACCCGCGGCGCCAGCTTGTGTTTGCCGAACGCGCGGCCGGCGAAGTAGGCACCGGAGTCAGCCGCCCACACCATGGTCAGCGCGGTCAGCAACCACAGGTTGCCCTTGTCCGGGCTGGCATGCAGCAGCACCAGCGCTGCCCATGCCGGCAGCACCGCCAGGGTGCCGGCGGCCAGCTTGAGTGCGCGCGCCTGGCCGTTGCCATGATCGGCGCCGAAGGTGAAAAAGCGCAGCCACAGCAGCGCCAACAGCCACCACGCCACGCCGACCAGCGACGCAATCTGGAACAGCACCATCGAGCCGGCCGAGGCCCACACCATCAGCACCATCAGCAGCAGGTTGAGCGTCAAAAGCACGGTGCGCGGCAGGCTGTCGTCGATCCCGGAGAGCTTGAGCCACTCCCACAGGCCGGTCAGGAACAGGACCGCCGCCAGCGCTGCCAGCCATTGGGTGGGCAGCAGCACGATCGCGCAAATCGCGAGCGGCGCCATGATCAGCGCGGCAATCACGCGAGTCTTGGTCATGCGGAGGAGCTCTCCGTCGCCTTGTCGGCGATCTGTGCGCTGGTCAGGCCGAAGCGGCGTTCACGCCCGGCAAAGTCGTCCAGCGCTTGCTGCAGCACGCCGGCATCGAACTCCGGCCACAGGGTTTCGGTGAACCACAGCTCGGTGTAAGCCAGCTGCCACAACAGGAAATTGCTGATGCGGGTGTCGCCACCGGTGCGGATGAACAGGTCCGGCGCGGGCAGGTCGGCCAGGGCGACCCGGCTGGACAGCAGCGCTTCGTCGATCTGCTCTGGCTGCAGGCGGCCGGCAGCGACGTCTTCGGCCAATGCGCGGGCAGCCGCTGCGATGTCCTGGCGGCCGCCGTAGCTGGCTGCGATGCTCAGCACCAGCCGCGAGTTCGTTGCGGTGCTGCGCTCGGCGCCGGCCATGCGCTCGCGCAATGGTGCGGCAAAGCGGCTGCGGTCGCCGATGAAGCGCACCTGCACGCCACGTCGCTGCAGTTCTTCGACCTCGCGGTCGAGCGCATGCAGGAACAGCTTCATCAGCGCGTCGACCTCATCCTGCGGACGGCCCCAGTTTTCACTGGAAAACGCGAACAGGGTCAGCGCCGACACGCCTTTTTCCAGGCAGAAATCGATCGTGCGATTGACCGCGCGCGCGCCGGCGCGATGGCCGATCATGCGCGGACGCCGCCGACGCTGCGCCCAACGCCCATTGCCATCCATGATGATGGCGATGTGGCGCGGCACAGCAGCAGAAGGGACTGGATGCATGGCAGGCGATGCCACGATCAGACCGTCATCAATTCCTGTTCCTTGCCCTTGACGACCTCATCCACGTCCTTGATGGCCTTGTCGGTGAGCTTCTGGATATCGTCCTCGGCGCTGCGGGCTTCGTCTTCGGTGACGGCCTTGTCCTTGAGCAGATCCTTGACCTGCTGATTGGCGTCGCGGCGGATGTTGCGAATGGCGACCTTGCTGTCTTCGCCCTCGCCATGCACGGACTTGCTGAGCTCCTTGCGGCGCTCCTCGGTCAGCGGCGGCAGGTTCAGGCGGATCACGGTGCCGACCACGGTCGGGGTCAGGCCCAGATCCGAAGCGTAAATGGCTTTTTCCACGTCCTTGATCATGCCCTTGTCGAACAGGCTGATGACCAGCGAGCGGCCTTCGGACACGCTGATGCTGGCAACCTGATTCAGGGGCGTATCGGCGCCGTAGGCCTTGACCTTGATACCGTCCAGCAGCGCCGGCGAGGCACGGCCGGTGCGGATGGTGGTGAGGGAATGGCGCAGAGCATCGATGCTCTTGGTCATGCGCGTCTGCGCGTCTTGTTTGATCTGGGTGAGCATCGCCGGAATCCGTGTGGAGCTGAATCCGGGGATTATAGCCGGGACTGGGGTTTCACGACTCGCGGGCCGTCAGCACCCGCGCAGCCGGTTCACTTGGCGCCCCTTTTCACGCCGGGCGCCGGGTTGGAGATCGCTGTGCAGCCTGCGGCCGTGCGCTCTTGCGATTCCCCAATCCCGATTCCCGACCTCAGCTGCGGCCCTGCACCAACGTGCCGATCTGCTCGCCGTGCAGGATGCGCAGCAGCACGCCCGGTTCGCTCATGCCGAAGATGCGCAGCGGCAGGTCGCTGTCGCGCGCCAGTGCGAAGGCGGCGGTATCCATCACTTCCAGGCCCTGCAGGATCACCTGGTCGTAGGTCAGGCTGTCGTAGCGCACCGCATCGGTGTGCTTCTTCGGGTCCTTGTCGTACACGCCGTCGACCTTGGTTGCCTTGAGCAGCAGGTCGGCACCGATCTCGATCGCGCGCAGCGCTGCGCCCGAGTCGGTGGTGAAGAACGGGTTGCCGGTGCCGGCGGCGAAGATCGCGATGCGGCCCTTCTCCAGGTGACGGATCGCACGGCGACGGATGAAGTCTTCGCAGACATCGTTGATCTTGATGGCGCTCATCACGCGCACCTTGGCGCCGAGCTTTTCCAGCGCATCCTGCATCGCCAGCGCGTTGATCACCGTGGCCAGCATGCCCATGTGGTCGCCGGTGACGCGGTCCATGCCGCTGGCAGCCAGGCCGGCGCCGCGGAAGATGTTGCCACCGCCGATCACCAGCGCCACCTGCGCGCCGGCCTGCTGGGCTTCGATCACTTCATGCGCCAGGCGATTGATGACCTTGGGGTCGATGCCGTAATCCCCGTCCCCCATCAGCGCCTCCCCGGAAAGTTTGAGAAGAATGCGGCGATAGGAAAGTTCGGACATGGGGAAACCTCGGGGGTGGGGGATCGGCAAACGCCGGCAATTCTAGCGGAAGCCTGTCACCTGGCGTGGTAAAAATTCCTTTGTTGGCAGTGGCGTGACCGGTTGCTCAATGCGCGCGCGGGTTCGGCGGCGTTGGTACATCGGTCGCATCGTACGCAGTGACGCGGTTGCGGCCGCGATGCTTGGAGCGATACAGTGTGCTGTCGGCGGCCTGCAACAAATGGTCGATGCTGTCGAACTGGCGCTCGGCACCGCCGTGCGTGGCAAGACCCGCAGAGAAGGTGATATGCAATGGGCCGCCCTTCAGTTGCGCCATCGGCGTACGCGCGGTTTCGGCCAGGATGCGTTCGATCACCATCAGCGCCGCATCGGCCGGTGTATTGGGCAGGATCACCAGGAATTCTTCGCCGCCGTAGCGCGCCACCAGGTCGCTGGTGCGCACCATGCGTTGCAGCGTTTGCGCGAAATTGCGCAACACTTCATCGCCGACCAGATGTCCGTGCGCATCGTTGACGCGCTTGAACTCGTCCAGGTCGATGAAGGCGATCGACAGCGGCCAGCCCTGGCGCGAGGCCAGTTCGAACTCATGCGTCAGCGCGGTACCGAGCTGATGCCGATTGAATACCCCGGTCAACGCATCGCGGCTGGCCTGTTCGGCCAGGTGACGCATGCGGTTTTCCGATTCGTCGGCATGCCGGCGCGCTTCGGCCACGTCCTGCAATTCGCGCAGGCTGCGCAGCATCGCCAGTTCACGCGCCTGCTCGAAGATCATCTGGATGTGCTCGGGCTGCGGCACGCGGATGTCGAACAGCGCCTCCAGTTCCGGCAGCGATTCGGCGATGCGTTCGATCACTTTTTCGAAGCGTTCGGCATCGAGCTCCAGCACGTCCTGCGCCTGCTGCTGCGCATGTTCGGTTGCAGTGACCGCACTGGCCGAGAGCCAGATATCGGCCAGGCGCCCGGATAGCGCCACGCAGGCCATGAACGGTTCCAGGCCTGCCGGTTCTTCTTCGCTCTGCGCAATCGCATTCTGCAGATACGGCGGCAGCTGCCACTGATGCGCCAGCCAGGCGCCGACTTCGGCATGCGTGGCGCCCAGCTGTTCGCGTTCGGCAACCAGCAGCGCGGTGTTGTCGGCGGCCTGTTCCAGCAGCGGCCCGTATAGATCGGGCGCGCCCTGCAGCAGGGCCAGCTTGCCGATGTCCTGCAGCAGGCCGGCCAGCATCAATTCTTCGGGTTTGCGGATGCCGTAGGCCTGGCCGAGGATGCGACTGGCCAGCGCGCATAGGCCGGCGCGGCGCCAGATGCGCTCGTGCAAGGGGTGGGCGATGAAGGTGCTGCGCACGCCGTGCACCATCGAAAAGCCCAGTGCCAGGCTCAAGGTCGCGTTGAGGCCGAGCATGGTCAGCGCCTGGCCGAGATTGTCGATGCGGCGGCGACTGGCGTAGAGCGGCGAATTGGCCACCCGCAGCATACGTGCGCTCAATGCCATGTCCATGCCGATGACCTTGGCCGTGGTGGTCATGTCCACGTCCGGATCCTGCGCAAGTTCGATGATGCGCAACGCAACGCCGGGCGGCGAGGGCAGATTACGGCAGTAGTGCAGGGCGGCCTGGAGATCTGGTTGCATGAGTCATCGCCAACAGTGGCCACAAGCATACAGCTGCGGTCGTTGAGTAGGGCGCGCCATGCTCCGCCATCGCCGCGCCACAAAACATGCGTGATGGAACGCCAGAGCCTGGTCGGCATCTTCAGGTAACGGCAATGCCGATGACATCTGTAGAGTTGAGGCCGCTTGCCGCCGTGCCGGATGCGTTCGCTTCAGGTTCGCGCCAGTGTGCGGATGCGCGAGCGACAGGCAAAAAAAAGCCGCGGCATGCCGCGGCTTTTTTCCGAGCGGGGAAGATCAGGCCAGGCCGGCCTGCTTCATCACTTCGGCGGCGTAGTCTTCCACCACCTTCTCGATGCCTTCGCCAACGGCCAGGCGCTGGAAGCCGATCACGTCGGCGCCGGCGGCCTTGACTGCCTGCTCGACGGTCTGGTCGGTGTTGAGCACGTACGGCTGGCCGTACAGCGTCACTTCGTTGACGATCTTGCTGATCTTGCCGCTGATGATCTTTTCCAGAATCTCGGCCGGCTTGGCCTTGTCCTTTTCGGACATCTTGGCCAGTTCGATTTCCTTTTCCTTGGCAACGAATTCGGCTGGAACGTCGGAGGCCTTGACGTGCGGCGGGTTCATCGCCGCAATGTGCATGGCGATGCCGCGCGCCAGCTCGATGTCGCCACCCTTCAGTTCGACCAGCACGCCGATACGGCCGCCGTGCACATAGGCCGCGACGTTGTTGGCGCTGTCGATACGGACCAGGCGACGCACCTGCAGGTTTTCGCCGACCTTGGCGATCACCGCAGCGCGACGCTCTTCGATGGTCTCGCCGCTGTCGAGCTTGACGCTCTTGAGCGCTTCGGCATCGGCAGCGTCCGAGTTCAGTGCGGCATTGGCCACGACCTCGGTGAAGGCCAGGAAGTTTTCGTCCTTGGCGACGAAGTCGGTCTCGGAATTGACTTCGACCAGCACGGCCTTGCCGCCGGCCTGGGCGGTGGCGATGCGGCCTTCGGCGGCGACGCGGTCAGCCTTCTTGTCGGCCTTGGCCAGGCCCGACTTGCGCAGCCACTCGGCCGCGGCGTCGATGTCGCCTGCGTTTTCGACGAGTGCCTTCTTGCACTCCATCATGCCGGCGCCGGTGCGCTCGCGCAGTTCCTTGACCAGGGAAGCAGTGATTTCCATGGAATTACCTCATATGGACGAATGCGTGCGGCGGAAGCGATTCCGCCAGTAGGAGACGGTGCGGCATGCCGCCGCCCCCGTAGATGTATGCAGTAGCCTCAGCGACGGAGCGCGAGGGCGCCGTCGGGACTGCGGCCGCACAGCATGGTGCGGCCGCATTGCACGCCGATTACTCGGCGGCGTCAGCCTTCTTGTCGCCCTTCTTGGCCGGAGCGCGACGGCCCTTGCCTTCGTCGGCGGACTCGGCCGAGAACTCTTCTTCGCGCACCGAAGCGGAGTTCGGCGCAGCCGCCTTGCCTTCCAGCACGGCGTCAGCAGCGGCGCGTGCGTACAGCTGCACGGCGCGAATGGCGTCGTCGTTGCCCGGGATGGCGTAGTCGACCAGGGCCGGATCGTAGTTGGTGTCAACCACGGCGATCACCGGAATGCCGAGCTTCTTGGCTTCCTTGATGGCGATGTCTTCATGGCCGATATCGATCACGAAGATCGCATCCGGCAGGCGGTTCATTTCCTTGATGCCACCGAGCGAGGCGTCCAGCTTTTCGCGCTCGCGACGCAGGCCCAGCACTTCGTGCTTGACCAGCTTGTCGAAGGTGCCGTCGGTTTCAGCGGCTTCCAGTTCCTTCAGGCGGGCAACCGACTGCTTGACGGTGCGGAAGTTGGTCAGCGTGCCGCCCAGCCAGCGCTGGGTCATGAACGGCATGTTGCAACGCTCGGCTTCTTCCTTGATGGACTCGCGCGCGCTGCGCTTGGTGCCCAGGAACAGCACGGTGCCGCGCTTCTGCGCAACCGAGGAGAGGAAGTTCATCGCGTCGTTGAAGAGCGGAACGGTCTTCTCGAGGTTGATGATGTGGATCTTGCCGCGCGCGCCGAAGATGTACGGCGCCATCTTGGGGTTCCAGTAGCGGGTCTGGTGGCCGAAATGGACGCCGGCTTCCAGCATCTGACGCATGGTGACTTGGGGCATTGAAAAAACTCCTGATAGCGGAATCGCCGTGCGCGGCTTGTTGTTGAAAAGTCCGCACATGGATGTGCGGGCTGTTGCGAGGGGCTCGCATCAAAACGCACACGATTCCGGGGTTGGGCTTCCCTGTTGCCTCCGCGACGAACCCTGTGTGAGGGCACCCCGGCGCGGATGGCGGCAGCAGGTGTGAATTCGTCGGTGACGTCCGACGTGGACGACGCAATGCGCAAGAGACGCAAAACAGCCGGCGGAGTATAGCTGGCGAGTGGGCGTGGCGCAATTGGCGGGAATCGGGAATCGGGAATCGGGAATCGGGAATCGCAGAGCCCGGTTCGCTTGGGCCTTCACCAGCCCACGATCAGCTAGCGCAATCGGCTTGACCCATTCCCAATTCTCAATTCCCGATTCCCGGCTCCAGCGCCAACGTGCTTTCGATATCGCTGTTGATACGCGCCACGAAGCGGCCACTGCCTGCGGGCAGGTTGGCGGGCAGGGCCCATTGGCGGGTCTGGCCGGGGAGGACGTAGCCGGCCAGGTCGCCGCGGATGTTGCGGCGGGTGCCGCCGGCATCGATATAGGCCAGGTCGGCCAGGCGCGCATGGCTGGAGCCGGAATTGTGGATACGCAACGCGCGCTGGCTGCCGTGCCCGGCCAGGCTGGCGTGCAACGCCGGTTGCGCTGCACTGGCCTGGCTGGGCTGTGCAAACACCGGGGTGGAATAACGCAGCAGGTCGGTCTCGTTGCCGATCGCGTGCTGGGTCACCACGAGCCGGTAGCTGTCTTCGGCCTGCGTGGGGCTGGGGCCGAGGCGGATCACGCGCAACAGCTGCCGGCCTTGCGACGGAATTTCGAAGTGCGACGGGCTGACCGTGACGCCGGTGGCTGGCTCGAGGAGTTCGCGCTCACCGTCCTGGCGCCAGCGGTAGAGCTTGGCGTCGGCACGCCAGGGTTGCGCGGCCTGGTTGTAGAGCCAGACCGTTGCCTGGTCGCTGTCGGCCGGGATGTGCGCGGTGGTCGGCGCGATGGCGATCTCGGCAGCACTGGCGGCCCCGCTTGCTGCCATACAGCCCAGGGCCAGGGCCCAGGCCAACAGATCGCGAAGGTGGCAAGCAGTGGCCATGCTCAGAACGCGATGGTGGTGATGCGCGCGCTGCCGGCGGGCAGCGGCCCGCCAAGCGCGCTGGCGTCCTGGCCGGTGCTGGTGACGGCGGGTGCCTCATTGCTGCTGGGTGGCTCGGCGATCGCCATCGGCGTGCCCCTGGAGCAACTGGCGCGCGGCGGCGCGGTACGCAGTTCGCAACCGCTGAGCAGACGCAGGCCGATGTGGAGGGTGGAATTTTCCGGCCCCCGCGCGGTGGCTGCGTTCGCCGCGGTAGATGTCGCGGCGCAAGCGAGAGCAGCCAGGGCCAAGCGCTTCAGGAAGGTGACCTGCGTCATGGAGGCAATCGTTTGCATTGGAGACGTAACAAATAGCGACGCCCCCGATACGAACTTTATTAACTGTCAGTAAGTGATGGAGACGGTCACCGTGTCGGTATAGGCGCCGGCAATCGGCAGTTGTGGGGCCGGCGCACGGCCATAGACGGTGACCGTCTGGGTGGTGCCGTTGCCGGTGCCTGCCAGCGTATCCACCCCGATGACGGTACCCCACCGATTACTGCGGCCGGTATTGCTGTAGAGCTCGTAATTGATGTAATTGGCGCTGCTGGCGTGGCGCATTCGCCGCACGCTGCCGCTGGCATTGCTGCCATTGTCCAGGCCTATATTCCACGCGGTGCGGTTGGTGCAGGCCAGGCTGATGGTGGAGGTGCGATCGATGGCGGTGTCGATGCTGCCGGCAATGCTGCCGAAGTCCAGATCGGTGGTGACGTAGGCATTGCAGCGTGCCGGCACGGTGGCCGAGGCAGTGAACGGAAAGGCATTGCTGGCAGTCTTGGAGCCGGTGCCGCCCGCCGTGCAACTGCTCGGCAGCGAGGGTACCCCGATGATGCTTTCGTTGTAGGAGTAGCGCAGCACGGTGTCGGCGCCGCCAAAGCTGCTGGTGTGGTTGCCGACCGAAAGGATCTGGTTGGCCGGAATCCGCCCATACACGGTGATGGTGGCGGTCTGCGAGCCGCCGGTGATCACCGGCACGTTGTAGGACAGTGTCAACGTGCGCGGCGAGGGAGCCGCCGACCCGGTGGCGCCCCAGATCTGCGTGCGGGTTGCCTCGCTGTAGATCTGGAAATCCAGGCTGTCGCTGGTGGAATTGAGCATGCGACGAGGGGCATACACGCCGCTGCTGGCACTGCCGGGGCCAAGGTCCAGGCAGAGGCTGACTTGTGCGTAGCCCAGCACGCTGAGCGCGGCAGTCGCGCAGGAAACGTTGAGTGTTGCCACTGCATCGGTGGTGCCGTTGGCCGCCACGTTGCCAAATGCCAACGGTGTGCCGAGGGTGACGGTGCAGGTGGTCTCTGCGTGCGCCCGCTCGCTGGGCCCAAGCCACACCATCGCGATCGTCAGCGCGAGCATCAGGCGCCAAAGCGTGGACATGCTCATGGCGTGGTCTGCTCAGGGATGCACTGCAGCGGCCCCACCCGCGGAATGCCGCCCGGATCGGCGGGATACGCGAACTGCGCAACGCAACGGCCCTCGGGCAGGTCGACCAGGATGCGGTTGTCGCGTTGCAGATTGTCCAGATAGGTTTCGCCGTCGTAGCCGACCACCACGCGTTCGGTACTGCCGTCGCGCTGCACCACGCTGCCCACGGGCAGCGGCGCGCCTTGCGCGTCGTGCAGCACGATGATGGCGGCGCGCACGCGGGTAATGCCGAAGCGCACCGCCACGCCGGATTGCTGGCGTGGTGTCACCGTGGTGTCGACACGGTCTACGCGCAGGTCTGCCGGCAGGCTCAAGGTGTCGATGGAGAGCTGGTTGCGCTGCCACGATTGCAACGGCGTCACCAGCAGGGTGCCGCGCGCGTCGGTGACTCCGATCAGGCGGTTTTCCAGGCGGACCGGAATGCCGGGCTGGCCGTCGGTGGAGACCACCGCGAACGCGTCCTGGATATCGCGCGCGGCGAAGGTGCGGCCATTCATCCACACCAGGCTACCGCTGGCGCTGGCATAGCCGAAGCTGTCGCCGTCCTGGGTTGCGGCGCCGAGGTTGTAGCGGCCGACCCGGTTCAACCAGCCCAGTTCGGCCAGCCCGCCGCTGGCGTCGTCGCCGGCACGGCCTTGCAGGCGCCAGCCGATGCCGCCCAGATCGCCATCGCCAGGCAGCGGCTGGCTGACGTCGGCCACCAGGCCGGTACGCTCGCCGTTGCGCTGCATCGATGCGCTGGCCTGACGCACTTCGCCGAAGGTGGTCGACAGCGACAGGTACAGGCTGCGATCGCTGGAGACATCCAGATTCTGATTGCCCGACAGATTGGCCGCCCAGTTGCGCCCGAAGCTGCGGGACCAGAACACGCTCGCATAGCGCGAGGTATCGCCTTGCGGATAGCTCAGCCGCACATAGCTGGTGCCGAGCGAGCCGATCGGGTCGACGTTGACCCCGACTGCTGCGCGGTCGCTGACGCGCGCTGGCAGGGCGCCTTGCAATGCGCCCAGGTCGCGATAGTCGCCATGGGTGCGCTGGCTGCCCAGATTGACGTTGAAACGCCAGTTGTTCCAGGCGTAGCCCAGCACGTACTGGCCGCCCCGTAGCGCGTCCATCCGGCTGTGCGCGTAGGCGGCATTGACCACACCGCCCACGCCAAGCAGCCACACGCCGCCTGCGCCTGCGTTGATCACGCCGCCGCCAGTTTCGGCATGCGCTTCGATCGTGAAATCGTCGCGCAGGCCTTTGCGAAAGGTGGCGCTGGCCACACGGCGTCGGTCGTAGGAAAACGAGCGCACGCCGTAGTCGCGGCGCAGATGGCCGATGCCGGCCGACCATTCGGAAATGCCGCGCGCCAGCAACTGCGGTGTGCCATAGAACGCGAAATCCAGCCGACGCACGCGTCCGAACGCATCGGTCACCACGATCTGCGCCTGGCCGGTGCCGCTGATGCCCGGTTGCGCGGCCAGCTGAAACGGGCCGGCCGGCACCTGGCCGCTGCACTGGCGCAAGCCGTCCACATACAGCTCAACGGTGGAAGGCACTGCCGCTTCGCCGAGAAAGCTCGGCGTCGGCGTCAGCACCCGATACGGTTGCAAGGCGTAATTGCGGCCGATCTGCACGCCGCCCAGGCGGATCGAGCGGCTCCAGTCGACAAAGCCGCTATAGAAATCGCCCACGCTGAGGCTGGTGGCGCTGTCCGGGAAATCCATCTGCCAGGCACTGTCCAGACGCACCGCTTCGCTGCGCCAGCGTTTGTCCTGGGGGCGATCGTAGGCCAGGAAGACCGCGGTGGTATCGACCATGCCGCGCCCGATGCCGAACGCGCGCACTTCGGTGGCCAGCGACGCGCTGCTGACGCCGGCATTGCGGGTGGCATACAGGTCGTAATTGAGCAGCATGCCGGGCGATGCAGTGGCGCTGGGCGGGGCCACTTCTTCGGCTTTGAGCACCGTGGTGGACAACGACAGCTGCGCCAGCGGCGCCTGCAGCGCCAGCCGCTGCAGCGCCGCGTCGTAGCGCACTTCCACGTCGGGCAGGCGGTCCAGATCGACCAATTCGCCAGGCACGCGGTCGGCCAGGATGAAGCCGAGTTTGCGCAGGGTTTCCACCGAGCCGCGTAGCCGCCCGTCGACCAGTTCGAATGGTGCCAGGCCGCGGTCGGCCTGGTTCAAGGTCACGTCCAGATACAGCGTTTGCGGCTGTGGCGTGGCGCTGGGTGGCGGCTGATCGGGAAGCGACGTCACATCGGCCAGATCGCCGGCTGCGGCGCTGCCCAGGCAACTGGCGGTCGCAAGGAGCGTCATCGCCAGCCGCGCCGCATCAAGGCGCCGTCGGCGCGGCCAACAAGGTACGTTCGTCAGCCTCACCATTGATCCTTGCGATGATGGTGCCGCGGCCGAACTGCGCCAGCGGCGCACTCAGCGACCAACGCATGGTCTGCCCGGGCAGTACATAACCGACCAAGCCGTTCAACGCGGTCTTGGTTGCGCCATCGACCTGGTGCCGCAGGTCGGCGACCTGCGCATGGCCGGTGCCGGTGTTGCTGATCTGGATCTGCGCCTTGCCATCGCTGCCGGCAACCACCTGCGCGCTCAGGGTCGGCGAGGGTTCGGTGTTGCCGGGCGGCAGCAGGAAGATCGGCACCGAATAACGCAGCACGAACTGCATGCCTTTGCGGTCGGCATCGGCACTGGGCAACTCGTCGACGATGATGCGGTAACACTGCTCCTGCCCGCTCGGGGCAGGCCCGGCGCGGATGACCCGGATCAACTGGCGCTCGCCAGCGGCCAGGGTGCGCATCGGCGGGCTGACCAGCAGATCCTGGGTGGGGTCGAGCTGATCCTGCCCATCGCGCTGGGTCCAGCGATAGGCGCGGGTCTGCACCTGTACCGGCGCGCTGCCGCTGTTGCTCAGCCACAGGCCGTCGGCGGTCTGCTGGGCGCTCAGGCTCAGCGATGTGGGTGCCAACTGCAGGCTGGCGGCATGCGCCGGCGTCGGCAGGGCGCCGTTGGCCATGACCAGCGTCATCGCCAGCCCGGCCGACATCAGCCAGGCAGGTAAACGTGACAACGGGCGGTGATGCACAGGCATGCGCGGGCTCAATAGACGATCGTGGCAGTGATCGTGTCCTGGTAACTACCGGTCGCAGGATTGTTGGCCGACGGGTTGGTCACGCGGCCGTAGACCGGGTAGACCTGGTTCAGGCCGGTGGCGGTGCGGCTGAGCGTGTTGGTGCCGGTGGTGCTGCCCCAGACCGTGCTGCGGCCCAGATCCTGGTAGAGCTGGTAGGCGATGTAGTTGTTGGTGGTCACCAGCGCGTCGGTATTTTTCATGCGGCGGGTGGTGACGTCGTTGGCAGTCCCGGCATTGCTGCCCGCGCTCAGTGCGATGTTGTACGGCGTCAATGCGGTGCACTGGGCCGTCACGCTGCCGTTGGCGTCCGCATTGGCGGTCGAGGTCGAGAGTACCGAGCCGAAGTCGACGTCCGTGGCGGATGCGGCGGTGATCGTGCAGGCCTTGGTGACCGCGATCTTGACGTTGAAGGTGGTGGTGTCTGCCGCGCTCGCCATGCCAATGGTCGAAAGCAGGCCGAGCGATAGCAGGACAGGGCGGACAGTACGCATGGACATTTCCTTGACCGTTCTGGTCATTGATGACGCGACGAGTCGTCGCCTTCCCTGCAATGCATCAGCTGTGCCAAACATAACGCCGAATTCACACGCTATCTAGCTGTCCTGACTCGCTTTATTGGCAAAAGTGCGATGTCCTATGGATGACTTCGTTAAGGTGTTTTTTGACGCCGTGTGCACGGCGTCACGCATGAATAGGCGGCTGCGCCGGTTTTCCGCTGTGCGGTCCGCTTGAGGCCAGTCGTTGCGTCCGCAAAAAAGCGCGTGCGCTGGTCGTTCAGATTCAGCCCGGATCGGCGATAATCGTGGCCATGAGCGTCAATCTGAAAACCAAAGAAGAAATCGAACTGATGCGTGTCGCCGGCCGCTTGGCCGCCGAGGTGCTCGATGTGGTGGCGCCGCACGTGAAGCCGGGCGTGACCACTGCCGAGCTGGACCGCATCTGCCATGACCACATCGTCAACGTGCAGGGCACCATCCCCGCCAATGTCGGCTATCGCGGCTTCCCCAAGAGCGTGTGTACCTCGGTCAACAACGTGATCTGTCACGGCATCCCGAGTGCAGCCAAGGTGTTGAAGGACGGCGACATCGTCAATATCGACGTCACCGTCATCAAGGACGGCTGGCACGGCGACACCAGCCGCATGTACTACGTCGGCACCCCGTCGGTGATGGCCAAGCGCTTGGTCGAAACGACATATGAAGCGATGTGGCGCGGCATCCGGGCGGTCAAGCCGGGCGCCACGCTGGGCGATGTGGGCCATGCCATCCAGAAGTTCGCCGAAGCCGAGCGCTTCAGCGTGGTACGCGATTACTGCGGCCACGGCATCGGCAAGGTGTATCACGACGAGCCGCAGGTCATGCATTACGGCCGTCCGGGCGAAGGGCTGGTGCTCAAGCCGGGCATGACCTTCACCATCGAGCCGATGATCAACGAAGGCACCTATCACCATAAGACGCTGCCGGACGGCTGGACCGTGGTCACCAAGGACCGCAAGTTGTCTGCGCAGTGGGAGCACATGGTTGCGGTGACCGAAGACGGCGTGGATGTGTTGACGCTGTCGGCCAATTCGCCCGCGCCGGTATGACCGACACGCCGGCGGAGCGACCCGACCCGGGCGTCGCCGGCGACGCGGACTGGGCCGCGCAGGCCCGTCCGCTGCTGGTGCATGCGGACATGCGCCTGTGCAAACGCTTCGATCAGGGCGAGCCGATCGAGCGTCTGGTCGCGCTGCGCGCACGCGCTGTCGACCAATTGATGCGCAATGCCTGGATGCGCTGTATTCCGGCCGACAGCGGTTTGTCGCTGCATGCGGTCGGCGGCTATGGGCGCGGCGAACTGTTTCCGCGCTCGGACGTTGATGTGCTGGTGCTGGGCGACACCGCCGCGCAACAGCAGCACGAGCAGGCCCTGGCACGCTTGTTCGCGCTGCTGTGGGATGTGGGCTTGCCGATCAGTCACGCGGTGCGCTCGCCAGCGCAGTGCACCGCTGCGGCGGCGGACCAGACCGTGCTCACTGCCTTGATCGAATCGCGCGCACTGGTGGCCGACGGCCAGGCGCGTGCTGCGCTGGCCACGGCGATCGCGCCGCCGCAGGTGTGGCCGCCGCGCGATTTCTTCCAGGCCAAGCGCGAGGAATTGCTGGCGCGCCATCAGCGCTTCGGCGACACCGCCGATAATCTCGAGCCGGATATCAAGGACGGCCCCGGCGGTCTGCGCGATCTGCAGACGCTGGGCTGGATGGCCTTGCGCGCGTTCGGGGTCAAGGACCTGGAGGCCCTGGTCGGGCTGGGCCATGTCGGCTTCGACGAGGCCGCCGCGTTGCGTCGCGAGCGCGAAGAACTTGCCCGTCTGCGTTTCGGTCTGCACATCGTGGCCAACCGGCCGGAAGAGCGCCTGCGGTTCGATTACCAAAAGACCCTGGCCGAACGGTTGGGGTTCGCCGACGACCCGGAAAGCCTGGGCGTGGAAAAAATGATGCAGCGCTTTTATCGCAGCGCTGCACTGATCCGCCGCATCAGCGACCGCTTGTTGCAGCGCTTCGAAGAACAGTTCGATGGCGAAGCGACGCCGGAGCCGCTGGGCGGCGGCTTCAGCCTGCGCCGCGGCTATCTGGCTGCCGACGCCGAGAGCTGGCCGGACGGCGATGTGCTGCAGGTGTTCGCGCTGTTTGCGCAATGGGCCGCGCATCGCGAGGTGCGCGGACTGCATTCGCTGACCGCGCGCGCGCTGGCCGAGGTCCTGCGCGATCTGCCGGCGTACGACATTGCCGATGCAACGGCCCGGGAACGCTTCATGGCGTTGCTGCGCGGCCCGCGTGCGGTGGAAACGCTCAATCGCATGGCGCGGCTGGGCGTGCTGGGCCAGTGGATTCCGGCATTCGCCAGCGTTTCCGGGCGCATGCAGTTCGACCTGTTCCATGTCTACACGGTGGACCAGCACACCTTGATGGTGCTGCGGAACATCGCGCTGTTTGCCGCCGGCCGTGCCGACGAGCGTTTCTCCATCGCGCATGAAGTCTGGCCGCGTCTGCGCAAGCCGGAACTGCTGTTGCTGGCGGGCCTGTTCCACGACATCGCCAAGGGCCGCGGCGGCGATCATTCGGAACTGGGCGCGGTGGATGCGCGCGCGTTCTGCCTGGCGCATCGCTTGAGCGAAGGCGATACCGAGCTGGTGACCTGGCTGGTGGAGCAGCACTTGCGCATGTCGGTCACCGCGCAGAAGCAGGACATTTCCGACCCGGAGGTAATTCACCGTTTTGCGACGTTGGTGGGCACACGTGAGCGTCTGGACTATCTGTACCTGCTCACCTGCGCCGATATTGCCGGCACCAGTCCCAAGCTGTGGAACGCCTGGAAAGACCGGCTGTTGGCGGATCTGTATTTCGCCGCGCGTCGCGCGTTGCGCGAAGGCCTGGAACACCCGCCGCCGCGTGAGGAACGGCTACGCGAAGCGCGCGAATCGGCGCGTACCTTGATGCAGGCGCAGGGGCACGATGACGTCACCATCGACCGGCAGTTCGCCGGCATGCCGGACGAGAATTTCCTGCGCTTCCGTCCCGAGCAATTGGCTTGGCAGGCGGCCTCGCTGATCGAAGTGGAGATCGGCCAGACCCTGGTCAAGGCGCGTCGCGCGGTGCCGGACAACGACGCACTGGAAGTGTTCGTGTATTCGCCGGACCGCGATGGGCTGTTTGCGGCCATCGTGGCCACGCTCGATCGCAAGGGCTACGGCATCCATCGCGCACGTGTGCTGGATGCGCCACACGATGCGATCTTCGACGTGTTCGAAGTGTTGCCGCAGGAGACCTATGCCGACGGCGACCCGCAGCGGCTGGCGGCAACGCTGCGTCAGGTGTTGGCAGGCGATCTGCACAAGGTGCGCCCGGCGCGCCGCGCAGTGCCGCGCCAGTTGCGCCATTTCCGCTTCGCACCGCGGGTGGAATTCAGCGAAAGCGCCGGCGGCCGCCGCACCCGCATCAGTCTGGTCGCACCCGACCGCCCCGGCCTGCTCGCCGATGTCGCGCACGTGTTGCGCATGCAGCACCTGCGCGTGCACGACGCGCGTATCGCCACCTTCGGCGAGCGTGCCGAAGACCAGTTCCAGATCACCGACGAGCATGACCGCCCGTTGTCCGAATCCGCCCGGCAGGCCTTGCGCGATGCGCTGTGCGCCTGCCTTGACCCTGTCTAGCTAGCAACTCCGGAGACCCCCATGGCCACCAGCAAGAAGACCGCGCGCAAGCAGAGCGCGACCACCCCCACCGCAGCGTCCAAGCGCGCGAGTGCAACGGCCAAGGCCGCCAAGGTGCCGGCTGTTGCCGCTTCCAAGCCAGGCGCTGGCGTCGGTAAACAGGGCGCGGCAGCTGGCGCTGTCGGCAAAAAGGCTGCTGCATCTGATGCGGCAAGCCCGAAAACCGCTGCAAGGAAGACTGGCGGCAAGTCCGCGACGTCCGCTGCACCGCGCGTGGCCAAGCAGCCGACCAAGGTGGTTGCTGCACCGGCCGCAAAGAAGGCTGCGGCGGCAAAGAAGCTGCCGATTGCAGAGCAGGCCGTGCACAGCGCCGCAACGCAGGTCGGCAGCGACGAACTCAAACTGGGCATCGAAAGCGCATTCGAACGGCGCGCCACGCTGACCATGGACGAGATCGACGGTTCCACCCGTGCCATTGTCAATCGCGTGATCGACGGACTGGAAAGCGGGCAGTTTCGCGTCGCCGAGCCGGACGGACAGGGCGGCTGGACCGTCAACGAGTGGCTGAAAAAAGCGGTGTTGCTGTATTTCCGCGTCAACGAGATGGCGGTGATCGAAGCGCAGCCGGCGCCGTTCTGGGACAAGGTGGAATCGCGCTTTGCCGGCTTCCATGAAGCCGAATTCCGCAAGGCCGGCGTGCGCGTGGTGCCGGGTGCGGTGGCGCGTCGCGGCAGTTACTTCGGCAAGGACGTGGTGCTGATGCCGAGTTTCACCAACATCGGCGCCTATGTCGGTGAAGGCACCATGGTCGATACCTGGGCCACCGTGGGGTCGTGCGCGCAGATCGGCAAGCACTGCCATTTGTCCGGCGGCGCCGGCATCGGCGGCGTGCTCGAACCGCTGCAGGCCAGCTCCACCATCATCGAAGATCACTGCTTTATCGGCGCACGCTCGGAAGTGGTGGAAGGCGTGGTCATCGGGCACCACAGCGTGATCGGCATGGGCGTGTTCATCGGCCAGAGCACACGCATCTACAACCGCGCGACCGGCGAGATTTCCTATGGCTATGTGCCGCCGTACAGCGTGGTGGTGTCCGGGCAGCTGCCCTCCAAGGACGGCTCGCACTCGCTGTATTGCGCGGTGATCGTCAAGCAGGTGGACGCCAAGACGCGCAGCAAGACCAGCGTCAACGAACTGTTGCGTGGTCTGGCGGATTAATCCGCTTCGCAGCGGCAACAGATGACGCGCAGCGCCGGTCGAGGGTGTGCCTTTGGCACTCTCGGCCGCTGCGATGACACGCGCGTCCAGCCGCGCTTGTGAGATCGCCTGCCGGTCGCGTTGCACGCAGTTTTATCGCACCCCCTTTCGAGAAGTGAGGGGCTCTGCACACCGCCTTTTGGGATATTTCGCATGACCACGCTCTACGGACTCAAAAACTGCGATACCTGCAAGAAAGCCGCCAAGTGGCTGGATCGTGTTGGTGTGGCGTATACGTTTGTCGACTACCGCGATCACAAGCCGGAGCCGGAGACTCTGGCGGCGTGGGCGCAGCAGGTCGGTGGATTCGATGTGTTGATCAACAAGTCTTCGACCACCTGGCGGCAGTTGCCGGACAACCGCAAGGCGGCGGGCAGTGCGGCCGAATGGAAGCTGTTGCTGCGCGAGTACCCGCAGCTGATCCGGCGGCCGCTTGTCATCACCGACGAGGGCGCGCTGCATCAGGGCTTTTCCGACAACGGCTTCAAGAAGCTATTCGGCGTTGGCTAAGCGACTGCGGTTTTCGATGGTGCTGCGGACGGTGTTACCGATATCGTCGTGATACGTGATGTCTCGCATGTTGATCGCGCGCTCATCGGCCGGGCAAGCCGTTCGACCTCGCGCCGGCAATGACGCGACGACTGCCTGCAAACCGGTTAGCTTCCACCACTGCAAGTGCGTTCAAGCCACGCCGATCGATGCAGACACGATCCCTCCATCAACGCCGCGCTGCGGCCCTACTGCGGTGACGTTTCATGAGCGATGTGCTGGAGTTGACCTGTGACCTCATTGCACGTGCCTCGGTAACGCCGGCAGATGCCGGTTGCCAGGCCGCGATTGCGCAGCGCCTGCGCGCAGCCGGCTTCGGCTGCGAGCACTTGCGCCTTGGCGAGGTCGAGAATCTGTGGGCAACCCATGGCAGCGGTGCGCCGGTGCTGGTGTTGCTCGGGCATACCGATGTGGTGCCGCCGGGCCCGCGCGAGGCGTGGACCAGCGACCCGTTCGATCCGCAGATCCGCGACGGCGTGTTGTATGGGCGTGGTGCAGCGGACATGAAAGGCAGCGTGGCCGCCTTCGTGGTCGCCGCAGAGCAATTCGTCGCTGCACACCCAACGCACTCCGGCACGCTGGCGGTGCTGTTGACCTCGGACGAAGAGGGCGATGCCATCGATGGCGTGCGCCGGGTTGCCGAGGTGTTTCGCGAACGCGGGCAAACGATCGACTGGTGCATCACCGGCGAACCGTCGTCCACCGAGCGCCTGGGCGATCTGTTGCGCGTGGGCCGTCGCGGCAGCCTGTCCGGCACGTTGACCGTGAAGGGTGTGCAGGGGCATGTGGCGTATCCGCACAAGGCGCGCAACCCCATCCATCTGGCAGCGCCTGCGCTGGCCGAACTGGTGGCGCGGCAATGGGACGACGGCTTCGAAAGCTTTCCGCCCACCAGCCTGCAACTTTCCAACATCCACGCCGGCACCGGCGCCAATAACGTGATTCCTGGCGAGCTGCAGGTGGCCTTCAATCTGCGCTATACGCCGCACTGGGACGCGCCGCGCCTGGAAGCCGAAATCACCGCGCTGCTCGATCGGCATGCGCTGGACTACACGCTGCGCTGGCACCGCAGCGGCGAGCCGTTCTATACCCCGGAAGGGCGGTTGCGCAGCGTCGCGCGTGAGGTCCTGGGGGAGTTCGCCGGTGCGCCGCCGGAAGAAAGCACCGGGGGCGGCACCTCCGACGCGCGGTTCATTGCGCCACTGGGTGCGCAATGCATCGAAGTGGGCCCGGTCAATGCCAGCATCCACCAGGTCGACGAGCATGTGCGCGTCGCCGACCTGCAGGCGCTACCGGCGCTGTACCGCACGTTGATCGAGCGCCTGCTGGTCGAGTGAGCGGGCCACGCAGACGCCGTCGTTGCCACTGAAACAGTTGCGCCGGTACCACCGAACCGTTAGCGTCGCCGACATGGTCCTTCGCCTCGCCAACCTCAATAACGCCAACCGCAACAATCTGCGCGCGAATAATCGTGCGCGGCCGATGCGGGTCTGCGACTAGGCGACGTCCACCAAGCGCCCAGGAACCAGAAAAACCCGCATCGGCCGATGCGGGTTTTTTTATGGGCGTCAATCCATGCAGCACGCTCTCACCCGGCCGCCACCCCCCGCAGTTCTTCAGGAGAGTTTCCATGTGTTCCATCTTCGGTATTTTCGGCCTGCAACCCGGTGACGACCTGCAGGCGCTGCGCCGGCAGGCGCTGGAATGTTCGCAGCGGCAGCGTCACCGCGGGCCCGACTGGAGCGGCGTCTACGTCGATACCGGTGCCATCCTGGTGCACGAGCGCCTGGCCATCGTCGATCCGGCCGGAGGCTCGCAACCGTTGCTCTCCGATGACGGGCAGCTCGCCTTGGCGGTCAATGGCGAGATCTACAACCACCGCGAACTCAAGGCGGAGCTGCTGCAGCCGTACGCATTCCAGACCGGCTCCGATTGCGAGGTGATCAATGCGCTGTATCGCGAAGATACGCCGGCCTCCTATCTCAACCGCCTCAACGGCATCTTTGCATTCGCGCTTTGGGACAAGACGGAAGGGCGCGTCATCATCGCGCGCGACCCGATCGGCGTGGTGCCGCTGTACTGGGGACACGACCGCGAAGGCCGTTTGCGTGTGGCCTCGGAACTGAAATCGCTGGTGGACGACTGCGCCGATGCAGCGCAGTTTCCGCCGGGCCATTGGTACGACAGCGCCACCGGCGCACTGAGCCGTTACTACGAGCGCGCCTGGCGCCACTATGACGCGGTGGAAGGTGTACAGGTGCAACTACAGGAATTGCGCGAAGCATTCGAGCGCGCCGTGCACCGTCAGCTCATGACCGATGTGCCGTACGGTGTGCTGCTGTCCGGTGGACTGGATTCTTCGCTGGTTGCGGCCGTTGCCGCGCGCTATGCCCGTCACCGCATCGAAGAAAACGACACCACCGAAGCCTGGTGGCCGCGCCTGCACTCGTTCGCGATCGGCTTGAAAGGCTCGCCGGATCTGGCCGCCGCCGAAGTGGCCGCCGCGGCGCTCGGCACCGTGCATCACGGCTTCGAATACACCTTCGACGAAGGTCTGGATGCATTGCCCGACGTCATTCGCCACATCGAAACCTATGACGTCACCACCATTCGCGCCTCCACGCCGATGTTCTTGCTGGCGCGGCGGATCAAGGCAATGGGCGTCAAGATGGTGCTTTCCGGCGAAGGCAGCGACGAGATCTTCGGCGGCTACCTGTATTTCCATAAGGCGCCGAACGCGCGCGAATTCCACGAAGAGCTGGTCCGCAAGCTCGACGCGCTCAACAACTACGATTGCCTGCGCGCGAACAAGTCGATGATGGCCTGGGGCGTAGAGCCACGCGTGCCGTTCCTGGACCGCGAATTCCTGGATGTGGCGATGCGCATGGATGCCAGGTTCAAGATGATCGACAAGACCAGCGGTGGGGCAGCGCGCATGGAGAAGGGCGTACTGCGCGAGGCATTTGCCGGCTATCTGCCCGAATCGATCCTGTGGCGTCAGAAAGAGCAGTTCAGTGACGGCGTGGGCTACGGCTGGATCGACGGGCTGAAGGCGCATGCGCAGGCGCAGGTGAGCGACCGCGAACTGGCCGCCGCCGACCGGCGCTACCCGGTCAACCCGCCGCAGACCAAGGAGGCGTATTTCTATCGCAGCTTGTTCGAGCAGTTTTTCCCCGGTCAGGCGGCGGCGGAAACCGTGCCGGGCGGCAAGTCGATTGCCTGTTCGTCGCCAACGGCGATTGCCTGGGATGCGAGTTTTGCCGCGATGGCCGACCCATCGGGCCGCGCGATTGCCGGGGTGCACGCGCAGGCGCTGGCTTCATAAGGCTGCATTCACTGCAGCGGCCGGCATGCATCGCTGCACGGCCGGCCGCTGTGTTGATCGGCGCGTCTTATTGCTCGTGACGCACGCAGTACCCATAGCGCTGCGGATCGATATCCACACCGGCCATGTCGGCCTGGTTGTTGCGCCATAGGTTCGGCTTGAAGTCGGCCGACGTGCAGTTGGCCGCGCGGTCCACGCCGATGGTGTAGGTAAATGGCGTGTTGGCGAAACGGTTGTTCTCGAACACGTTGTCCTGGCTCATGCTGTTGTCCCAGCACAAAATTTCCGGTGTGCGATAACGAATCGCGCAGGCCAGAAACACGCCGGCCACCTTGTTGCCGTCGAATTGATTGTTGCTGAAGCGATTGCGACGCGCATCGGAGAGATAGATGCCCTGGCTGCCGTTGCGCTCGAAACGGTTGTTGCGGATCTCGCTGTCTTCCAGGTGTTCGGTGGTCAAGCCGGCGGCCACGTTGTCGTGGATGTAGTTGTTGACCATCGTGACCTTGGCGGTGCGGTTGAACGAGACGCCGTCCCAGATTGCGCCGGACACATCGTTGTTTTCGATGGTGATCTCGCGGGTGTCGTACTCGCTCAGCAGGCACGCGCTGCGGCACTTGTTGACCTGCAGGCCTGCAAGCCGGATGCCTTGCCCGGACCGCACCACCACTGCGCTGTTGCTCAGGTAGGGGCGCTCGGGCATGAACTCCTTGTCGCCTGTGCTCGCTACGATCTGCATGTCTTCGATGCTGACGTTGCGGATCACGCCGGTGGGCTGCTGGTTTTCGTAATCGCCAACCACCAGCACCGGCTGCTGCACGCCGTCGGCCATGCGCACGACGGTGCTGGGACCCTGGCCGCGCAAGGTGAAGTTGCCGCGATGGATCGACACCAAGCCGTTGAGCGGGAACTCGCCCTTTTCCAGGCAAAGTACCGTGGGTTTGTCGCTTTGCGGCAGTTTGTCGATGGCTTTCTGCAGGTCCTGGCCAGGACGTACCTTGGCAGTGCATGCAGCCACGGGCGCATCCGGCGGGCCGTATTTGGCTGGCGGCGCTGCCGTGCAGGCAGTCGCAAACATCAGTGGCAACAGGGCGGAAACGGAGCGGGCAAGCAAAGGCATGCGGATTCCGGTCAGTGGGGGAAGTAGGGCGATGTGCGGAGCAAGACTCCACATTCGCGACGGGCTCTAGTGTGTCCCACCGAACGTTAAGTTCCAGCCCATGCGCAGCCGCTCGATTCGGCGCAGGTTCATTACGTTGCCGCAGTCGAGGCTGCCTTGAGCACACCGCACGGTCGGCTTGGCTGACCTGCATCACATTGCGCACGCTATGTTGTCAGCGTGCGATTCGTCTTGCGTCGAACGTCTTCGCGCCTTCAAGCGAAGGCTGCGGCCGTTTCCAGGCGTTTTGCGCATGCAACTTGCACACCGAGCCAGACGCGGTTTGTCGTTCCAAACAGGAGAAACACGTGTCTTGAGCGCGTGGCGGCCGCAGGCACGCTGTGCTGTTTGCGTTGCCGTCGCAGCGGGCCGGCGGCGCGCCACCGATCCGCTGCGCGCTGGTCAGAAGCTGTAGGCCAACTGCGCGTAAAGGCGACGCGGCTCGCCGGGGAAGTGCCCGGCGCGCGTATTGAAACCGCTCACTGCATACACCTTGTCGAACAGGTTCTTGATGTTGATCTGCAGCTTCCACGCGTTCCATTGCGTCTGCCAGCTGATGTCGTAGATGGCGTACGGTTTGACGCGTTGCCCATCCAGGCTGACGCGTTCGCCCACGTAGTCGGCACCGAAGGCGATCGCCGAGCGCCAAGCGGGCAGGTCGTAGCGTGTCCACAAGCCAAAAGTGTTGCGCGGTGCATTGGCGAAGCGATCGCCAGAGGCATTGGTGATGCCGTTGGTGCCGGCATCGAGCACGCGTGCATCGTTGTAGGCATAAGTGAGATTGAGCACCCAGCGTTCGGTCAGGTCGGCCAGTAGGTCGACTTCCAGCCCTTCGCTACGCACCAAGCCAAGCGCGGAGAGTTGATTGACGCCGTCGACGACGCGCCCGTTCGCCTGCACGATGTTGCTACGCTCGATGCGATACAGCGCCGTGTTGAGGGTGAGTCCGCCATCGTTGAGCGCAGTCTTCAGGCCCACTTCCCATTGGGTGCTGCGTTCCGGTGCGAACGGGCCGCCCACGCTGCTGTCCTGATTGGCCGCGTCCTGCGGCAGGAAGCCGCTGGCATAGCTTGCGTAGGCATTGATGCCGTCGCGTAACACGACGGTGCTGCCGACGCGCCAACTGCGATCGTTGCCGGTGACGCGCGAACCAGTCAGCAGGTCGTCGTCCTTGAAGCCGTCCCAGCGTAGCCCGGCCATTGCATACCAGCGCGGCGTCAGCGTGAGTTCGTCCTGCAGATATGCACCGTAGCGTTGACTGCGCGTGCTGGTGGCGCGCCAGGGCAGGGCATCCAAGCCCTAGTCGTAGAAGCCGCTGCGGCCGTACACCGGGTTGAACAGATTGATGCCGGGCACCGGGCCACGTACGCGTCCGGTGTCGGCGGTGTTGGCGGTTTGCGCGCGGAAATCCGCGTCCAGGCGATAGTAGTCCGCGCCCATCAGCAACGTGTGGTCGATTGCCCCGGTACTGGTGCGGAATATCGCGTTGACGTTGCTGGAGATCGCATCGTTGTCGCGGTATTGATTGCGCAGCTGCCGGGTCATCCACTCGGCGGTGCCGTCGCGATCGCGGTCGATCAACCCCATTGGCTCGTGATAGATCTGATGCTCCTGGTTCTTGAACCAGCGCAGCGCCATGTCCACCTCCCACGCGCTGGACGGCGCAAACCGATATTGCGCAAGCGCCACCTTGGCGCGCATGTCCAGGAAATCTGTGGGTTCGTTGTGGTTCCAGCGCCGGTCGGTGAGGAAGTTGCCGGCGTTATCCACCGGCACGCCACGTAGGCGGTTGCCGCCCAGGTTTTGGGTGATGTCGGTGTATTGCAGGGTGAGCTCGCCGGTATCGCCCAGATCGAAGGCCACCGACGCATCGCCGATCTGGCTCTGGCTGTCGGTATTCCAACGAAACCCGTCTTCGCCATCGGCATAGGCGCCGATGCGGTACCGGATGCGGCCATCTGCGCGCGCAGGGCCGGTGGCCTCGAACGAGGCTGCACCGAAGGATTGATTGCCCAGCTGCAGCTCGATGCGTCGCGCCGCCTGATGAGCGGGTTTGCGCGTGACATAGTTGATCACACCCCCGGGTTCGCCACCGCCGTACAGCGCACCGGCTGGACCCTTGAGCACTTCCACACGCTCGATGTTGAACAGCTGCGGCACCGAGAACCCGGCATACGGGTCGCCACGCAGGCCGTCGTACAGCACGTTTTCCTGGCGGAAACCGCGCAAGGTCACACCGGCATAGCTGAAGAAGCTGATGCCACTGATGCTGCGATACAGATCGGTGATCTGCCGCGCAGCCTGGTCGTCGATCAACTCGCGCGGCAGCACCTGCACCGACTGCGGCACCAGTGCCAGCGGGGTATCGGTGCGCGTGGCAACAGCTGCGTCTTCGGACTTGTAGAGCGTCTGCGCACGGCCGATGACATCCACGCCATCCAGCTCGGTCACGGCTGGCGTGGTGGTGTGTTGAGCGAAGGCGGGCAGGGTGTGCAGAGCGAGCGCAGCGGCGAGCGCGGTGACAAGAAGCGTGGGGCGCATTGGTCACTAATGGGAATGGTTATCAAATGCATTTTAGCATGATGTGTTTGCTTGATCACGGAGGTCGCCGGGCGTTGGGCACCCTGTTTGGTGGCAGATGCGCGCGCACCTGTGCGGATGCAGACATGCGACGCGAAGATGCGGAGCCCGGAAATGGAGGCATGAGTGCGCAGCTTCCCCTCTCCTTCCGGAATATTGTCCTGCTACACAGGTGAGAAGGTGCCCGAAGGGCGGATGAGGGTACGTGCGAAGCCTGATGGGCGCGCGCAGGGGCACATCACGCACTCGTCCAATCGTGCTGATGGCCGTACCCTCACCCCACCCCCTCTCCCGAGGGGAGAGGCGCCTGAAGCGGCGATGCTGTGACGTCTCGTCCTGCTTCGCTGGACGCTGCGCAGCCGCGTTGCCGCCCGCTGTTACTGCGGATGCAATTGCAGCGTGTACCGCGTGGCAGTGGGCAAGAATGGTGTGGGTCTGCCATGCACCCAATCGTCGTGCCCTGCGCCCCAGAACGGCGAGAGCGGGTGGCCGCTCTGGCCGCCGGGCATGTGCACGATGCCGTCCTGCTCGTGGCCGGGCGAAACCACCATGCGCTCGGAGGCGCCAAAGGCCGGGCCTTGCACACGCGGCATGTCGCGGTCGCCCGGCAGTTGATCGGGCGGCATGCAGAGCCAGCGCTTGGCCAGGGCGGGCAGGGCACGCGCGATGGGGTGGCAGATGGCAGCGGTGTTGCGCTGGCCCCAGGTGTGCTGGCCGCGCGGTTCGCTTTGTGCGTCTTCTGCAATCACCTCTGACTGCGCACTGCGCGCAGCATCGTCGAGCAACTGGTCCCAGCTTGCGGCGGTGGGCGGTAACAGGTGGGCCGGGCGCTGTTGCAGCAACGGCCAAACGACGCCCTCCAGTTGCGCGCGACGCGGCGGCAGGAACTCCTCGCCAAGTGCGGCTTTTGCCGGGGCCAACAGGCCGGCTTCCACCGCTTCGATGGTCTTGTTGCGGAATTCGCGCACGATGCGATAGCTGGCCGAGCCAGTCGATGCGTGCCCGTCCCAGTCGCGCCTGGCATGTGCAATCTGTTGCAGTGCCGGGTCCTTGCTGTGCTCGACCACGCTACGCAGCAGTTGCCACCAGCGCGTAAGCAGCACGGCGCGATCGTCGAGCTGGATGGCGAGCAGATCGCGTTCGTTGAAGCGCTGCTTTGCGAAAAGATCATCGCGAATTTGCTGGGCACGCGTGCCAAGGTCGTAACCTGCGTTGCCAAGCGTGGCCAGTTGCTGCGCATCGACGATACGGTTGTTGGCGGTCCAGAGCCGGTGCGACGGCGGATCGATCAACGCAGGCGCAGCATCGCTGCGCAGCGACCATGGCAGGCAGGTGCCCGACATCGGCGCTGCAGCCGGTTCTGCAGGTGCGCCGGATGCTGCCTCAGGGACGGGCGTCGATGTCGCCAGTTCGGCAATCCCGCTCGGGCCGCACCCGGCATTGCGGGCGGGGCGCGCGCCGATCAGCCGCCAGGCGATGCGCCCGCTGCGATCGGCAAGCAGCAGGTTCTGCGCCGGAATGCCGGAGCGGTCGGCCACCGCGAACGCCGCCTGCAGATCGCCCGCCGTGCTCATCTGAGCGAAGTCCAACCGGATCGCACCGGGCAACTGCGCCACCCAGCGCAATGCCAGCGCGCTGCCGTCGGCGTTGACGTGCAGCAGCGGTCCCCACGCCGCTTCGCGGAACTCGAACTGCACCGGCGCTGCGCCCGCCACGCGGATGGTTTCCACATGCCTGGTCAGTGCTTGCGGGTGACCCGGCGTGGGTGCAGGAATGCGCGCGAAATCCGCGGTGTCGATATAGCTGTTGGTAAATGCCCAAGCCACGTGCCCATTGCTGCCCACGACCACCGCCGGCAAACCCGGCAGGGTGAATCCGGTGACATCCACCTTGCCCTCGGGCGCATTGCTGTCTGCATAGCGCAGGCGTGCGCGGAACCAGATATTGGGCGCGCGCAGGCCCAGATGCATGTCGTCGGCAACGATGGCGCGGCCGTCGGCGGTGAGGCTGCCGTCTACCGCGAAGTTGTTGCTGCCCGGTGTCGGCGTTTCCGCGTGGGGCGCGGCAGGCCGATGCTGTAGACGCCGTAGATCCAGCGTGGTCGCATCCGGCAAGCTGGCATCGCCCTGCGGCTCCCCGAACAACGGCGCGTCCCAACTGGAGCCCTGGTGGTCGAGCAGTGCCGCCAGCGCAGGCGGCACCACGGCACGGATGCGCGCGGCGGCCAGCTCGGTCTGGTTATCGCTGTCCTGCAGGTCCGCGTACATCGCAAGGCCGGTGAGGATGGAGTCGTCCAGCGTCCATGCGCGCGGTGTCTGGCGCAGCAGCAGATAGGGCCAGGGCCGTACGCGCAGTGCCGCCAGTCCTGCGTTGACGCCATCGGTATAGGCTTGCAATGCAGCGTGCTGGCTGCTGGTGGCGATGTCCAGGCTGGCCTGCACGCGGGCACGCAGGCGATGCACGCGGTTGCGCTTGTCCAGGTCCACGGCCTTGGCGCCAAACAGCTCGGACAACTCGCCGGCCGGTGCGCGGCGCATCAGATCCATCTCGAAATAGCGTTCCTGCGCATGCACGTAGCCGAGCGCGCGCATCGCATCGAGCTGGTTTGCTGCATCGATGGTGACCACGCCCAGCCGGTCGCGCTGCACGCTGACCGGCGCAGCCAGGCCGCTGAGCGCGCTGTCGCCGTCCAACTGCGGCAGGCTGCCGCGCATCAACAGATACAGCCCCAGGCTGGCCGCCAGGACCAGCAACACGATTCCCAGCAGCAGCCGGCCCAGCCATTTACGCATTGTCGGTTCCTTGGACCCCGGTGAAGTGTGGCCGGCGGACATGACCGTGGCGGGTCCGGCCGCAAGCGCAACTGAAAGTGATTCCGATTAGATCATTGCCCGGCGGCTTAGGGCACCATGCGCGCATTGCGTCGCTGGAGCACACCATGAAAGGCCATCCCGAAGTCGTCGATTACCTCAAGCAGCTGCTGCGCGGCGAATTGGCGGCGCGCGATCAATATTTCCTGCATTCGCGCCGGTACGAGGATCAGGGTCTGATGGCGCTGTACGAGCGCATCAACCATGAAATGGAAGAGGAGACCGAGCACGCCGACGCGTTGCTGCGGCGCATCCTGTTCCTGGAAGGCGACCCGGACATGCGCCCGGCCGAATTCACCCCGGGCAAGACCGTGGTCGAAATGCTGGAGCGCGACCTGGTGGTCGAGTACGAAGTGCGCGCTGCGCTCGCTGCCGGCATGAAGCTGTGCGAAGAACATGGCGACTATGTCAGCCGCGATGTGCTGCTCAAGCAGCTGCAGGACACCGAAGAAGATCATGCGTGGTGGCTGGAGCAGCAGCTTGGCCTGATCAAGCGCATCGGACTGGAGTTGTATCAGACCTCCAAGATCGACAAGGGCCACGTCGCCGGTTGAGTCGGCAACGACGCTGCGCAGTCGCTTGGCTGGCTGACGCAGCGTGAACCGGCTCGGCATGGAATACGCGTGCCTGGCCATTCCCACGATGGTCTGTGCGGCCTGCCTGCCACTCCTGCAGCTGGCTGCAGGATTCCGTTTTGTCGCGTTTTGCTGCAGAACGACCGCATGGCGCAATGCCGCGCTGTCCTGATCCGCCACCCACGCTTGCCGCATGCAGACATGCAATTGCCACGTGATGGGCGTGCAGCGCCCGACGGCCGTTTCAGCGGCCTTGCAGGCGATAGACAGCCGTCGATAACCCGGTGACGCCTTCATCGCGGAAGCGTGGTTCCTGATCGAGGATGTCGCGGTGTTCCAGCTGGTCTACCTGCCAGGCGGAATCGAAAAGTGCATGCACGTGCGTTGCGTCCACCGAGAACGGCGGGCCGGCCTTTTCAGCCTGCGGATATTCCAGGGTGATCAGCAGGCCGTGGCAGTGTGTGGGCAACGGCGCGTAGACCGTTTGCAGGTAATGCTGGCGCAGTTCGGCCGGTAGCGCGACCAGTGCGGCGCGGTCGTAGACGGCCGTGCAGTCGGCCAGCGCGCTGGCGTCCAGCGCGAATGCATCGCCGCAGATGATCTCGATCGGGCCGGCGATGAAATGCTCGCCAGCAGCGCTGCTGTGACGCTGCGGTTGAAGGCCCGCCTCATCGAAGAATTGCGTCACCGCCAGCGGCGACAGCTCCACGCCAAGCACGCGATGGCCTTGCGCCGCCAGCCAATGCATGTCCAGCGTCTTGCCGCACAGGGGCACCAGCACGCGCGCTTCCTTCGGCAGATCCAGTGCGTGCCAGTGCTTTTGCAGCAGCGGCAATACCTCTTGCTGATGAAAGCCGGTGTGTCCCAGCTGCCAACGTTCCAACCAGAAATTCGTGTCCATGCGTTGCCTTGTCAGTGGCTGTCTCCACTGTGGTCATGCGAGAGCGGGGCGTGGCGCGTTCTGAAGCGGTGCGCGGCGTTGGCTGTGCGTTTGCGACTGCATCTTTGCGCCTGGATGAGAATACTTGATGCCAGTGCATCAGCAGTTTTATTGCCTGCAATGCCCCAGGTGTGCGGACGCCTGGTTGCGTTGCACAGGAGCAGTAGGGGGTCAACGTCCTGCAGCGGAGGCGTGGCGCGTTGAAGGAGGATAAGTTCCTCCGCCAGGGCAGACTCCTGCGTATGTTGGGCCGCCCCAGCAGCCTGAGGCGACCGTAGTCCCCACCGCGCCGCTGCGCGCCGGGCGAGTGAATTGCCGTCTCCTACTGCACCTCCAACCCGTCCACCTTCTGCCGCGCCCCGGCAGCCTGAGGCGACCGCA
>NZ_JAJIUJ010000110.1 GCF_020880415.1 Xanthomonas euvesicatoria pv. euvesicatoria | reverse complement strand
GCCAGCGTGGCCGGTATCGCCTCGCAGAACCGCATCGGTGCCGGTGTCGGTTTTCAGAACGGTGAGTCGGCGTTGTCGGTGGGCTACCAGCGTGCGATCAGCCCGCGCGCCACCCTCACCGTGGGCGGCGCACTCAGCGGCGACGACAGCTCGATCGGCGTGGGTGCCGGTTTCGGCTGGTAAGGCGTTCTCGCATCAAGCGCGGCGGCGCCAGGTGCGCCGTCGCGATCTGCAAGGCCTGAGGGGGCGGGCAAGGACCGTGGCTGGGCCGGCCAACGGATTCGCATGGAGTGATGGCCGTACCAGGGGTGGCCGACAAGGACGCAGCGCACCGCACCGCGGCTACGCAGCGATTGCGCCGGCTGCGCCAAGCCTGATTCACGAAAAATACGAAGAGGACTTCACCGTGATCGACAAGAATTTCCGTCTCAACCCGCTGACCGGCGCCATCCTGATGATGGCCCTCGGTGCCTCTGGCACGCTCGCTGCCGCCCCCAAACTGCTGGTCAAGGAACCGACCCAGGCAGCCCCGGCCGGCGCAGCGTTCGGTAGCCGGTTGATCGTGCGCTACAAGGACAATACCGCCGCTGCAACCGATCGCAGCAGCAAGCTGAGCGCCGTGCAGGCCGCGGTGGGCCGCGTTGGCGCCAGTACCGGCGCGCGCAGCAGCGCTGCCGCCGCCAAGGCGACGTATGTGCGCAAGCTGGGCATCGGCTCGGACCTGATCAAGCTGTCCAGCACGCTGACCGCCGCGCAGGTGGACAAGGTGGTGGTCGAGCTCAAGAACGACCCATCCGTGGCCGACGTGCAGATCGACCGCATGCTGCGCCCGATCGATATCAGCAAAAGCCTGCCTGCCACCGACGTGAGCCCGCAGCTGGTTCCCAACGACCCGTTCTACGCCCAGTACCAGTGGCACCTGAGCAACCCCAACGGCGGCATCAACGCACCGGGCGCCTGGGATCTGTCGCAGGGCGCAGGCGTGGTGGTGGCGGTGCTGGATACCGGCATCCTGCCGGATCACCCCGATTTTGCCGGCAATCTCCTGCAGGGCTACGACTTCATCACCGACGCCGAAGTCTCGCGTCGTCCCACCGATGCGCGCGTGCCGGGCGCACTCGATTACGGCGACTGGGAAGAGGCCGACAACGTTTGCTACGCGGGCTCGCAGGCGCAGGAAAGTTCCTGGCACGGCACCCACGTTTCAGGCACCGTGGCCGAGGCGACCAATAACGGCGTGGGCATGGCGGGCGTCGCGCCGAAGGCGACCATCCTGCCGGTGCGCGTGCTCGGCCGTTGCGGCGGCTACACCTCCGACATCGCCGATGCGATCGTGTGGGCCTCCGGCGGCAGCGTCGACGGCGTGCCGGCCAACACCAATCCGGCCGAAGTGATCAACATGAGCCTCGGGGGCGGCGAGCCCTGCGATTCGGCCACCCAGCTGGCGATCAATGGCGCGGTGTCGCGCGGCACCACCGTGGTGGTCGCGGCCGGCAACAGCAGCGAAGATGCGGCCAACCATTCGCCGGCCAGCTGCAACAACACCATCACCGTTGGCGCCACGCGCATCACCGGTGGCATCGCCTACTACTCCAACAACGGCAGCAAGGTCGACCTCTCTGGTCCGGGCGGCGGCGGTAGCGTGGACGGCAATCCGGGCGGTTACGTCTGGCAGGCCGGGTACACCGGTGCGACCACGCCGACCTCCGGTAGCTATACCTATATGGGTCTAGGCGGCACCTCGATGGCCTCGCCGCACGTGGCCGGCGTCGTGGCGCTGGTGCAGAGCGCAGCCATCGGTCTGGGCGATGGCCCGCTGACCCCGGCTGCGGTCGAAGCCCTGCTCAAGCAGACCAGCCGCCCCTTCCCGGTGACTCCGCCGGCCAGCACCCCGATCGGCAGCGGTATCGTCGACGCCAAGGCCGCGCTGGAAGCCGTGCTGGAGGAGCCGTGCGACCCGGCCACCGAGAGCTGCGCGCCGAGCGCCATTGCGCTCACCAACAAGGCGCCTGTTGCTGGATTGAGCGGTACCGCCGGCAGCTCCACGCTGTACAGCTTCGAGGCCAAGGCCGGCGCCGTGCTCAGCTTCATGACCTACGGCGGCACCGGCGATGTGTCGATGTACGTCAGCTTCGAGGCCGAGCCCAGCGCCACAAGCTACGACGCCAAGTCGACCCGTCCGGGCAACAGCGAAACCGTGCGTTTCACTGCCCCCAAGGCCGGCACCTACTACATCAAGTTGGTCGGCGCGGCGAGCTACGCGAAGCTGACGCTCGTTGCACGACAGTAAGTAGCGAAATAGTGTGACCGATGCCCCCGGCCAATCGCCGGGGGCATTGTTTTTCAGGGCGTTTCAAATGCGTGCGGTTGATCGTCGCGGCAAACTGCTACAGTCGGCGCCGGACCAGTGGAGACGAGTGTGAACGCGGTTGCCGTCGATCCAATCGAGCATCGAAGTGCGGAGACGCGCATCGTCGATGCGCTGCTTGAACGCCGTCGTCTGAAAGACACCGATCTGCTGCGCGCGCGCCAATTGCAGGCCGAATCCGGCATGGGCCTGCTCGCCTTGCTCGGCCGTTTGGGTCTGGTGTCCGAACGCGATCATGCAGAAACCTGCGCTGACGTGCTTGGCTTGCCGTTGGTGGACGCACGCCAGCTCGGCGACACGCCGCCGGAAATGCTGCCGGAAGTGCAGGGGTTGTCGCTGCGCTTTCTCAAGCAATTTCATCTGTGCCCGGTCGGCGAACGCGATGGCCGGCTGGAACTGTGGATCGCCGATCCTTACGACGATTACGCCATTGATGCGGTGCGTCTTGCCACCGGCTGCACGTTGCTGTTGCAGGTGGGCCTGCGTTCGGAAATCGATGACCTGATTGAGCGCTGGTACGGCCAGGGCCGCAGTGCGATGGGCACCATCGTGGAAACCGCCGATGGCGATGCCAACAGCAGCGACGACATCGAAGCGCTGCGCGATCTGGCCTCCGAAGCGCCGGTGATCCGGCTGGTGAACCTGGTGATCCAGCACGCGGTGGAACTGCGCGCCTCCGACATCCATATCGAACCGTTCGAAAGCCGGCTCAAGGTGCGTTACCGCGTGGACGGCGTGTTGGTGGAAGGCGAAAGCCCGCCGGCCAAGCTCACTGCTGCAGTCATCAGCCGCATCAAGATCATGGCCAAGCTCAACATCGCCGAGCGCCGCCTGCCGCAGGACGGCCGCATCATGCTGCGCGTGCAGGGCAAGGAGCTGGACCTGCGCGTCAGTACCGTGCCAACTGCGCATGGCGAAAGCGTGGTGATGCGCCTGCTGGATCGCGAAACGGTGGTGTTCGACTTCTACAAGCTGGGCTTTACCGAAGACTTCTTGCCGCAGTTCCGCAAGGTGCTGGAGCAACCGCACGGCATCATGCTGGTCACCGGCCCCACCGGCTCGGGCAAGACCACCACGCTGTACACCGCGTTGAGCCAGCTCAACACCTCGGATGTGAAAATCATCACCGTCGAAGACCCGGTGGAATACCAGATCGAAGGCATCAACCAGATCCAGGCCAAGCCGCAGATCGGGCTGGATTTCGCCAACGCATTGCGCAGCATCGTGCGTCAGGATCCGGACATCATCATGATCGGCGAAATGCGCGACCTGGAAACCGCACGCATCGCGATCCAGTCCGCGCTCACCGGCCACCTGGTGCTGTCCACGCTGCATACCAACAACGCGGCCGGCGGCATCACCCGTCTGCTCGACATGGGCGTGGAGGATTATCTGCTCACCTCCACCATCAACGGCATCCTGGCGCAGCGCCTGGTGCGCAAACTCGACCTGGCCAACGCCGAGCGCTACGCCGCCTCGCCGGAAGAAATCGCCAGGTTCGACCTGCGTCGCCTGCAACCGGAGGGCGAGATCTTCCTGTATCGCCCACGTCCCTCCGCCGCGGCACCCACCGGCTATCTCGGCCGCACCACTATCGTCGAATTCCTGGTGATGAACGACGAATTGCGCCGTGCGGTGATGCGCCGTGCCGGCATGGGCGAAATCGAACAACTCGCCCGCCAGGCCGGCATGCGCACCATGTACGAAGATGGGCTGTCCAAGGCCCTGCGCGGCGAAACCACGATCGAAGAAGTCCTGCGCGTCACGGAGGATGCGTGATCGGTAAGGCAGCAGAAACACGCCTGGCAGGCACCGGACCAACGAACCGCCAGCACAGCCACCCGCCGGCTCTGCTGTGCGTGCACAGCGATGCGTGCGCGATGTCGCCAATACGCAGCGACGTGCTTTTCCCGATTCCCCAATCCCAATTCCACAATCCCGGCCTCCCAGCCTGATGCCCCTCTACCGTTACAAGGCCCTGGACGCCCACGGCGAAATGCTCGACGGCCAGATGGAAGCGGCCAGCGATGCCGAGGTGGCGTTGCGTCTGCAGGAACAGGGCCATCTGCCGGTGGAAACGCGCCTGGCCACCGGCGAAAACGATTCGCCGTCGCTGCGCATGCTGCTGCGCAAGAAGCCGTTCGACAATGCGGCGCTGGTGCAATTCACCCAGCAACTGGCCACGTTGATCGGCGCGGGGCAACCGCTGGACCGTGCGCTGTCGATTCTGATGGATCTGCCCGAAGACGAAAAAAGCCGGCGGGTGATCGGCGATGTGCGCGATACCGTGCGCGGCGGTGCGCCGTTGTCGTCCGCACTCGAGCGCCAGCACGGGCTGTTTTCCAAGCTGTACATCAACATGGTGCGCGCCGGCGAAGCTGGCGGCAGCATGCAGGACACGCTGCAGCGGCTGGCCGATTATCTGGAGCGCAGCCGTGCGCTCAGGGGCAAGGTGATCAACGCGCTGATCTACCCGGCCATCCTGCTGGCGGTGGTGGGCTGTGCGTTGCTGTTCCTGCTCGGTTACGTGGTGCCGCAATTTGCGCAGATGTACGAAAGCCTGGATGTGACACTGCCATGGTTTACCCAGGCGGTGTTGAGCGTGGGCCTGCTGGTGCGCGACTGGTGGATCGTGCTGATCGTCGTGCCGGGCGTGCTGGGGCTGTGGCTGGATCGCAAGCGTCGCAATGCCGCGTTCCGTGCATCGCTGGACCAATGGCTGCTGCGCCAGAAGGTGGTCGGCAGCCTGATTGCCCGGCTGGAAACCGCACGCCTGACGCGCACCCTGGGCACCTTGCTGCGCAATGGCGTGCCATTGCTGGCGGCGATCGGCATCGCGCGCAACGTCATGTCCAATCTGGCGTTGGTGGAGGATGTTGCCAATGCGGCCGACGACGTCAAGAATGGCCATGGCCTGTCGATGTCGCTGGCACGCGGCAAGCGCTTTCCGCGGCTGGCGCTGCAGATGATCCAGGTGGGCGAAGAGTCCGGCGCACTGGACACGATGCTGCTCAAGACCGCCGACACCTTCGAACTGGAAACCGCGCAGGCCATCGACCGCGCACTGGCCGCGCTGGTGCCGTTCATCACGCTGGTACTGGCCTCGGTGGTGGGTCTTGTCATCATTTCGGTCCTGGTCCCGCTGTATGACCTCACCAATGCAATCGGCTGAGAGCGGAGCTCTGCGCAACGGTGCAGTCTTCACCCAGCACAGCCGCTGCTCGGAATCGGCATGGCGCGCTCGTACACTGCACATCCCGCGCGTGTGCCGCGTCCAACGGCCAAGCGCGCGCAATGCCTTGTCAGCCACGCGCTTGACCGGGCAGCGTATTCACCACAACGTTCCGGTGACCGCACGACACCCATGCGGGAACCTTTGCAATGCCCGCCGTGTCATGTGTTGGCGGCAGCATCCTTCATCGACGTGCAAGGAAATCGTTCATGATCAAGCGTTCCATCACCCGCAGTCCGTCGCGCGCAGGCCAGGCCGGTATGAGCTTGCTGGAAATCATCATCGTCATTGTGCTGATCGGTGCGGTGCTCACGCTGGTCGGCAGCCGCGTGCTGGGCGGTGCCGATCGCGGCAAGGCCAATCTGGCCAAGTCGCAGATCCAGACGCTGGCCGGCAAGATCGAGAATTTCCAGCTCGACACCGGCAAGCTGCCGAGCAAACTCGATGACCTGGTCACCCAGCCCGGCGACAGCAGCGGTTGGCTGGGCCCGTACGCCAAGCCGGCCGAACTCAACGACCCATGGGGCCACGCCATCGAATACCGCGCGCCCGGCGACGGTCAGCCGTTCGATCTGATCAGCCTGGGCAAGGACGGCAAGCCCGGTGGCAGCAGTTACGACGCGGACATCAAGTACCAATAAGCGCTCGCCATGCGCGTTGCGTGTCAGCCGTTGCGTCATCGGCATGGAGTGGTCGGCCCTGGTCGGGCACGCGCGCGTGGCACCTCGTTGCTGGAGATGCTGCTGGTGATCGCGTTGATCGCAATGGCCGGCGTGCTTGCTGCCGCAGCATTGAACGGCGGCATCGACGGCATGCGCCTGCGCACTGCCGGCAAGGCCATCGCCTCGCAGCTGCGCTACACGCGCACCCAGGCGATTGCCACCGGCACACCGCAGCGGTTTCTGATCGACCCGCAGCAGCGGCGCTGGGAAGCACCCGGCGGCCATCACGGCGATCTGCCGCCGTCGCTGGAAGTGCGCTTCACCGGCGCGCGCCAGGTGCAATCGCGGCAGGATCAGGGCGCGATCCAGTTCTTTCCGGATGGCGCGTCCACCGGCGGGCGCATCGATCTGCAGGTCAAGGACGCCCGATGGCGTGTCGACGTGGGATGGATCACCGGTGAGGTGCGTTCGGGCCCCTTGCGGACGCCGGCGCCATGAAGCGTCAGCGCGGTTACACCCTGATCGAAGTGATCGTTGCCTTCGCGTTGCTGGCGTTGGCATTGACCCTGTTGCTGGGGTCGTTGTCCGGCGCCGCACGCCAGGTGCGCGCGGCCGATGAAAGCACGCGCGCCACCTTGCACGCGCAGTCGCTGCTGGCCGTGCAGGGCATCGACAAGCCGCTGCAGCCCGAGCAGCAACAAGGCACGTTCGAAAACGGCCACTTTCGCTGGTCGATGGACGTGCGCCCGTACGACGAGCCACGGCGCAACCCGCAGGCGCCGATGTCGCCCGGCGCGCACCGGCTGCTGCAATTGACCTTGGTGGTGCGCTGGGGCGAGCAGCCCAATCAGATGCTGCAATGGCGCACGTTGCGGCTGGTGGCGGCCAACACGCAGGGCAGCCCGCCATGAGCCGTTCGCGCAGCGCAGGCTTCACCTTGATCGAAGTGCTGCTGGCCACGATGTTGCTGGTCGGTGGGTTGGCGTTGGCGTTTGCCACCTTGCGCTCGGCCAGTGCGGTGAGTCAGCGCGGCGAAGCGATCGCACAGCGCAGCGAGCGCGTACGTGCGGTGGAAGAATTCCTGCGGCGGCGCCTGGCCGCCGCATTGCCGATCGCCATGGGCATCGATACGCAAAGCCAGCAGCCGATCCTGTTCATCGGCGAGCCGCAACGCCTGCGCTTTGCCGCAGACGTGCCCGATTACCTGGGCCGCGGCGGGCCGTATCTGCACGACCTGTCGGTCGCCGGCGATGGCGATCGGCGCAACCTGCTGATTGCCTTGACCATGCTGCAGTCCGGCAAGTCGATCGAAGAAAGCAGCCCGCTGCCGCCGGAGACCCTTGCCCAAGGCGTGCAACAGGTGAGTTTTCGGTATCGCGGCATGGATCCGCAAACCGGGCGCCTGAGCGCGTGGCTGCCGCAGTGGGAATGGCACGACCGCCTGCCGCTGATGGTGCGCATCGACATCCGCAGCGACGATGCCGCATGGCCGCCGATGGTGGTGGCGTTGCCGCAATCCAGCAACCCGGGGGCAGGGCAATGAGTCGTTCGCGCGGTGCCGCGCTGGTGCTGGTGTTGTGGTTGATCGCATTGCTTACCGCGATGATCGGTGCGTTCGCGCTCACCGCACGCGTGGAAGCGCTGCAGGGCAGCATGCTGCGCAACGGCGCGCAGGCGCAGGAGTACGCACGTTCTGGCCTGGAATACGCATTGTTTCGCTTGCAAGATGCCGACACCCAGGCACGCTGGCGCCCGGACGGCCGACGTTATCGCTGGCAGATGGACGATGCCAGCGTGGAGATTCGTATCACCGATGAAAGCGGCAAGGTGGATCTGAACATGGCCGAGCCCACCTTGCTCGCCGGTCTGGTGCGCGCGGTGGGCGGCGAGCAGGCCAGTGCCGGGCGCATCGCCGGTGCCATCGTCGATTGGCGCGATGGCGATTCATTGAGCCAGCCCGGCGGTGGCGCGGAAGATCGCGATTACGCCGATGCCGGGCTGCCGTATGGCGCAAAAGACAGTCCGTTCGAAACCCTGGGCGAACTGCGCCTGGTGTTGGGCATCGACGGCGAGCTGTATCGCAAGCTGTTGCCCAACGTCACGCTGTACAGCGGTCGTTCGCGGCCTGAAGCGCGTTTTGCGCCCGCCCCGGTGCTCACCGCGATGGGGCTGGACGCGCAGCAACTGCTGGCCCAGCGTGACGCGCCGCTGGGTTTGCCGGGCAGCGAGGCGACGGTCGGTGGGTCTGACACTTATAGTATCGAGAGCCGGGCGCGACTGAGTCAGGGACGCGAGGCCGTGTTGCGGGCGGTGGTGTCGACCAGCGCGTCCGCATTACCAGGGTCGGCCTATACCGTGTTGCGTTGGGAAGAGGGAGCAGCAGTGCAATGACCGCATGGCGGGACACCTTGGGTCGTATCGGCGTACGCGCCATGCCGGGAGCCGGAGGCTTCTGGCGTTGGTGGCAACAATCGCTGCTGGCCTGGCTGCCGCAGCGGTGGCAATGGCAGTTGGGCCTGTCGCAGGCACGCCTGCTGTTGCAACAGGATGGCGACACGCTGCAGTTGCTGCGCCAGCGCGATCACAGCTGCGACACCGTCGCCAGCCTGCCGTGGCCGGTGCATCCGCAGGAAGTCAATGGCTTGCTGCCGACAGCGCTTGAAGGCCTGCCGCGGCATTGGCTGTTGCCGGCCGCGCACGCCTTGCGCCGGCCATTGCGCCTGCCCGCAGCGGCAGCGGCGCGCCTGCAGGACGTGGCGCGTTTCGAGATCGATCGACAAACCCCGTTCACTGCCGACCAGGTGTATTTCGATGCGCGCGTGCTCGATGTGCGCGAAGACGGCCAGCTCGATGCCGAACTGGTGGTGGTGCCGCGACGCATGATCGATGGCCCGGCCGGTGTGCCGGACGCATGGAACAGCGCGCTGTCGGGCATCGATGTGACCGACGCCAATGGCCTGCCGTTGGGCGTGAACCTGCTGCCGCCGACGCGACGCCTGCGCCGCAGCGACCCGATGCAGCGCTGGAACCTGTTGCTGGCCGCCTCTGCGCTGGTGCTGCTGGCCGTTGCCGGCTGGCTGCTGCTCGACAACCGCCGCCAGGCCGCCGACGATCTGCGCGCCAAGGTGCAGGCCAACGCCGCGCGCGCGCGCAAGGTCGCTGCCGAACGGCAGCAATTGATGGACCTGGTCGAAGGCGCGCGGTTCTTCCAGCAGCAACGCGCCACCCGCCCGACCTCGGTCGAAATCTGGGACGAACTGAGCCGGCGCCTGCCCGGTGGCACGTATCTAGAAAAATTTTCGGTCGAAGGCGGGCAACTGCAGTTGATCGGATTGAGCAACGAAGCCTCTTCGCTGGTGCGTCGTCTGGAAGGCTCGCCGTTGTGGCGTACGCCGTCGTTGACCGGCGTGCTGCAGAGCGATGCCGGCCGGAATGTCGACCGTTTCACCATCACCGCCGAGCTTGCCGGCCCCGATGCGAAGGAGGCGGCCGATGCCACGCAGCGTTAAGCGCGATCGCTGGATCGCTTTGGGCCTGCTGTTGCTGGTGATCGGCGTGGCCTACCTGGTGCTGGTGCACCCATGGTTCACCCAACCGATGATCGCGGTGCAGGACGACCTGCAGGCGCTGCGCGAACGCGAGCTGCGCGTGCGCGTGCAATTGCAGCAGGCGCCGGAAGTCAGCAAGCGGCTGCAGCAGGCGCGGCAGACGCTGGAAAGCCGCCCGGGCTTCCTGCCGGAAACCTCGGCCGAACTCGCCTCCGCCGGGCTGGTGCAGCGGCTGGAACGCGCGGTGGTGGAGGCCAGTCCTGGCAACCGCAGCTGCGCCATCAGCAATCGCTCGCCGTTGCAGCCGGAGAGCAAGAACCGCTTCACCCGCGTGGCGGTGCAGGTGCGTCTGCGCTGCGGCACGCCGGAACTGGCCTCGGTGCTGTACAGCCTGGAAAACGGCACGCCGCGCTTGTTCGTGGACAACCTCAACGTGATGGCGCAGCGCTACCAGCTCTCGCCCAACGAAAGCGGCAACGGCCTGGATATCGCCTTCGAGCTGGCCGGCTATCTGCGCCCGGGCGCCAGCGCCGCACCGCTGAACAACGAGGCCGCACCTGCTGCCCCCAACGCGGCGGAGGCCAGCAATGCGCCTTGACATGATCGGCCTGCGCACCTGGCTGCTGGCCACCGTGGTCGGTTGGGCGCTGTTGGTGTGCGTGCTGGCCGTCGCCGGCCTGGGCAAGCGCGTCGAGCTGCTGCCCGACGACCCGGCGCTGGTGCAGCGTCTGCCCACGTTGCCGGCACCGGCGCCGGAGCGCCTGGGCCCATTCGAGAAATATTCGGAAATCGCCGCGCACCCGGCGTTTGCCGAAGACCGCCTGCCGCATCCGTTCTTCCTGTCCGGCAACGATGGCAGCAGCGCCGCTTCGACAGTACGCCTGACCGGCGTGCTGCTGACGGACAACTTCAAGATGGCGACGTTGACCCTGGACCCGCAGGATTCGGTGCGCGTGCAGCTGGGCGGCGAAGCGGTGAAAGGCTGGCGCCTGCTCGCCCTGCAGCCGCGTAGCGCAACCATCGAAGGCCCCAGCGGCACGCAAACCCTGGAATTGCATGTGTTCAACGGCCAGGGCGGGCAGCCGCCCACCGCCAATGCCGCCGCACGGGGTGCCGCCACTGCCACCCCGCCGGTACCGTCCCCCGACGCTGCCGCACTTGCCCCGCCGCAGCCGCCGCAACCGCAACCGGTCGCGCCGGTGCAACAGCAGCAGCCAGGCGGGCAGACACCGCCAACCGTGCCGCCGCAGCGCAGCGATGGCGCGCAGGAAGCCCCACGCCCCTCCGACGATCAGATGCGTGCCATCCGCGAACGCATCGAAGCCCGACGCCGCCAGCTGCAACAGCAGCGCCAGAGCGGCTCTACCCCCGGTCAGACCCAATGAGTGAACGCATGACGCCGCGCCTGTTTCCCGTGTCCCTGCTGATTGGCCTGCTGGCCGGTTGCGCCACCACTCCGCCGCCGGACGTGCGCCGCAACGCGCGCCTGGATCCGCAAGTCGGTGCTGCCGGCGCCACCCAGACCGCCGCCGAGCAGGCTGCCGATGGCAACGCCAACGCCAGTGCCAAGCCCAGTCCGGTGATCCGGCGCGGCAGCGGCACCATGATCAACCAGGGCGCCGCGTCCGCGCCGGCGCCCACGCTGGGCATGGCCAGCAGCGGCAGTGCCACCTTCAATTTCGAAGGCGAATCGGTGCAGGCGGTGGTCAAGGCGATCCTGGGCGACATGCTCGGCCAGAACTACGTCATCGCGCCCGGCGTGCAGGGCACCGTGACCTTGGCCACGCCCAATCCGGTGTCGCCCGCGCAGGCGCTGAACCTGCTGGAGATGGTGCTGGGCTGGAACAACGCCCGCATGGTATTCAGCGGTGGCCGCTACAACATCGTGCCGGCCGACCAGGCGTTGGCCGGCACCGTGGCGCCCAGCACCGCATCGCCCTCTGCCGCACGCGGTTTCGAGGTGCGCGTGGTGCCGCTGAAGTTCATTTCCGCCAGCGAAATGAAAAAGGTGCTGGAGCCGTACGCGCGCCCGAACGCCATCGTCGGCACCGACCCGGCGCGCAATGTGATCACCCTGGGCGGCACTCGCGCGGAGCTGGAAAACTACCTGCGCACCGTGCAGATCTTCGACGTGGACTGGTTGTCGGGCATGTCGGTGGGCGTGTTTCCGATCCAGTCCGGCAAGGCCGAGAAAGTCGCCGCCGATCTGGAAAAGGTGTTCGGGGAACAGAGCAAGACGCCCAGCGCCGGCATGTTCCGTTTCATGCCGTTGGAAAACGCCAACGCGGTGCTGGTGATCACTCCGCAGCCGCGTTACCTGGACCAGATCCAGCAGTGGCTGGACCGCATCGACAGCGCCGGTGGCGGGGTGCGGTTGTTTTCCTACGAGCTGAAGTACATCAAGGCCAAGGACCTGGCCGATCGTCTCTCCGAAGTGTTCGGTGGCCGTGGCAATGGCGGTAGTAGCAGTCCTACCTTGGTGCCTGGCGGTGTCGTAAATATGTTGGGCAATAACAGCGGTGGAGCCGATCGGGATGAAAGTCTTGGAAGTAGCAGTGGCGCCACAGGTGGAGATATAGGTGGCACGAGTAATGGTTCGAGTCAGTCGGGTACCTCTGGGAGCTTCGGCGGAAGCAGTGGCAGTGGCGGCGGCATGCTTCAGCTACAGCCTAGTACCAACCAGAACGGTAGTGTGACGCTGGAGGTCGAAGGCGACAAAGTTGGTGTTTCTGCAGTCGCTGAAACCAATACGCTACTTGTACGTTCAAGTGCGCAAGCATGGAGCTCCATTCGCGATGTGATTGAACGGCTCGATGTGATGCCAATGCAGGTCCATATTGAGGCACAGATCGCTGAAGTGACATTGACTGGTCAGCTGGAATACGGTGTTAACTGGTATTTCGAGAATGCAGTCAATGCACCTGTAAACGCAGATGGTACGGGCGGTGCTGGTCTCCCATCAGCTGCTGGTAGAGGTATTTGGGGGGATGTATCCGGTAGCGTTACAAATAATGGTCTTGCCTGGACTTTTCTGGGGAAAAACGCTGCCGCGATAATTAGTGCATTGGACCGTGTCACAAATTTACGCCTCCTCCAGACTCCGTCAGTTTTTGTGCGGAACAATGCAGAGGCTACACTCAATGTAGGTTCTCGAATTCCTATTAATTCGACATCGATAAATACGGGATTGGGTAGCGATAGTAGTTTTTCTTCAGTTCAATATATCGATACCGGCGTTATTTTAAAGGTTCGCCCGCGCGTCACTAAGGATGGAATGGTTTTTCTTGATATTGTCCAAGAGGTTAGTACTCCTGGAGCGCGCCCCGCAGCTTGCACTTCAGCGTCAACAACTACTGTCAATAGCGCTGCATGTAATGTTGACATAAATACTCGCCGGGTAAAAACCGAAGCCGCTGTCCAGAACGGAGACACAATTATGCTTGCAGGTTTAATTGACGATTCGACCTCCGACGGCAGTGCTGGGCTTCCTATCTTGAGCAAGCTGCCGGTCGTTGGCGCTCTTTTTGGACGTAAGACACAAAACAAGGATCGCAGGGAGGTTATTGTGCTGATCACTCCGTCAATAGTACGGAATCCTCAAGAGGCGCGTAACTTGACCGATGAGTACGGGCAAAAGTTTAAAGCAATGCAGCCACTTGAGAAGGGTAGATAGAATTAAGGTTGAGATTGAGATTGAGATTGATGCAGGGGTTGTTTTTAAATGGATGTAATGGAGGGCTTGCGATGTTTCTTGGCAAAAGATTCGGACTTGGTTTTACTCTGCTTGGGTTTTCTTTTTTTTCCGGCAATGGCTTGGCCCAAACATACGTGCCTGTCTATCAAGATTTTTATGGCACCGCGCGGTGGAACTCTTTAGAGATTGCGCTTGAAAAGGCACAATTAAATGCTATTGGTTATGCTAGGGTCAAGAACTTTGGCGAATGTGTATTTGTTGGTTATCAATGGTGGCGACCAAATACATACGACCCCAATTATTATGAGGTAACTGCAGCTTATACTTGTGTGCAGTACGTTAGAGGGTGATTTTTAAGATGAGGAGTGATAGTGCCCCTGGAAGGGGCACTATTACTTGTTGGTAAAATTATTTTTGATAAATTTTCATCACTTTTAAGACACGGATTCGGTGAGATCTGAGCTGCAACCGATTGTGCTAATGTCGATTGGCACCGACGACGAGGCGCTGGATGCGTGTCTGGGCGCATTGGATGCGGCCACGCCTGCAGGAACACGCGTGTGGCTGGCCGATGATGCGCAGGCCGGCCCGCGCGGGCGCGCAGTGATCGAACATTGGCTGGCACGCACGCCATTGCAGGCGCATTACACCCGTCGCCAGCGCATGCTGGGCGAGGTGGCGCATCTGGACGAAATGCTCAGCGCCTGCGGCGATGCCGACGTGGTGGTGCTGGGGTTGGATGCTTGCCCGTTGCCGGGGTGGTTGCGGCAGCTGACCGCGTGTTTTGCACGCGACGCCGCGATCGCCACCGCCACGCCATGGAGCAATGTGGGCGAGGCCTGCAGCTGGCCGCGGCTTGGCGAACTCAACCCCATGCCGGATTCATCCGAGCGGCTTGCGGCTGCCTGTGCCGCAATGCCGCCGCTGCACCCGGAACTGCCGTCGGCGATCGGGCACGCGGTGCTGTTGCGCGGAACGGCGCGGCGCAAGGCCGGTGGCCTGGACGCCAGCAGTTACGGCTCCTGGTACGCGGCGCTGGTGGATCTGAGCCTGCGCATGGGTGGGCTGGGCTGGCGTAATGTGCTGTGCGACACCGCCTTCGTTGCCTCCCCGCACGAGGGCCGCCCGGCCGAAGGCACGTGGACGCGCTGGCTACCCGCTGGCCGGCCTGGCATGCGCGCCTGGCCAATTTCCTCATGCACGACCCGTTGCGCGCGCAGCGCGACCAGCTGACGCAACTCCTGGCCCACCTCCCGCCACCGGACCTGCAACGCGCGTTGTTCGACGCCTAGCGTCGCCGCCGGAACGACCTGCCCACCGCCAGGCACGGTGATCGTCCGCAATCTACATGGATCACGCAGGCACGACGACGTTCGTCATCCGATCATGCGCACATGGCAACTGCAGGTTCCACTCCGCTGCCGCACTCGCTGCTCTCGCGATCGCAGGTGTCGCGTGACCGGATCGATGTCGTGACACCTGCATCAAGCGAAAGGCGGAACCACCGCTCAATCAGCAGCCGTGCCCCGTCGATGCCGCCGGCACGTCACCGATGCGTTCTGGCCGAAAACGTCATCCGGCCCATCAAGCAGTTTCGAATCCGCTGTTGATGATGCCGGGGCGGCAGCAAAGCCGCGCCCACCACCAACGCAGCAATGCGGCACGCTCCTCAACGATTCCCGATTCCCGATTCCCGATTCCCAGCCCTAAAAAGCAGACCGCGTCGGCGCCTCGGTCCGCACCACCACATCCAATGCGTCGTGGCGCCAGGATTCGATATCCAGTTCCACCGCGCGTCCGTCTTCGGCAAAGCTGATCCGCTGCAGCCGAAAACACGGCGTGCCGGGCGTGGACTGCAGCAGCATCGCTTGTGTCGCGTCCAATCCGGCCGGATGCATCGACAGCTGCGCGCGGCTCAGGAACAGTCCCAGCCACTGGTTGAACACGCTGGACAGCGACCCTGCCAGATCGTGTTCGAGCAGGCCCGGCGCCCAGTCCGCAAGCACCACATTGGTTTCCAGCAGCACTGCGCGGCGGTCGATCCAGCGCCGACGTTGCAGGACGAACACCTCGTCGTACGGGCTGTCCAGTCGCAACGCCGCGGCGTAAGCCGCGCCCGCGACCTGCCGGGTGGCGCTCAATAATTCAGTGCGCGGCTTGCGTCCTTGCGCCGCCACGTACTGCATGAAGCCGGCGATGCTGGTGGGGTCGTAGCGCACGCGCGGCGCGCTGACGAACCAGCCGCGGCGGTTTTCGCGATAGATGCGGCCTTCGGCTTCAAGCTGCTGCAGCGCTTCGCGCAGCGTGATGCGGGTGCAGGAAAATCGCTCGGCCAACGCGCGTTCCACCGGCAGGCGCTGATCCGGTCCCCATTCGCCGGCTGAGATTTGTGCGGAGATCGCTTCGGTGATGGTGTGTTGGCGCGACACGCTCATGCGGCGAACCGCAGGCGGAAGACGCAGGGCGTGAGCAAGGCAATGAGGTGGCAGACGTGCATGTTGCGATGGTAAAGAAGAACGCGCGCGCAAACCGCGACCGGCTTAGCGTGCGACAGCCAGGTTCTGGTTCTGTTGGGTTTTCCAGCTATGCCAGCCGTACACCGCAAGCGCCACGAAGCCTGCGTAGAGCATGGCAGTAGGGTACAGCCCCTTGCTGATGAAGACGCCGACGTAGACGCAGTCGAGCACGATCCACAATACCCAGTTGGCGATGCGCTTGCGTGCTGCCCACACGCTGGCCACCAGGCTGAAACTGGCCAGCGCCGCGTCCAGCCACGGCAGCACCGCATCGGTGCGGTAATGCATATAGGCGCCGAGCGCCGCAGCGAACGCCGCGCCGATGCCCAGCGAAAGCCAGCGTTCGGCGGACGGCATCGGCAGCGGGCGTATCCGCGTGTCTGCGGCGTTGCCGGGTTGCCAGTGCCACCATCCGTAGAGCTGGGTCAGCACGTAGACCCCTTGCAGCAGCATGTCCGAGTACAGCTTCCATTGGTAGAACAGCCACGCATACAACGCCACCGCCACGATGCCCACCGGCCAGCACCAGCGAATGCGCCGCGCGGTGAGCCACACGCCCAGCAGGTTGATCACGACAGCGATGGATTCGAGCAGCGACATGCGGTACCTGGTGCGTGATAGGTCAACGTGTTGCGGCGTAGGAGGCGTTGGGACGACGGTGCATACAGTTCAGCCTTGGAACACGGCACCTCGTCGTCCACGAGCACAATCCGCAGGCGAGCTGGCAGCGCCGGTGACCGGCTGTCGACGCTGCCCGACAATGTGTGCCTACACTGCAGGTTAGAAATCCACCTGCACCGTCAGCCGTGCGGTGCGCGGCGCACCGGGGAACAGGTACGCATCGCCCTGATATTCGCCGGAATCGCGCCAATAGCGCTTGTCGAACACGTTGTCCACGTTCACGCGCCAGGTGGTCGCCAGCCCGCCCAGCGCCGTGGCGTAGCGGGCACCCAGGTTGGCCACGGTGTAGGCCGGCACGCTGGCGTTGCCGAGGCGGTCGGCAAACTTGCGCCCGCTGTATTGCACACCGCCCAGCAGGGCCAGACCATCGATACCGGGCACGCTGTAATCGGCCTGCACGCTGGCGCGCAGCTTAGGCACGTTGATCGCCTGATGGCCTTCGTACTCGGCAATGTCGGTGTCCTCTGCACGCGCGCGGATTGCCGCGACGCTGGCGAACAGACGCAGCTGCCGGGTCGCTGCACCGTCGGCAGATAGCTCCAGGCCGCGGTTGTGCAGGCGGCCCTGCTGCACATAGAGCAGACCGCCATCGGCCTGCGGTTGGGTGAACTGATAGGCCTGGCGGATGTCGAACAGTGCCGCGCCCAGACGCAGGCCCTGCAGGTCGATCTTTGCGCCGGTTTCCAGTTGGTACGCATTGGTGGGCGGCAGGATCTGGTCGGCGTTGTCGGCAAACCACGGCGCCGTGCCGCCGGCCGCCAGGCTCTTGGCGTAGCTGGCATACAGCGACATGTTCTGCTGCGGTTTGAACAGCAGCGCCGCCTGCGGCAGTACCGTGTCTTTGCGCGTGCGTCGCTCCAGCAGGCCGTCGCGATCGAAGCTGCGTTCGTCCAGTTGCACGTAGCGCGCGCCAAGCGACAGTTCCCACTGCGCGCCCAGGCCGATCCGGTCGGCCATGACCAGCGCGCGTTGGCGGCTGTCCAGACGGCGCTGCTTGGGGTCCAACGCAACATCCGTCTGCGCAAAGACCTCCGGGTCGCGATCGATGCTGCCGCTGCCGACGAATTCGTTGACCGAACCAAAACGGTCGACGGTGCGGCGCAGCCACTCGCCGCCCATGCTCAGGTGTTGCTCCAGCGCGCCGGTCGCGACGTGGCCTTCGAGCGTGGCACGCAGCTGATCGTGTATGCGGGTGTCGTCGGGGCTGCGGTAATCGTAGATGTCGTATTCGCCCTGCGCGCTGAAGAAGTTCGGCGTGGCGATGTCGGCGCAACTTGCCGCGCCATAACAGCCCCAGGCGAATGCAGAGAAATCGTTGATCTTCGAGCGACTGCGCGATGCTTCGGCGGTGGCGCGCCAGTCGTCGTTGAACTGGTAGGCGTAACGCAGCTGCGCGTTGAGCGCATCCATTTCCACCGGCCGCGCCCACGGCTGGTAGCCGAGCAGGCGGTGCACATCGATATCGCGCGGTACCTGCGTGCCGCCCAGCAGTTGATAGCCGGGCACCGAGCGCTGTTGCCGGTGCTGATACTCCACGTCCAGCTGCAGCAGCGCCTGCGGGGTGATCTTCCAGTCGCCGGCCAGCGACAGGAAATTGCGGTAGCCGTCGGCATGGTCGACATAGCTGTCGATGTCTTCGCGTGCGGCGTTGACGCGTAAGCCCAGCGTGCGTTCGGCACCGAACCAGTCGCCCAGATCGGCGGCGACATAGCGCGAGCCCTGTTCGTCTGTGCCCAGGGTGACACTGCGCACGTGCTCGGGTCGCTTGGTGCGGTAGTCGATCAGTCCGGCCGGTTCGTTGACGCCCGATTGCAGCCCGGCCAGGCCCTTGAGCAGTTGCACCTGCTGTTTGTTCTCCAGTGCGATCGATTGTTCGCCCACCGCGCTCATGCCGTTGATGCGGTAACTGTTGGCGGCATTGAGCGAATAGCCGCGCACCACGAAGTTTTCGTAATAGCCGATCGGCGCATACGCATCGCCGGCAGAGGCATCGGCGCGCAAGACCTCGCTGAGTACGCGCGCCTGGCGATCGAGCAATTGCGCACGATCGATGATCGCGATCGAGGCGGGGGCGTCCAGCAGCCGGGTGGCACCAAATCCGCTCAATGCCGTGCTGGTCTGCGCGCGCTCGCCACGCACGTTGACCGCGTCCAGTTCGACCGCATCGGCGCCGAGTTGTTGCTGCGCCAGTGCGGGGGCGCAGCACAATGCCAGTGCAAGCGCGAGTGGGCAGCGGGACAGCAGGGGGAAGGCAACGGACATTTGGCAGGACTCGACAGAGAAAGGAAGCTGCTCACGGCAGCCGGCGCGCACGTGCGTGCAGATGCGCGAGCAGGTGCTGGCCATCGGCGCTGGCGAACCAGTCCGCGTGGCCGAGCAGATAGCGGTGATAGGCGATATCGACATTGGCGGGCGAACGCGTGATGCCGGCGAAATATTCCATTTCGCTCAAGGCGAAGTCGGCATGCACGATCGGCAGCAGCGCAGCCAGGCGGTGCAAGTGGTTTGCGTCCAGTGGGCGATGCTGCGCGTAGCCCTCCAGCAGCGCGTCGAGCTGGTCGAGCTCGGCCTGTGCGCGTGCGCCGGTGTCCAGCCGCAACCAGGGGATGAGGTTGCGTTCGATCGCGGTGGCCAGATCGAATAGCGCGCTGCTGCAATCGCTCAATCCGAAATCGAAGACGGCGCTGACGCGGGTGGCTCCGTCGGTGGTGTCCCACAGCAGGTTGGACGCATGCCAATCGCCGTGGGTCCACAGCGGCGGTAGCGCGCCTGGCGCAGACAGCAGCGGCCACGCCTGCGCATGCCAGGGCAGCACGTGGGTGGCCAGATCGTCTGGCCAGGGGCGGTCCTGCAGGGCTGCTGCAAGGTGCGGCCGCGTTGGCAAGGCATCGTGCAACGCCTGCAGGGGGTCTGCCTGGGCAAACAATCGCAGATTGGCGACCAGCACGCTGGTGGAGCGTGCCGGCGCATCGAAGCCCTGGGCCGCGCAATGCAGTTGCGCTAACGCAGCGCCGGCCGCCCGCGCATGCGCAACATCGGAGAACGGTGTCCATGACAATGCATCGCGGTAGAGGTCGTGCCCCGCACCCACCCGCTGCACTTCGTACACCCAATCGGCGTGCGCCAGCGCAGTGCGGCCCCGGGCGTCGTGCAGCACCTCCACCACCGGCGCGCCGGCCCAGCGCAGATGGGCCATGAAGCTGTGTTCCTCGCGCAGCGCGGCTACGCTGCGCACACTGCAGTGGTGGCGTTTGACGATGACCGGGCCGCTTGCAGTGTCCACGCAGGCCGCTGCCGAGAACGGGCGCGCGCTATGCCAGCGCACCGCAGTGAGGCGGCCCACCGCCGCAAACCGCTGCAGCACGCGATGGATTTCATCGGTGGTCAGGACTGGCCAGTCCGGCAATGCCAGTTCCAGGCTCATGCCATGCACCTGATGCGGCACGTTCATGGCCTGACTCCCGACGGGCGCGGCAACCGTGCTGCGCCGGTGAGTGGTATAGACCAGGTTATCGGGAGTAAGGCGGCGGACGCGGCGCGCGCGCCGGCAAGAACAAGAACGGCGCTGCCGGGCCGTTGTCGCATCGCATCCGCCATCAGGTCGCGGCGATGCAAGCAATGAAAAGGCAGCGCGAAACCGCAAGGTCGCTAACCGTCATCTCAACAATCAGGTGTGGGAGTGCACCAAAAGCAACCTGCAACCCGGCTGGCGATCAGGTGCAGCGGGCGACGCGCTCTGACGCAGATGTACCCCTGGTACATGCATCGCGTGCTGCCCGCGCTTGCCTGGCTGCGCAGTCGGTTTGCCGGTTGCACAAAAGTGTGGCAACGGAAACCGCGTGCGGCTCCGGGCGCGCAGTATGCGCCTTGCGGCGGTGGGTCGCCATGCTGCAAGGCGCGTTCGCGCCCGGTCACTGCGTGCAAGCGGAAGCGTGGCGCCGTTCCAATCGCGTCCGGACGTCGGCGCGATGCGGCCGCGGCAGCGCCTGTCGCGCAGCGAGCATCGGCCAACCCAAGATGGCGCTGCGCCGCTCCGGCACCGGATAATGGCCGGATGACTCCCGTCCAGATCGCCGCCGTCGTCGTCACTTATGAAAGCAGCAGCACCATCGATGCGTGCCTGTCGCGATTGCGCGCGGCCGAGGGCATCAGCGAGATCCGCGTGGTCGACAACGCTTCCAGCGACGACACCCTGGAAGTGGTGCAGCGTCATGCCCTGGCCGATGCGCGGCTGCATTTCATCGCCAATCCCGACAACCCTGGTTTTGCGACTGCCTGCAACCAGGGCGCGCGCGATTCGCAGGCACCCTGGCTGGTCTTCATCAACCCGGACCTGATGGTCGCGCGCGATACCTTGCTACAGCTGTACGACCGGGCAGCGGGACATCCGGCGGTGTTGCTGGGGGTGGAGCAGGTGGATGAGCAGGGGCGCCCGGATGCGGCCGTGCGCCGCCGCGACCCGGACTTCGCCGCGATGCTGCGCGCGCCGCGCGCCGCCGCCAATCTGGCGGTGCCGGCCGATCCGTCGCGCGCCTTGCAGCCGGTGGATGCCATTTCCGGGGCGTTGATGCTGATGCAGCGCAGCCTGTTCGACCGGCTGGGCGGCTGGGACGGCAATTACCGGCTGCATGCTGAAGACCTGGATCTGTGCCGGCGCGCCCGCCAGGCAGGTGCTCTGGTGGCGGTGGCCAACGATCTGCAGGTGCTCCACGTACGCGGGGTCTCCAGCCGCGCGCGGCCGTTCTTTGTGGAGTGGCACAAACATCGTGGATTGTGGCGCTATTTTCGTAAATTCGAGGCCGATCGACGCGGGCTGCCGACGCGACTTGGCGTGTGGCTTGCGATCTGGATCCACGCAGTGGCCCAGGTGCCGCGTTTGTTGCAAAACAAATGAGTTGGATTGCGTTAAATTTGTGATAAGTCGGTGATGGGGCGCCGGCCGCAACTGTGATACGTTTCGCCCCGAAGTGTGATCAACCCTAGCTTCCTGTCCCTTCCGGGTCCCCCATCAGGAATCGTGCAATGTCTTTACAGAACGACCCGCAAAGGCGGGTACGTCGGTCGTGCGCTACCCCGCTGCAGTCCAGTTCGATTGCCTCGCCGTGTCATCCCAATCCAGCCCAACCGCGTGCGCTGTCGGTCCTGGCATCGGCGCTTGCACTGAGCTGTGTGCTGGCCGCATTGCCGGGCACCGCATTGGCCGGTGCGTGGACCCAGCCGCAGGGCGACACCCTGGTGATCGTCAAGGCGCTGCATAGCGATGGCCGCGGGTGGTTCGACGACAGCCACCACCGCACGACCTTCGGCGACGGCCAGCAGTTCGATGGCAATGGCCGCAGCCGTCAGGACCAGCTCAACGTCTACGTCGAGCATGGTCTGACCGAAAAGCTCAGCTTCATCGGCAACTTCTATTTCAACGACGTGGGTTTCAGCAACCACGATGCCGTCAACGGCCGTCAGCAAACCACGACGACCGGTTTTGCCGATCAGGAAATCGGCTTGCGCTATGCATTGCCGAGCGCGCAGAACGATGTCTGGCGCAGTGCCGTGCAGGCCCTGGTGAGCATCCCCGCGTATGGGCGCAGCAAGACCTATCACCCGGACAATCCTTCTGCCAATTCCGACCCTGCGCTTGGCCTGGGCGACTATGGCCTTGAGCTGCGCTACAGCCGCGGCCGCGGCTACACGCTGGGCGGCCGCAACGGCTATGTCGATCTGGGGGGCGCGGTCCGCCTACGCGGAAGCGCGGCGTCCGACGAACTGCGGGTGGACGCGTCCACAGGTCTGAGTCTGACCCCCAGTTGGCTGCTGTTGGGCGAACTCAATGTGATCCAGGGGTTGGGCAACGGGCGTGGCAACTTCGATGTTGCCGGTAGCGGTGGCGGCGTGGGCTTCGTCGCCACCGGCACCAACTACGATCTCACCAAGTTGCAGTTGTCCACGCTGTACACGGCGCCGGGTGGCAGCCAATGGCAGGTGGGGTATCAGCAGCCGGTGATGGGGCGCAACACCGGTGCCGCGGGCGGGCCATTCGTGGCCGCCTGGTGGCGTTTCTGAGGGGCCGCACATGACGGTCACCTGCGAAACGGACGCGCTGGGACGAGCACCGGACATCGGCCGCGAACGCGGTCTGCTGGGTCGTGCGCTGGTGTCGGCAGGCGTCATCACCGATGAACAGCTGCGCTCGGCGCTGGCCTTGCAGCAACGCTGGAATTCGCGCCTTGGCGATGTGATCCTGGCCCAGCGCGGCGTGCCGGCGCAGCGGTTCTACGCCATCGTTGCCGCGCACTTCGGGCTGCAATTCATCGATCTGGTGCAGCAGCCGCCGGATCCTGCGCTGCTCACCCCCGGCGATCTGGATAGCTACGCGCAGCGCCTGGTGTTGCCGTGGCGGCGCGAGGACGGTGTGCTGGTGCTGGCGGTGGCCGATCCGGATCCGGCCTTGTTCGCCTGGGCACGTGCCCATTACGGCGAAGACGTGCGCTTTGTCGGTACCGCCAAATTCGACATCATCTGGAGCCTGCAGCGCTATGCCGACGAGCAGCTCACCGACAACGCGCTGAACCTGCTTGCGGCGCATGCGCCGACGTATTCGGCACGCCAGGTCATCACGCGCGGGCAGAAGTTCGCGTTGTGGGCGTTGGCGGCGGTGATGCTGGCGACGTTGGTGCTGTTCCCGGTGCCGGCCCTGATTGCCGTCAACGTGCTGGTGGCGCTGGGCTTTCTGGCCACCTTCGGGTTGAAGTTGCTGCTGGTGTGGTTCGGCTCGCGCCATCGCATCGACATCAAGGTCACCGAAGACGAGGTGGCCGCGCTGCGCGACGACGACCTGCCGGTCTATACCGTGCTGGTGCCGATGTACAAGGAGCCGGAAGTCCTGCCGATCCTGGCCAACGCGCTGCGCAAGCTGGATTACCCGATCAGCAAGCTGGACGTCAAGCTGGTGCTGGAAGCGGACGACCTGGACACCATCGAAGCGGCCAAGAAACTCGGCCTGGAAGCGTTCTTCGAAATCATCCGGGTGCCGCCGTCGCAGCCCAAGACCAAGCCCAAGGCCTGCAACTACGCACTGCATTTTGCGCGTGGGCAGCTGCTTACCATCTACGACGCCGAAGACAAGCCCGAGCCGGACCAGCTCAAGCGCGTGGTGGCGGCATTCCGCAAGGCCGAAAAGGATGTGGTGTGCATCCAGGCGCGGCTGAACTACTACAACGCCGACGAAAACTGGCTGACGCGGATGTTCACGCTGGAGTACACGCTCTGGTTCGACTTCTACCTGCCGGCGCTGGAATACCTGCGCATTCCGATTCCGTTGGGTGGCACCTCCAATCACTTCCGTCTGGACGTATTGCGCCAGGTGCGCGCGTGGGATCCGTACAACGTCACCGAAGACGCCGATCTGGGCGTGCGGCTGATCCAGAACGGATACCGCGTCAATGTGGTCAATTCCACCACCTTCGAAGAAGCCAACGTCAGCATTCCCAACTGGATCCGGCAGCGGTCGCGCTGGCTCAAGGGCTATATGCAGACCTGGCTGGTGCACATGCGCGACCCGGTGCATCTGTATCGCAGCACCGGCTTCAAGGGATTTTGGGGGTTCCAGTTCTTCATCGGCGGCGGTTTTTTCACCGCATTGGGCGTGCCGGTGCTCTGGGCGTTGTACGCGGCGTGGGCGCTGACCGGCACCACGATGTTCGAGCGCTTCTTCCCGCCGTGGCTGGCGGGGGTCTCGCTGGTCAATCTGCTGCTGGCCAATGCGTTCTTCATCTACATCACGCTGGTTGCAGCGTTCAAGCGCGACTACTTCAAGCTGGCGCCGTACGCACTGACGGTGCCGTTCTACTGGGCGTTGCAGTCGATCGCCGCCTACAAGGGTCTCTGGCAGCTGATCCACAATCCGTTCTATTGGGAGAAGACCACGCATGGCATCAGCAAGCATTCGGAAAACGAGCGCCGCGCCGCACTCGAAGAGTGAGCCGGTTGCGCAGCGTCGCGAGAGCGGGCTGCCGGCGTTTCTCATCGCCGTGGTGGCGCTGTCGCTGCTGAGCCAGCCGCTGCTGGTGCAGTCGGTGGCCACGACGCCCGCGCTTGCGCCGGACATCGGCGGGCCGGCGACCGGATTGCTGGCGTGGGCGGTCGATCTCACCTTGCATCGCTGGAATCTGCCGTTCCAGGTCTGGCCATGTGTCGCGGTGGCTGCGAACGCGCTGTTCCTGTCGCTGCTGTGGCGCGATCTGGCTGGCGTGTTCGGGCGCGGCTGGGCCAGCGCGCTGACGCTGCTGGTGGGCTGCAACCCGCTGTTCCTGCTGCCGATCGCTGCCGGCGGCAGCCAGGCAGTGGGGTTGCTGGCCTTCTACGGTTTGTGCCGCACCTTGCGCCGCTTGCAGGCGCCGGTGGAAGCCTTCACCTATCTGCGCATTGCGGGCTGGTTGTGCATTTTGCTGTGCCTGGATCTGCAGACGCTGGCGCTGTCGACAATGGTCGCGCCGTGGCTGCTGCTGGTCATGCCGCCGCAGATGCTGCGCAAGGCACCAGGCTCGTTCTATCTGGTGTGCTATCTGCCGTTCGCATTCCTGGTCGGCATGTGGGCCTACGTGAATCTGGTCGTGTTCAATGCGCCGTGGCCGACGCTGTCCAGCATTGCCCAGGCGTCGCATCCGTTGCCGTTGCCACTGGCCGGCCATGCCGACGGCTGGTTGCCGGCGGTCCGCTGGGGTGTGGCGGCCGTGGCGTGCTTCCCGGTGCTTGCGCTGGTGGCGCGTGCGCGCAGCGGTGCGTTGGCGCGTGGCGTGGTGGCCAGTGCCGGCACCGTGGTCTGCGCGGCTGCGTTGTCGTTCGCGTTCGGCTGGGCTGGCTTCGATGCCCTGCTGCTGTTGTGGGTGCCGGCGGCGTTGTTGCTGCGTGCGCTGCACCCCGACCAGCGCGGCCAGGCGGCCGGATTGCTGGTGTTGGGCCTGGTGGGTGCGATCTGGGCACAACCGCAGGGTTGGGGTAGCTGGATGCGTGCCGCAGCGCCCGACGAACAGGCCCTGATGCAGGGCGAGGCCGTTGTCATGACGACGCCGGTATCGTTGCCGGTGCGTGCGGCGGCCGCTCCCGCTACGCAGGAGGCTGGGGTGATGCAGCCGGCGATGGCCCAGAGCGCTGCGGTGGCCCCGGCTGCAACGGCATCTGCCGACACTGCCGAGCCGGCCAACCCGGCAGCGGTCACGGCGGTGCCGCAGGACAAGAACAGTGCATCCTTGCGTGCGACGGCGTGCTCCCGGCACGCGGCGCCGCCGAATGCCGAGGTGTCTGCTGCATGTTCAAGCGCGTTCTAAGCGTCGCAACGTTGATCGGCGTGTGTCTGCTGGCAAACGGCTGCAATGCCGCCGCGCCGACCTGGATGGGCGCCAACGTCAAGGTGTCCGCCAACGCCCCGTGGGAAAGTCAGGCTGCAGCGCAGTCGCTGGACGCACTGGCCAAGACGGGGGCCAGCAAGGCGTTGCTGGTAGCGTTCGTGTGGCAGGCCAACCCGCAGTCCAACGACCCGGTGCTGGGCAGCGACAGCAGTGTGGACGCCATGCGCGCTGCGTTGCGGCAAAGCCTGCAGGCTGGATTGCAGCCGACGCTCAAGGTGCATGTCTGGATTCCGGGACACTGGGCCGGCGATGCCGCGCCCACCAACCCGGCGGCGTGGTTTGCGGCCTACCAGCAGGCATTGCTGCCATTGGCCAGGTTGGCCCAGGACGAACACGCCGAAGCGTTGGTGATCGGCACCGAGTTGCGCAAGTTGCAGGACGCGCCGCAATGGCCGGCGTTGGTCGCGGCAGTGCGCAAGGTCTACCACGGAAAACTGCTGTATGTGGCCGACGGTATGGAGCATGCCGAGAGCTTCCGTTACTGGTCGTTGTTCGATGCGGTGGGCACCAGCCTGTATCCGCGCCTGTCCGAAGCTGCCGATGCACGCAGCGCTGAAATGACCGCTGCGGCGCAACGCCTGCAGCAGTTGGGTCAGCGCGTGGGCAAGCCGGTGTGGGTGGCCGAGCTGGGGTTGCGTTCGGCGCGCGGTAGTCTGGCGGCGCCGTGGGAAAGCCCGGAGCAGCGCACGGCTGCCGTCGATACGCGCCTACAGCTGCAGGTGTTGCAGCAGTGGCGCAAGGTACTGCAGGCGCATGGCGTGGAAGGCATTGCGCTGTGGTGCTGGTATACCGACCCCAAGGCCGGCGGCCCGGGCGACAGCGATTTCACCGTGCAAGGCAAGCCGGCGCAGCAGGTGCTGGCGCGCTGAGGGCGACTGGCGAACAGCTGCGTTCGCCGCAGCGGCGGGGTGCGGCCAGTGCCCGGGATCGCCAGAACCCGCTCGCACGCTTGGGCTTCTGGCGCCGGCCACGTCACGCGATGCAGGCTCGCTCTGGTCGCCGGTCGCGCTAGATCGCGCTGCACGTGCATGGCGTGCGCCTGTGCTGTGCGTCAGACGGGCGCACAGCACGGGCTGGCGTCACGTTGCATGCCTTCCGACGTGCTCCTTCCGCCAGCGGCTGCGCTGCGCAGAACGGGTTGGAACGCGCTGGCCCAGCTTGGCAATCGCGGCTGTCTACCTGACGACACAGGTGCGCTGCGTTCTCACGCGGCTTGCGCACTGCACGCGCTGTCATCGCCGCCAAGGGCATAATCCGGCGGCATGATCATCCATTCGCTGCTCGACACCGACCTGTACAAATTCACCATGATGCAGGCAGTGCTGCACCAGCACCCGGCAGCGCAGGTGGATTACCGCTTCAAGTGCCGCACCCCCGGCGTGGATCTGGCGCAGTTCGTCGATGAGATCTCGCGCGAGATCGATGCGCTGTGCCGGTTGCGGCTGCGCGAGGACGAAGTGGATTACCTGCGCAGCCTGCGCTTCATCAAGCCGGACTTCGCCGACTTCCTGGCGCTGTTCCATCTGGATCGCAAGTATCTGAGCCTGACCGCATCGGCCACCCATCCGGGCGAGATCGAGCTGACCATCCGCGGCCCCTGGCTGCACACCATCCTGTTCGAGGTGCCGCTGCTGGCGATCATCAACGAGGTGTGGTTTCGCAATACCTCCGAGCCGGATTTCGAAGAGGGCCGCAGCCGCCTGCGCGAGAAGGTGGCGAGCCTGCGCAGCATGCCGGCCGGCTGCAAGATCGCCGACTACGGCACCCGGCGGCGCTACTCGCGGCAATGGCATGGCGAGTTGCTGCCGCTGCTGCGCGATGGCCTGGGCGAACAGTTCGTCGGCACCAGTAACGTGTATTTCGCCAAGCAGTACGGGCTGACCCCGCTGGGCACGATGGCGCACGAGTATCTGCAGGCGTTCCAGGCGTTGGGGCCGCGGCTGCGCGATTCGCAGGTGGCGGCGCTGGAATCGTGGGCGCGCGAATACCGTGGCGATCTGGGCATTGCGTTGTCGGACGTGGTTGGGCTGGATGCGTTCCTGCGCGATTTCGATCTGTATTTCTGCAAGTTGTTCGATGGCATGCGCCACGATTCGGGTGACCCGTTCGAATGGGGCGAGCGCGTCATCGCGCATCTGGAAGCGCACCGCGTCGATCCCCGGACCAAGGTGCTGGTGTTCAGCGACGGGCTCAATATCGACAAGGTGATGCGGCTGTACCAGCACTTCCACACGCGCTGCCGGCTGGCCTTCGGGGTGGGCACCAGCCTGACCAACGATCTGGGGCCGACGCCGCTGCAGATCGTGATCAAAATGGTCCGCTGCAATGGCCAGCCGGTGGCCAAGCTCAGCGACTCGCCCGGCAAGAGCATGTGCGAGGACATCGGGTATCTGCGCTATCTGCGCGACGTGTTCGGACTGCCGCCGATGGCAGAGGGATGATCGCTCGGGGCGATGCCGGCGGGGACTGACGGGCGGGCGTCGCCACCCGCTACAGAAATTCCCTACACGCTGTCGGGGAATGCCCGAAAAAAGTGAGACGCAGCTCTCGATTCGAGGATGGCGGCCGCTAACATGTCATCACGCATGCATCACATCGGGTGCATGCGTCGCATGTGACGGCCCTTTTTTCCTTGCGAAGTCTGTTGAATGAGCGCACTCGACCCGCTGCCGCTATACCGTACGCGCAGTTGCTCCCGGCAATGGCTGGGGTTTGTGCGCGCGATGGCCGAGGAGTTCGGCGCCGAGTTGCCCGAGGACGATCTGGCCCTGTTGATGGCGCGAATCGGCCAGCGCTTCGCACGCGAACAGCGGCTTGCGCCGTGCGCCACGCTGGACGACGCGCAGCTCGCGGCCAATGCGGTCTGGGACCGCTGCGATTGGGGCCAGTGCGTGTTGGAGGAATACACCGACCATGTGCAGATCCGGCACGCGGGGGCGCCGTTGAGCGTCGCGCTGAATGGCGCCGCGTGGAGCGATGGGTTTTTGCAGGGTGTCTACGAGGGGTGGTTTCAGCAACTGGGGATGCTGGCGGGTCTGGCGGTGCAGAGCGTGCCGAGCGACACCGTCGATCTGCGCCGCCTGGTGTTGGCGCGCACGGCATGAGCATGTCTGATCGGGCAAGGAGAGTGTGATGACAGCAAGGAAGGGCAAGGACGCACCCCAACATGACGATGTGTCGGGCCTGTTCGCGCGTTTGGGGACGCCGGCCAGCCAGGGGTACCACGATTTCGCCTACACCCAGCTGTCGCCGCGCACCTGCAGCCTGCCGCAGGCCGGTGCGCCTGTAGCGGTCGAACCGGTCACCGTTGCGCCCGATGCCGTGCAGCCGCCGGTGGCGGTTGCCGCGCCGACGCCAAACTTGGGCATGCCGGCCGCCGTACCGGCGCCAGAGCGCTCGCTGCAACCCGTCGTGACGGCAGCAGACCCGGTGCCGGATGCGCTCGCCCCGCTGCGCAAATTGCGTCAGCTCGACGAACCTGCGCCGCGCGGCGTGCAGCCGGCCGATCGGCCGGCGCAGACGCCGTTGGAGCGCTTGTTCCAGCGCCTGTTGCAGGCCGATGCGCGCAGCTGCGCGCAAAGCCCGCTCAAGCGCCTGCGCTCGCGTTGAGCTGTTGCCCGTTGTTTCCCGCTGCAGGCGCCGGTGCGCTTGTCGCTTGTTGTGCCGCACGCCGCCATGCCTGAAGGACGATTGATGACCGCTGCCAACCGCCATTGCGCATCACCGCTGCCGACGCTGGCGACCTGGGCGCTGTGGTTGCTGGGTGCGTTGCTGCTGGTGTTCGTGGTGGCCGTGTCGATGGATGTGACGCAGCAGCTGGTGTTTTCCGGCGTGTTGTTCGCGGTGGCGCTGGCGGTGCGCAACCGCGGCGGGCGGGTGGTCATCCTGATGATGATGGGGATGTCGCTGGCGGTGTCGTGCCGCTACATCTGGTGGCGCATGACCCAGACCATGGGCGTGGGCAGCGCGGTGGATTTCATCCTCGGCCTGGGCCTGCTTGGCGCCGAGCTGTATGCCTTCGTGATCCTGGTGCTGGGCTATTTCCAGGTGCTGTGGCCGCTCAACCGCAAGCCGGTGCCGCTGCCGGCCGACCAGCGCCTGTGGCCCAGCGTGGACGTGTTCATCCCGACCTACAACGAGCCGCTGTCGGTGGTGCGCACCACCGTGCTGGCGGCCAGCGTGATCGATTGGCCGGCCGGCAAGATCACCATCCATTTGCTGGACGACGGCCGTCGCGACGAGTTTCGCGCGTTCTGCGCCGAGGTCGGCATCAACTACGTCACCCGCACCAACAACGCGCATGCCAAGGCCGGCAACATCAATGCCGCGTTGAAGAAGTGCAGTGGCGATTATGTGGCCATCTTCGATTGCGACCACATTCCCACCCGCAGTTTTCTGCAGGTGGCGATGGGCTGGTTCCTGCACGACACCAAGCTGGCACTGGTGCAGATGCCGCACTATTTCTTTTCGCCGGACCCGTTCGAACGCAACCTGGACACGCATGGCAAGGTGCCCAACGAAGGCGAGTTGTTCTACGGCCTGCTGCAGGATGGCAACGACCAGTGGAATGCCACGTTCTTCTGTGGCTCGTGTGCGGTGATCAAGCGCACCGCGCTGGAAGAAGTGGGCGGCGTGGCGGTGGAAACGGTCACCGAAGATGCGCACACCGCGCTCAAGCTGCAGCGCCGCGGTTACCGCACCGCCTACCTGGCCGTGCCGCAGGCGGCGGGTCTGGCCACCGAAAGCTTGTCCGGCCACGTGGCGCAGCGCATCCGCTGGGCGCGCGGCATGGCGCAGATCGCGCGCATCGACAACCCCTTGCTGGGGCGCGGGCTCAAACTGTCGCAGCGGCTGTGCTACCTCAACGCGATGCTGCACTTCTTCTATGGTTTGCCGCGCATCATCTATCTGACTGCGCCGCTGGCCTATCTGTTTTTCGGCGCGCACGTGATCCAGGCCTCGGCGTTGATGATCCTGGCCTACGCCTTGCCGCACATCCTGTAGGCCAACCTGACCAACCTGCGCGTGCAGAGCCGCTTCCGCCATCTGCTGTGGAACGAGGTCTATGAAACCACGCTGGCCTGGTACATCTTCCGTCCCACGCTGGTGGCCCTGCTCAATCCCAAACTCGGCAAGTTCAACGTCACGCCCAAGGGTGGGTTGGTGTCGCGCAGCTATTTCGACGCGCAGATCGCCAAGCCGTATCTGTTCCTGTTGTTGCTCAACGTGGTGGGCGTGGTGGCTGGCGTGCTGCGGTTGATCTATGTGGGTGGCAGCGGCGAGCAGCAGACCATCTGGTTCAACCTGGCCTGGACGCTCTACAACATGGTGCTGCTGGGCGCCACGATTGCCACCGCCAGCGAAACGCGCCAGGTGCGCAGCGCACACCGTGTGCCGCTGGATGTGCCGGTCACCCTGTATCTGCCCGACGGCGGTGTGCTGCCGAGTCGCTCGGTGAATTTTTCCACGGGCGGCATGGCGATCACGCTCGCGCAGCCACAGCCGATCGAGCCGGGTCTGCCGGTGCAGATCGGCCTGAGCCACCGTGGCGTGGAGCAGACCTTGCCGGCGGTGGTGCGCCAGGATCGCGATGGACAGGTCAGCATCCAGTTCACGCAGATGTCGATGGAACAGGAGCGCTGGCTGGTGGCGTCGACCTTCGCGCGCGCCGACATCTGGCTGTCGCAGTGGGGCCAGCACGACCGCGATGCGTTCTGGCGCTCGATGGGCCAGGTGTTGGAAGCCAGTGCACGCGGATTCGGGCGACTGGGCGGGCATATCGTGGACAGCGCGCGGCAGGGCTTTCGTCCGAGGCGCCCGGTGGATCTGGAGTCGTGAGTGTGATGCGTGGTGTTTCCCTTTCCTTTACCAAGATGCCGCTGATGCGGATATTCCCGGCTGTGTTGAGCTGTGCGTTGACCTTGCTGGCAGGCCTGGCGCAGGCGCAGCCCATGCCTGCAACGCCATCTGCGCAGGCAGGCAGCCAGATGCAGGCAGTCACCCCAGCGCAGGTGCCCGTCGCCTTCGCAGCGGCACCGTTGCCAGGCGGCAGCACGCGTGCGGCAACACTGCGCGAGCTGGGCATCGATTACGAAATCACCTTGCGCGGGGTGCAGGGCAGCGCCGGCGTGCCCTTCAGCGTGCGCAGCGATGAGATCGTCACCGCGGCCACGTTGAATCTCAAATACAGCTACTCGCCCTCGCTGTTGCCCGACCTGTCGCACCTCAAGGTCACCATCAACGGCGTCACCGTGGCCACGCTGCCCACCGACAAGGCCAACGCCGGCAAGTTGCTCTCGGCCGATCTGCCGATCGACCCGCGCCTGGTCACCGATTACAACCAGCTCAACCTGCAGTTGATCGGCCACTACACGCGCGATTGCGAAGATCCCGACCACAGCAGCCTGTGGGCGAATGTGGATGCGGCCACCAGCCTGTCGCTGACCACCACGCCGCTGGCCTTGGCCAACAATCTGGCGTTGCTGCCGGTGCCGTTCTTCGATGTACGCGACACGCGCCGGCTGGAATTGCCGTTTTATTTCCCGCAGCGCCCGGACACGGCCACATTGCAGGCGGCCGGCACGGTGGCCTCGTGGTTCGGTAGCCTGGCCGGCTACCGTGGCGCGGTGTTCCCGGCCTCCACCGAGGCCTTGCCGGCGTCCGGGAACGCGGTCGTCTTCGCCACGCCCGGCACCTTGCCCGCGCAATTTGCGACCGCCGACAGCGGCGTGGCCGACATCCGCGGCCCCACCGTGGCCGTGCTGGCCAACCCGAACGATCGCAACGGCAAGCTGCTGCTGGTGCTCGGCCGCAACAGCGAAGACCTGCAGCGTGCCGCCACCGCGCTGGCCTTGCGCGCACCGTTGACCGGTGCGGTGGCCCGCATCGGCGACATCAGCGCGCCTGCGCCGCGGCGGCCCTACGACGCGCCCAACTGGGTGTCGAGCGAGAGTCCGGTACGCTTCGGCGATCTGGTCACCCAGCCCAGCCAGCTCAACGTCACCGGCTATCACCCCGACCTGATCCGGGTCGGCCTGCAACTGCCGCCGGACCTGTTCGTGTGGGAACGCGACGGCATCCCGGTTGCGTTGAACTACCGCTACACGCTGCCGGAGCAGGACAACAAATCCGCGCTCAATGTCAGCATCAACGAATCGTTCGTGACCACGCTGCCGCTGACCGGTCGCCCATTCGCTCAATCCACGCCGATGCGCTGGTGGAACAGCCTGGGGACGCGCGGCAGCATGCCGGTGCATCAGGACCTGACACTGCCGGTGGGTGCGTTTTCGGCCAACAGCCAACTGCGCTTCCATTTCTTCTTCGATCGCCCGCAGGGCGAAGCGTGCAAGAACACCTTCCCGGATGTGTCCGGTGCCATCGATGCCGATTCCACCATCGACCTGAGCGGCTTCCACCACTACATGGCGATGCCGAACCTGGCGGCGTTCGCCAATGCCGGCTACCCGTTCACGCGCCTGGCGGACTTGTCCGAATCCACCATCGTGCTGCCCAACAATCCCGGCGATCAGGACCTGAGCAATGTGCTGACCCTGCTCGGGCATTTCGGGGCTTCCACCGGTTACCCGGCGCTGCATGCGCAGATCATCGGCGCCGGCGCAGTGCAGCAGCATGCAGGCCGCGATCTGTTGCTGCTCGGTAGCGCCGAATCGCAACCGTTGTTCAAGCAGTGGCGCGCGCATCTGCCGATCGGCCAGGACGGGCGGGCGACCCGCTTTGCGCTGACCGACTGGCTGTTCGAACGATTGCCGCGCTTTCTCTCCTTCGATGCGCGCCGCACCGACCTGCCCACCACCGCCGAGATCGCCCTGCAGCCGCAGCCGGACGACGTCCTGCTGATGGGCTTCGAGTCGCCACTGGCAGCCGGCCGCAGCGTGGTCGCCTTCCAGACCGAAGACCCGGCCAACATGAGCCGCCTGTTCGATGCCTGGTTCGACCCGACCCTGCTCAAGGATTTCCAGGGCAGCGTGGTGGTGCTGCAGCAGAACAAAGTCACCAGTCTGGTCGGCAACCAGACCTATTACGTGGGGCATCTGCCGCTGCCGACCTGGCTGCGCTGGTATTTCTCGCACCACCCGGTGTGGCTGGCCCTTACCGTGGTGCTGCTGGCGTTGTTGCTGGCCCTGGCCGCACGCGTGCTGCTGCGCAGGCACACCGCCGAGCGCCTCAACGACGGTGGCGGTGCATGAGCGCGCACGCACATACCGGTGGCATGACGCGCCGTCGCCTGCTGCATGCAGGCGCA
>NZ_JAJIUJ010000109.1 GCF_020880415.1 Xanthomonas euvesicatoria pv. euvesicatoria | reverse complement strand
GAGTCCGGTCAATACGGCTATGACAGCCCCATCGCGCACCTTCAGCGCGGTAGCGATGGGGTGATCCGCGTGGTGGCCGTGACCAGCAGCGAAGACATCCGGCAGGCGTTGAGTGAGGTGCAAGGCAGTCGGCGTGAGGTGCCAAGCCTTGGAGGGGCGCCCGAAGCGAAAGGGGAAACAGATAGCTCTACTTCTGACTCTTCCAATCCGCAGCAGGTGCTGGATATCCAGGCGCGCATGCAAGCCTCTGTCGCGGCGCAGGCGCGGCAAGAACGCGAACAGCAAGATCGTCTTGCGCAAGAGCAACACGCTGCGCAGGTGCGCGAGCATCTCCAGCAGGCACAGCCTCAGCGCGAAGAGAGGTCGCAAAGCGAACAAGCAGTCCAGGCGCACGCGGTGCTGGAAGGTCAGCGACAAGCAGAGCAGCAGCGTGAGCTAGAAGAGCGTCAACTACAGGAGCGGCAGGCACAGACCAGCCAGCAACGCGAGCTGCAGGAGCGTGAGGAAAGGGATGTCCAGGAACGTCAGGTGCAGGAGCGCCAAGCCCAAGACAACCAGCAGCGGGAGCAGCAAGACCGCCAAGCTCAAGAAGCCACGCGGGTTGAAGTCCAGGAACGTCAAGCGCAGCAAGACCCCAGCCAGCACGCCTGGCAACAAGCCGATCCTCAGCCGCACGCTCCGAATGCGGCGCTGGCTCAGCAAACGCCGCAGCCCGATTTGCAGCAGGCAGACGTCCACCAGCAGATCGAGGCGCATAACCAGGAGGTAGGCGAACGCGCGGCTCACACCACCTCTGACCCACGGATGCAGGCACCTGATCCAGGCGATGCGCAGCTGCATCAAGCACAAGAACCGGCACGCGCGCTGGAAAGGCATGCGTTGGAGAGTCGCGATGCTGCGCACCTCCAAGTGCCTGCCTCTGGTGGCCAGGAATTCGGCAGCCAGCCTTCACAAAACGCGGAGGCCAATGCGGTGCATCACCAGGTGCGAACGCAGCAAGCAGAGATGGAGCAAGCGCCGGTCCGTCAGCAAGAAATGGCGCGTGAGCAGGACGGAGAGTCGGTTCGCGTCATGGCCCCAATAACGCCTGTGGCAGTAGAGCCGTTGATGGCATCGCAGGCCACGGCGCTTACCACTCCTGAGCAAGAAGCTATGGGAGCGCAGCCCGGTCCTTCAGGCACCTTGCTCGCTGCGCATGGTGCGCCGTTGCTTCCACCTCAACACCTTGCACAAGCACACCAGTATTCCCCAGAAGCCAGTGCTGTGAGTCGCTCCTCCGTGGGGGCAGCAGACGCGGAAAACCAAAGCACTCAATCGAGCTCAGCGCAGGACCGTAGCGCCGCAGACCCGGGCGGTGCTCTGTTCCTGGAAGAGACCATGCGCTCGCTGCGCCAGTTGCAAGAGGAGATTGAGCGGGGTGATCGGGAAGACGAACGCTTCCACCAGGAATGGAAGGAGTATCGCGAGCGTGGAGAACCCTATCCCTTCGTGCACCAAGAGACGCAAAGCGTGCAAGGCAGCTCGCCCAGTGAAGCGGCTGAGCAAGCCAATGCTTTTTCACCCCTAGCTCAGCGCTTTGCCGGCCCAGGGGGAAAGGATGCGCCAAACCAGTCATCGCAGGTTGAGCGCAAATCCATCACGGGTGACCCTGACGTGGACGAAGTGCTCTATGCGCTCGACAGCAAGAACGAACTGGCGATCGAGCAAGCGCTGAACCGGGTCGCCAATAGCGCAGCGACCCAGGCGCTCATCAAAAGAGGCAACGAGTTCTTGGAGGCGCAGGCCCAGCAGGAGGCCCAGGAGCTCGCCGCCACACGCCAGGCGCTGGGGATGGATGTCTCAGCGGAGATCAACACCAGCCGCGGGCCGGTGATGGTGATGACCTTGCCGGAGTTTGCCAAGGGACCGATGCAGAGCGGTCCCCAAGGGGACGGCGGTGGAGGTGGAGACGGCGGCGGCGGGGGAGGAGGCGGTGGTGGTGGAGGGGGTGGCGGTTAGTCAAAATCGCTTCCGTGACCAGCCGAGCTCAGGAGACCCCATGGACAGGCAAGACGCCGCCGCAATGGCGGAAATGATGGCCACGTTGAATGCATCGAACACTTCGTTGCAAGAGACGGTCAAAGTGCTGACGACGCTGGTGGCATCCATGCAGCAGCGCGAACAACGGTTGCGCGATGTGGTCGCCGAGCAGCTTCAGGTAGTCCAACACGCGGCCAGCAGCGCCGATGCCAAGGTCAATCGGGTGCTCGAGAACGCACTGCCGCGGCTCACGCAACTGACCAATCAAGCGTTGACGCAGACGCTGGAACCGGCAGCCAAGCGGTTCAACAAAGAAATGGCCACTGCGGATGAGACATTGCAGCAAGCCACTCGACGTTACGCGCAGGCCCAGCAGTCCTTGGAAACAAAGATCACTCGACGCATGGGCATTGCATCCGCCACGATGCTCGTGGCCGGCGTGTTGGGCCTGGGTGCGGTGGCCTACTCGGTTGGCATGATCACCGAAAAGCGAACCGAACTCGCACAGCTTCGAGCGTCCATCGACTACCTGGATCGCGTGTCGCGTGCAGACGTGGCTCCCTGTGGGGAAGGAAGGCTCTGCGCCACGCTTGAGAAGAACGGGCCGCGTTACGGCAACCAGAGGCAGTACAGAGCGATCAACCTGCGCACTGCACCTGCTGCGCACTGATTCCTTTGCCCCGCTGATTTTCGCTAGGTCATAAACGTCGGCTCGGTTAGCGGTCGGCAACCGAGATCTGCTTAATCTACTTCGCAATGTTCTTCTGAGTGTGTCGTAGCCCTTGGCATAGCACTCTTGAGTTCTCGTGACTACGTTATCGCTCGACGGATCGCTACCTTCGTAGGAAACTCATGTACCGAACCTAGCCCATAGTGCGCCCTTCCATTCGAGGATGAAGAGTGCGCGATCAAACCTGGGATCAAATATTCAAGGGTTTCAACGGGAAGCGGTTTTACAATCAGGCCAGACATTTCTCGCAGCGGTAAATCAATCAATTCAAAAGACCCATATGAAAGATCTGGAAGCAAAATTGTCGGAGCAGAGCCATTTCGGATCACGGCTAAGGCAAGGTGAGCCTATCCTGCTGGCGGGGGATTACACTTCCCGACTTGTCGGATTCTCAATGAATAGCGTGTTCGAAAGTGAGATAGCACATGTCCGCGCAAGAGCGGCGCTGACCTCAGATGCGCCGCTCTTTCATAAGGTTGTTGAAAGTCTGGAGGGAGTGATCACGCATGCAGCAAGCAAGCAGGGCGTCGCGATCAATCTTCGGCAAGCGAGTACGATTCTTATGATCGTCAAACCAGATAACTCTTTTGAGCTCTGGGTTGACGCAGCAGCCGTTGCACTTAACTGCAGAATAAAGCGCTCCCTGGCGGCGGAGTCTGCAGTCTTCGAGCAGGATATCGCCGACATCACTCATATGCAGTTCCCGCTTGTGGAGATTGGTGAGAGGGACGGAGTTCTTTGCTTGTTTAGAGAGGCATGGGCCTTTGGACTTGCGTTTGACTTCAACGTTGGGGGCGCATTGGACCGCGAGCAGTTCGAGCGCGACCTGGGAAGTCTATATCGCGTGCTGCGGTATCGACATATATACGAGGTCATGGACAACCCGGCTACCATGGCTGCCCTTAGATCCAAGGGCTGGTTTCCGTTCGCTGAGATCATCACCTCTGAGTTCCGACAACTTGCGTCGTACGTCGCATCGGGGTTTGACATTACGAAAATTGAAGCCGATATCGTGGAGGCGTTCGATGATGAACGCCTGAACTGGCTGCTTGAGCGCTGGAACGCCAAGCCGCACTTCGTTGCCAAGCAGGCGTTGCTGGAAGAAGCAATTCAAGCATTCAAGCAACGAAGGCCTGTAGCCGTGATCAAGATCCTTCTGACTGAAATTGAAGGTATTTTGCGGGATGCCTACCGCGCGAAAAATGAAGGGAAAAATGCCAAAGTGAATACTCTGCTGGAGTTCGCACGAGAAGCGGGCGAGAGGAGCGCAGGGGCACCTGACACGCTACTTTTTGCCCATGCCTTCCGTGAGTACATGCACGAATACATCTTTGCGAACTTCGATCCCATGGAGCAGTCAGGAGAGGCTGGCTCACGTCATGCAGTGGGACATGGAGCAGCAACGCAAGAGAGCTACACCATGACTCGAGCTCTGCAGGCTATTTTGACTTTGGATCAGCTGGCCTTCTACACCTGAGTCTTTCAGGCTTAGCAAAACGTGGCGTAGATATCCTAAGCGGTACAATATGCTGTGTTTGAGGTTCAACCTGCTGTAAAGACTTACGTTGATGGGGATTCGGAAGCTCTCCAACATGCTGTGGGCTCTTGGGGAATAAGCTAAGCCGCTGCGCCACCGGCCGCGTTCACGCATGCCCACCCACCGACGGCGTCTGCGCTTCCAGGGTTTCCAGCTGGCGTGCCACCGCTTCGGGCGACTTGGTAAACGGCGCGATCAGGCTGTAGAACGCCGGCACCACGTACAGCGACAACAACGTGGACAGCGAGACGCCGAAGATCACCACCACGCCGATGGTGGCGCGGCTGGCCGAGCCAGGCCCACCGGCTACCACCAGCGGAATCGCGCCGACTACCGTCGCAATGGAGGTCATCAGGATCGGGCGCAAACGCACCGATGCCGATTCCACGATGGCCGCATGCACACTGCGCCCTTCGTCGCGCAACTGGTTGGCGAATTCCACGATCAGGATGCCGTTCTTGGCCGCCAGCCCCACCAGCATCACGATGCCGATCTGACTGAACAGATTGAGCGTGCCGCCGGTCAGCCACAGCCCCACCAGCGCGCCCAGCACGGCCAACGGCACGGTGAGCATGATCACTAACGGGTGCGCGAAGCTTTCGAACTGCGCGGCCAGCACCAGATACACCACTAGCAGCGCCATGCCGAAGGTCAGCAACACCGCACTGCCCGATTGCTGGTACTCGCGCGATTCGCCTTTCCAGTCCACCTGCGCATATTCGGGAAGTTCTTCCTGCGCGGCCTGCTGCGCCCAGGCAATGGCATCGCCAAGCGGGTAGCCCGGGGCCAGGCCGGCGGTGATGGTGATCGCACGCAGGCGATTGAAGCGATTCAAGGTGCCGGCTTCGGCCACTTCGCTCAATGTCACCAGGTTGGAGAGCGGGATCAGTTCGCCACGGTTGGAACGCACGCGAATGGCGGTGAGGTCTTCCGGCGACATGCGGCCTTCGCGCCCGGCCTGCAGCATCACGTCGTATTCCTCGCCGTTGTCGACGAAGGTGGTGACGCGGCGCGAGCCCATCAACGCTTCCAGCGCCCCGCCGATGGCAGTGACCGGCACGCCCAGATCGGCCGCGCGCAGGCGGTCGATATTGACGCGCATCTGCGGGCGGGTTTCCTTGTAATCGGAGTCGGGGCCGACCAGACCGGGGTTGGCTTCCATGCGCTGCAAAATGCGGTCGCGCCATTGCGCAATCTCCGCGTAATCCGGCCCGCCCAGCACCAGCTGGAACGGTTGTCCACGGCTACGCACCAGCCCGCCGCTTACCTGCGTGCGCGCACGCACGCCGCTGAGCACATTGAGTTTCTGCTGCACCTCATCGGCTACTTCGGTGGTGGGGCGGGAGCGCTTTTCCCAATCCTGCAAGAACACGCTGACCCGGCCGGTGTGCATTTCCTCGCTGCTGCCAAAGCCGCCGGGCACGCGCGGGTTGGCGCGCACGATGGGTTTGTCCGGCCCCACGAAGGGGCGCAGGATGTCTTCCACCTGATGCATCTGCCCCACCGTGTAATCGAAGCCGGCACCTTCGGGGCCGTCGATCATGATCTGGAAATTGCCGCGGTCTTCGGCCGGCGCCAGTTCGGAAGGAATGCGGCCCATCAGCCATGCGCTGGCGCCCAGCGCCAACAGCATCAACAGCGCAAAGATCCAGGTGCGGTGCACATGCCGCTCCAGCGAGCGCCCATACGCACCGGACACCGCCTGCATGCGCCCATCGAACCAGCGGTGGAAGCGATTGGGCTTGGCCTGCCCATGCGCGCGCAACAACTTGGACGACATCATCGGCGTCAGCGTCAGCGCCACGAAGGCCGAGATCGCCACTGCCGCCGCCAGCGCCACCGCCAATTCGCGGAATAGCCGCCCGGTATTGCCTTCCAGAAAACCGACCGGCAGAAACACCGCCACCAGCACGGCCGTGGTCGCAATCACCGCGAACGCCACCTGCCCGGTGCCGCGCTTGGCGGCCACCAGCGGCGGTTCGCCCAGATCGATCCGGCGCTGGATGTTTTCCACCACCACGATGGCGTCGTCCACCACCAGGCCGATACACAGCACCAAGGCCAGCAGGGTGAGCAGGTTGATCGAAAAATCGAAGGCGTATAGCGCAATGAATGCGGCAATCAGGCACACCGGCACCGTCACCGCAGGAATCAGCGCGGCACGCGCGCTGCCCAGAAACACCCAGATCACCACCAGCACCAGCACCACCGCTTCCACCAGCGTGTGATACACGCGCTCCACCGCCGCATCGATGAAGGTGGTGGTATCGAAGGCAACGAAGATGTTGGTGCCCTTCGGGAGCGACTTCTGCACTTCTTCGGCCTGCGCGCGCGCTTCGCGCGCCACGTCCAGCGCATTGGCGGTGGAGTTGCGCACGATGCCCAGCCCCACGTTGGGCACGCCATTGCTCTGGAAATAGGCGCGCCGCTCGGCCGAGGTCAGCTCCACCCTGGCCACATCGCCCAGCCGTACCACGTAACCGCCCTCGCCCTTGTTCAACGGCAACTTGGCGAAATCTTCGGGCTTGAGATAACTGCGCTCCACGCGCAAGGTGAAATCGCGCTGCGCCGATTCGATGCTGCCGGCGGGCAGCTCGACGTTTTCGTTCTGCAGCGCCGCTTCCACATCGGCCACGGTGAGTTCGCGTGCCGCCAATTGGTCGCGGTCCAGCCAGATGCGCATCGCATAGCGCTGGCGCCCGCCGATCCGCACCTGCGCCACGCCATCCAGGCTGGAGAAGCGGTCGACCACGTAGCGCTCGGCGTAGTCGGACAGCTGCAGCGTGTCCATCGTGCTGGAGCTCATGTTGAGCCACAGGATGGGGTCGGCGTCGGCTTCGACCTTGGAAATCTCCGGTGGACGCGCCTGGTCGGGCATGCGGTCGGACACCCGGCTGACCGCATCGCGCACGTCGTTGGCGGCCGCTTCCACATCGCGCGATTGCACGAACTCGATACTGATGTCGGAGGAGCCATTACGGCTGCGCGCCTCGATGGTGGAGATGCCCTCGATGCCGGCCAGCGCGTCTTCCAGCACCTGGGTGATGCGGCTTTCCACCACTGCGGCAGAGGCGCCGGTGTATTCCACATCCACCGAGACGATGGGCGGGTCGATGGCCGGCAACTCGCGTAGCGTGAGGCGGGTGAACGACATCACCCCCAGCACGATCAGCAGCAAACTCATCACCACCGCCATCACCGGGCGGGTGATAGACAGGTCGGAGAGTTTCATTGTGCGGCCGCCTGCGGGCGGGGCGCTGCGGGCGCGGCCTGATCGGCAATCTTCAGGCCCGGGCGCAGCTTGCCGGTGCCGTCCACTACGATGCGCTCGCCGGCCTTGATGCCTTCGAGGATTTCCACCTTGCCGTCGCGGCGCTCGCCCAGCCGCACATCGGCGCGCTCCACGGTGCTGTCGGGCTTGACCCGGAAGACGTACGATTCGCGCCCCACCTGCACCACCGCAATTTCCGGAATCACCACCGCCTGCCGCGCCGGCTGGAACAGCCGCACATCCAGCAGCATGCCCGGACGCAGCCGGCGATCGTCGTTGGGGAAATCCGCACGTACCGTCACCGAGCGCGTGGTCTCATCGATCCGCGAATCGATGGTCACCACCTCGCCCTGGAACTGCGCGCCCGGATACGCCGCCGCGCTGCCGCTCACGGCATTACCGAGTTGCACCAGGCCGAACTGCGATTCCGGCACCTGGAAATCCACGTACATGCGCGCCACATCGTCCAACGTGGCGATCACCGTGCTGGAGGTGATCAGCGAGCCAGGGCTGATCTGGCGGATGCCCAGCACACCGGAAAACGGCGCGCGCACTTCGCGGTCGGTGATTTCCGCGCGCATCTGCTGCACGCGCGCCTGTGCGGCATCGCGCAGCGCGCGCTGCGTGTCCACGGTGGACTTGGCCACCAGTTGCTGGCCAACCAGACTCAACTGACGGCGGTACAACTGGTCGGTCTCTTCGAAGGTGGCCTGTGCGGCGGTCAGTGCCGCCTGCTGCGAATTGCCGCGCAGACGCAGCAGCAATTGCCCGGCCTTGACCTCGTCGCCGCTGTCGAAATACACCTGCTCCACCACATCGCTGACCGCGGCGGTGAGCGCCACCGATTCGCGCGCACGCACGGTGGCGATCGACTGCACGGTCGAGTTCCAGGGTTGGGTGGCCACCGTCTGCACCGAGACCGGAATGGGTTTGGCGGCGGCCGGCGTGCTGGCCTGACGGCTACAACCGGCCAGGACAGCGGCCAACAAGAGCGCGGCGCAAACGCGCGCGCTGGGCAGAACAGGCATCAGAACATCCTGGCGGGGTACGTCGAAAGTTTACCGACCTAGCCGCCATGAATTGACAGAAAGGGCGCGCTTTGCACCATGACCAAAGACCCTTGCTGTCCTTGGCACGATGCGCTGGTCAGCGCGGCCAGCACCTGGCCGCGCATTCGCCAGACGGGCGCCGCCGGTATGCAATAACGGCGTGTATGGGGTCATACACCGCCGCTGCGTACACGCACCGCGTTTGCCTGACGACCGCATGCCCTGTCGTGTTAGCCGCCCTTAGAGCGGCTAACAAAACGTAGCGAGCAGTCAGGTGGGTGCGGACGGCGCACTCAGAACCGGAGTGTACGAGTGGTACATGCCGATCGAGCACCGGCCGCGCCCGCCTGGCGGCTGCGCAGGAGTTTTACTAGCCGCGCTTAGCGTTCCAGTCCCAGATATTCGAGCACATGGTGCGCCAGCGCCTCTACATTCTCACCATCGGCGTGAAGATGGATCTCCGGGTTCTGGGGTGCCTCGTACGGCGAGTCGATCCCGGTGAAATTGGGAATCTGCCCGGCGCGCGCCTTGCGGTACAGCCCTTTCACATCGCGCGCTTCGGCAACGGCCAGCGGCACGTCCACGAAGACCTCGACGAACTCGCCCTGGTCGAAGCGTTCGCGCGCCAGCTGCCGCTCGGCACGGAATGGCGAAATGAAACTCACCAGCACGATCAGGCCGGCATCGGCCATCAGGCGGGCCACTTCGGCCACGCGACGGATGTTTTCCACGCGGTCTTCGTCGGTGAAGCCCAGGTCGCGGTTGAGCCCGTGGCGCACGTTGTCGCCGTCCAGGATGAAGGTGTGATAGCCCAGCGCGTGCAGGCGCTTGTCGACCAGGTTGGCGACCGTGGACTTGCCGGCCCCCGACAGCCCGGTAAACCACAGCACGCGTGGCGCTTGGCCCTTGATGCGCGCACGTGCGCTGCGATCCACGTCCAGATGCTGCCAGTGCACGTTGCCGGCGCGGCGCAACGCGAATTCCAGCGTGCCGGCGGCCACGGTGGCATTGCTTTGGCGGTCGATCAGGATGAATCCGCCGAGCACGCGGTTGCGCGCGTAAGGCGAGAACGCGATCGGTTCGTCCAGTGCCAGGTTGCAGTAACCCACCTCGTTGAGTTCCAGGCGCTTGGCGGCCAGCCGCTCCTGCGTGTTCACATCGACCTTGTGCTTGATCTCGCTGATGCTCACGGTCACGGTGCGGGTGCCGATCTTGAGCCAGTACGGGCGGCCGGGCAGCAACGCAGCATCGTCCATCCACAGCAGATGCGCGGCGAACTGGTCGGCCACCTCCGGCGGGTCGTCGACGGCGGCAATGATGTCGCCACGGCTGATGTCGATCTCATCGCGCAAGGTCAGCGTCACTGCCTGCCCGGCGCGTGCGCTGTCGACCTCGCCGTTGGCATCGCGCACGCTTGCCACCTGCGTGCGGCGCCCGGACGGCACGACCACCACCGCATCGCCCGCACGCACCTGGCCGGCGGCAATCGTGCCCGCATAGCCACGGAACTGCGCGTTGGGGCGGTTGACCCATTGCACCGGCAGGCGCAGGCCGCTACCAGCGTCCAGCGACTCCAACTGCACGGTGTCCAGGTGCTGCAGCAGATGCGGGCCGCCGTACCACGGCATCTGCGTCGAAGCGCTGGACAGATTTTCGCCCGCCAGCGCCGACAGCGGAATGCACTGCACCTGGGCGATGCCCAGCTGCGCGGCAAGTGCGGCGTAGCCTTCTGCGATGTCGGCGAACACCTGCGCGTCGTAATCCACCAGGTCCATCTTGTTGACCGCCAGCACCACATGCCGGATGCCCAGCAACGACACGATGTAGCTATGCCTGCGGGTCTGCGTCAGCAGGCCCTTGCGTGCATCCACCAGCACCACCGCCACATCGGCAGTCGACGCGCCGGTGGCCATGTTGCGCGTGTACTGCTCGTGTCCGGGGCAATCGGCCACGATGAATTTCCGCCGGTCGGTATCGAAATAGCGGTAGGCCACATCGATGGTGATGCCCTGCTCGCGTTCGGCCGCCAGCCCGTCCATCAGCAGGGCATAGTCGATGCCCCCGCCCTGGGTGCCATGCCGTCGGCTATCGCTTTCCAGCGCGGCAAGCTGATCGTCGAACAAGCGCTTGCTGTCGTAGAGCAACCGCCCGATCAGCGTGCTCTTGCCGTCGTCCACGCTGCCGCAGGTGATGAAGCGCAGCAGCGGCTTGGATTCGTGTTGCTGGAGGTAGGCGCCGATGGTGCCGGGAATCGGGAGTCGGGAATCGGGAATCGCAAAAGCGTTCTCCGCCAACGTGACGTCTTCCGGCAACCGCTGTTGCGATTCCCCATTCTCCATTCCCCATTCACTGCCCATCAGAAATATCCCTCAAGCTTCTTCTGTTCCATCGATGCGCCCGGGGCGTGGTCGATCATGCGGCCCTGGCGCTCGGAGCTGGTGCTGACCAGCATTTCGGCGATGACCGCTTCCAGCGTGTCGGCATCGGAGTCGATGGCGCCGGTGAGCGGGTAGCAGCCCAGCGTACGGAAGCGCACCGAGCGCAGTTGCGGGGTTTCGCCCGGGCGCAGCGGCAGGCGCGCGTCGTCGACCATGATCCAGGCACCATCGCGCTCCACCACCGGGCGCGGGGCGGCGAAGTACAGCGGCACCACCGGAATCTTCTCGCGGTAGATGTACAGCCAGATGTCCAGCTCGGTCCAGTTGGAGAGCGGAAACACGCGCACGCTTTCGCCCGGACCGGTGCGCGCGTTGTACAGATTCCACAACTCCGGGCGCTGGTTCTTCGGGTCCCAGCGGTGGCGTGCGGTACGAAACGAAAAGACGCGCTCCTTGGCGCGCGATTTCTCTTCGTCGCGGCGTGCCCCACCGATCGCCGCATCGAAGCCGCCGTGCTCCAGGGCCTGCTTCAGGCCCTGGGTTTTCATGATGTCGGTGTGCACGGCGGCACCGTGGCTGATCGGGCCAACGTCCTGCGCAACGCCGTCGGGGTTGATGTGCACGCGCAGGTCCACGCCGGTCTCGGCCGCGCGGCGGTCGCGGAAGGCGATCATTTCGCGGAACTTCCAGCGTGTATCGATATGCAGCAGCGGGATCGGCGGCCGCGATGGCGCGAACGCCTTGAGCAGCAGGTGCAGCAGCACCGAACTGTCCTTGCCCACCGAATACAGCATCACCGGAGCCCGGAACTCGGCGGCGACTTCGCGCAGGATGTGGATGCTTTCGGCTTCGAGCCGGTCGAGATGGGACAGCGGCGGCAGGGTCATCGGAATGTCGTGGGTGTCGGCGGGCAGACCAGCCGATGGTAGGGCAAGGCGCTGTAGTGTGTGCCGCCCTGATGACTGCGCGAAATAAGCACCCGGCATAACGCGATAACGGCAATTCCTTTCTGGTGGGCGCAACGCTTCCCTAACATCGTCCCTCTCATCAAATCCCCCGGATCCGAATGACCGCCGCCAGTTCCGCGCTACCGCCCAGCCCCTTGCCCGACGAGCGCAAGGCGCTGCTGGACCGGTTGGTCGACGGCCTGGATACCGCATCGCTGTGGTGGCTGTCCGGTTACACCGCCGGGCTGGCGCAGGGCCATCCGCCGCGCGCGCTGGCCGTGTTGCCGGGCGGACAAGCACAGGCAATCGCCCTGGAAGGCCAGCGCCTGACCGTGGTGTACGGCAGCCAGACCGGCAACGCGCGTCGCCAGGCAGAGCACCTGGCCGCCGAGGCCGAAGCCGCAGGTCTGAGCGTGCGCCTGTTGCGCGCCGACGCCTACCCCACCCGCGAGCTGGCCAGTGAGCGGCTGTTGTATGTGGTGATCAGCACCCAGGGCGAAGGTGACCCGCCAGACGATGCGATCGGCCTGGTGGAATTCCTGACCAGCCGTCGCGCGCCCAAGCTGCCCGAGCTCAAGTACGCAGTGCTGGGGCTGGGCGATTCCAGTTATGCCGATTTTTGCGGTATCGCCCGACGCATCGACGAGCGCCTGGCCGAACTGGGCGGCCGCCGCGTGCAGCCGCGCGGCGAAGCCGATCTGGACATCGACAGCGTCGCCGCGCCATGGCGCGCGCAGGCGCTCACGCATGCGCGCGAGCAACTCAAGGGCGGCCTGCACTCGGCCACGGTCACGCCACTGCGCAGCACCCCGGCCACGCCGGTGTGGTCGCAGCAGCAGCCGTTCGCCGCCGAGCTGTTGTCCAATCAGATCATCAGCGGGCGCGATTTCAAGGGCCCGGGATTTCGCGTCTACGCGGTCCCCGGCAAGCGCGTGCGTCATCTGGAATTTTCGTTGGAAGGCAGTGGCCTGAGCTATGAGCCGGGCGATGCGCTGGGCATCCGCCACCGCAATCCGCCTGCGTTGGTCGATGCGGTGCTGCAGACATTGCGGTTGGACGGCAACGCCGTTGTCACCGTCGGCGAGCAGACACTGGCTTTGCATGCATGGCTCGCCACCCAGCGCGAACTGACCAAGCTGTCGCGGCCGTTTCTCACCGCACATGCCGAGCGCGCAGGCGCGCAAGAACTGCAAGCGTTGCTCGCCCCCACCCAGACTGCCGGCCTGGCGTCGCTGCTCGCCGATCATCAGGTGATCGACGTGCTGCGCCGCTGGCCGGCGGATTGGGACCACGCCGGCCTGCTCGCCGCGCTGCGTCCGCTCACCCCGCGGCTGTATTCCATCGCCTCCAGCCGCAAGCGCGTGGGCGATGAGGTGCATCTGGCGGTGGACGAGGTCGCCTACCAGGCGCATGGGCATGCGCACCTGGGTTCGGCCAGCGGCTTTCTGGCCGCGCTTGCCGAAGGCGACACTGCGCCGGTGTACATCGAACCCAACCACCGCTTCCGCGTGCCGGCCGATACCGATCGCGACATCCTGATGATCGGCCCGGGCACCGGCGTGGCACCGTTCCGCGGCTTCGTGCAGGAGCGCGCGGAAACCGGCGCCAAGGGCCGTAACTGGTTGTTCTTCGGCGCCCAGCACTTCAATACCGATTTCCTGTACCAGGCCGAATGGCAGCTGGCCCTGCAACGCGGCGAGTTGCACGCGCTGGACCTGGCGTTCTCGCGCGACCAGGCCGAAAAGCTCTACGTGCAACACCGCCTGCGCGCGCGTGGCGCCGAGGTCCATGCCTGGCTGCAGGGCGGCGCGCACGTGTATGTGTGCGGCGCCACCCGCATGGGCAAGGACGTGCACGCCGCGCTGCTCGACATCGTCGCCACCCACGGCGCCCTGGATGCCGAGGCCGCCGCCGCGTATCTCACCCAATTGCAGGTGGAGGGGCGCTATGCGCGGGATGTCTATTAGTGCCGGGATTGGGGAGTGGGGATTCGTGAGAGCGGGTGTCCGCGATCTTTGTGCTGTGTGGGTAATGCCCGCGCTTTGCTGTTGCTAATCCCCAATCACGAATGCCGAATCCCGTTATGAGCCACTCCGTCGAAGACATCAAATCCGAAAGCCGCCGTCTGCGTGGATCGTTGCAGCAGAGCCTGGCCGATGCGGTGACCGGGGCGTTGCGTGAGGACGATCAGACGCTGATCAAGTACCACGGCAGCTACCAGCAGGACGACCGCGACATCCGCGATGAGCGGCGGCGGCAGAAGCTGGAGCCGGCGTACCAGTTCATGATCCGCACGCGCACGCCGGGCGGAGTGATCACGCCCACGCAGTGGCTGGCACTGGATGGCATCGCCACCCGTTATGCCAATCATTCGCTGCGCGTCACCACGCGCCAGGCCTTCCAGTTCCATGGCGTGATCAAGCGCGAATTGAAGGCCACCATGCAGGCCATCAATGCCACCTTGATCGATACGCTGGCCGCCTGCGGCGATGTGAATCGCAACGTGCAGGTGGCCGCAAATCCACTGCTGTCGCAGGCGCATGCCACGCTGTATGCCGATGCGGCGCGCGTGTCCGAGCACCTGCTGCCCAACACGCGGGCGTACTACGAAATCTGGCTGGACGAAGAGCGCGTGTCCGGCTCCGGCAGCGAGGAGGAGCCGATCTATGGCGAGCGGTATCTGCCACGCAAGTTCAAGATCGGTTTCGCCGCACCGCCGCTCAACGATGTGGACGTCTTCGCCAACGATCTGGGCTTCATCGCCATCCTGCGCGATGGGCAATTGCTGGGCTACAACGTCAGCATCGGTGGCGGCATGGGCGCCTCGCACGGCGATGCCGAGACCTGGCCGCGGGTCGCCAACGTGATCGGCTTCGTCACCCGCGACCAGTTGCTCGATATCGCCACGGCCGTGGTCACCACGCAGCGCGACTTCGGCAACCGGGCGGTGCGCAAGCGCGCACGCTTCAAATACACCATCGACGACCACGGCCTGGACACCATCGTGGCCGAAATCGCGCGCCGCGCCGGCTTCGCATTGCAACCGGCGCAGCCGTTCGCGTTCGACCACAACGGCGACCGCTATGGCTGGGTCGAAGGCGAAGACGGGCGATGGCACCTGACCCTCTCCTTGCCGGCCGGCCGCATTGCCGACACCGACACCGCTGCGCATCTGAGCGGGTTGCGCGCAATCGCGCAGTTGAACGTCGGCGAATTCCGCATGACGCCCAACCAGAACCTGGTGATCGCCGGCGTACCGGCCAGCGAGCGCGCACGCGTCGACGCGCTGGTGGCGCAGTACGCGCTGGATGCCGGCAACCGCGCCGCCACCGCCCTGGCGCGCGGCGCAATGGCCTGCGTGGCGCTGCCCACCTGCGGCCTGGCGATGGCCGAGGCCGAACGCTACCTGCCCGATTTCAGCGCCGCGCTGCAGCCGCTGCTGCAACAACACGGACTGGCCGACACGCCGATCGTGCTGCGCGTGTCCGGCTGCCCGAACGGCTGCTCGCGCCCGTATTTGGCCGAAATGGCGCTGGTCGGCAAGGCCCCCGGGCGCTACAACCTGATGCTGGGTGGCGACCGCCGCGGCCAACGCCTCAATACGCTGTATCGCGAAAACATCACCGAGCCAGAGATCCTGGCCGCATTGCAACCGCTGCTGGCGCGCTATGCCTCCGAAGGCGACCACGCCAACGATGAAGGCTTCGGCGATTTCCTGCATCGCGCCGGCGTGATCGCGTTGCCACCCTACCCCACGCACCGTCGCCTCGACCTGGAATTGCTCGCATGACCGCGCTGCCTGCTGCATCGATTACCTCTTCCGCGTTCGACGATCTGGACGCGCTCAATGCGCAGTTGGAAGGGCTGCACGCCGACCAACGCGTGGCCTGGGCGCTGCAGCATGGCCCGCAGAACGCGGCCTTGTCGTCCAGCTTCGGCGCGCAATCGGCCGTCACCTTGCATCTGCTCAGTCAGCAACGCCCCGACATTCCGGTGATCCTGATCGACACCGGATATCTGTTTCCGGAAACCTACCGCTTCGCCGATGCCCTGACCGAGCGACTCAAGCTCAACCTCAAGGTGTATCGCCCGCTGGTCAGCCGCGCCTGGATGGAAGCGCGCCACGGCCGCCTGTGGGAACAGGGCATGGTCGGCATCGACCAATACAACAACCTGCGCAAGGTCGAACCGATGCGGCGCGCCCTGGACGAACTCGAGGTAGGCACCTGGTTTACCGGCCTGCGCCGCAGCCAGTCCGGCGGCCGCGCGCAGACGCCGATCGTGCAGAAGCGCGGCGAGCGCTACAAGATCAGCCCGATCGCCGACTGGACCGATCGCGATGTGTGGCAATACCTGCAAGCACACGATCTGCCGTATCACCCGCTCTGGGAACAAGGCTACGTGTCCATCGGCGATTTCCACACCACCCGTCGCTGGGAGCCCGGCATGCGCGAGGAAGACACGCGTTTCTTCGGCCTGAAGCGCGAGTGCGGCATCCACGAAGATATCTAGCGGCAGCGGTCACGTGCACCTGTGCGGGTGACGCTTGACCAGCATGTGCTGCAGTTGCATGGGCAGGCTGCATCCAGGATGCAGCGGCGGTGCACTGCGCGCCGTGCTCATGCACCGGCGCGCCCGTCACCGCGCCGAGGCATCGGCGTGCGTGCGCCGCATCCAGTAACGATCAAACGCCCACATCAGCAACAACGACAGGCCGACCAGCGGAAAGATCAGCCCGCACAGCACCAGCAGCACCATCAGGCCGCGTAGCGTGCGCGGGTCGGCCGGCAACGGCGGTACACCCAGCCCCCCGCTGGGGCGGCGCTTCCACCACATCACCGCCGCGCTGACGCACAACAGCACGATGGCGATGCAGGCGAACAACAGGATCAACTGATTGGCAGTGCCGTATTGCTGCCCCAGGTGCACGTTGATGCCCCATTCCAGCAGCTTGGCCAGCGGCCCGTAGTCGCGGTAACGCATGTCCAGCAGCACCGCACCGCTGTATTGATCCAGGTGGATCACGCGCTGCCGCTGCAGATCGGCCGGGTACACCGACGCGGTATAGACCCCGGTCGCACCACGCGGCGGCGCCACGCTATATCCCGGCTGGATGCCGCGCGCCTCGAAACGCGCCATCGCTGCATCCAGACCGATCGCGCCGCGTCCCGGCGCAGCGAATCCAGCGGAATCGCCGTGATCGGCATGCGCGTTGTCTGCCGAGTGCGCGTGTTGGGCCGCGTGCTCCGCCTGGGCCAGGTGCCCTGCGTGTTCTTCATGGCCTGCATGCGCTGCGCTTGTCGTGAGCGCTCCCTGCCGGGAACGCTCGGGATGCTCGTCGCCCACCTGCAACGCACGCGCGTGCTCGCCATGCGCGTGCTCATCCACCGCGCCAGTTGGCTGTGCAGGCACCACAGATTCCGGCAGGCGCGCCTGCCGCAACGACCATGCCGGCTCGCCACTGTCGGCCAAGCGCTGCTGCGACATCGGCTGCTGCACGCGCAGCCCGGCGGGATAGCCGAAATCATGCCCATTGGCCCAGCGATTGACCTGCGCACCCCACAGCCACGAACACGGCATGCCGGTCAGCGCCAGGAACAGCAGGATCGCACCAACCCCGGCACCGGTCACTGCGTGCAGGTCGCGCCAGAACAGCCGCTGTGTCGGCTTGCCGCGCACGCTGATCACGCCGCCGCGTCGCCCGCGCGGCCACCACAGATACACGCCCGTGAGCACCAGCACGATGGCCCATCCGCCGGCCATTTCGATCAGGCCGCGGGCATATGGCCCCACCAGCGCAAGACTATGCAGCCGGCGGATGGTCCAGCTGAGCGTGCCGTGCTCGGGCAAGACACCCAACACCCGCGCACGGTACGGATCGACATACACCACCTGGCGCACGCCGTGCGCATCCACCAACCCGATCTCCGCGCTCGCATCGGCGCGTTTGGGCGTGGTGTACACAAACAAGCGGCCGCCATAGCGCCCTTGTGCAGCGGCAACCAACTGCTGCGCGGGCAGGCGCACATCGCCTACCGGCACCACCTTCAACCCGTGGTGCACGCTGCGGTCGATGGCGTCCTGGTACAGGAACGCAGCCCCGGTCACCGCCAGCCAGATGATGAAAGGCAGCACAAGCAGCCCGGCATAAAAATGCCAGCGCCACACCGCGCGATAGAAGCGCCAGCGGCTGGTTTGGCGCGACTCGTCCACGCCACCGTGGTCAATCGTTGCATGCATCAGAAGCTCCAATCCCACGACACCGACAACGCACGTCCATCGCCGGGCGAGTAACCGGAGCTGCCGCTGTCGTACCAGGCGTACACATACGCGCGATCGGTGACATTGCGTAGCTGCAGGCTGAGCGCATTGCGCGCGTCCACCGCCCAGCGCGCGCCCAGGTTGAGCAAGGCGTAGCCACCGGTGCGGCCCAACGTGTTGGTGCGTTCCAGGTAGTAATCGCCTTGTGCGTTGCCCCAGGCGCTCACCTGCACCGACGAACTGACCTGCCACTCCAACCCGGCGGTGGCCAACCAGTGCGGCACGTTTTCGATCTCCTTGCCGCGCGTGGCCGGGGCGCTCGGATCGGGTGTGGCGATGCTGGCCTTCTGCCGCGAATACGAAACCCATGCACGCCAATGCTCGGCCGGCTGCAGGTTGAGCTGCGCATCCCAGCCGCGCCGCAGCGTACGGCCGACATTGGCCACATCGCCGATGCCTACCACGCCATTGACGCCGAGAACGGTCGCCACCTCGCCGGATGCGCGCTGCTCCCAATACGCCAGGCGCCCGTCCAGCAGGGACGACGGTGCGAACTTGAAGCCGGTCTCCCAGCCATCGTTGATCGACGGACCCAGGTTGCCGGGCTGGCGACGGTAGGCGCCATCGCCGCTGCCGATCTGGAAGGTGCGCCCCCAGTTCGCATACACGCTGCTCTGCTCGCCCACGCGGTAGCTCGCACTGAACTTGGGTTGCTTGATGGTGCCGTAGTCGTAGACCGGCGCAACGCTGCCGGCCAGCACGTCGTGCAGCTGTCCATCGACACGATCGATGCGATACCCCGGCACCAGCTGCAGGCGCGCAATGGGGGTCAGCACCGCCTGCACATACGCGCCACGCGTGCGCAGGTCGTAGTCCCAATCGCGCAGCTGTGCCCCGCGCACACGGGCCACCGTGCGATACCGTTGCGATTGGTTGTCCTGCCACTGCGCATCCACCCCGGCTTCCAGGTTGGCCTGCAGCGCACCCCAGTCCGGCTGCCAGTTGCTACGCAGCAGCAGCCCGCGATGGGTTTCGTCGGTATCGCGTTCCTGCTGCAGCCCGGCCGCAGAAAACCGCACCCAGCGTTGGTTGCGGTAGTCGTTCTGGTAGGCCTTGGCGCTCCATTGCGCCTGCTCACCGAGCGCACCGTCCGCATGCAACGCAGTCTGGCGCAGACGACGCTCGCTTCGGTCGTTCTGCGCATAGTCCGGCGAACTGCGCGGCGCCGCACGCGCGGTGGCGGCATCCAGATAGCCGGCTTCCAAGGCATGGTTGTCGTAGTACCGCGTGGTGAGCCCCGCGCGGAATGCGCCGTCCGGGTCGGTGTAGAACCACTTGCCCGCCACGCTGCGCTTGCGTGCGTCGGCATGATCGCGATACCCGTCCGAGTCGCGCCAGGCCAGCACGTAGTTCTGGCTCCAGGCGCCCTGTTCGAAACCTTTGCTCAGTTGCACCTCGCGCGCATCGAAGCTGCCGGCCGTCACGCTCAAGCGGCCGTCGTTGCCGCCGGTACGGGTGAGCACGTCCACGCTGCCGGCAATCGCATTCAGGCCATAGCGCGCGTCGTTGGTGCCGCGCACGATCTCGATGGCGCTGATGTCCTGCGGAAACACTGCGTCCAGGTACGGCATGGCGCCGGCGTTATCGTTGCTGGGGATGCCGTCGATCAGCAGCTTCACCGCATTGATGCGCCCCTCGCCATTGAATCCGCGGAACGAAAAGCGCCCCGCATCGGTGCCCATGCGGAATTGGGTGACCTGCACCCCGGGCGCGCGCATCAGCAGTTCCCAGCTGTAGTCCACATGTTGATCGTGCAGCAGCTCGCCGCCAATCACATCCACCGAGCTCAGCACGCGCGCCGTGCTCGGGCTGCGCTGCGCATGTTCGCTCACCTGCACCTTGCCCAGCGTGAGTGCCGCGTCTTGCGCCTGCACATCGCATGCAGGCTCCCACACCAGCGCCAACGACGGCGCATACCACATCGCTTTCAACAACCGCAAACGCATGACCAACCCTTCGCCGTGACTGCACGGCCGCACAGCCGTGCGCTGCCACCATCGCGGCGCACATCGGCATCACTCGATAAGAAGCGAGTCGCCCGCACTGCCCGGCAGGGCGCCGACAACCTCAGGCGCGTACGGGGCCTTGCTGCGTGGACGCCCGCACAGGGGCCACCTTATGCGCCCAATGGTGGTCCACGTGCGCCGAGTGCGGCCCATCGATAGACCGAGCGTGCGCTTGCCTGGGTAAACACCGGAGCCGGCGTCGGCCGCAGTTGCAGCAGGCACAGCAACGCCACGATGAGCAATGGCAGCAAGCGTGCGGCCAGGACGCAGTAATCGCAGGCTTCGCCATGCGTCGCTGCATCATGGGTGCCGGCGTGCGGCATGTTCACTACTGCGCCGGAGTGCGCGTCCGCAGCCAGACCGGGCGGCTGGGTTCGATGACCGGCATGCAGCGCGCGCTCTGCAGACAGTGCCGCAGCACCCATGCACATCGGCTCGATCGGCTGCGCCTGGCTCCAGCGGCTGATCAGCGGAGCGACCAGCATCAGCACCACCGCCAGACAGGCAAGCAGGGGCAACAACCGGTGGCGACGGGACAAGCGCAGCATGCCTCGAAGTGTAAGCCGCCACGCAGGCCGGGGCGATGGTCGCGGCCGATGCGCGACCGCATGTCGCACCTGGCTGTCCCGGTCATCCCCGGATGACCCGCGCCCAAGCATGCGCCGGAGCCGGCGCGCCAGAACCGGATGGGCCTGCCGCTTCAGCCCCAGGCCCGTTTACCGCATGCCGGCCCCGTCCACGCGCCGCCGTCCTGGTCGGCAGTCACACTTTCGTCCCGCCTCTGTGACCGCAGACACATGAAGGGCCTTGGCATGCCCTATGCTTGCCGCTTCCACCCTGTAGCTGCGCGCATGAGCACCGTCCTGTCCGATCGAGCGGCCGAACCGCTTCCCTGCGCACCCAAGCCCCCCAGCGAAGCATTGCGTCTGCAGGCGCTGCGCAGCTACGGCATTCTCGACACCCCGCGCGAAGCGGCCTTCGAAGACATCACCCGGCTTGCCTCGATCATTTGCCAGACGCCGATCGCGCTGATCAGCCTGGTCGATGCGGACCGCCAGTGGTTCAAGAGCGAGCTCGGGATGGGCGAGCGCGAAACCCCGCTGTTCAAGTCGATGTGCGCGCATGCGCTGCTCGACAACGATGTGCTGGTGGTGCCCGACACGCGCGAAGACATCCGCTTTTCGCGCAACCCGCTGGTCACCGGCGAAGCACCGCTGTATTTCTATGCAGGTGCCTTGCTGAAGACGCCCGACGGCTTGCCGCTCGGCACGGTCTGCGTCCTGGACCGGAAACCGCGCCAGCTCACCGACGAGCAGGTGGAAGCCCTGCGCGCATTGGCACGCCAGACCATGGCGCAGCTGGAATTGCGCCGCGCACTGGCCATCGCCGAGGAATCGGATCGCTACCGCAGCCGCCTGATGGCCATCGCCGGACATGATCTGAAGACCCCGCTGCGCACCGCCGCCTACGCCATCGACAAGATGCGCCGGCATGCCAACGTCGATTCCATTCCGACCTTGGTGACCGCACGCGATGCGATCAGCCTGGTCGGCCGCAGCCTGGACGAGCTGGCCACGCTGGCCGCCGCAAGCGAGGCCGCCATGCCGGACCTGCAGCCGCTGCAGCTGGAAGACGTGCTGCATTCGGTGCTCGGCGTGTGGCGTCAACCGGCCATCGACAAGTACCTGGCCCTTCGCTATGTGCACACCTCGCTGCGCGTGCGCAGCCACCCCACACTGCTGACCACCTTGATCGGCAACCTGGTCGGCAATGCCATCAAGTACACCGAGCGTGGCCGCGTGCTGGTCGGCACCCGCCGCCGCCCCGGTTTTGCGGAAGTGGACATCATCGACAGCGGCATCGGCTTGAACATGGACCAACCCGAGCAGGTCTTCCAGGCGTTTCGCCAGGCCGACCCGCGCAGCGACGGTTTGGGCATCGGCCTGTGGATCGTGCATCGCACTGCCGAGACGTTGGGCTGTGAAGTGGACGTCCGGCCGCGGCCGCAGGGCGGCACATGTTTTTCGGTGCGGATTCCATTGGCCTAAAAATGTGTGGCCCGCTGCGTATTCGGGCTGCGCGGCGAACGCCTGGGTCTCACTTGTTGGGCACCGGTCTGTGGCCAGACCTCAACGCGCGAACCCTCCATCCCGTCGGCCCGACGTTGCAGCTGCCCGCGCCACGCCAAGTCGCGCCTCAGTGGCGACCGCTCAGACCCGGCAACTCGCCGCAGGTGTCAGAATCCAGCACCGGCTCCGATCGCGCACTGCCTGCCGTGCATGGGCAGGACTTGGCGCTGTTCCATCTTCAACCGATGCTCGCTGCGGAAATAAAAAAGGCGGACCCGGGCTCCCGACCCGGGTCCGCCGCCAAGCACGCCAGGCCTCTCCCCAGGGACCCGGATGCGCCAGCCGCTCTGTGCACAGCCTCGCGCAACAGTGATGCGACAGCGCTAGCAACCCTTCGACGACACCGCGAAACACACCGGCAATGCGATCACCTGCATCGCCAGCTCTGCGCCGTCCACCCCTAGACGTTCGAGAGTGTCGCGTCATGGTTGCTATAAGGGTTTTCGACAACGCAGCGCGCAACTTGATGCGCCCGGTCGACGCCGACTGCATCGCCCTGACACGGGTAGGGAAAATCACCCACAGCACGCATGGCAGTGCTGCCGGGCAGACACGCATCCCATTGATCCTGCGGATATTTTTTTGCGGCGATTGCGCTGCAGTGCAGCACCAAGGTCATCGCGAACGCACCGATCACACGGCCAAGCCGCCACCGTTTGGAAGGGGCATGCACGCACGTCCACTCCGGCTCCCCCCCGTGCGCCGTCCACATCGCCTGACCACTGCCCGGTGGGCTGTGCTAGCCGCCCATATCCCGGCCTCAGACGTCGGACGCATCCGCATCCTGGCGCGCGAACCACTCGGCCGAATGCACATCCTCGGCCGCAACGTCCAGCGCCTTGCGCAGCACTTCCAGCGGGATCTACACGCGCGTGCTGCCCGCCTGCACCGCCACCCATAACGCTTCGTCGCGCGGGTCGGCCAGCACCGTCAGCACCTCATGTTCGCGGCCGGCGATGCTGGCCGACAGCTGCAGCGACATGCCGCCGTCCGGCTCGGACGACCACAGCCTGCTCAGTGCGGGGCGCAAGGGCTCGGTCATCGTGCCGCTCAACTGGTGATGGTCTGGGTCAACGATTCCCAGGTCGGCGGCAACGGCCAGTTGGGCGCCTGATTGCCGTCCAGCACGCGGCGTAGGTCGCGCTTGTCGATTTGCGGCGCGAGCACATGCACCAGGTCCAGCGCGTAGTCGCGCAGCACGCGGTCGCGCGGCAGCACCGCCCAGGCGATGCACTCGGCAATCGGCGCCGGCGCCGGCCAGGCGCGCAGGTCCTCGTCGAAGGCATTGACCGCCATTTCCGCGACCAATCCCACGCCAAGCCCTGCGCGCACATAGGTCTTGATCAGGTCGGCATCCAGCGCGGTCAGCGCAATGCTCGGCTCCAGCCCCACCTGCGCAAACGCGCGCTGCAGCGACGAGCCCGGCCGGGTGGAGGATTCGTAGCTGATCAGCGGATGCTCGGCCAGCGCCTGCATGTCCGGTGCCGTGCGCGGGTGATCCAGTGCATGCCCCCGCGGCACCACCACCAGCCGCCGCCAGCGGTACAGCGGCACTGCGATGCCGGCGCTCGGCTCGCCACCGGCGGTGCTGACCACCGCGATGTCCGCATCGCCCTGGCTCAGCAGATCCAGGGCCGCACTTTCGGCGGCCTGCTGCAGATGCACGCTCACTTGCGGGTAGGCATTCTTGATCTGTGCCACCGCCGGCGGCAGCACGAAGCGCGCCTGGGTATGGGTGGTGGTCAGGGTCAGCTGGCCCTGGCTTTCGCGGCGCTGGTTGGCCGCATAGGTGCGGATGTTGTTGGCCTCCGACAGCACCGCGCGCGCGCGCTCGATCACTTCCACACCGGCCGGCGTCACTGCGTCCAGGCTACGTCCCTTGCGCACGAACAGCAGAAAGCCCAGTTCGTCCTCCAGCTGCTTGAGCTGCTTGGACAGGCCGGGCTGGGTCGCGTGCACGCGCGCGGCGGCCAGGGTGATGTTCAGCTCGGCATCGGCAATGGCCACCAGATAGCGAAGTTGGGTCAGCGTCATGGCTTATATCCAAAAAAGCGCGAGGCGCTACAAGGACTTCGACTGTAGAGGAGTTCTGCGGGCCAGCTTATAACCGAACGCTATTTTTAGGATGGATGAAGTCATTTCCGACGGCTATAAGCCGGCGTTACGGTCTGCCCTCCCTCAAGGATGCTGCCGAACCGTGACTCCTGCGTTCCCGCTGCTTGCCGACCTGCGTGGCCGTGCCGTCCTGGTGGTCGGCGGCGGTGCCGATGCCGAACGCGCCACTGCCCAGCTGCTGCAGGCCGGTGCGCTGCCGCTGGTGGGCGCGCCCGAGCTCACGGCGCAGCTGCGGCACTGGGCGCAGGCCGGGCAGCTGCGCTGGTTGGCCGGTCGGTTCGACCCGGCATGGCTGGCGCAACCCGACCAACCGCTGTGGCTCACCATCGCCGCCAGCGAATCGGAAGCGCTCAACGACGCCCTGCGCCATGCGGCCAGCGCCCGCCGGCTGCTGACCCACATCGCGACGCCTGCGGCGTCCGCAACGGCTCCTGCGCGCTCCCCCGCACCGCGCAGCCCGATCGGCACGCTGGCACCCGGCAACGTGAGCCTGGTCGGCGCCGGCCCCGGCGATCCCGGCCTGCTCACCCGGCATGCGCTGCGCGCACTGCGTCAGGCCGAGGTGGTGCTGCACGACCGCCTGGTCAGCCCGCAGATCCTGCGCCTGGCTCGGCACGGCGCGCACCTCATCGAGGTGGGCAAGTCGGCGCAAGGCCATAGCACCCGGCAGGAACAGATCCACGCCCTGATGCTGGACCACGCCCGCGCCGGTCGCCGCGTGGTGCGGCTGAAGGGCGGCGACCCGTTCGTGTTCGGCCGCGGCGGCGAAGAGCTGGAATTCCTGCGCGCGCACGGCATCGGCTTCCAGGTGATTCCCGGCATCACCGCCGCCATCGCCTGCGCTGCGTATGCCGGCATCCCGCTCACCCACCGCGACCACGCGCAATCGCTGCGCCTGATCACCGCGCACTGCAAGGATTCGCTGGACACGCTGGACTGGCAGGCGCTCGGCCAGGAGCGGCAGACGCTGGCCTTCTACATGGGCGTGGCCGGCCTGGACATCATCCAGCAGCGGCTGCTACAGGCCGGGCGCGCAGCCTCCACCCCGTTTGCGCTGGTCGAAAACGGCTCGCGCCCGCAGCAACGCGTAATCACCGGTACGCTCGCCAGCCTGGCCGCCAGCGCCCGGCAGCATGCCGTGACCGCCCCGGCGCTGCTGATCCTGGGCGAGGTGGCGACGCTGGCGCAGACGCTGCACTGGTTCGGCAGCGCGCCGCTGAGCGCCTTGCCGCCGTACTCACCCGGCGCAACGCCCCACACGCCCACACTGGCCCACGCAGCCTGATCCCGACGGAGACCCCATGGCCCTGTACGACAACATTCTCGACACCATCGGCCGCACCCCGGTGGTCAAGCTCCAACGCCTCGCCCCGGACAACGTGACCTTGTACGTCAAGGTCGAATCGTTCAATCCCGGCGGCTCGGTCAAGGACCGGCTGGCGCTGGCGATCATCCTCGACGCCGAACAACGCGGCCTGCTCAAGCCCGGCGACACCATCGTCGAAGCCACCTCCGGCAACACCGGCGTGGCACTGGCGATGGTGGCCGCAGCGCGCGGCTACAAATTCGTCGCCACCATGGTGGAAACCTTCTCCATCGAACGCCGCAAGCTGATGCGTGCCTACGGCGCCAAGGTCATCCTGACCCCGGCTGCCGAGCGCGGCAGCGGCATGGTGCGCAAAGCCAAGGAACTGGCCGAACAGCACGGCTGGTTCCTGGCCAGCCAGTTCGCCAATCCGGCCAACCCGGCCTACCACCGCAACACCACCGCTGCCGAAATCCTGCGTGACTTCGCCGGCCACCGGCTGGATCATTTCGTCACCGGCTGGGGCACCGGCGGCACCCTCACCGGCGTGGGCGAGGTCCTGCGCGTTGCACGACCGGAAGTGCGCATCACCGCCTCGGAGCCGGCTGGCGCCGCCCTGCTGCAAGGCCAGGACTGGAAGCCGCACAAGATCCAGGGCTGGACGCCGGACTTCGTGCCCGAGGTGCTCAACCGCGAGGCCGCCCACCAGGTTCTGAGCGTGGAAGACACCGACGCGATCACCGTCGCGCGGCGCCTGGCCGCCGAAGAAGGCATCTTCACCGGCATCTCCGGCGGTGCCACCGTCGCCACCGCGCTGCGGGTGGCAGAAGGCGCCGCATCTGGCGCCGTCATCCTGGCGATGCTGCCGGACACCGGCGAACGCTACTTCTCGACCCCGCTCTTTGCCGACATCAACGAAGGCTCCGACGACGACTGGCTGGCCGGACTGCCCTGATCGGGCAGTCGATGACCAGGCCTGAAGCCGCGCAATGCGCGGCTTTTTTTTGGTACCGGCCGAACAGCGCACTTGCGCCGAAAGACGCCGCGTCGCGGAGGCCACGTCGTGCCCACAATCCGTGGCCGCTCCGAGACGCAAGCGCACGCGTCATTGCCGAGACCAGGCGTGACACGTGCCCGGCACGCCTCGCGCTGGGCGCAGCATCCGCCCCGTTTCCCGGATGTCGGGACGCCCGCACTCCCGTCCATGTCAAGGAAACGTTAGGATGGCGGCCGTAATGTAGGGAGAGATGTGTGAGCAACCAGCCGTATGGACACAGCGAGACCCGTGCCGCACGGGCGCCATGGCTGGTAAAAATGACCTCCCCGGTCCACTTTGCGCTCGCCCTGGGGCTGGGCGCATGGTTGCAAGAGGCGCTGGACCTGCCTCTCCCTCCTCCCGCGCCGCTGGCCTGGATCGAATTGGCTGGTGGCGGCATCGCCTGCCTCGGCCTGGCGTTGGCGGTGAGCTGCTTCGTGCTGTTTGCGCGTCGGCGCACCACCATCATGCCCAGCGGCCATCCCTCGCGCCTGGTGCTGGACGGCCCGTATCGCGTCACCCGCAACCCGATGTACCTGGCCTTGGTGCTGAGCTACGTCGGCCTGTGCCTGCAACTTGGCCTGCTGTGGGCGGTTGTATTGGTGCCGCTGCCGTGGCTTGCGCTGCAGCGCTATGTCATTCCGTTCGAAGAGGCGCGGCTGCGCGCCGAATTCGGCCGCCACTACAACGACTACTGCGCGCGTGTCCGCCGCTGGTTGTAAACCCGACATGCATCGCCTCATGCGTGGCGAAGGTTGTTGCCGATCGCCCCGAGGCAGCGCCAAGATGTCGCGGGGCGGCACACATTCCACCCCGTCGGACAGTCGCAGCAGATGAGATGAATGGCCGATAGCGTGCGGATTCCGCAGCGTGCTCCCCATCACGCGCCCATCATGCAATTCGCATAATTATCGCGCTATGAGAATCGAAGTCTGGCAAGGCGACATCACCGAACTCGACGTTGACGTCATCGTCAACGCCGCCAACGAATCACTGCTCGGCGGTGGTGGCGTCGATGGCGCCATCCACCGTGCCGCCGGCCCGCGCTTGCTGGAAGCCTGCGAAGCGTTGCCGCAGGTGCGCCCGGGCGTGCGTTGCCCCACCGGCGAAATCCGCATCACCGACGGTTTCAATTTGAAGGCCCGCCATGTCTTTCATACCGTCGGCCCGGTGTGGCGCGACGGCAAGCACAACGAACCCGAACAGCTGGCCAACTGCTATTGGCAATCGCTGAAACTCGCCGAACAGATGATGCTGCACTCGATCGCGTTCCCGGCGATCAGCTGCGGTATCTACGGCTATCCGCTGTATCAGGCAGCGCGCATCGCCGTGACCGAAACACGCGATTGGCAGCGCTCGCACAAGGTGCCCAAGCACATCGTCCTGGTGGCCTACAACGAGGCGACCTACAAGGCCTACCAGCAGGCGCTGGCCACGCAGGAAACTGCGGCGGCCTGAGATTGGATTGACGTTGGCGGCCTGCCGCATCGACCGGCTGGATTGCGCAAGCCATTGAACGATTCCGACTGAGCAAAGGGCGCCGAAAGGCGCCCTTTGCGTTTTTTCGCGCGGCATCAAAGCGCACCTGTGGACGCAGCAAATAAAAAACGCCGGCATCGCTGCCGGCGTGTTTGTTTCATCGATGCGGCGGCCTTGCAGCCGCCATCAATCGATCAACCTTTCCACTTACCCAGCGCGGCCAGGCCGTTTTCCTTGGCGCGTTCGTAGATGACCTGCTGCGCCTTGGCGAAGTTGCCGGTCATGTCCTTGGCCCACAGCTTCAGCGCGGCCTGCTGCATGGCGCGGCCGTAGGAGAAGCTCAGCGGCCAGGGCAGATTGCCGAGCTGGTGCATTTCATTGAGATGAGCGGTGGACTGCTCGTCGGTCTGGCCGCCGGACAGGAACACGATGCCCGGCAGGATCGCCGGCACGGTGGACTTCAGGCACATCACGGTGGACTCGGCCACTTCTTCGATGCTGGCCTGCTCTTCGCAACTCTTGCCGGAGATGACCATCGACGCCTTCAGGATGGTGCCTTCCAGCACGACGTTCTGCTCATACAGCGCACCGAACAGCGAGCGCAGCGTGGCTTCGGTGACTTCGTAGCAGGTTTCGATGTCGTGGCTGCCGTCCATGATCACTTCCGGCTCGACCATCGGCACCAGGCCTTGTTCCTGGCACAGCGCTGCGTAACGCGCTAACGCATGCGAGTTGGCCTCGATGCAGGTGCCGGACGGAATGTCTTCGCCGATGTTGATGACCGCACGCCACTTGGCGAAGCGCGCACCCAGCGTGTAGTACTCCTCCAGCCGTGTACGCAGGCCGTCCAGGCCTTCGGTGACCAGTTCGCCCGGCATGCCGGCCAGCGGCTGCGCGCCCTTGTCGACCTTGATGCCCGGGATGATGCCGTGGGCGGTCATGTACTCGGCGAACGGCACGCCATCCTTGGTCTTCTGACGGATGGTCTCGTCAAACAGGATGGCGCCGGAGATGTAGTCGCTCAGCTTGGGCGTGGTCAGCAACAGTTCGCGGTAGGCGCGACGGTTCTCTTCGATGTTCTCGATGCCGACGCTGGCAAAACGCTTGGCGATCGTACTGGTCGATTCGTCGATGGCGATGATGCCCTTACCCGGGGCGACCATCGCCTGGGCGGTTTCGGCAAGCTGTTCGATGCTCATGTAGTTCCTGTGGCAGCTGCGGGGGAGAACGAAAGTATAGCGACGAAAGTCGTACACATTCCTTCACGGAATGCCTGCAACCGATTACACGTGATCTGCGTGACAGGATGTGTGGTGATGCTCGCATCGCGGGAATCGGGAATCGGGAATCGGGAAAGCTGAGCATGGTGCGCGGCGCGGCGCTTGCGGTGCCGTGATGCATGGCTGCAATGACTGCGCTGGCGCGTTGATATGGAGCCATGCGTGAGTCAGCCGGCATTTTTGAGGGTTGGCCGCGTCGCTGCTTCGTCCGTCGCAATAGCGCTGCGCCTGCGACGTGCGTTACATCGTAGACAGCGTCTTGTTCCGCCATGACCAGCACCGTTGCGGCAGCGCGCGTGCGATGTGGTGGGGACCGGGTACCTGCCGGATCCGGCCGTTGACCAACGATCCGGTCACGACCGGGCGCGCGTCCAGCGGCCAGGTCGCCACACAGCACGACGGCGGCCCTGGGGCCGCCGTCGTGTGTCGCCTCTGTTCCGGCTCAGGTCATGCGCCGGATGCAATCAACAGGCGTTAGAGCTCGCCCAGCCCGGTGGCGCGACCGTCTTCGCCCACTTCCAGCAGGCGCAGCGTGTTGGTGGCGCCATGGGTTTCCATGTGCTCGCCACTGGTAAAGACCACGCGGTCGCCAGGCCCCATGCGCTCGTTCTCCACCAGCAGACGGATCGCCGCACGCGCGGCTTCGCGCGGGGTCAGGCCGCGGCTGTCGAAGCTGATCGGGAACACGCCACGCATCATGGCCATCTGGCGGCGCGCGCCATCGTGACGGGTGAAGGCGTAGATCGGCATATTGGAGCGGAAGCGCGACAGGAAGCGCGGCGTGCCGCCGGATTCGGTCAACGCCACCACGCCGCCCAGGCCGATGTGCTCGGACAGGAACATGGTTGCCATCGCAATCGCTTGGTCGGCGCGCTGCAGATTGCGTTGCGCCGCTTCGAAATCGGTGTCGAATTCGAACTGGTGTTCGGCCCCCAGGCAGATGCGCGCCATCGCTTCCACCGCACGCACCGGATAGGCGCCGGCGGCGGTCTCGGCCGAGAGCATCACCGCATCGGTACCGTCGATGACCGCGTTGGCCACGTCCAGCACTTCGGCGCGGGTAGGGATCGGGCTTTCGACCATCGACTGCAGCATCTGCGTGGCAGTGATCACCACCTTATTCTGCGCCAGCGATTCGCGAATGATCTTCTTCTGCAGGCCGGGCAATTCAGCGTCACCGATCTCAACGCCCAGATCGCCACGCGCCACCATCACCACATCGGAGGCTTCGACGATCTCGACCAGGTTTTCGATCGCCTCGGTGCGCTCGATCTTGGACACCAGTTGCGCATCGCAGCCGTGCTGCTGGGCGATCTGACGCGCGTCGTGCATGTCCTGCGCATTGCGACAGAACGACACCGCAATGAAGTCCACGCCGATCTTGGCCACGATGCCGATCAGTTCCTTGTCGCGCTCGGTCAACGCGCCCAGCGACAGACCACCGCCCTGCTTGTTGAGGCCCTTGCGGTCGGACAGCACACCATCGTTCAACACCTTGGTGACGATGCGCTCGCCCTGCACATCGGTCACCTGCAACTGCATCAGGCCATCGTCGAGCAGCAGCACGTCGCCGGCGGTCACGTCCTGCGGCAGCCCCAGATAGCTGACGCCAACCTGCGTCTGGTCGCCAGCCGGCGCGTTGGCATCGGCCACCAGGTCGAAGCGATCGCCCATGGTCAGCTTGATCTTGCCTTCGGCAAACCGTTCGATACGGATCTTCGGGCCTGGCAAGTCGGCCAGGATGCCGACCTCGGCACCGACGCGGGCTGCAGCGGCACGTACTTCGGCGGCGCGCTTGGCCTGGCCAGAGGGGTCGCCATGGCTGAAGTTGAGGCGCACCACGTTGACGCCCGCCTTGAACAGCGTATCCAGCACACCGGGCGCATCCGTTGCCGGTCCGAGGGTGGCGAGGATCTTGGTGCGGCGTTGACGTTCTTTCATGATGGCCTCCCTGTAAAAGCCGCGAAACTTAACACACACGTCACGTACCGAGGATGGCATTGCGGCATAGCCTTCCTCCGATTCCGGCATGTCTTATAGACAGTGCGGGACAGTACGTACGCCTGCGCCCGCGCTGCCATGAGCAATGCGAACGGTCGCCACCCTAACCCGGCGACGGTGAAGAGTGTTCTGCGCGCTGCGAACCGCAACTGCAGGCGCGGCGACCAAGCGAACGCAACGGCCGACGCGCACTGTCCATCACTGAAGCAACGCCGCCAATTCAGCCGGCGTGCGTGCCAGCGCACCGGCACCGGCGGCGCGCAATTCGCCCTCGTCGCCGAAGCCCCACAACACGCCAATGCTGTGGATGCCGTGGTGATTGGCGCCGTCGATATCCATGCGCCGGTCACCGATCATCACGCAGCCGGCCTTGTCGATCTGCAAACGGCGCAGCGCTTCGGCAATGAGGTCCGGCTTGAAGCGACGTTCGCCGTCTTCGCTGGCACCGATCACCTCCTCGAAGCACGCACCGAAGGGCAGATGCTCGACGATGCGCCGCGCGTAACGCTCATTCTTCGAGGTCACCACGGCCAGACGATGACCGGCGCGCTGCAGGCCGGTGACAACCTCGCCGATGCCGTCGAACACGCTGAGTTCGGTCCAGCCCACCGCGTCGTAGCGTGCGCGGTAGAGCCCGAGCGCGCGCTGCGCCGACGGACGCGGCTGGCCGAGTTCGTCGAAGGCGTGCACGATGCTGGCAACGATGCCTGGCTCCGAATCGACCAGCGTGCCGTCCAGATCGAAAAACAGCGTGGCTGCACTCACTGACCGCGGGCCTGGAGTGCGGCCACCGCCGGCAAGGTCTTGCCTTCCAGAAACTCCAGGAACGCACCGCCACCCGTGGAAATGTAGGTGACCTCCTGGGCGATGTCGTATTTGTCCACTGCGGCCAGGGTGTCGCCACCGCCGGCGATCGAGAACGCCTTGGAACTGGCGATCGCGCGCGCCAGCGTTTCGGTGCCGTGGCTGAAGGACTCGAATTCGAAGACGCCCACCGGCCCGTTCCACACCACGGTACCGGCACTGGCGATCAGCTCGGCGTAGCGCTGCGCGGTGTGCGGGCCGATATCCAGGATCAGATCGTCCGCGTCGACCGCGTCCAGCGACTTCACGCTGGCCTGCGCATCGGGCAGGAACTGCTTGGCAACGACCACATCGGTGGGCAGCGGAATCTCGGCGCCACGCGCCTTGGCATCGGCCACGATCTGGTTGGCGGTCGGGATCAAGTCCGGCTCGTTCAACGACTTGCCCACGGCATGCCCGGCCGCGGCGATGAAGGTGTTGGCGATGCCGCCGCCGACGATCAGTTGGTCGACCTTGTTGACCAGGTTGGACAGCAACTCCAACTTGGTCGAGACCTTGCTGCCGGCGACGATCGCCAGCAGGGGCTTGGCCGGGTTGTCCAGCGCCTTGGCCAGGGCGTCGAGTTCGGCCATCAACAGCGGGCCGCCTGCGGCGACCGGCGCGAAGCGGATCACGCCATGCGTGGAGGCCTGCGCACGGTGCGCGGTGCCGAAGGCATCCATCACGAACACGTCGCACAACGCCGCATACTTGCGCGCCAGCGTTTCATCGTCCTTGCCCTCGCCGACATTCATGCGGCAGTTTTCCAGCAGCACCACCTGGCCCGGCGCGACGTCCACGCCGTCGACCCAGTCGCGCACCAGCGGCACGTCCACGCCCAGCAACGCGGCCAGGCGCGTGGCCACCGGCGCCAGCGAATCTTCTTCGGTCCAGCTGCCTTCCTTGGGGCGGCCCAGGTGCGAGGTCACCATCACGGCCGCGCCTTTTTCCAGCGCCAGCTTGATGGTGGGCACCGAGGCGGTGATGCGCTGTTCGGAGGTGATCTGGCCGTTGTCGATCGGCACGTTGAGATCCTGGCGGATCAGCACGCGCTTGCCGGAGAGATCGAGGTCGGTCATGCGGACAATGGACATGGGCTCAGCTCGTTCGGTCTAGGGAGGGGGAATGGGAATGGACATGCAGACGCACCCAGCAGAGGCGCCGGTGCAAACATTGTGAGCGCTTTGCCTTAGCGGCAACCGGCTGTGGGTCGCCATCGCGCCTTCGTTGCGCCCGCATGTGGACCGCGCAGCGCCGGTTACCCACCACGCGCCAGGCCGCCAGGACGGCTGGCAAGGCGCGGGATGCTTGGTCGAACACGACGGGCAATACGGCTGCCTTGGTCACGGGGGACGCCCATTGTCCGACCTTCGCGCCGCAGCGGCAAACCGCCATGCGAAGCGGGCGCGATCAGCCGTTGCGATTGGCCGATGCGCTACGCAACAGGCTCACCGCGAAACCGCCGACCAGCAAGGCGCCACCGACCAACAGACCCCACAGCAGCCAACGCTTCCAGTCGCGCGGCGCGGCGGCCGGTTGCAACGCGGCATCCCCCGCCAGCGGCTGTGCCTGCGCAGCCAGGCGGGCCTGCGCCGGCTGCCACCGTGCGCCGCGTTCGCGCCGCAGTGCCTGCAGCATTGCGCCCAGTGGTGCGTCGGTGCGCTGCGCCCGCGCGCTGCCGGCGACCAGCGCATATGGCGGCCGGCCCTGGGCGAGAAACATCAACCGCTCCGGTTGGTACCCGACGCGCAGCGTCGGCACGGCGGTGCTGCGCCCCTGGGCGGCGACCAACCGCCATTGGCGATCGCGCACGGGGGCAGTCAGCAGTTGCGGCGGCGACGCGGCTGCCGTGCCCTGGCCCAGTCGATACGCCAACCAGGGGCCGGCACGTTGCAGCCACGGCGCATCGTCGCTATCGCGACTTGCCACGATCCACTCGACCGCCTCGGCCTGACTGCCGCCGACATCCAGTTGGCTGATCGGAAAGCGACCGGGCAAGGCATACACCAGCGCCGCATCTCTTGCGGTGCCTGGCAAGTCCAGCCACTGCGGCGGTGTGGAAATGGCGACGCCATCCAGCTCCGCCTCGACCATGCGTAATGCCGGCAGCTCGCCCGATGCGGTGACCAGGCGCAAGTAACGCGCACCATCGTCCAGGGCGATACGACGCTGCTGCAGTCGCTGCGCCTGATTGTCCAGCGCCATGATCGTGGCGCTGGAGACGAGCACGCGCCAGTCGCGCAGATCGTCGCTGCCTTCCACACGCACCTGGGCCTGCACCGGCATGTCGCCCTCCCAATCCAGCACCAGCGCACGCGGGCGATCGCGCAGCGCGCTGGCATCGATCAGCCAGCTCACACCACGGCCCGCAGCGACAGCCCCGGTCGCAAAGCGACCTTCCAGGCGGCGCACCGCACCACTGGCGTCGCGCTCGGCAATCAACTGCAGGTCGCCGTTGGCCGGCGCGGCACCGGCCGGCAGCGCAAACAGGGGCAGGCGCTGACGGCGTACCGCAGCCGCCGGTGCTGCATCCATCGGCAGCCAGGCGGTGGGCAGCTCTTGTCCACGCGCATCGATCACCGTGACATCGCGCAACGCCGCGTCGTGCGCGGTGCGATACACCGCCGCATCCAAGCTCACCTGATAGAGGCCGACATCCGCGCCAGTGACCTGCAGCGGCCACTGCTGGCGGTAGTCCTGCCGCACATCGGCGGCCTGCGCCAGCAGCGGCATCAGTATCAGCAGCAGTGCCCATCGCATCGTGTTCATGCCTGATCCTCTTCGACGCCGTTCTCTTGGACAGCATGACCTTCGGTCGCGACCGCACGCGGCGGCGCCGGCGCCAGATAGCCCACCACGGTGCACAACAGACCATAGGCCATGAACGAGCCGATGCCGAGTAAGTTGCCCAGATGCTGGCGGTCGACCAACACCAACTTCGCCAGGACCAGCCCCATCAGCAATGCGCCACCCAGCCACAGCCCGCGTTGCCCACGGCGCGAGCCGATCACCCAGCCCAGCACGCCCAGCACGCTCCAGACGATGGTGAGGCTGGTCTGCGAGAAGGTGGTGCCGATCAGCGCGGAATCCCATGGCACGCCGCCCCAGTGATGCACGCTGTGCAAGGTACTGCCGGTGATCAACGCCCAACCCAGCACACCCAGCGCGGTCACCCGCCAATGCTGCAGCGATGTCGGCGCAGGTGCCGACCAGGCCCAGCGCACAAGCAGGGCAAGAACCGCCAATTGCGCCAGCTCGGCGGGGTTGAGCACCGGCAGCCAGGGCAACGGTGCAGCGCTCACCGGGTCCAGCAACGCGAGCAGCCAGCCGAGTCCCAACACCGCAAACACGCAACCCAGCAATGCGTTGCGTGCAGGATCGAAGGCGGTTGCCTGCGGCCAGGCCAGCCACGGCCAGCGCAACAGCCCCAGCGTCGCCACCAGCAACCACGGCGCCGCCAGCAAGGCGCAACGCCAGCCATTGGCCAACAAGAACGCATCGGCCAGCCAGGCCGCGCCCAACGAGATGACCAACGGCCACAGCAGCCACCAGATGAACTGCGCCGCCATCGCGCCAGCGCCTTGCTGCGTGCGCAAGCACCACAGCGCACGCGCACCCGCCACCGCAAACACACCCCATGCCAGCGCGCCCCAATGCGCGAATGGCTGGGTGTGCGCAGCGCCCTGCCACAGCGCCAATGGCGCCGCCAGCGCCAGACCAGACATCACCGTCCATACCAGCGCCGCTGCAGGACGGCGGCGATGCACTTCGGCCGCCAGCCATACACTGAGTGCGACCAAGCCCAGCAGCAGATCCGGCTCGCTACGCAGATCGGCAAAACGCACGATCTCGTGCACGCCGCACAGCGTCCACCAGCCCAGTCCCCACAGATATGCCAACAGCGCACGCCGCCGATGCCCGGCATCGCGCAGGAACCAGGCACTGGCCCAGCCGGCAAGCGCCAGCAGCACGGTACTCATGCAGGTTGCGTTGGCCACCGCGACCGCATCGTAGCGCCAGGCATCCACGCCGAACGCGACACCCACCGCCGCAAACACCTGCAACGCGACACCGCTGACCTGCGAGACCCGCCGTTGTTGGCCAAGCCCCAGCCACAGCAACCCCACGCCTTCCAGCGCAAACACGCTCGCAGTGGCACGTGCCGACAGCGCCAGCGGTACGGCCAGGGTTGCGAACCCGACCGCCAGCATCGCGTGCGCCTGGCCCAGCACGCGCGTGGACGCGCGGCGCAGCAGCCAGCTGCCCAGGCCCGCGTACAACGCTGCCACCGCCACCGCGCACAACGCCAATGGCAGCCGATCGCCTTCAAGCAGGCGCGCCTGCAACGCGAAGGCCACGAGCGGCGTTCCGAACAACAGGCTGCCATCGATGAGCCTGCCGGCACTGCCGTCGCCGCGGCGCGCATGCAGGACCGGAATCGCCACGTACATGGCGAAAAACAGCAACAGGAACGGCTCGGTCGTGGCGAATTTCGCCGGGGAGTACTGCAGCGCCCCCCACACGGTGCCGATGCCGAAGGTGAAAGCAAACCCCAGCAGGTTCAGCACGCGCCACGGGCGTGTCCATGCAATCGCCACGATGCCGGCGTTGAGTACGGCGTAGTACGAAAACAGCGCGACATGATTGCCGCTGCCGGTAGACAACCAGATCGGCGCAAGAAAACCGGCCAGCACGCCCAGCACCGCCAACGTGCGCGAATCCTGCAGCACCGCCAGCACGCACATGCCTGCGATCAGCACCATGCTGATGCCCAGCGCCGTTCCGGCATCGAGCAAGCCGTACAACTTGAAGGCCGCGAACACCGTCAACAACAAGCCGCCGATGGCGCCGCCCTGCAACGCCAAGGCAAAGCCCGGCCGCTGCGCGCGCTGCTTCCAACCGAAGATCAGACCGGCCAATGCCAGGACGCTGATGCCGGCCAAGCGCAGCTCGATCGGCATGCGCATCCAGCCCTGGTCGCTGGCGTACTTCAACAGCGACGCCACGCCGGCCAACAACACCAGCATGCCGACCTTGACCGGCACATTGCCCTGGGTGAACCAACGCTTCAAGGCGCTGGCCGCGCGCGCGATGGCGCTGGGCGCGGCCGGAGGCTGGGGTGGTTGCGATTGTGCGGATTGCGGTTGCGCCGGCTCGGCGCGCGTCGCCTGCGCTTGCGGGCTGGGACGTTCCGACCCCGCGATCGCACTGTGCGCCATCGCCTCTGCGGGTGCCTGCGCCGGCAACGGTGGCGGCACCGCCGAGGCAGACACGCCAACCGCGTCGTGGTCCGCGCCCGGCGCCTGCCAGCCAACGGCCTGACGCGCTGCATCGGAGGTGCGGTACCCAGGTAGATCGCCGTCGGCAATGGAGCCCGGACCAGTGCCGACAGCGGACGCCTCGCCCGGTCGTTCCCATGCCCTGCCTGCGCGTCCGCGGGTGCTTGCGCTGGCGCATCCGCAGGCCCGGCACCACTGCGCTGCCACTGCGCAAGCCGCTGCTCCAGCGCCGCCACCCGTCGCCGCAGCCCAGCCATCCACACCAGCGCGATCACCACACCCACCGGCACGGCGAGCAGCACCAGGGCCACCAACACGATTATCGTTTCCAACGCAGCAATCCCCGAGCCGGCGTCCAGTCGAATGCGCGCACCATACAGCCTCGGGCTACGGCTGGGCAGCCAGCCTCTCGCTCAGACGACGGATGGAGCGTCGGCAAGCTGCAGTCGCACGCGTGCTTGCGTGGATGCATCACACAAGAAAACGCCCGGAAAACCGGGCGCTTTGAACGATTATTCGCGGTAACCGCTGTCGTTCTTGTTATGGATGATCCAGATCAGGTTGCCGCCGGTCCCCATCGACTTGCCCGCGAACACCAGGCGTCCCTGGCCCTTGTAGGCCATTTCATAACGGTAGCGGTCGCCACCGAAGAAAAACGGGATAAATGCCTTGCCGGTCACGTAAGCACCCTGGTCGTCCGGCTGACCAATCAGGTCGGTGACCTGCTTCATCGGCATACCGATTTTCAACTGGGTGAACTTGCTGCCAGGCGCCGGCTTGCCGGTGATTTCGCCTTCGTAATCGTTGATGCCCTTGACGGTCTCGCCGTAGCCCGCCTCGACATCGGACGACTTGATCACCTCACCATCGGCATTCATCCAGGCCGGCGTCCCGGTCTGCTTTTTTGCAGCCCAGCTGGTGGACGGCACGGAACACGCAACTACCACGCTCAGCGCCAGGGCGCCTGCCAAAAACTTATTCATCACTCTTCTCTCGATCCATGGAGTTCCCCGATCCTTCGTACACGACACGGGAACGGCCGCCGTGCGTGCAAATTAGCGCACGTGAGTCCAGCAAAGTCCACTTCCGGGCAGCCGCCGAAGGCGTCGCAGTGCAAGAAACGCAACATCCATCGCCCACAAATGAAAAAGCCCCGGCATGCCGGGGCCTGTCTCATCACTGCGCCAGACACTTACTTGGCGACAACCCGCACCATCTCCAGGCACTTGTTGGAGTAGCCCCACTCGTTGTCGTACCAGGACACCAGCTTGACGAAGGTGGAGTCCAGCGCGATGCCAGCGTCGGCGTCGAACACCGAGGTGCAGGTTTCGCCGCGGAAATCGGTGGCCACGACCTTGTCTTCGGTATACCCCAGCACACCCTTCAGTGCGCCTTCGCTCTGTGCCTTCACTTCGGCGCAGATTTCGGCGTAGGTGGCCGGCTTTTCCAGTTCGACAGTGAGGTCGACCACCGAAACGTCCGAGGTCGGCACGCGAAAGCTCATGCCGGTGAGCTTCTTGTTGAGCTCGGGGATCACCACGCCCACGGCCTTGGCCGCGCCGGTGGAGGACGGAATGATGTTCTCCAGGATGCCGCGGCCGCCGCGCCAATCCTTGTTGGACGGGCTGTCCACGGTCTTCTGCGTCGCAGTGGCCGCATGCACGGTGGTCATCAGGCCGCGCTTGATGCCCCACTTGTCGTTGATCACCTTGGCCAGCGGCGCAAGGCAGTTGGTGGTGCACGAGGCGTTGGAGATGATCGCTTCGCCTTTGTAGGTCTTGTCGTTGACGCCATAGACGAACATCGGGGTGTCGTCCTTGGACGGCGCCGACAGGATCACTTTCTTGGCGCCTGCATCGATGTGCTTCTGAGCGGTTTCCTTGGTCAGGAACAGGCCGGTGGACTCGATCACCACGTCGGCGCCGACGGCATCCCACTTGAGGTTGGCCGGGTCGCGCTCCTGGGTCAGGCGGATCTTCTTGCCGTTGACGATCAGCGTATTGCCGTCGACCGAGACGTCGGCCTTGAAGCGGCCATGCACCGAGTCGTACTGCAGCATGTAGGCCAGGTAGTCGGGCTCGAGCAGGTCATTGATGGCCACGATCTCGATGTCATTGGCGAAGTTCTGCGCCGCAGAGCGCAGCACGTTGCGTCCGATGCGACCGAATCCGTTGATGCCAACCTTGATTGCCATGTTCACTAGCTCCTGCGACCGCGACAGCGCGGCGGATGGAAAGGGGCTGTCATTCTAGCAGCGTCACTGTCTGCAGCCGTGTTGTTGTGGGCCGGGATTGGGAACGGGCATTCGGGATTGGTTGGCGGTTCGCCAGTGAGGCAGCTCTGTGCGTCGCCTGGTGAGCCACCGGGCCGCAACTGCGCTCGGCCCCTGCGGGAACGCGCGTGAGCGGCCGAGCCGCGCGCCACGGCATCGATGACCGACGGCGTCTGGATGCGCTCATGCCGGTCGCATCAAGCGACATTGCATTGGGCACGATAAAACGGTCACACGCCCAAACATTTCAACCACTTAAAGAATAATCGAATACGCTGAAAAGCATATTCAATGCTATGCCGAACAGCAGAATTTCGGCACCCCGTGGATTTCGATACTGGCCCTGCCCGCTGAGGCA
>NZ_JAJIUJ010000108.1 GCF_020880415.1 Xanthomonas euvesicatoria pv. euvesicatoria | reverse complement strand
GCCGGGCGCGCGGACGCGGCAGTGGCGGTCCATCAGCGCGGCGCCGGATGGCCGAACGGATGCGCGGTGGCCGCGCCCGGCGATTGCGCAAACTGCACCATCATCTGCAGGCAAGGTTCATCGCCCAACTGGCCGGAGCGATGGCCGCGCTGATCGGTGGTGCCCTGGTCCTGGCCGAAATGGATGTCGCCAGGACCCATTTCCACGCGTGTGCCGTCGCCGGTTTCGATGAACCAGCGGCCACGCAACGGAATCACCCATTGCGGGTGCGGGCTCTCATGCCAGTCGCCGACCCAGCCTACCGGCAGCACCGCGAACTGGATGCCGAGCACCTCGCCGGGAAACGGTCGCAACCACTGCGGTGCGGCACCGCCACCCACGCTCTTGCGACCGAAGCCGGGCAGCTGCGAGGCGTTGAGGCAGCTGTTGCCATCCGGCCCGGTCCATAGATGCAGAAAGGGCAGGCTGGGCGGCAGCGCAGGATCGTTGCCATCGGTCTGGAGCGGAATCTGCGAGGGCAGCAAGTGAGCAGGCAAGGTGGTGGGCGACATGGCGGGACCTCGTGCGAAAGCCGCAGTGCAGCATGGCTGCCGTCAGGGCTGCGTAAGCGAGATGTTCAAGGCGGCGAAATGCTGCACGCCCTGTTGCAGTCGCCCTGGGGGATGTCGCGCATGCGTGTACTCCCCGCGTGGCGGGGATGCCAAAATCCGGTCATGCCGATGCCGACCGTTTCCATGTCTCCTGCGCTCACCGCCCTGATCGAGCGGGCCGTGGCGCGTGTTCGTCAATCATTGCCTGTCGAGCAGGCGTGGCCGGGCGGCGCGTTCGATCGGCAGCTTGCGCAGGTCGCACTGGCCAGCGAGTTCGCGCTCGATACCTTGGCGCGGCAACCGGCATTGCTGCAGCACCTGGCCCAACCCGATCCGCCGCCACTGCCACTGCCGCAGCTGGATCCGGCCCAGCCACCGCTGTGGCCTGCGCAATTGCGACGCTATCGCAGCGCCGAGTCCACGCGCCTGGTCTGGCGCGATGTGCTCGGTCTGGACAGCGTCGAAGCCACCCTGGCCGGCGCCACCCGGCTGGCCGAGCACTGCCTGCAATGCGGCCTGCAAGCGCTGGAGCAGCAGTTCCACACCCGCCACGGCAAGGTCATTGCTGCAGACGGCAGCGTGCAGCGCCTGGTGGTGTTCGGCTTGGGCAAGCTGGGCGGTGGCGAGCTGAATTTTTCCTCGGACGTGGATCTGGTGTACGCCTATCCGCAGGGCGGCCAATCCGATGGCGCGCGTCCATTGGCAGCAGAAGAGTATTTCGCGCGATTGGGCCAGCAGTTGGCCAGGTTGCTGGACGAAACCACCGCCGACGGCTTCAGCCATCGCGTGGATCTGCGCCTGCGTCCATTCGGCACCGCCGGCCGCGTGGCGTTGTCGTTCGCCGGCATGGACCAGTATTTCCAGCGCGAAGGTCGCGATTGGGAGCGCTATGCCTGGCTCAAGGCGCGCGCGGTGGCTGGCGATATCGACGCCGGGGAAGCCTGGCTGGAAACGCTGCGCCCCTTCGTCTACCGGCGGTATCTGGACTTCACCGCACTGGATGGCTTGCGCGAAATGAAGGCCGCCATCACCGCCGAAGTGGCGCGGCACGATCGTCTGGACGACATCAAGCGCGGGCCCGGCGGGATTCGCGAAATCGAGTTCCTGGCCCAATCGCTGCAGCTGATTCGTGGTGGACGCGAACCGAGTCTGCGCGAACGCCGGCTGCTGCCCGCGCTCCAGGCGCTGGTGGCCGCAGGCCAGATCGACCAGGAGAACGGCCAGGCGCTGTCGACGGCGTATCGTTTTCTACGCCGGCTGGAAAATCGCCTGCAGATGTTGCGCGATGCGCAGACCCACGCATTGCCGCAGGCGCCGCTGGATCGCGAGCGCATTGCGTTGGGCCTTGGGTATGCGGATTGGTCGGCATTGCTGGACGCGCTGGCACCGCAGCGCACACGCGTGGCCGCGGAATTCGCCGAACTGCTGGCCCCGCGCGTGCGCGCCACCGCACCGGACGCGCTTGCCGATTACTGGCGCGCGCTGCCGGGAGGCGATGCTGCGCCGTTGGCGGGGATTGGCTTGCACGATCCCGATGGCGCGCATCAGGCGTTGGCCGATTTCGCGCAGTCTTCCGGCGTGCGCGCGCTGTCCGATAGCGCGCGTGCGCGGCTGGATCGGGTGATGCCGGCACTGCTGCACGCGGCCACCCGCGCCAGCCAGCCCGACGCGGCAGTGCGTCGCATGCTCGGCCTGCTGCAGGCCACCTTGCGCCGCACCAGCTATCTGGCCTTGCTCGACGAGCAACCCAGCGCGCTTGCGCGCCTGGTCGATGTGCTCTCGCGCAGCGCGCTGCTGGCCGAGCGGCTGGCGGCGTATCCGTTGCTGCTGGACGAATTGCTCGACACCCGCATCAGCGGCCCGCTACCGGATCGCGCAGCGTTGCACGCGGCCTGCGCCGAGACCTTGCAGATCGACGACACCGAAGCGGCGCTGCGTGAACTCAACGAGCGCCGGCTTGCACTGAGCTTCCGTATTGCGCTGGCCACGCTGGATGGCCGCCAGCAGGCGGTGGAGAGCACCCGGCAACTGGCCTGGCTTGCCGAAGCGGTCGTGCAGACCGTGCTGCACCTGGCGCGCAGCGACATGCTGGCCGCGCACGGACACGTGCCCGGCGGCAGCTTCGCCATTGTCGGCTACGGCAGTCTTGGCGGGCTGGAGCTGGGATTCGGATCGGATTTGGATCTGGTGTTTCTGTACGATCATCCGCCCGAGGTGGACGCCTCCGACGGCAAGCGCCCGCTGGAAGCCGGGCGCTGGTTTGCCCGGCTTGCGCAGAAAGTGATGGCATTGCTGGCTGCCGAGACCGGCGCCGGCCGGCTGTACGACATCGATGTGCGACTGCGCCCGGATGGCGGCAAGGGCGCACTGGTGTCCTCGCTGGCCAGTTACCGCGACTACCAACGCGATCGCGCCTGGACCTGGGAGCATCAGGCCCTGGTGCGTGCACGCGCGGTGGCCGGCGACGCGGCGCTTTGCGACGCGTTTGCCCACGTGCGTCGCGACACGCTGATGCGGGTGCGCGACACCGCGCAGTTGCACGAAGACGTGCGCAAGATGCGGGCGCGCATGCGCGCCGAACTGGATCGCAGCGATGCCGGCCGGCTGGATCTCAAGCAGGGCGCTGGCGGCCTGGTGGATCTGGAATTCGTGCTGCAGGCCGGCGTGCTCGGGCTGGCAGCGCAGCAGCCGCAGCTGCTGGACGCCTGCGACACGCCAGCGTTGATCGACGCACTGGCGCGCACGCACTGGCTCCCGGACGAGAGCAGCGCACCACTGCATCAGGCGCACGCAGCGCTGGTCGATGCCGGCCTGAGCTGCACGCTGGACCGCCGCCCACGCCTGCTCGCACCGACGCCGGCCATCCAGCAGGCGCGCGGCATCATCTTCAACGCAGCACGTGGGCAGGGCCTGACGTTTCCGCTGGGCAAGGATGAAACAGCGCTGTAAGGGCCCCGGTGAGTGCGCCGCTTTCGATGCAGCTGCGGCAAAGGGCGGCAACGGTGCCTGGCTTTCCTGCCGGGAAGCCACGCATCCATGCGCGTCATGCGTTCTACCGACGCGGCGCACTCCGCCACAGCAGGGCGCGAAACGGGCCGAGCAGGAACACGCCCATGCCCAGTTTTACCGCCAGATCGCCTGCGGCCCAGCTGACCCACGGCAGGCTCGCGCCGGCAAACGCAATGCTCCAGAAGATGGTGGTATCCAGGGTGGCGCTGCAGGTGGTGGCCACGATCGGCGCGCGCCACCAGCTGCCGTCGCGCAGGCGGTCGAACACGCTGATGTCCAGCAATTGTGCCGCGATGAAGGCACTGCACGAGGCCACCGCAATGCGTGGCGTCGCCAGCCAGATCGACAGCAGCACCGCCAGCGCGAACCCGCACCAGGCAACGTGGCGCGCAGCGCGTGGACCGAAGCGGCGGTTGACCAAGTTGCTGACCCTGGGTCAGGGCGTGAAGCTTAGGTCGAGCTCCGCCTGGGTGAAGTACGCTGGCCTTGCGCGGGATCTCGCTGGCTTGCTCCAACTTGCGCACTTCGCGTTCCAGCGCTTTTATCCGCGTCCGCTCGTCCGTCGTCAGCCCCCTGACGCTGTGGGCATCACGCTCGGCCTGACGCACCAAGTTACACAGCGTCTGCGACGAACAGCCAATTTTTTTCCCGGGAATCGATTCGATCGCCCATCGCGAGCTGACTACTTCGCGGGGCGGTTCACCCCGCAATGCTTCGCCGTCCCAACCATGACTTCGGGAAAACAACGAAATTCAGAGAGCTCTGCGCCAAACTTTCTTAAATGCTCACTGCAGGAGATCAACATGGGTCTATGTAGTTCAAAGCCGCGCGTGCAGGCTCAGCTGAACATTATGCGACCACGTCATAGGGCAGATTGATCAGACCATCCTTAGAAATAATTCTAAAATTGATTTCGAGGTTTCACCAACACCAAATGCGGCTAATGAAACGTAGCCGGCGATCGTCAGATGGTTGCGGGCGGCGAGCAGAACCGGATTTTACGAGTCGTACATGCCGATTCCGATCACCAGCCGCGCCCGCATAACGGCCGCGCAGGAGTTTTTTAGCCGCTCTAGAGATCCTGAATTTTAAACCAATTTATAAAAAAGAAGAGGAAGGCATGAAGGCAGAGCTCACACGATCCCATTCCCTGTCGTCACTCGAGCGCATACGTCACCCCGAATCTGATATGGGTAACGACTGTGATCTAGAAGTTGGCGCACAGCCCAAACATAGCGGCTTCTGTCAGTCCGAAGATAGCAGATTGCCAACCACCAGGCCCCCCCGGCGGCGCAGCACAAGTAGCGGGGCTACTAGCCCCAAGTCCACTGTGCAAGGTTCCGGTCATACCGATAACAGTGGGTTAGAAACTCCGCTACTGATCTCGTTAACAGGTTTGCAAAAGCCCAGGCATATGGGATTGGTGCGCAGGGAGTCGAGCCGACTTGTTTCTGCCGACCCGGTAGTGCACGCGCTGCTATCTTTCGCGCAGGTTGACCAGCCATTTCCACCACAGGTCGCGAGCACTGACGGGGTCCGACTAGAGCTGGTGTCCCGTCGAGACCCGGAGAAAGCGCTCGAGGAATTCAAGGACGCATTCACGGTTGAGACGGCGCAATTAATGCCCGCCGCCAACTCCTCAGAGCGGACAGCTGAGCAAATCGACGCTGACATTCATATCCCCTTGTTGCTTAAGGCGATCGAGCGGGGCTCCGCAGCATTTGGCCCAAGCGCTTTGATCGAGATGGCAGACGGCAGCCAGATCAGTGCGAAAGCGTTCCTCGCCTCGTGTGCCCCCGATGTCATGTCAAATGACGATGTCCTGTCGGCGTTCATCAATCAGAAACTGAAAGGGGATGAGGACCTCCAGGTCCGTCTGGGGGCACAGGAATTGCTATATGTGGCGACCAAGAAAGAGTTTCAGCTCGGCGGCTTGGCCGGTAGCATCGGCGTTAGCAGCGTAATCGGCTCCGTATGGGAACTCGGCGCTTCGGAACTGTTGAAAAAAGCCATCTTCGGCAAGAATTTCTCGCCCAGTCAGTATGCTCTGCAATTGGCCGGAATCGATTCAGTTCCCCCTTTGATAATCGAAACCATGGACACCATGTGTGTGCTTGCAATCATCAAGGGTATGAAGGGTGAGGACTGGTCCTTGCGCGACCTGCTCCCCAAGGCAATGAAAGCCGGTGCCATCTCCTCAATTGTGTCATTCCCCAATAACGTCCTGCAGTACACAGGCTTTAAATCAGGATTAGGTGATCTTGCGGCCAATATGACGACAACCGAAGCGGCCATCTTTGGCGCCGCCTCTGGCATTCCACCCGAAGTCAAGGAAAGCGAAGAGACGATGCGTGCTGGATTGTTCCAGAGCATTAAGGACGGCGTCATGGCGTGCCCCAGCGAGAAGATGGGCCCGGAAGAGGCGATTGAGCAAATGGCACGTCATGCGCTCGATGTTGCCCCCGGCGAGAGCACCGCCGTCAAGTCTATGGGGCTGGCAGCCATTGTCGGGATGATCCCGCTGATCGCCGGCAGCAAAGCCACAGGATTACTCTCGGAAAAAGTGCTGCGTATCTTCCGGAGCACCGTCTTTAATCCGATCGAAGCCATCGCTCTGAACGCACTGGCGCTTGGAGGACGCATTCATGTCCCTGGGCTATTTGAATCAGACAATGCTAAGCACGCGCGGGTTGTGCAAACCATTCTGGCGCGAGCAAGCGAGCAAATGGAAAGCGAGGCACGGGAAATTACTGCAGAAGAATTGCATCATATTTTGGCTCCCAGGAGTGAGTTCCTTCGCCATGTAGGAACCGCAATTGTCAAGGGCATGAATGCAAGCTTCGAAGTCCTTCCCGCGCTGGCCCGTAAACTTGGATACGGCGAAACTCCCTTGAACAAACGTATTCCGTATCAGGATCTGGCGGTGTCTAATACTTCGCACCAACCCGCGCCTGAGCCGTAATCGACGTAATATCCCGGGTAGCAATCAGTGGTCGGGGACATGGGGTACATCCCTCCTGTCGACTCTCCACAATTCAATGCCAGCTAGAATTAGGGGTCTGCGGTCGATGTATTGAGGGTCGGCAGGGATTCGTATTGATACTCTCTCTGACAGAGAGTTAGCTCACTTTTGGCTGTTGTTTACACGATCCCTGCCGACCCTCAGGAACGCCAGTGGGTAGGAGAACGCGCCCCAGGTCAGCCAGTCGTTGATCGGGTATTGCACCAGGATGTTGGACAGCAGGACCGCTGCGCCCATTGCCAGCACCGCCCAGAGCGATGCATGGGCGGTGAGCGGGGCGAATACAGGTGTCGAGGCAGGACGCATGGCGACACGGTTGATTGGGCGCGCAATTATCGCTTCGACGGCAGAGCTGGACCAGCGCAGCGATACGCGCCTCGACCACGGCGCCGCTGCGCGAAGACCCCTTCCCGTATCGCGCAGCCGCCTGGCGCCGGACCGTGCCTGTATCGGCGGCGGCGGCGACTGGGCGCGTGCGCACATCGCGGCCACAATACAAAGGCGCGTGCGTTCGTGGCGGCGGCGACGCTCGGCTGCACCGTCGGCATGCGATGTGCGCAGCGGGGCAAGCCTGCGCCACGACATTGGGTCGTCATCGGTGACGCGTGCACATGACGCCTGACCGGCGGCATCGGCAGTACGCGGTGATCGCAAAGCAGGCGGCAGCCTCGACGTAGGAACTGCGGTGATGAGCGGGCGCAGGTGCGCGCAATGGGCGCTTGCATGTACTCGCGGCAACGGCGTGCACCTTGAGGCAGCCACGCGCAGTGAGCTGGCACGCAGCGGCACCTGCTGCCGCAGGCGCGCGCACCTCGCTGATGGCGACACAACCTCGCCCGCTGGCATTTCAGCGGTAGACATCGCACGTATCGTCCCGGCTCCCGACCCGCCGTCTGAGTGATGGCAGCCCTTGCAAGCCGCGCGACCTGCCGATGCCGATGGAGAGAGCCGCCGAATGTGCAGTGTCGCGATGGTGCACCGGCAGCGCCCGGCCTTGCCGTGGTCTGCAGCGGCCAGCCGCGTGGATCCCGGCCCGCGCGGCCATCGATCGCAGCCGGCATCCGTGTCCTGTTTTCCGTGTCGACATGATCGCGCCGGTGGTCGCGAGCGTTCGTGCACGTCCCTGCGATGCCATTCGGCCTCGCTCACTGCTGTGCCCCCTGGAGAGATCCATGCTTACTCGCATCCGCTGTCGGCCGCTGCTGGCTGCCGTGCTGTCCGCTTCGCTGTTGGCCTTCGGCAGCGCCAACGCTGCCACCACCGTCCCCGATGCCCGGATTGACGCGATCACGGCCAGCTTGCGCACAGCGCCGGTGTCCTTCGACGTGCATCTGCCACCACGCGACCAAGTGGCCCTGAACGCCCTGCTGGCCGACATCCAGGACCCGCTGTCGCCGCAGTACCACAAGTGGCTGTCGGCGGCCGAATTCCAGCGGCGTTTTGGTCCGGCGCCTGCGCAGCTCGCGCAGGTACGCGCCGCCCTGCAGGCCGCGCACATGACCGTGGTGCAGCAAGGGCCAACCCTGCATGTCAGCGCGAATGCCGACAGCGTGGAGCGGTTGTTTGCCGCGCCGCTGGTGGCTGATCTGAACGCCGGCCAGCAGGTACGCCTGGCGGCTGCCGCTCCGCTGCAGCTGCCGGCCGCGCTGCGTGCCAACGGTGTCACCGTCACCGGCCTGAGCCGCGGGCTGCCGGCGGCGCGCATGGACTCGCGCATGCTGGCCGGCACGCCCGGCAACCGCACCGGTGATGGCACCACCAGCTATTGGTACAACGATCTCAAGCAGGCCTACGGCTATCCTTCCTACCAGACGATGATCGGTGCGCCAGGCAAGCAACAGCGGCTCGACGGTAGCGGCAGCACGATCGCCGTCCTGATCGGCAGCGACGTGCTGGATACGGACATTGCCGCGATGTTCGACCACGAGCGCTTCAGCCGCTATGCCGGCAACCATGCCAACCCGACACTGTATGCACGCCGCTATGTGGCCGGGGCCAAGCCCGGGGTGCAGGGCGGCAATCGCGCTGCGGTGCGCGAGGCAACGCTCGATGTGGACATGGCACTCGGCGGCGCACCGGGCGCGCACGTGCTGCTGTACGTGATCCCCGATCTGTCCATCGATTCCATCCTGGCCGGCTACCGGCAGATCGTGCAGGACAATGAGGCGGACGTGGTCAGCTCCTCGTTCGGGTTCTGCGAACAGATCTTCACCGCGGCCTATAACGGCAAGGACGCCACTTCCATCCTTGGCCTGTTCGATTCGGTCTTCAAGCAAGGCAATGCGCAGGGCATCAGCTTCGTCGCCTCCAGCGGCGACAATGCCGGCCTGGATTGCCCGGACACGCAATACCTGGTGGAAGGCAAGAACGGCCGGTACGTCCCCAGCGTGCATTGGCCCGCCGCCGATGCGCATGTCACCGCGGTCGGTGGCGGCAACCTGCTCACTGCCTACAAGAAGGGCAGCCTGGATTCGAGCTACCTCAGCGAAAGCGCGTTTGCCGACCCGTTGCAGGCCGAGGACCCGTATGGCGTCGGCGCGCTGCTCAGCGGCGGCTACTGGGGTGCCGGTGGCGGCGTCAGCACGCTGTTCCAGCGTCCGGCATATCAGCTGCGCGCGCTGGGCGGCACGCGCACCTCGATGCGCGCATTGCCCGATGTCGGCATGTTGGTCGGCGGCTGCCCGGGAATCGCCGTGCATCCCTGTCAGCAGGGCACAAGCTCGGTGTCCATCTACGTGGCCGGTGCCATCACCAAGGTGATCGGCACCAGCGTGGCGGCGCCGGAGTTCGCCAGCGTGGCCGCGTTGCTGGTGCAGAAGCAGGGCCGGCAGGGCAATCTCAACGATTACCTGTATCGCCTGGCCGCCAACGGCCCGCAGGCCTATCACCGCGGCATTCCCGGCAACAACGGGGTCGTCGGCAACGACGTGCCGATCGCCGGCAAGTACAACTACACCACCGGCTTGGGAACCCCGGTCGTGCGGCTGATGATCGGCGCGCTGGATGCGGCGCCTGCCGGCATTCCGCGTTCTCCCAGCAATCCGTAAACGCAGCGCGGTTGGAGGCATCGGCGTCGTGGCAACGCCGCCGATGCAACGACGATCGCGCTGCGGTCGATCAGAGGTGGCCCCGGCCTGCGGCGCAGGGCGTGCACGTCACCAGGTCTGGCTGCTGCCGTATGCGGCGGCCGCTTCTGTCGGTACGAACGCCAACGCCTGGCCTTGTTCCGCATGCACGGTCCAGCCGCTGCCTGCGGGGCTAGGTTGGAACGTCACCATTTCGCCGACGTGGAAGCCTGCGGCGGGGTCGTCCTGGCGTGCCTGCCATTGCAGCACTGCGGTGTTCTCGGCTTGTTGCGGGTCCTGCAGGCGCACCTGGCGTGCACCCGCAGGCAGGGTGTCGACGGCTTGCACGCGCATTGGCGGCAGCTTGCCTGCGCGTGCCTCGCGGCGTGATTCGGCCACTGTATTAGATGCAGCAACGGGTGCGGAAAACACAGAGCCCGCCACACCGGACGCGATCAGCACTGGCATGGCGAGCGACAGCGCCGAATAGAACTTGGATTTTTCGCCGGGTGTGGTCGCTTCACCGGCGTGTGCGCAGGGCAATGTCAAGGCGGCGAACAGGCATGCGCTGGCAGCGAGAAAGGAACGGGCGTGCATCATGGTGTTGCTCCAGGAGTAGGGGCGGCGCGTGCAATCGACAGTTCCTTGTCCACCGCGTCGCGCTGATGCAGGAAGTCGAATACCGATTCGACCGTGACCACCGAATAGTTACCGGACACACGTTCGCTCACAGGATGATCGGTGACCGCCGCATTGGCGGCGACAAAGCGCGCGCCGATGCGCTGGCTCAGGTCCAGATGCAGGGCGCTTGGGTGATAGCGCGCGGTGCGCAGCCATGCCTGTGCATCACCGCTGTTGGCAATCGCGACCGCCGGTTGCGCGTCGGCCGCCAGCGCGACGGCCAGCACTTCCAGCACCCATTGGTTGGAGTTTTGATAGTCGGTGGAAAACGGATACGCCACGATGCTGTAACGCGTTTCATGCAGGCGGTGCGCAAGATCGCCACTGCCAGTCAATCGCGCGTACAGACGTTGCTGCAGTGCCTGGGTGGGAATGCCCACGCGCAGATCGCTGCTCAACGCGCTTTCGCCGATGAAGTTGCTCAGGCCTTCCTGGTAAAGCTGTGACGCATCGCTCTTGCAGCGATTGAGCAGGTGGCGCACCCGCCAGCCGCCATCATCGTCGCGCACGGCAAATGCCAGGTGGCTATGTTTCAGGCCGTAGCGGCTTAGATCCTGGCCGCCGCGCGCCAGCAGCACCACCTTGGCATCGGGCAACGCATCCAGCGCCTGCGCGGTGGAGGTGGCCATGTCGAACATCGCGGCAGCGGCGTGCGGCGTGGGATAACGCGGCACGCAACGCGGTGTTGTTGCGGTGGCGGCCAGCGGTAATGCGGCCAGTACCAGCAGCGCAATTGCCTTGCGCCGGGTTTGCCGAATCCATCGCGCGTTGATCGTCCCTGTCATGCACATCGTCCTTGTCTCGCTGGCCCGCTGGCGGGCGTTGGGTTATGGCAGCAGGCGCGCGCGTACCTGCATGGCGATGCGCTCGGTTTCGCGCACAGGAACGATATCGACAGCGCTGGCGAGAACTTCATCGACTAAGTGCAAGCGCTGGCGTTGCCGCAACGCTTGCAAATAGGTGTCAACGCGCCCACGTGCCTGCTCGCCGAACGCGGCAGCGACCGGTACGCGGGTGGCACAGGCTTCGGAGAGCAGATTGACCGAATCGGCGCTGGCCACGATGGCATCGGCCCAGCCGAGCAGTCCAGCGTAGGGGTTCGGCCCATCGCGCTCATCGCACCACAGCAGATGCGGCAGGCCGGCGCAGGCCGCGCGCAGCGTTGCGAGTGCATCGCCCGGTGTGCGGCGCGAGGTGGTCACCAGCAGGCTGCCGCCCAGCGCGCGCAGTTGGGCGCTCACGCGCGTGCACAGCGCCGCCAGCGCCTGTGGCGTCCACGGCACCTGGGCGGTGGGGCCACCGACCAGCAGCGCCAGCCGCGGGCCCGGCAAGCCGCCCAAGGCGGGGAAGGCGGCCCGCCCGGCCGCCAGCCACGCATCGTCCACCGGGTGCAGGCTGCCGAGCAGGGTGAGCACGTTGCTGCCGCGCAGTGCATCGTGCTCGGGCACCACCAACAGGTCCCAGTGCCGCGGGTCCAGCCGCGGATCCAGGATCTGCACGCTGCGGCTGCCGTGGGCACGCAGCAACCGGGTGGCCAGCGCCGCCTGCCTGCCGCAGCCGATGGCCAGCGCCGGGGGCTGCTGCAGTTGCCGGGCAAATGCCGCGCCAAACGCCTGCCGTGCGCCGGGGAGCCGCCGCGGCGCCGCCCAACGCCACGGCGCGTTGGTCTGCAGGTGCAGTGGCTGGTAGGCAGCGGGGTGGAATGCACGCGCCAGCGCCTCGGCCTGGCGCGCATTGCCGGCACGGCCGTCGCTCAGTGCCCAGGTCAGCCCCATCGTTTCAGATCCGACATAGATTTGTTTCAGATTGAACGCGTGTGGCGGCAATCGCGCCACTCTACACTGCGGGTCTTCACACTGGCGCCGACGCCGCAGCCTACCGTCGCACCACCCCTTCCTCTGGAGTGCTCATGTCCGACTCGCTCAATGCCGCCGCACTGGATCAGCTGTTCCGCACCGCCCGCACGCAAAATGCGTTTGCCGACACGCCGGTCAGCCACGAGGTGCTGCGTGAGCTGTATGAGCTGGTGAAGTGGGGACCCACCGCGGCCAATAGCGGCCCGGCGCGCTTTGTGTTCGTGACCAGCGCCGAAGGCAAGGCCAAGCTCAAGCCGGCGCTGTCGGAGGGCAATGCCGCCAAGACCCTGGCCGCGCCGGTGACGGTGATCGTGGCGCACGACGAAGACTTCCACGAGAAGCTGCCGTACCTGTTCCCGCATGCCGACGCCAAGAGCTGGTTCGACGGCCCGCGCGAGGGCCGCACCGAATCGGCGTTCCGCAATGGCTCGCTGCAGGGCGCCTACCTGATCCTGGCCGCGCGTGCGCTGGGACTGGACGCCGGCCCGATGTCCGGCTTCGACAACGCCAAGGTGGATGCGGCGTTCTTTGCCGGCACGCCGATCAAGTCCAACTTCCTGGTCAATCTTGGCTATGGCGACCCGGCCGGGCTGTTCCCGCGTTCGCCACGCCTGAGCTTCGACGAAGCGGCGCGCTTCGAGTAAGGCGATGCATGCGTGCCGGCTGCCGCGCAGCGCCGTGGACGGCGTGCGTCGGCCCGGCACACCGCGTGTGCCTGCCGCGTCAAGCGACGCAGTTGGCCGTTCGCCTGACGATCGCTTGATCTGGCTCGCCGTGTCGACGTACATGGTGTCTTGCGTTTCCTGCAGTCCTCGTCCGTCTGCATCTGTCCCACCCGCGTTGATCCGACGCGTCTCTCATCCCATGGAGTTCCAATGAAGACCACCCACAAGCTGTTGCTGCCGCTCGCCCTGACCCTGGCCATTGCCGCCTGCTCCAAGCCGGCCGAGAACACTGCCGCTCCGGCCGCCGAAACCCCGGCGGCGGCCACCGCACCGGCCGACGCCGCTGCTGCGCCGGCACCTGCACCGGCGGCTGCCGCCTCGACCGCCCCGGCCGTGGAAGTGGCGTCGGGCACCTACACCCTGGACCCGTCGCACACCGACGTGCTGGCGCAGTGGAGCCATTTCGGTTTCTCCAACCCGAGCGCGCACTTCGGCAATGTCGACGGCACCCTGGTGTACGACGCGGCCGACGTGACCAAGTCCACCGTGCAGGTCACCCTGCCGCTGTCCGGCTTGAACAGCTTCACCGCCAAGTTCGACGAACACCTCAAGAGCGGTGATTTCTTCGACGCGGCCAAGTTCCCGACCGCCACCTTCAAGAGCACCAAGGTGGAAGCGGCCGGCACCAACAAGCTGACCGTCACCGGCGACCTGACCATCAAGGGTCAGACCAAGCCGGTCGTGCTGGACGTCACCCTCAACGGTGCCGGCGAGCACCCGATGAAGAAGGTGCCGGCCGCCGGTTTCGACGCCACCACCACCATCAAGCGCAGCGATTTCGGCCTGGGCCAGTACGCCCCGAACGTCAGCGACGAAGTGAAGATCCGCATCACCACCGAAGCCCTGCAGGCCAAGGCGGGCGATGCTGCGGCGAAGGATGCCGCTGCCAAGTAAGCGGTCTGGCTGCTGTCCAGGCAAAGGCCCGCTTCGGCGGGCCTTTGTCGTTGAGGGTAACGGCCAAGTGAGATGCCGTCGGGCGTGGTCACGTCATGTTGGGGCGGCCTGCGTGCCGGGGCGAATCCTGGGAAACACCGCCGCTCACGGCATCGCCGGCAGCGTGGACTGCGTGACCGTGGCATCGGCAAACAGGTGGCTGCCGCGACGTTTGGCAAACCTGGCGCCGCTGCACTGTCTCGATAGATCGCGCCATCGCCATCGCCGCGAATCAACGGCCGGGCGCAACGCCCGGCAACGGAGTTGCGGCTGTCATCCACGCGTCATCCGGTCCACGCAGGCTGGGCGCATTTTTCTGGAGCGGTGATGTCTGTCGTGCGCTTGGGTAGATTGTTGCCGCTGTTCCGGCAAGGGCAGCCATTGCGCCACCGCGATGTCCGGCCTCGCGGCACGCGCACCGTTGGCGCGCGTTCCACCCATGCACCGCGGTATGCCGGTCAGCCTGGACGCGGGAGAGTGCTCGCGTTGTCGGCAACGTTATGAGGCAAGCCATGCACAATCGCTCTTTTGCCGGAACGATGCGGCACGCACTGCTCGGTCTGGCGCTCTGCCTGCCGATGGCAAAACCGGTCGTGGCAAAAGAGACCGCCGCTGCAACCGCGCACCTGCGCCTGACCATCGTGCTGGTGCGGCATGGCATCCGTGCACCGACCCAGCCCGGCAGCGAGCTGGATCGCTACAGCGCGCAGCCATGGCCGCACTGGCCGGTGGCCACGGGCCAGCTGACGCCGCACGGACGAGCCGGCATGCAGGCGCTGGGCGCACGTTATCGCGCGTTATTCGCGCCGCCGCTCGGACTGGCGCCCAGTGGCTGCGCGGGCACCGAACAGATCGTCACCATCGCCGACAGTACCGCCCGCAACCACGCCAGCGCGCAGGCGCTGCTGCAGGGCATGGCGCCGGGCTGCGCAGTGCACTACCAGGCCCTGCCGGAGGGCGAGCGCACTGTATTGTTCGATGGCGGCAAGGCGCCCACGCCGCCGGTGCGGCTGGAAGCTGAGACGCGCGCGCAGCTGGCGCACTTGCAGGCGGTGTTGAGTGCCTGCCAGCACGGACGCTGCGCCACGCCGCCGCCTACCCGCCTGCTCTACGAGCCGGCTACGCGCGATGGCTCGCCGGCCGCGGCCAGCACCCTGAAGCTGGCCGGTGGACTGGCCGAGAACCTGATGCTGGAAGACATCGAAGGCTTCGATGCGGCGCAGCTGGGCTGGGGCCGTGTGGATCGCGCCGCAGTGGCGCAATTGATTGCCCTGCACAACACCTCGTTCGCCCAGAGCAAGCGTCCGTTGCCGGTTGCCACGGCGGCGGCATCCAACCTGCTCGCGCATCTTCTGGCCACCGTGCAGGCCGCGGCCGGGCAGACGCCGTCGGCGGCGGCATTGGCGCCGCCTTCCACGCGGCTGCTGGTGCTGGTGGGACACGACACTACCTTGGCCACGCTCGGTGGACTGCTCGGCGTGCAGTGGCATCGCAGCGATCGCCCCGACGACTATCCGCCCGGCGGTGCGCTGGTGCTGGACGTGCTCGAACGCGACGGCATGCCGTTGCTGCGCGTGCGGACCTTGATGCCAAGCCTGGCGGCGCTGCGCAGCGGGCGCCTGGATAGCGATGCGCTGGCCTCGTCCACACTGGTATTGCCCGGTTGTCACGGGCAGGCCCTGTGTCCATTGCCGGTTGCGTTGGCCTGGCTGCGCACGCGCATCGATCCGGCGCAGGTGCAGACGGCCTTGCCGGAGTTGCGCTCCTGGCCTGCAGGATCGTGAGCTAGCGCATCGCGTGTGCCATCCATCGGAAGGAGGCCCTGGCACTGAGGACCTCCATGATGAGAGGCTTACCGATCATGCCCTTGCGCTTGGGACGCACGTTGCACGCGTTTGGCTTGCTCCAGCGAGAGCAGATACACCTGGACGCGCTGTTTGCCGAACGTCGCGGTTGTATTGCTCGCGATGTTCATTTGGTTGAGCGGATTGCCGGACACGTCCGCCAGGACCAAGGCATAGATCGGTCCGAACCTGGGATCTGTCCGAATCATCGAGGCTTTGACGCGATAGGTTCTGCGGTCAGGCAGTTTGAAGCCAGGAGACAGCTCGCCAGGGGCGAGCTGCAACGCCACGTCTCTGCCACTCAAATCCCCACGCACCCTGATTTCCAATAACCGACTTTCAGAAGCGACTTGCTGCTGGGGTGTTGGATATTCAGGCTGTCCTGAGCAGATGGCCAGAGGGGAGGCTGCCAAGAGCGCGAACGTCGCTGTTGCTTTCAGGAGGCGATGGCGGCGGTCGTCCGGGGAGTTTGTCATGGTGGTGTCTCGCTGATCGTGTCCAGGGGAACGGCTGTTGCCTGACCTGCGATTGCGGCACCCCATCTTACGTGAGCTGGCGCAACGCACAATCACCGCTCAGGCATCCGGGGCCGCCTTCCAATACCCCTTCGCGCGCACCGAATCCTTGTCCACGCCATGGTGCTCTTCGAGGAATTTGCGCATGGCGCGCGCGCGCATCGATTCGGCGCCGATCCAGTAGAACGTGTCGCCATCCTCTGGCTCGTAGTCGCGCAGGCTGTCTTCCAGCAGGGTGCTGCTGACGGCATCGAAGCCATTGCGCTCCAGCCAGTTCACCCGCACCTCGGCCGCGCTGAGCAGTTCCTGCCGCTCGGCGGCATCGGCGATCTCGATGAATACTTGCGCGTGCATGTCGGCGGGCATCGCTTCGAGCCAGCGGCCGATCGCCGGCAGCGCGGTTTCGTCGCCGATCAACACGTAGTGGTCATAGTCATCGGCAACCAGGAACGAGCCGCGCGGGCCGCCCAGTTTCAGTGGATCGCCGGGCTGTGCGCGCGCGGCCCAACTGGACGCCACGCCCTCGCCGTGCAACACGAAGTCGATGCTCAACTCGCCGCTCTGCGGATCGAAATCGCGCGGCGTGTAGTCGCGCGCGGGCGAAGGCAGCGCGCCTTCTTCGTAGCGCGGGCCTTCCGGCGTCATGGTCGGCAGGACGAAGGCGCCGTCGGCGTTGGGAAAGAACAGTTTGACGTGATCGTCCGGCGCATCGCTTTGAAAGCCGGCCAGGTCGCTGCCGCCGAACACGATACGGCGCATATGCGGGGTGATCGCTTCGCAACGCAGCACCTGCACGGAACGCAGGCGTGGGTCGCGACGGAGTTGGGTATTGGTGTGTGCAGCCATGGGATGCAATTCCTGGAGTGCCGCACGGATGCGCGGCGGTGCGGGGGAAGAGGGAGCGTTACGAAATCAATGCGTGATCAGTCAATGACGTGGTGAGTGGCGATCGGCCATGCTGGTGTGCTGTCATCCAGCGCAACGGCGTGGTCTTCAGCTCTGCAGGAGAAGTGCCCGCAGGGGCAGATGAGGGGGCGTGTGAAGCTGCATGCAATTGCATCGCTTCACCTCGAATCGGGGCAGCGGGGGCGTTGTATCGCCCTGCGCGGTTCGCAGATCGCTGTCGGGCCGAGCCCAGGCGTTACCGCACACCCGCTCAGTCGTCGTCGCGCTCCATGCCGTCGGCGGCGGCGTTGAGTAATGCAGCAATTCGCGCGGTTTCTGTCTCGCTCCATTGCCCATGGCGCGCGAACAAGCCATGTTTGATGCGATGAATCGCCTCGCGAATCGGGGCCGGCGTTTGCGACTTGATCAGCTCACGCGCGCGTCGATGGGTGCGGGCCAGTGCGGCATCGAGCGCATCGCGTTGCTGTGCAACGTAGTCGCTGCCAGCGGCAGTGACCTGATAGCGCTTGCGGCCGGCATCCAGATCGGTGTGCACCCAGCCGGCGGCCTCCAGTTGCGCCAGCGCCGGATAAATCGCCCCGGCGCTGGGCGTGTACAGCCCTTTGAAGAGGGCGGCGATCTGCCGCATCAGCTCATAGCCATGGCACGGGCGCTCGGCAATCAGCGCCAGCAGCAGCAGGCGCAGATCGCCGTGCTCCAGCGGGCGCACACGTGCGCCGGCACCGCGCGTGCGGGCAGGTGCCGCATCGAGATCGGCCGTTGGCCTGACGGGCGGGCGCTGTTTCATTCGATATATCGAATCATGGAGAAACGATATATCGAAGTGTGTTGACGCGCAAGCGCTCGGCTTGCTGGCGGCTGACGCCTGCCCAGTGGCAAACCCGGATGCTGCAACGCGTCTAGACACCCGTAAATTTCATAATTACGATGTAATTAATTTGACATTACGGGCTCGCCCCGGCGAGGCAGAGGCATGAGTCGACAGTGGGACACCCAGGCCGAAAGCCGGCGTCAGCGTCTGCAGCGGGCCGCCGCGCTGGCGCCGCAGGGTCGCGTGGTGGCTGCCGAGGATGTCGTGGCGTTGCTGGAAGCGGTCATCGAGCCCGGCGACCGTGTGTGCCTGGAGGGCAACAACCAGAAGCAGGCCGATTTCCTGGCGCGGTGCCTTACCGAGGTGGATCCAGCGCGCGTGCATGACCTGCACATGGTGCAATCGGTGTTGTCGCTTGCCGCGCATCTGGACGTATTCGAACGCGGCATCGCCAAGCGCCTGGATTTTTCTTTCTCCGGCCCGCAGGCCGCGCGTCTGGCCGGGCTGGTGAGCGAAGGTCGCATCGAGATCGGCGCCATCCACACCTATCTGGAATTGTTCGGCCGCTACTTCATCGACCTGACCCCGCGCATCGCACTGGTCACCGCGCAGGCGGCCGATCGTCACGGCAATCTCTATACCGGCCCGAATACCGAAGACACGCCGGTGCTCGTGGAGGCCACCGCGTTCAAGGGCGGCATCGTGATTGCGCAGGTCAACGAAATTCTCGACACCCTGCCGCGCGTGGATATTCCCGCCGATTGGGTGGATTTCGTGACCCAGGCGCCCAAGCCCAATTACATCGAACCGTTGTTCACCCGCGACCCGGCGCAGATTTCCGAGATCCAGGTGTTGATGGCGATGATGGCCATCAAGGGCATCTATGCCGAATACGGTGTGGACCGGCTCAATCACGGCATCGGTTTCGACACCGCCGCGATCGAACTGTTGCTGCCCACCTACGCCCAATCGCTGGGGCTGAAGGGCAAGATCTGCCGCCATTGGGCGCTCAATCCGCATCCGGCGCTGATCCCGGCCATCGAATCGGGCTTCGTGCAATCGGTGCATTCGTTCGGCTCCGAGCTGGGCATGGAGAACTACATCGCCGCGCGTCCGGATATCTTCTTTACCGGCGCCGACGGCAGCATGCGTTCCAACCGCGCGCTGTCGCAGACCGCCGGGCTGTATGCCTGCGACATGTTCATCGGCTCCACCTTGCAGATCGATCTGCAGGGCAACAGCTCCACCGCCACGCGCGACCGCATCGCCGGTTTCGGCGGCGCGCCCAACATGGGCTCGGATGCGCGCGGTCGCCGGCATGCCAGTGCTGCCTGGCTCAAGGCCGGGCGCGAGGCGGCAACGCCGGGCGAGATGCCGCGCGGGCGCAAGCTGGTGGTGCAGATGGTGGAGACCTTCCGCGAACACATGGCGCCGGCATTCGTCGACAAACTCGACGCCTGGGAACTGGCCGAGCGCGCCAACATGCCGCTGCCGCCGGTGATGATCTACGGCGACGATGTCAGCCACGTATTGACCGAAGAAGGCATCGCCAACCTGCTGTTGTGTCGCACGCCGGAAGAACGCGAACAGGCAATCCGCGGCGTGTCCGGCTATACCGCGGTGGGCCTGGGGCGCGACAAGCGCATGGTCGAAAACCTGCGCGACCGCGGCGTCATCAAGCGGCCGGACGATTTGGGTATTCGCCCGCGCGATGCCACGCGCGACCTGCTTGCAGCGCGCACGGTCAAGGACCTGGTGCGCTGGTCCGGCGGCTTGTACGACCCGCCGAAACGTTTTCGCAATTGGTAAGGGCACAGCATGGAAACCCTGCGATATCGCTTTGATGGACAGCGCGGTGCACGCGCCGGGCTGGAACACGCGCTGGTCGGTGTCGTGGCCTCCGGCAATCTGGAAGTGCTGGTCGAGCGCGTGCCGCTCGAGGGCGCGATGGAGATCGAGATCCTCACTGCTGCACGCGGCTTTGGCGCAATCTGGCAGGCAGTGCTGGACGATTTCGCTGCACGCCATCCACTGCGCGATGTGCGCATCAGCATCAACGATGTCGGCGCCACGCCGGCGGTGGTGAGCCTGCGCCTGGAACAAGCGCTGGAAGTGCTGCAGGGAGCTGACGCATGAGCCGCCCGCTCCACTGCGTAGGAGCGCACCCGGGCGCGACAGGCGTTCCCAATAACGCTGCGGTCGCGTCCAGGTGCGCTCCTCCGCAAGTCATCGGGAGTCGCACATGAGCACCGTTCCCATGGCCCAGCGCAGCTACTACGAAGCCGATGCCCGCGAACGTATCGAGGGTCTGCTGGATGCCGGCAGCTTTCGCGAATTTGTTGGCCCGCGGCGTCGCTTGATCAGCCCGCACCTGGCACAACTGGAAACACCCGGCGCCTTCGACGACGGCATCGTGGTCGGCGAAGGCACCTTGCGCGGCCGCAACGTGTTGATCGCTGCGCAGCAAGGCGCCTTCATGGGCGGCGGCGTGGGCGAAGTGCATGGCGCCAAACTCACCGGCCTGCTGGAGCGCGCCGCAAACACGCAGCCGGCAGCGGTGCTATTGCTGCTGGACACCGGCGGCGTGCGTCTGCACGAAGCCAATGCAGGGCTCATCGCCATTTCCGAAATCATGCGTGCCACCTTGGGCGCGCGTGCCGCCGGTGTGCCGGTGCTGGCCTTGATCGGCAGTGGCAACGGTGCGTTCGGCGGCATGGGCATCGTGGCGCGCTGCTGCAGCGCGGTGATCATGTCCGAAGAAGGCCGCCTGTCGTTGTCCGGCCCGGACGTGATCGAAACCGTGCGCGGGGTGGAAGAGTTCGACGCGCGCGACCGTGCGCTGGTGTGGCGCGTCACCGGCGGCAAACACCGCTACCTGCTTGGCGAAGCCCACACGTTGGTGGCCGATCGCATCGATGCCTTCGCCGATGCAGCGCTGGCCACGTTCGATGCGCTTACCGAAGCGACGGGTGAGGCCGCATTGCAGGCACTGGAGCATGCGCAGCAGCAGTTGACAGCGCGCATCGATGCCTACGGCGATTGCCGCGACGGGCTGGAGATCTGGAAGCGCCAAGGCATCGTCGATGCGCAGCGCCTGCCGCTGCTCGATACCGAGGCCTTTCTTGCCGCGACCGCAGACCGGAGCCTTCCATGGACCTGAGTCACTTGCTCGATCAGCTGTTTCCGCTCGGTCACGCCATCGCGCGCAACGACGATGTGCTGACCGGCAGCGCAACCACCGCCGCCGGCGATGTCACCGTGATCGGTACCGCCAACAAGCTCGAAGTCGGTGTCGATCACGCCTTGGCCCTGGCTGCCACTGTCTTGGCGAGTACCCGCGCATACCCGCAGCGCCCGATCGTGATGCTGGCCGACACCGCCGGGCAGCGGCTGGCACGGCGCGACGAACTGCTCGGCATCAACGGGTATTTCGCGCACCTGGCGCGTGCGCTGGAGTTGGCACGCACGCGCGGTGCGCGGCTGGTCACGCTGGTCTATGGCGAATCGGTCAGCGGTGGATTCCTGTCGTTCGGGTTGATGGCCGACCATATCCATGCATTGCCCGATGCGCAGATCCGGGTCATGGATCTGCGTGCGATGGCGCGCGTGACCAAGCAATCGGTCGACACCTTGCAGGCGTTGAGCAAGAGCTCGCCGGTGTTTGCGCCGGGCGTGGAAAACTACGTGCGCATGGGCGCGGTGGAATCGCTGTGGGAAGGCGATCTGGCGCAGGTGCTGCTCGACGCACTGGCCGCGCCGGTCGACGGCGACCAGCGCCGTGCACGCGGCGCGCAACGCGGCGGGCGCACGCTGGCGCGCGATGTCGCCAGCGCCGTGGCTGCGGGCGAGGCCTGAGCATGGCCGGCCGCCACGCTCTGGTGTGGTTGCGTGAAGATGCGCAGTGGCAGGCCGTCACGCCTGGCGCGCAGCCACGGCTGCGGCAGTGGTTCGCGGCCGGCCTGCCAGCGGTGGTGGCACGTGGCGATGGCAGTCAGGCACCCGGCAGCGTTCGGCTTGGCGTGCCGCTGCCGCCCAGCGAAGGCAAGCAGCGCTTGGCCCTGCAGGCGCACGTGGCCGATATCGCACGCTGCACTGCCCCGCTGACACTGGATGCGGTGACGCCACAGGCACCTGTCGCGGTGCAGCCGTTACTGCAGGCCCTGCTCGCTCAAGCGCGCGCACATGCGTTGCGCCCGCACGTCTTCGGCAGCTTTGCCTGGCAAGCCCTGACCGGCCTGACGTATGTGCACGCGCAATCGGATCTGGATCTGTTGTGGCCCATCGAAACGCCAGAGCAAGCGCGCGCGCTGGTCACGCTGCTGCAGCGCTGGGAGCAGCAGCACGGGCTGCGCGCCGATGGCGAACTGCTGTTGCCCGAAGACAACGCGGTGAACTGGCGCGAGTACGCCGGCACTGCGCAACAGGTGTTGGTGAAATCCAACCAGGACTGCCGGCTATTGCCGCGTGCTGCGCTGTTTCCGGTCCGGAGTGCGGCATGAGCGCACAGCTGCAGCAAACCTGGGTTGCCGGTGCACCTGCACCGCCGCACGATGCTGCCTACCAGCTCGCACGTCTGGCGGTTGGCGCCCTGCATGCAGAGCTGGCCTGCGCGCCCAAGCCTGGCTTGGTGACGCCGTTCGACAGCGGCAGCCACACCGACATGGATGCCGCCACCTTCATGCGTAGCCTGTTCGCCTTGCGTGGCTATTTTGCCGCCATTGCCCAGGCCGGCATCGACCATGCGCCATTCGAGCGGCTCCGCGAGCTGGGTATCGGGGCCGAGTCCGCGATGTTGCGCGCTACCTGTGGCATCAATACGCATCGCGGCGCGGTTTTCAGCCTTGGCCTGCTCACTGCGCAGGCTGCACGCCTGTGGGTTGCGCAGCGGCGGCGACCCACTGCAGAACAGGTCTGCAATGGCGTACGCGCCTGGCGCGATGCATTGCAGGCTGCACCGTTGGATCCGCACAGCCATGGCCAGCGGGTGCGTGCGCAGTACCGCATCAGTGGCGTGCGCGAACACGCCGCGGCAGGGTATCCGGTGCTGCGCGAGATCGCCCTGCCTGCGTTGCGTACTGCGCTTGCGGGGGGCGCCACGCGTGAAGCGGCGCTGGCGCAGACCTTGATGCAGCTCATCGCCCAGGTGGACGATCTCAATCTTTTGCATCGTGGCGGGGCGGAGGGCCTGGCATTCGCCAAGGCGCAGGCGGCAGCCTTCCTTGCCGACGGCGGCGTTGCGCACCCGCAGTGGCGCGTGCAGTTGCATGCCATCGGCCAGCAGTTTGTCGCGCGTCGCCTGAGCCCTGGCGGCAGCGCGGATCTGCTGGCCTGTGCATGGTTCCTGCATCGGCAGGAGCTGGCATGAGCCGCGTTTGCTCGCTGGCTGCAGAACATGTGGTGCATGCGCAGGCGCACTGCCGCGGCGTTCTGCTCAGCGGCGCAACGCCGGCTGGCCTGCCCGCCGTCGCAACACACGTCGCACATTGCTCCTCAGTCGACCTTCGCATCCAGGTGTCTCGCCACATTGCTTGCAATACGGAACACGGCAGCGTGCGCGCAAGGCATTTCTGCGAACACGGTCAGGCTACCGCATGAGCCTGGCCGTGCTCTGCCCGGGCCAAGGCGGCCAACATGCCGAGATGTTCGCGCGTGTCGGCGATGCGCCTGCGGCAGCCGCCGTCCTCGCCAGCGCACAGCGCGTGCTTGGCGCCGCACCACAAACACTGGCCGCAGATCCGGGCCGCTACGCCAATGCCATCGCACAGCCACTGGTCTGCGCCGGTACGCTGGCGCACTGGCAGGTGCTGCATGCGCAACTTCCCACGCCGCTGATGGTGCTCGGCTATAGCGTTGGCGAGCTTGCCGCCCATGCGGTGGCCGGCAGCATGTCCATCGACACCTGCCTGCAGCTGGCAGCGACGCGCGCCCGGTTGATGGATGCGGCCAGCCCGCAGCAGGCAGGGCTGATGGCGGTAGTCGGTGTGCCCTTGCGCGGCCTGGAAACGCTGTGTCAGACGCACGGCGCAGCGCTCGCCATCATCAACGGCGACGATCATGCCGTACTCGGCGGCCCGCGCACTGCATTGCAGGCGCTTGGCGAGGCTGCCAGCGCACAAGGTGCGCGCGTCACGCTGCTGCCGGTCAGCGTGCCGGCGCACACGCCGTGGTTGAGCGCGGCTGCCGAAGGCTTTGCCATTGAACTGGCAACCGCAGACCTCGTCGCGCCCAAGTTGCGCGTCTTGGCAGGCATCGATGCGCGTGCGGTCGGTACGCACGCCCTGGTGATCGACACGCTGTCCAGGCAGATCGCGCAGACCGTGCGTTGGTACGACGTGCTGGTGCAAGCCGCCGAGCGCGGCGCACGCGTGTTTCTCGAACTCGGCCCCGGCAGCGCATTGGCGCGGATGGCGCGCGAGGTGCTGCCGGCATGCGAAGCGCGCTCGGTGGACGAATTCCACAGCACTCAGGGTGTTCTCGAATGGGTCACGGCTGCGTGCGAGCGCGCGGCATGACGGTCCGGCAGGTGCTGCACACGGTGTGACCCCAGGGTGGCGGGCGGCCATCCGTGTTGTACGCGTATCAGGTGTCTGGGAGGGCGCATGACCCCGCAAATTGCAACGATTCTTGGCTTGGTGATCATGTTCATCGTCGCCACCGCATTGCCCATCAACATGGGGGCGGTGGCGTTCGCGCTGGCCTTCATCATTGGCGGCGTGTGGGTGGGGCTGGAGGGCAAGGAAGTGCTGGCCGGCTTTCCCGGCGACCTGTTCCTGACCCTGGTGGGCATTACCTATCTGTTCGCCATCGCGCAGAAAAACGGCACCATCGATTTGCTGGTGCACTGGGCAGTGCGCGCGGTGCGGGGGCGCATCGTCGCCATCCCCTGGGTGATGTTCGTCATCACCGGGCTGCTGACCGCATTCGGTGCGCTGGGGCCGGCAGCGGTGGCCATCATCGGGCCGGTGGCGCTGCGCTTCGCCAAGCAGTACCGCATCAACCCGTTGATGATGGGCCTGCTGGTGATCCACGGTGCACAGGGCGGCGGCTTCTCGCCGATCAGCGTGTATGGCGGCATCACCAACAAGGTGGTCGAAAAGGCCGGGCTGGACGTCAGCGAGATGGCGGTGTTCCTCACCAGCCTGGGCTTCAACCTGATGATGGCGATCATCTGCTTCTGCGCCTTCGGTGGGTTGAAGCTGATGCGCCGGCAGGAGCTGTCGCTGGCCGATGCGCAGTACGTGGCGGTTGCCGGCGACCAGGCATCGCACCGCGGCTTCGCGATCGAAGGGCATGGCGCGCTGGTGGCGCCGGGCGGCGGCACCCTGTCCACCGACCCGCTGGCATTGGAGGCGGTGTTCATCACCCGCGACCGCGTGATCACCTTGATCGGCCTGCTGGGCCTGGGCGTTGCTGCGCTGATCTACAACCTCAACGTCGGCCTGGTCTCGATCACGGTGGCGGTGGCCCTGGCGCTGATCTCGCCCAACGCACAGAAGGGCGCGGTGGACGGCATCAGTTGGTCGACGGTGCTGCTGATCAGCGGCGTGGTGACCTATATCGCCGTGCTGGAAAAATCCGGTGCGGTGGACTACATCGGCACCGGCGTGTCGCACATCGGCATGCCGCTGCTGGGCGCGCTGCTGGTCTGCTACGTCGGCGGTATCGTCTCTGCATTCGCCTCCTCGGCAGCGGTACTGGGCGCCACCATTCCGTTGGCGGTGCCATTCCTGATGCAGGGCCAGTTGGGCGCGGCCGGGGTGATTTGCGCGCTGGCCGTGTCCTCCACCATCGTCGACGTCAGCCCGTTTTCCACCAACGGCGCGCTGGTGGTGGCCTCGGCGGCCAAGGAAGAGCGCGACGGCCTGTTCCGCCGCTTCCTGATCTACAGCGGCCTGGTGGTGTTGCTGGGGCCGCTGGCGGCGTGGCTGGTCTTCGTGGTGCCGGGCTGGCTGTGATGCGGTCCGCGCGCCACAGCGCAGCGGGGCGCCCACGTAGAATGGGTGCCCCGACCCGATGCCGACAGCCTGCCCGCCATGACCCTCGCTCCTGATTCGCGCGCCTCCAAAAAGCGCGTGCCGCTGTACGAGGAAGTGGCCGAGCGCCTGCGTCAGAAGATCTACGATTACGCGCTGCCGCCGGGCGAGTGGATCGACGAGCCGGCCCTGGCCGAAGAGCTGGGCATCAGCCGCACGCCGCTGCGCGAAAGTCTCAAGCTGCTCGCGGCCGAAGGCCTGGTGCAACTGGATGCCGGCCGCGGCAGCCGGGTCACCCGGCTGACGCTGGAAGACCTCAACCAGTTGTTTCCGGTGATGGCGATGCTGGAAGGCCGCTGCGCGCACGATGCGGTCAAGCGCATTGATGCGGCCGGCGTGCAGCGCCTGGAAGAGCTGCACGCGGCAATGGAAGCCGCATCGGCGGCCGGCGATGTGGCCGAGTATTACCGCAACAATTACCTGATCCACGAAACCGTGCAGCAGTACGCCGGCAATCCATGGTTGATCCGGGTGACGCACGATCTGCACCGCATCTTGAAGATGCACCGCGGCCGTCAGTTGCTCACGCCCGGACGCATGGCGCAATCGCTGGCGGAACATCGCCAACTGATGGACTGCGTGCGACGTGGCGATGCCGAAGGCGCCGAGCGCACCATGCACGGGCACCTGTTGAGCCAGGGTCAGGCCCTGGCAGCGTATGTCGCGGCCGGTGGCATGTTGAACGTACCGGCGCCGTTGCCGCGGGTAGGTGGGGTGTAGAGATTGGCACTGTCCGGGCGCAGCGCCAGGCGCCCCGAGATCCCGCCTTCCTTCCTCCCATCGCAAGAAGGTGCCCGACGGGCGGATGAGGGTATGTCGACACGCATCATCGGCAAGGCCCAGCGCTGCCAATGCGCAGTCTCGCCGTCTAATCCCCGCTCAACGCAAGCAAGTCTTCCACGCGTTCGATCAACTGCGTTCCGGCCAACCCGGCGAACACGTCCGGATGCGCATAGCCCCAGGCCACTGCGGCAAACGGCAGGCCCACGAGCTGTGCGGCTTCCCAGTCGGCGACCTGGTCGCCCACGTAGACCGCTTGCGCCGCAGTGTGCCCGGTGGCACGCAGCACACGACGCAAGGCGCGTTGTTTGCCCAGCAGATGCGCGCCGCCTTCGATGACGGCAAATGTGGCGCTCAGCTCTGCGCCTAGCGCGCGCTGCACGTTCTCCACGGAGTTGGACGACACCACGGCCAGTCGGGTACCCCCGGCATGCAACGCGCCCACGGTGTGGGCAATGCCGGGAAACAACGCCACCGGTGGCGCGGCGCGCATGAGCCGGATGAAGTCGGCCGCCACCCATGGCACGCGCCACGCGCTCAGGCCCGATGCCTTGAGCAATTCGCGCGTGCTTAGGCGACGTGCATCGTCGACTTCATGCGCTTGCGCGGCGCGAAAGCCATGCCGTTCGGCCAGCAGCCGCTGGGTGCTCAGGAAAAAACCAAACGAATCGGCAAGCGTGCCGTCGAAATCGAAGATGATCAGTGCGGGCATGGCAACGCGCAGGGCAGGGCGTCATAGCCTAACCAAGGTGGTGCCGGCACCCACGCGCACAGGTCCCCACATGTGCGCGCAGGCGACGTCGGCGGCGACATCGATGTGGCGCGCAGTCGTCAGCCCCGATGGAAAGCCCGCAGCGACCGCACGGCGCGCGTACAAGCCGCAACGTGCCTTGCCGCGCCCGGCGGTGGGCCCCGTCGGTAGTACAGCTGCGCTCAGGCTTCGGCGAAGTGCGGCACGATCGGCGTATCGCTTTGCGCGCTCTGTTCGATCACCTTGCGCTGCATCGCCGCCAGGTACGCGTCCAGCTCTTCGGTGGAGGCGAACACGTCGCTCAACGGCACCGCCTTGACCATGTCGAAGACCTTGCGGATCTGCGGTTGCGGGTTGCTCACCAGCACCTTGCCCTGGCGCGTGGCCAGCGCCTTGCGCGCCTTGAAGATGCAGCGGATGCCGGCGCTGGAAATGTATTCCAGTGCGCTCAGGTCGAGCACCAGCGTGGTGATGCGGGTGCCCAGCAACGGCGACAGTGCCGCGTCCAGGTCCTGGTAGGTGTGGGTGTCCAGCCGCCCGGTCAGAATGACGCGTTGACGGGTGTCTTGCGGCGGGTCGATCTGAATGGCGAGCGTGGTCATGACAGGGCCTCGGGGACAGGGGCGTACGGGTGCAGCAGGGTGACGCGCACGACGTTATATGCACCATCGCGGCGGTAGTCGATGTGATCGGCGAACTGATGGACCAGAAACAACCCCAGCCCGCCGATGGCGCGGTCGTCGAGCTCGTCGGTCACCTCGGGCATGGGCGCGGCGCAGGGGTCGAAAGCGCTGCCTGCATCGTGCATTTCCAATACCAGCGCCTGCGCGTCCAGCTGCAGCTGCAAACGCAGCGGCTGTGCCGCGCACTGGCCGTGGGTCAGCGCATTGCAGCCGAGCTCTTCCACGATCAGCCGTACCTGGCCGATGCGCTCGGCGTGTAGGCCCTCGAGCGTGAGCGATTGTTCCAGCGCATCGTTGGCGCCCGCCAGCTGGGCCAGCGATGGCGCGATGGCCAAATCGAGCTTCATGCAGTCGTTGCCTTTCCGGGCGCGTCCCGGCCAGCGTGTGCGACCCGCCCAGCATGCTCCTGGCGCAGCCGGATCGCCAGCAGCGTGATGTCGTCGTACGGATCGGCCGTGCCGGTGAAACGGGCGATATTGGCGATCACCGCCTTGCACTGCGCCGCCGCGCTGCGGCGCGGGTGCAGCGCCGTCAGCAACCGCTCCAGTCCGTAGCTGGCGCCGCGCTCGTCCATCGCCTCGGTCACGCCATCGGTGTAGCCCAGCAAGGTCTGCCCTGCGCTCATGCGGCCCTGCAGCACCGGGTAGGATTCCTGCGGCTCGATCCCCAGCGGTGCACCGGTTTCCAGCGGCAACGGGCGCGCCTTGCCATCGATATCGATCAACAAGGGCGGCTCGTGCCCGGCGCTGGCCAGCCAGTAGTCGCCGCTGACCACGTTGATCAGGCCGCACAGCACGGTGGCGAACATGCAGGTCTCGTTGTTTTCGGCCAACCGCGTGGAGGCGGCAATCAAAATCGCGTCCGGGCGCGTGTACCGCCGTGCGGCAATCTCCAGCACGCTCACCGCGCGCGCCATGAACAAGGCCGCCGGCACGCCCTTGTCGGAGACATCGCCCACCACGAACCACAGCAGGCCCGGTTCGGTTTCCACGAAGTGGTAGAAATCTCCGCCCACCGCCTTGGCCGGCTCCAGCCATGCGCAGGTTTCCAGATGCGAACTGGCGCGGTCGAAGGTGCGCCCGGAAGGCAGCATCGCCTGCTGGATCTCGCGCGCAATCTGCAGCTCGCTGTGCATGCGTTCGCGCGCGGCGGTCATCTCGCCGATCTCGGCGATGTGATGGCGGATCGCATCGCGTGCGCTGTCGAAGGCGCGTGCCATCACGCCTACCTCGTCGTCGCGTTCGATGTGCTGCAACGGGTATTCGAATTCGCCGCGCCGGAAGTGCTCGGCGGTGTCCGTCAGTTCTTCGATCGGCCGCGTCAACTTGCGCGTGATCCGCCGCATCAACCACCACCACACCAACGCGCCCAGCAGCGCGGCCAGCGCCACCCACGCCGCCAGCCAGTTCAGGCCGGCCAGCACGTAGCCTTCGGAGGCCGACAGCACGAAGGTCCAGCCGCTGCGCCCCACCGCCGCGCTGTGGGTCAGAAAGCGCTCGCCATCGGGCGCGGTATGCGAAAACGAGATCGGCTGGCCGGCAGCGACGGCGCGCTGCAATGGCCGCAGATCCGGGCGCGACCGGGCCACGTAGGCCGTGAGCGAATGGCGCAGATTCAGTGCCGGGTCGGGGCTGAAGACCAGCAGGCCTTCCGGCGACAGCAGCATCGTCTGGATGCCGATATCGCGCGGCAGCTGATCGATGATCTCGCGCAGATGCTGCAGCGGCAGATCCACGCTCACCATGCCGACCGGCGCCGTATCCGGTGCATCGCCAGGCCGGCGCAGCGGCAGGTTGTAGCTGGTGTACAGGCCGCCGCCGTTGGCATCCAGGTAGGGCTCGGACCACCATGCGCGGCCCTCGCGCTGGGTGCGCAGATACCAGGGCATCGCGCGATAGTCATAACCCAGTTCCAGCGCGGATTTTTCTGCGATGCGCGTGCCGCTGCGGTGCACGTACCACACAAACCCGCTGTCGCCGGCCTTTTGCGTACGCGGTGCGATGATCAGCCGCGCCGCCCCGATATCCGGGTCGCCGGTGAGCGTGGCCAGCAGCAACGCACGCAGATTGAACGGCTGCAGCCCCACGCCGCTACTGCTGGCGGCCAGCGTGCGCCCGCTCACCTGCACCGAATCGAGCAAGGCCGCCAGGCTGCGCGCGGTCTGTTCGGTCAGGCCATCCACCTCGGTACGCGCCGCCTCCACCAGCTCGGCGCGTGCGCCCAGGTAGAACACCGTGCCCAGCACCGTCAGCAGGGCCACCAGCACTGCGGTGGCCGCCAGCAGCACACGCATGCGCAAGCTGCGGCGCCAGGGCATGCGCGCGGCGACCGATGTCTGGGGTGGCAGTGATCGCGGGCGGTTGCGCATGGCGCATTCTTCGTGGCAGCGGCTGCGCTGGATCATGGCAGCTTTGCTGCCACGCACAACTCTCCCTGGCAGCCTCATCCTCACGAGGTCTCGATTGACCGGCCGAACGCGAGCGGACTAGATTGGCCGCCCACCTGCCACGGAGGCCGGCCTTGCGCCAGATGTTGACCCCAAGCCTGCTGGCCCTTTTGCTTACGGCCTGTCACCCCCCGGAGACCAGCATGACCCAGACCCATTCCCCCGCCACCGAGGCAACTGCAGCAGCCGACGTCCAGGCCGGCGGCCGCGGTCTTGCCAAGGTGAATCCGAGTCCGCGTAGGGCCTACGAGGTCACGCTCACCGTGGACAAGGCGCCTGGCGCGTTTGGCCTGGTGGAGGCTGCGGCGCAATACGACGTCAGCAATGAGCAGGAATGCGGCAAGATCCAGCCCGAAACCGGCACAGCCGGCCGCATCACCAGTCAGGAAAATGTCGCGCTCAAGAAGATTTCCGAGACCGAATACCGCGGCACCGTGTATCTGGATCTGATGCAGGACGAGGACTACTACGGTCGCGGCGTGTGCCATTGGGAATTCAGCGGCGCCAGCGTGTTGCTCAAGGCCACCGGTGCCGAAGAAGACACGCGGTTCTTGTCGTTTATCGAAGCCAAGACGGTGACCGCGCAGCAGGCGGTGACCAAGTACTACTGGAAAGACGGCTATCCGCGCTCGGAATCCAAGAGTTTCCCGGACACCGGCGAGCTCAGCCCGGAGAACTTCAAGCCTGAGATCCGCGACAATCTCTTCACCATCACGCTGGCTGCCAAGGAAGTTGCGCCATGAGTATTCCGTCACCGCAATATGCCGGTTTATCCGAGGACGCCTACAAGGATCGCGCCGTCGGTCGGCGTGCACCGGGGCACGAAGAGATCGTCACGATCGAGGGAGAGCGTTATGCCGTTCTCGATCACGTCAACAATCAATCCAACGGTTACCAGGGCACGGTTTACCGCCGTGAAACCAGTGGCGAGATCGTGGTTGCGCATCGAGGCACCGAGGGCGCGGTCAATGACGTGCTCACCGATGCCACTATGGTAACCTCGCGGACCAATCCACAGGCTGCAGATGCGCTTGCGCTGACCAAGCATGCGATGGACATCGCCAAGGATGTCGGCAAGCGAACCGGTCATCAACCGGAAGTGACCGTCACTGGCCATTCGCTCGGCGGCGCGCTTGCGCAGGTGTCCGCACACCACTACGACCTCAAGGGCGAAACCTTCAACGCGTATGGCGCGGCCAGTCTGAGTTATCGCATTCCGGAAGGTGGCAATAGCGTGATCAATCACGTCATGGCATCGGACCCGGTCAGCGCGGCATCGCCGCACTTCGGGCAGGTGCGCATGTACGCCAAGCCCGATGAGATTGCCACCTTGAGTGGTGCCGGCTACAGCAATAGCAAGGCGAACTTTCTGATTCCGGACTACCCGCTGGTCGCTGCCGGCGGGTCGCTCGGAGCGCACAAGCTGGGCAACTTTCTGGGCGAACATTCTGCGCTCAGGGACCCCAACGCGCGCCCGCTTGCCGAGCAGAACAAGCGCATGATCGAGGAGTACCGCAGCGATATCGATGGGCTGCGCACCGGTACCACCATCCTTACGCGTAGCGCGCGCGGCCTCGGCCAGGACGCCATCGATGCCATCCGCGGCCCGCTCGCGCCGGGCGAGCCGGCCAAGCGCGACGCACGCGAGCATGGCAACGGCCACACCTCCTTGCGGATCGATCAACCTGGGCACGTGGGCAATGGCCTGTTCCAGGATGCCCAGCGCGGCGTGCATGCGCAGGACGCACGTGCCGGGCGCACGCCCGACCAGCACAGCGCGCAGTTATCCGGTTCGCTCGCATCGGAAATGCACGCCGCCGGTGGCCAGCGCATCGATGCGGTGATGATGAGCCCGGATGCCGCACGCACCTTTGCCGTGCAGGGACGTGTCGACGACCCGGCACAGCTGCGCGTGAGCGTGGACACCATGACGGCAATGAATACCCCGCTGGAACAGAGCAGCCAACGCGTCGCCGAAAACGCGGCGCGTCAGTCGGTGGCATTGGAGCAGCAACAGTCCCAGACCCAGCAACAGCAGCAGGGCGCACGCGCCATGGGCTGAGGGGCGTTTGGCGCTGCAGCGTTTGGGTGTGAAGTGACACATCACGCTGCGGCCCATGCCGCACGCCGGCCGGACTTCACATCGCCACCATCGAACATTGCATCAAGACGCCGGGCCTGCCCGGTGTTTTTGCGTTCATTCGCGCAGTCATGCGCACCGCTGCTGCTGCATCTGCACAACAACCGGCCCGCGCGACGTGTGCAAATGCAAGGTTTTCCTGCATCGAGCTATGCCACAACTCCCCGCACCTATAGCGGCCTCAACCGGGCTGTACGGCCGTGCTTGAATCGCCACGGATTTGCAGCAATGCACGGCCAGGCACATGCCACGCCGCGCACACGCACCAGGCAAGACAGGGGATCAAGCAAGGCGCCAACCGGCGCGACATCCATCGATCGAGGGAGCGTTTCATGACCATCTTTTGCAGGCACTACCACCGTGTATGGCTCATCGTGCTGCTGTGTCTGTGCAGCGCCGGCGTCAGCGCGCAAGGCATCGCCAAAGGCGCGGACGTCAGCTGGCTCAATCAACAGGCCGCCAACAATCCGCCGCAGGTCTTTCGCGATGCAGCCGGCAACACCACCGACTTCATCAAGCTGTTCAAGGATGTCGGCGGCAACGCCATTCGCCTGCGCGTCTGGGTCAACCCGTCCGGCGGCTGGAACGATGGCCGCGACACCCTGGACAAGGCCAAGCGCGCCGCCGCGCAAGGCATGCGCATCATGATCGACTTCCACTACAGCGACAGCTGGGCCGACCCGGGCAAACAGACCAAGCCTGCGGCATGGGCCGGCCACTCCGTTGCCCAGCTCAACACCGATGTGTACAGCCACACCCAGGGCATCCTCAAATACCTCAAGGACAACGGCATCACCGTCAGCTGGGTGCAGGTGGGCAACGAGATCAACAGCGGCATGCTGTGGAACGAGGGCAAGACGCCCAACTTCGCCACCCTGGGCCAGTTCATCAACAGCGGATACACCGCCACCAAGGCGGTGTATCCCAACGCCAAGGTCGTCTTGCATCTGGCCAATGGCTACGACAACGCCAACTTCCGCTGGTTCTTCGACAACCTGCGCTCGGCCGGCGGCAAGTGGGACGTGATCGGCATGTCGCATTACCCGCCCGTCGGCAGCTGGCAGGATTACAACAGCCGCCTGGACACCAACATGCGCGACATGATTGCGCGCTACGGCAGCGATGTGGTGATTTCCGAGGTCGGCATGGATTGGCAGCAGGCGGCCACCACCCGCGCCATGCTCAGCAACCTGCTCAGCCGCAGCAGCAGCATCGGCGCGCGTCCTCGGCGTGTTCTATTGGGAGCCCAACGCCTACCCGGGCTGGCAGGGCTACACCATGGGCGCAGTCAACAACAACGGCCAACTGACCGAAGCGCTGCAAGCATTCTGACCAGCACGCTGCCACGGGGCGGCGCCCGCCGCGGGGCGATGTCCTGGCAAACCCAAAGACCACGCCATCGCGTAGGAGCGCCCCCGGGCGCGACGGGCTTCACCGATAAAGCTGCTCGCGCTCAAGTGCGCTCCTACGGGCGGGCATGCACAGCGGCCCACTCGATGCGGCAGCGCCCGGCCATCGCCTGCCGCTGCCCCTCATCCTTTGGTCGTACACCGGCCGCGCCCGCTGCGCCGCATCGGCGTTTCAACAGGCACCCAGGCTCCACGCAGCGCACAACAGCGTCCCATTCCATACGCACCCGTAGCGAGGAATGGCAACAGGTGCGTGCGGTACACTTGGGGGTTCACGAATTCACGATGTCGACACACCCGCGGGGTGTGTCCCCCCGGGAGCGCTAATGAACTGGTTGAACGAAGTGCTGCACAACGATCCGAACCCGCTCGAGACCCAGGAGTGGCTCGAATCGATCAAGGCCGTCATCGACGTCGAAGGCCCGGAGCGCGCCCATCAGCTGCTGGAAGGCATGGTCGAACAGACCCGCCGCGCCGGCGCTTACCTGCCGTTCTCGCCCACCACCGAGTACGTCAACACCATCTCCCCGGCCAACGAGGCCAAGCACCCCGGCGACTCCGCGCTGGAGTGGAAGATCCGCTCGATCATCCGCTGGAACGCCATGGCCACCGTCGTGCGGGCCAACCGCAAGCCGGGTGACCTGGGCGGCCACATCGCCTCCTTCGCCTCCAGCGCCACGCTGTACGACGTGGGCTTCAACCACTTCTGGCGTGCGCCTTCGGACAACCATCCGGGCGATCTGCTGTTCATCCAGGGCCATAGCGCCCCGGGGATCTACGCCCGCGCCTTCCTCGAAGGCCGCATCAGCCAGTCCCAGCTGGACAATTTCCGCATGGAAGTGGACGGCCAGGGCATCTCCTCCTACCCGCACCCGTGGCTGATGCCCGAGTTCTGGCAGACCCCCACCGTGTCGATGGGCCTGGGCCCGCTGGCCGCCATCTACCAGGCGCAGTTCATGCGCTACCTGGAAAACCGCGGCCTCATCGAGAAGTCCGACCGCAAGGTGTGGTGCTTCATCGGCGACGGCGAGAGCGACGAGCCGGAAACCCTCGGCGCCATCGCGCTGGCCGGCCGCGAAGGCCTGGACAACCTGATCTTCGTGGTCAACTGCAACCTGCAGCGCCTGGACGGCCCGGTGCGCGGCAACGGCAAGATCATCCAGGAACTGGAAGGCGTGTTCCGCGGCGGCGGCTGGAAGGTCATCAAGCTGCTGTGGGGCGGTTACTGGGATGCCCTGCTGGCCAAGGACAGCGACGGCGTGCTGCGCAAGCTGATGATGGAAACCGTCGACGGCGAATACCAGAACTGCAAGGCCTTCGGCGGCGCCTACACCCGCGCCAATTTCTTCGGCAAGTACCCGGAGACCGCGGCCATGGTCGCCGGCCTGTCCGACGACGACATCTGGCGCCTCAACCGTGGCGGCCACGACCCGCACAAGGTGTACGCCGCCTACCACCAGGCCGTGAACACCACCGGCATGCCTACCGTGATCCTGGCCAAGACGGTCAAGGGCTACGGCATGGGTTCGGCCGGTGAGGCGCTCAACCCCACCCACCAGACCAAGAAGCTGGATGACGCCGCGGTCAAGCACTTCCGCGACCGCTTCAACATCCCGGTCAGCGACAAGCAGCTGGAAGACGGCCAGGTGCCGTTCTTCCACCCTGGCGAAGATTCGCCGGAAGTGCAGTATCTCAAGGAGCGCCGCAGCGCCCTCGGCGGTTACCTGCCGCAGCGCCGCACCAAGGCCAGCAAGTCGTTCGTCGCGCCCACGCTGGACAAGTTCGACCGCCTGCTCAAGGAGAGCGGCGAGCGCACCTACTCGACCACCATGTCCTTCGTGCAGAGCCTCAACATCGCCCTGCGCGACAAGGAACTGGGCCCGCGCATCGTGCCGATCGTGGCCGACGAAGCGCGTACCTTCGGCATGGAAGGCATGTTCCGCCAGATCGGCATCTACGCCCCGTTCGGCCAGAAGTACAAGCCGGTCGACGCCGACCAGCTGATGTACTACCGCGAAGACCAGACCGGCCAGGTGCTGCAGCAAGGCATCAGCGAGCCGGGCGCGATCGCCTCGTGGATGGCCGCCGGCACCAGCTACTCGGTGTCCAACGTGCCGATGCTGCCGTTCTACATCTACTACTCGATGTTCGGCTTCCAGCGCGTGGGCGACATCGCCTGGCAGGCCGCGGACATGCGCACCCGCGGCTTCCTGCTCGGCGGTACCGCCGGCCGCACCACCCTCAACGGCGAAGGCCTGCAGCACGAAGACGGCTTCAGCCAGCTCGTCGCCGGCGGCATCCCCAACGTGCGTAGCTACGACCCGACCTTCGGCTACGAAGTCACCGTCATCATGCAGCACGGCATGAAGGCGATGATGGAAGACCAGATCGACGAGTACTACTACATCACCCTGATGAACGAGAACTACGTCCATCCTGGCATGCCGGACGGCGCGGCCGAGGGCATCATCAAGGGCATGTACCTGCTCACCGACGCCGGCAAGCCCAAGAAGGGCGAGCTGCGCGTACAGCTGCTGGGCTCGGGCACCATCCTGCGCGAAGCCATTGCCGCCGCGGAACTGCTGGACAAGGACTTCGGCGTCACCGCCGACATCTGGTCCTGCCCCAGCTTCAACGAACTGCGCCGCGACGGCTTCGACGCCGAACGCTGGAACCGCCTGCACCCGGAAGGCCAGCAGCGCAAGCCCTACGTCACCCAGCTACTGGAAGGCCGCCAGGGCCCGGCCATCGCCGCCACCGACTACGTGCGCCTGTTCGCCGACCAGATCCGCAGCTTCGTCCCGATGACCTACAGCGTCCTCGGCACGGATGGGTTCGGTCGCTCGGATACGCGTGCGAACCTGCGCCGGTTCTTCGAGGTGGATCGGTACTACATCGCGCATGCGGCGATTGCTGCGTTGGCGAAGGATGGGAAGATGACGGGGAAGGATGTGGCCCGGGCGATCAAGCAGTACAAGATTGATCCTGAGAAGGCTAATCCGGTTGGGGTTTGAGGATTAGCGAAAGACGGGACAAAGAAGGCGGCTTTAGGGGCGCCTTCTTTTTGCGGCCAACTCACCTGATCCTTTTCCTCGTGTAGTCAACGCATCCCTCAGTTCAGCGTCCTTAATCGGCCCGGATCCATTAGTGAAAAGATGTCAATGCCGACGGAAGGCATAGATTGCAGGCGCTACGTGCCCGAACTTGTTACCTGACTTGTCTCAACGGAGGCCTTGCAGATATATGACGGTCCTTTCGTCCGATGCAAAGTTCGCGAGCCACGCGGCCGCCGACCGACAAGGCCGAACTTTTCCCTTTCCTATGATCGCGTGGTTTGTGATAAGTGGTCCTAGCGCCGTGGGCGGATGAAAGGTTTTGTGCAAGCAGTGGTCAGGTCGGGTTACGATGACGGTAGGGCGCAGCCCAAGGGGGAGGCTCCATGTCAACTGCAGAACAACTAAGAGCGCTGGTGCAGTCCCATCGCGATGGCGATGAGGCGCATTTCTATGCTGTTGCTCTGCAGCTTGCTGCCCAAGAGGCGCGCCGCGGCCATTTGAAATTGGCGGAAGAGATTCGCCAACTTGTCGATTCGGCAAAGGCGCGAGCGAAAACCGTCGCGCTTCATCAACCCCGTGGGGAGTTGGGCACGCTGCTGCTCGCCTCATACCCGGCAACGCGCTTGAGCGATTTGGTCACTGACCCGGTTCTGGAGCGTCAGCTGCAGCGTGTGATTCGCGAGCAGCGGAACGTCAGCCGTTTTGTGGCGCATGGCTTATCGCCTCGGCGCAAGCTGTTACTGGTGGGTCCGCCTGGCACTGGGAAGACGTTGACCGCTACTGCGCTGGCTGGCGAACTTGGTTTGCCGCTGTTCCTGATTCGCCTCGACGTACTGATTACAAAGTTCATGGGCGAGACTGCCGCGCGTTTGCGGCAAGTGTTCGATGCCATCGGCGCGACACGCGGTATTTATTTTTTTGACGAGTTTGACGCTATCGGATCGCAACGTGGGACGCCTAACGACGTAGGCGAAGCCCGTCGCATTTTGAATAGTTTCTTGCAGATGCTCGAACACGATCATTCCCAAAGCTTGATCATTGCGGCGACAAATCACCCAGACATTCTGGACTCAGCGTTGCTGCGGCGATTTGACGACGTATTGCACTACCGGCTGCCAAATGCCGAGCAAATTGAGGCCCTGCTGCGCGGTCGGTTGTCGAATTTCATGCCGAGTCGCGTGCCATGGAAGACATTAATCAGGCAAGCCGAGAGCCTTAGCTACGCCGAGATTGCGAAAGCTGCCGAGGACGCCATCAAGGAAGCATTGATGCATGGCGATGACAAGGTCGCTCCAAAGCATGTTGGCGATATGCTTGAGGAGCGCAAGCTCATGCGCTCGGCTTGGGGACAGCTATCACCATAGGTCGTGCTGAATGCCGCCGCGAAACCCTCGTCCACATTTTGTCCTTCCCGAATCTTCAGTTAGCGTTTCGCCTTACCGGGCGGTCAATGCCTTTGGCCGGAACGCGATAATTCCCGCCCAATTCCGTCCCACACACGCCGCTACGCTGCGTCGAGATTTGATGGAGCTTGGTCTGGTAATGCCGGGTGTCATCGATCAGCAACGGCAAGCTGGATGGGAGGAGGGGTTGGGCCTGCGGGTGGTTTTTGCCAGCTTTCCGGACGTTCACTTGGCCATCGACAGCTTGGATCTCAAGAGCGAAGGCATCGAGCTGCTTAACGTTCGCGAGACGCTGGGTGGAACCCTTGCAACGGTCTGGTTGCCTGAGGGGAAGTTGGAGCTTTTCGAGCAGAAGATCATTAGCTACTTGGCAGCTCCTGGCACAGGCAATCCCCGCGACGGCCGAAAGTTGCTCGATGCCATTCGGCAGATACGTGCTGCGGTTATAGAAGATCTCTGGACCGACGACTCCCCAATTCCGGTTGTTGATCGGGTCGCGAATTTTGAGGCGTGGATTGGCACGCCGGTCATCCAAGAGGAAGCGCGGCGCGGCCGCCGAAGTGCATTGCGTCTTACGCCAATGCAGCGGATTGCCCGCTTTCGTGCCGCCGCAGAACTCGTCGGATTGCGGGTAGGGCAGCGTCCGCTGCTGTTCCCCGAGCGCGCTGTCCTCCAAGTCCGTGGCACGTTGGCCCAATTTCAGCAATCGGCCCCCCTTTTGGGTCAATTGGCTGAGTTGCGCTTCGCGCCCGAGGTGGCAGAGTTTTTCATGGGGCTTGATGCCGCGGAGCAGCGGGAGTGGGTGGACGAGCTTCTCGGCCGAACCGGATTCGCTGGCCCTGGCGAGGACGTGCCGCACGTCTGTGTGTTGGACACTGGCTGTGCACACGGCCACCCGCTACTAGCGAGATCGATCTCGCCAGACGACGTGCACGCGGTCGACCCCGACTGGGGCACTGGCGACGAAAACGGTCACGGAACCGGACAATGTGGCCTCGCGCTTTGGGGTGATCTTACAGGTGCGCTGGGGGCGAGGGGGTGTGGGGAGTTCGGCATCGCCTTGAATCAGTCAAGTTGTTGCCGGACCGGGGAACAAACAATGAAGATCACTTTGGGCCTATCACTGCGCAAGCCGTGAGTCTTCCAGAGATTCACGCGCCGCATCGTCGGAGACTGTTCTCCATGGCGGTTACGAGCGACACGCATGTCATGACCGGCCGGCCAACAGCGTGGTCGGCCGAGGTCGATGCGCTTTGCTCCGATTGGAGTGGAAATGGTGAATCGCCAAGATTGATGATCGTCAGCGGCGGTAATGTCTCGGGCATCAGGCCTGGTACATATTTCGCTGCCAACTCCGCGGCGTCGATCGAAGATCCGGCGAATGCTTGGAACGCCTTAACGGTGGGAGCCATTACGCGCAAGACAAATATCACCGAAGGCTTCGCAGGAGAGTACGTGCCGGTGGCTGATTTCGGCGGCTTAAGCCCGTACAGCAGTACTTCGGAGAGGTGGCAGCGCGAGGCACCGTTTAAGCCGGAAGTGGTCTTCGAGGGGGGGAACATTGGTAACGACGGCCTGTGGTGCAGCCCGTTGGACAGCTTGAGCTTGTTGACTACGCATCACCGGCCAATTGAGCGCCAGTTTGCAACGACTTGGGCGACGAGCTCGGCTACCGCTATCGCATCGCGATTCTCGGCCGAGATCATGGCGCACTATCCCGCCTTTTGGCCGGAAACTGTGCGCGCTCTTATGGTTCATAGCGCTCAATGGACAGAACGCTTGGTGCAGCAGTTCCCAGGTGGCAGGGATAACATCGAGCGAAGGCTTCGTCATTGCGGTTGGGGTGAACCCGACCTGGCGACCGCGATCAATAGCGGCGCTGATTCGCTGACACTGATCGCGCAAAGCGAGTTGCAGCCATATGAGCGCAATGCCATTAGGCGTAACGTCACTGCGCGCGATATGCACCTTCACCGGATGCCGTGGCCCCGCGACATCCTACAAGGGCTGCTGCGCCAGGACGTCGAGTTGCGCGTGTCGTTGTCGTATTTCATCGAACCGAACCCCGGTGAGCGCGGTCGTAGCGATCGCTTCCGCTACGCATCGCACGGCCTGCGGTTTGCTGTTCAGCGTCCGACTGAAACTGCGGTGCAATTTCAGAGCCGCATCAATGCGCTCTCGAGAGAGGACGACGAGGCTTTCGAGAACTTTGAGGGGGCCGACCATCGATGGCTTCTTGGACCGCGCAAGCGTTTTCGTGGTTCGCTCCATCATGACCGCATGACTTGCTCAGCGCCGGAGCTTGCCTCACGTGAACACATCGCCGTCTTCCCCGTTGGCGGATGGTGGAAGAGTCGCGAGGCATTGGAGCGGTTCGAGCGCCGCGCGCGCTATGCCCTCGTGGTTTCCATTCATGCGCCCGACTTACCAAGTCATATCGACCTCTATACTTCAGTAGAGCAGGCGCTGCAGGCAGAAATCCAGATCACGGTTCCGATTGAGGGGGCATAGCAGGGGGAATAACGGGGTCAGGTGCTTAGGTATCCCCACGTTTTAAGGCACCAGCGTCATCTGCGCGCGCACCGAATAACGGGGTCAGGCTAACTTATCAGTCGGTGGTGTTGGTGTTGCGTGGCCGATGAGCGGGCCTGACGCCTGCAAAGCGGTGGGTCTTGGCTTCGACCATTGCGCGGAAGGTGTCGTGGCCCAGGGCTCGCTGCTGCTGTAGATGAAGGCGAATACTGGCGAGCAGTTCGTCGGAGAGGGTTTCATCGAGCAGGGCACGGTAGGCGTTGGATCGCTCGATCGGGTCGCTGCCAAGCGCAAGCCAACAGGCATGCGGTGTCAGGGCGGAGTGCCTGCGCTGGCCTAGGTTGGCAGCGCAACTGGACCAGCGATACGCCGCCGGGTTGTCGGTCAGGCGAGCACGCACCGGATTGAGCTCAATGTAGCGATAGCAGCGAATGACGTAGTCCGCACTGTCCACAAGACATGCCTTGTACCGGCCTTCCCACAGCGTGCCCGTGCGCCCGTGGCGGCTATTGAACAATGCGACGTAGTTTCGTCCAAGCCGCTGCATCAGTTGCCCGATCCGTCCCGCATCAGGTGGCGTGACTAGCAAGTGCACATGGTTATCCATCAAGACGTAAGCATGCAGCTGGCAGGCTGTCGCGTGCAGGGCCTCATGTATCAGGTGTAGATAGCGCAATCGATCGCCATCATCCAGAAAGCAGGGCAAGCGGTTGTTCCCGCGCTGCACGATGTGCTGCGGGATGCCGGGAAGGTCGATGCGCGGAAGTCTGGCCATGGCACAAGACTCGCAGCCAGGCGTTGATGCTGATATCGAGAAAACCTCTCGAGAGCTGACGACGTAGCCTGAAATTTGCGTAGGAAGTGAACCTGACCCCGCTAGCGGAACACGGCGATGATCTGGCTATCGGTGGAGCGGGATGTCTTCATGGAACCTCCTCGGAAAGGGTACGAGAAAATTCCACTCTGGCATCAGCTAACCTGCGGGGGGATTACCGCGCCACGTGCCCTAATTTGCTCGGCGTTCTTGCGTTAAGCGAGCTGGGATTGTGGAACGTCCCTGGCCTAGTTGCTATCTTCCGCACATACGAGTCGCAGACCATGTCCAAGGAGTGACCGATGGCTGAGCAAGAGCGATCAAGCCCGCGTTTTCCAGTGGCCGCGCTAGTGATGGTGATGGCATTGATCACCTCGTGTGCTACCTCCGCTTCCGCGAGCAAATCCCCGTCGTTCTCCGGGGAGTGGGCGTATGCCAAGAAATGCGACTTGGGCCACTATTTGAGCCTGCATCTGCAGCAACGTGGCAATCGCGTGACGGGGGATTGGAGCGAGGGAACCAACGTTCGCGGCAATGATGGCCAGTTGCAGGGAGAGGTGCGTGGAGACGCGTTGTATCTCCGCTACTGCAGCGATGACGGAGGAACGGGCTACTCCGCGTGCCCGACGTTCTCCGAGCGAGAGGATCAGTTCAAGCTGGAAAAAGGACAGCTCATTCGATATGAGAAGTATGGTTCCAGCTATCGCCGCACTGTTGCCCTTTATCCGGATATCGCAGGTAAGGACGTGCCTTATGACAAGGATTGTTCGGACCCGGAGGACGCACAATGAGTACGCTCACAGACAAGGAGCTGCGCGCAACGCTTTACTTCGCTGTGGGTGTCACCTCCGAGAGTCGATACGATGCATATCGACTGGTTGTCGCAGGCGACAAGGCTTCAACGCCAACGCTCGAACCAGCGGATAGCAGTGGTTACTCGATCGGTACCATCCAGACGGACCTGGGCCAGCACTTCCAGCCCAATGATCCCAATGGCGAAAACGTTCCGAGAGACCTGATCAATGCATACCAAGACTGGGCGAGTGCGCATCAGCCGCAGTCGGTGTTGACAGGCGATCAGGCGACAAGAGCGATCGCAGATCTCGGTCGTGATGGAGATGCGATCAGAAACGACGGTGGGCGCCCGCTGGATGCGGACGTAAAATTGCGGTTGGACGCGTTCTTGGCCTCGGACGCCGGTATCACGTGGGTGCACGACCGCGATGTCGCCCAGATCGACAAATTGATGGATCGCGCCATCGCGCCGCTGCAGCGAAGCAACCTGTATCAGAACGCGTCACTCGACGACCAAGTGAAGTTGGCGGCCATGGTTGGCAAGGCATACAACCAGAACGAAGTACGTGCTGCGCCAATGATTCGCAAGCTTGAGGGGAACCAGTATGACTCTGTAGCAGACGTGAGTGCTGCTATTGACGGGTTTCTTCCAAAGCGTTCTGGTCGGAACGACTACTTCGAGCTGGGCCGTGACGATGCGTTGAGGGGGGCTGCGGTCGTGAATGCACTGCGCAACGCGAATCGAGAAAGCCCTCTCTCGACCGCGTGGACAAGTGTCCTTGCTGATCCGCTTGTCAATCCAACTGCCCTCAACGCGGATAGAGCGCATCAGAACTTGCCGCACGAGTACCCGGTCATCAAGAACTTGTTCATCCATGATGATCGCGCAGGGCAGTTCATCGGTGCCTTGGATAGAGGCGGGGCGCATCAGTACGGATCCACGGACCGCGCGCATCCGGAGCGCTTCAATGGGCCGGGCTTTTATGCCGCGGGCAATGATTTGGTCAACTGGAATAAGCATGGACAGGGCCATGCCTTCTTGAACGGGGAATGGAGTTCTGTCTCGCGCGAAGATCTGACGCGCACGCGAAACCACGATGGCACCACTGATCTCAATAAACAGCAAGGAGGCCAAACGCAACGGCTACTGCATGTGGACCCTCATGCACCGGAACTTCGGCTCGCTCCGCAGCAAAACGGTGGCCGGACAGGTCCCGACAATCCTGCGCACCCCGATCATGCGATGCTCCTGCAAATCAGAGAAGGCGTGCAGCGGCTCGGGAGCCAGACTGGCGTGCCATTCGATGAGAACAGTGAGCGCGTGTGCAGGAGCCTTCTCGCCGCCTGCAAGGACAATCGAGACCAGTACCAAAATGCCTCCAACACCTCACTATCCGGCAATGCATTGACCAGGGTGGATCATGTTGTCGCTGGTCCCGAGCGTCTGTTCGCGGTTCAAGGCGAGTTGAACGATCCCGCGCATCTGCGTGCTCATGTGCCCGTGCAGCAGGCGATGCAGACGCCTGTAGAGCAGTCCGACGCCAAACTGATGGTGGCGAACCAGGCAATTGCTCAGGAACAAGCGATGACGCAACAGCGCGAGGTGTCCAGAAACCAGGGGCAGTCCTTGGGGTGACGTTGTCGAGGTGGCATCGTCGTGTTTCCCGATTGCCAAATAACGGGGTCAGGTTGGACCATCCCCGATTTCTCGGACCGTTTAATTAAGGAACATCCGTCCTTTCAAACTCGACCGGCGAGCGATAGCCCAAAGCACTGCGCAGGCGCTGGCGGTTGTAGAACACCTCGATGTATGTGAATAGCTTTGCGCGTGCCTCGTCGAGGCTTACAAACTGCTCGTGGTGCGTCAGCTCCTGCTTGAGCGAACTGAAGAAGCTTTCCATCACTGCGTTGTCGTACGGCATGCCTTTGCGGCTCATGCTTGCCACCAAGCCCGCCGCCTGCAACTGCCGCTGATACGCGCCGCTGGTGTACTGCGAGCCCTGATCGCTGTGATGGATGGTGCCCTTTGATGGTCGACGGCGTTGTAGTGCCATCTCCAACGCCGCACTGGCCAGGGCTTGGTCGGCACGAGCGCCCATCGCCCAGCCCGCAAGGTGACGGCTGTGCATGTCCAGTATCGCTGCCAGGTACAGCCAACCGCCGCGGGTGGGCACGAAGGTGATATCGGCGACCCAGACCCGATCGCGTCCAGGGCTGACGAAGGGCCATGCCAAGCGGTTCGGCGCCACCATGGTGCGTTGGTAGGTGCTACGCGTGCGCAGATAGCGCTGACGGCGCTTGCTGCGGATGCCGTGCGCTCGACGCAGTCGCTCTACCCGATGCCGGCCACAGGTTTCACCGTGCTGGCGCAGGGCTTGCCACATGCGCAGGGCACCATAGGCTTGATACGTCTGCAGGTGCATGTCTTTGATCCGCTCCAATAACCGCGCGTTCTCTTGCACACGCGCTCCAGGACGGCGTCCGCGCCACGCGTAATAGCCGCTCGGAGATACCCCCAGTGCGTGGCAGAGCCGACGCACCCGGTATTCGCCTTGCTCACGGATCCAGGCGTACTTCATGGCAGTGCTCGCGCGAAATACGCCGCCGCTTTTTTTAAGATCTCGTTCTCTTCACGCAGGCGAGCCAACTCGCGCTGCAGCACGGCCAACTCGTCCTGACTTGCCTTGGGGCGCCCACTCCCAGCAAACGCCGAGGCCCCTTTCGCATCGAGATCAGTAGCCCACTTGTAGAGCCGGTTACGCGGAATCCCCAGCTCACGCGCGATCACGGCTGCTGGTCGATCGCCGGCCCTAAGCAGTCGAACGGCTTCGCGCTTGAACTCGGCAGTGAATTGCTGACGCTTCTGCA
>NZ_JAJIUJ010000107.1 GCF_020880415.1 Xanthomonas euvesicatoria pv. euvesicatoria | reverse complement strand
TGTCCGTGAAAACGGGGGTGAACCCTCTGGGGAGCGGACTGCATTCGCCTCAGCACTCACATTGAGCCAGCCCCAAAAACCCTTCGGGCCCTTGTCCTCCTCGGTTGGTGCATCTTCGCTCTGGTACTCGCTATCGTCAGCCTGCTCCGTCTCAGCAGAAGGAGTCGAAAAGAGTGCCTCCACGTCGACTTCCTCATCAGGCTCTACCTCAGTCTCGTCTTCTACCTCCGCAGAAGCCTTGTCTTCGCTGCCAAACGGGAGCTGACCATAGAAGTAACGATCGACGAAGTTGTTGCGTCGTGACTTGCTCCCCAATGCACCAGAAATCAATCCCCACGCAGGTTTGCCCGAGACCAGTTCCCCCAGCTCGGCGAAGTACTCTGCTTCTGGCAACCAGCTTTCATCAATTTTGTCTCGCTGAGGCAGTTCGAGCGTGACATTTTCCACAGCACCGTTGTTGGATGAAGCGACCACGATTTCAAAGCCATACAGTGCTGGGTTGAGCTTGAAACTGTGTTGCTGCTTACCGCCGTCGTTGGCAGATTCGCGTCCGTTGCTTGCGAATGCATCGGAAGCGCGGCGTAGATTGGCTAACGCATCGGCGCGACTGGTGATAATCGCTGCAATCAGGTCGCGCAACAGCGTCGTCTTGCCCGTGCCAGGTGGGCCGTTGACGCCAAGCAACCCTTGACCATCGGCAAGGGTGGACTGGATTGTATTAACGGCTAGCTGTTGGGAATGCACTAGGCCCAAATGGTGTTCTGTAGGCCAACAGCTACTAGCATATGCATCCGGCATCAGTCGTCCCATCAATGGCAGCGACGCACGCTGATCGTCCATATGCAGGCGAGGCTTTGGATCGTGATGACGCAGGTACTGATCCAGTGGTTCGCTTTTCACCCCTCTGGAGATCGCATCGGCGACATCTGCAAGATCGTCCAGCAAAAAGCTGTTCAGCGGATCGTCTTCCGACTCGGGTTTGTCGGGCTTGATTGGTTGTGAGCGAAAGCGAAAAAGATGGTGGTCCATCTCACCAAAAAAGTCCCCCAACCCCAGGAACTGGAGGGTCCAGTGAGTCAGTTCGCGCAAGCCTTCGCTTGATACCTCCCCCTCGAACTGACTGTTAGCGCGCTCCCTGAGGGTCTTTTGGTCGGTCTCGAACCCTCTAGTCCAATCTTTGCCGGTCAACACCCGCCCAAGAAACCACGCTTCGCTTGATAGAACGAAACTGTCATCGACCAGTCGCCCTCCCGCCGTAAATTTTGCCGCAAACACGGCTGACTCACGAAACTTGGGTTCCTGGTAGCCCTGATCGGCGCCGTACATCGCATCGAGCTTCTCGGCAACAAGACGACTGTCGTAAAGATGAGCATAGAGCGTGTGGCTCCATATGCGCTTCTTAGGCAGCTCCTGCTTACCGATGATACTTTCCGGGGTCCACGGAAGCAGCGGGCGCTGAATTGGCGTGTTATGGATAAACGCTTCGTATGGATTACTGCGTTTTTTCAGCTTGGGTGCTGATTGCGGTTGCAACAACTCGACCGCGTGCCAGTACCGGACGATGCTTTCTTGATCCATCAAAATGACTTCCCCTAGAGCGTGTTATGAACTTTGCCCTTGTTACACTAACGTATACGGATGAAGCCTCGTAAGCCTCATCCAACCGACATTTCCGAAGAGGAACGGGCCTTTGCTGCGCCGTATTTGACACGAATGGATGTGCAGGCGCCACAGCGTAAGTAAGCGCTACGCGCGATGTTCAACGCACTGCGCTGGATCGCACGGGCCGGCGCACCATAGTGATTGCTTCCCAACGATTTCCACCTTGGGAGGCGGTGTATCAGCAACCCCAAAGTTGGCTGCAGAGTTCACTTTCCTGCGGGCGAACATACAAAGGTTGCGGGTTCACTTCGCACTGGCCGATGCGTAGGAACCCAATCGCACAGAAAGGCAATGCGCGATCCACATCGCGAACAGGAGCGTGGTGGTATTCCCGCAAAGTCTCAGAAGCATGTTTCTGAGTCAGCGGGCGATGCCCGTCAAGGCCTATAGCCCCACTTCGCGATGATGGCTTCCAAGATGGCTTGATTCGGTGCAGTCGCGCCTGGACATGTTGTCAGATATACCCGGCGTGCCGCTGCCGTGGCCGGTGGGTTGAAGGCCGGGCTCCATACCTGGATGGCGTGGAAGGTTGCGATCGGCGCTGCACATTCAGGAGACGGAGTGCCGAAGCCGGTCATGCTGGACATGCAAAGAAAGACCGAGCAAGGATCAGGCGCCTGGGCGCGAGCTGGGGCGCTCAGGCCAAGGCCTAAAGCCGCAGCCAGTGCGAAAGTGGCGGCAGTGGTGCGTGGCTTCATGACAAGTACCTCCCTGGTAGTGTTTGAAATGACGTGCTCGCTTAGATGTGGTGATGATGGCACGCTTTTACTTTGGCTGGGACGCCGTGCCTGGCGGCAGCGCTCTTTCGCAGCGTGACAGGGTGCCGTCCTCGTCACCGAAGAACACTGCTCATCGCGTAACCAAGCCGAATTGCATTCCAGGGCTCCCGCCAACTCCACGCTCCCCGCCACGGCCTTTGTCCATCTGACCAAGCCGAGGGGGCAAGGACGTCCATGTTTTTGCAGCAGGCTCTCTACATACCTGACGCGCATCTGTGGCGTACCCGTTTCACTGGGCTGTAGGGGCATGTACCGGTCTTGGTCACCCACACCGTTACGGCTCCCGCTCAGGTATGCTCTGGCGTCGTCAAAACTCAAGGTATTCCCATGGAAGGGCTGAAAAGTGTGACGCAGGGCCTGTTAACCGCTACGGCCTACTGCTTGGCGTTTCAACTGTCTTGGCACTGCTCACTGGATCAGTGGTACCTGCCAGCTGGCCTTCGGATCGCAGCGTTGCTGCTCGCCCCTTCTCGCTTGCTACCTTGGATACTGATGGGCGATGTCGCGGCGTTGCTCATGATTCGGGTTCCCGCGATCAGCAGTGTCGGTGTCAATCCTACCTGGGCCTACGCAAGCCCCTGGATCCTGGTCCCGGCCATTGCTCTGGTCCCTATTGCTATTCGGGCAAGGTATGGGGCAGTACATCGCGCAGGAGCGTCACTGATCCCGATGCTTCTGGTCACGGCAGTCTGGGGCGCGCTCTGCACTCTGGGGACCAACATCATGCTCGATGGACCTTCGTCGGCAATCAGCGGCGTCAAGTTCGCCCGTTTCGCTGTAGGTGACTACCTCGGAATGTTGATGGTGGTCCTGCCGGTGCTTCTATGGATGCGCCGCCACGACGAAGAGACGCCCAGCCGCCTGACGCCTCATTGCGCACTGGCGGTTCTGGCGACTGCATTGATCTTTGCATTAGCAACACTGCCGCAAAGCAATGTTGCACGGTTGGGCTTAATGTCGTTGCTGATCGTTCCTGCCGTTCTACTCACCTGGCTGCATGGCTGGCGGGGCGCGGCCATCGGCGTTGTGCTGGCGAATACCGCTCTGGCATTTTCACTGCGAAATACGGGTGTGCTGGGGGCCTATGACTCAATAGGCTTTGTTGTGCAGGTGATGCTCGCAACAACGGCTACGGGACTATTCGTGCTGGGCGCGCGTATCTCCAGCACCCTTGCCGAAGTGCGCCTGCGTCTGCGAGGCGAGCAACAGGCATTGGATACGGCAAAACTGAGCTACCTATGGGCTGAGCGGGAATTGCGCGAGCACGTGATCGAGTACGTCGACATCGAGGTACAGATGAACCGACTACGCCGCGACATCGAAAGTCATCTCAAGTCACGCGGACAACATGAAGCCGCCATGCGGATGATTCGTACGGGCTCTATCCAATCGAAGATGCTGCACGAGTACATCAATGCTTTGTACCCGCTGGAGATCGAGACGCATGGGCTCTATCACGTTTTCCGTTCGCCAGGCTTCGCCAGTTCCAGTCACACAGAAATTCACCCAGTCATGCTTCGCGGCAATCCCATGCAATTGTCTGTTGGGCTGCAGCTTGCCGTCTACAGATGCACCCAGCAGGCGATTGCCTGTCTGCCTCCAGCAAGGCGTCATACCATCAAGGCCAGGGTCGGAAAACTGCGCGGGCTCCAGGGCATTGCTGTATCTATTTACGGGGATAAGCCAGAGAGCAAGCCTGCCAGTCGGACCGCTCTTGAGAACACAGCAGAGTTGTCCAGCAGGGTGCGCTCGTATGGTGGCACCTGCCGGCGCCACCATACGGGCAAGATCAGCTTCTTTGTTTCCGAACCAACAGGGACACGATCAATTTTTAGGTACGATGAGCCAGCTGTTACCACGCGGGAGTGTCTGTAGCAGCACCGTCATACCATCTCCTTCATATACGACTGTACCGCTCGGGCGTGAACCCGCCGCCAGGATCGTGGTGCGGTCTGCATCGATACCAACCGGCATGACCCAACGGGTACCGTCGATCCACCCGATTGCAGTTCGGACGTCGCCACTAGGGCCATTGACTTGCAGGTAGCGGATCCCATCTCGCTCGAACGTATACACGTGCAAGGTGCTGACAGCCGAGAGATCAGTAGCAGAGGGACGACTGGCCCCCAGCCCTGTTGTTGCTGCAGCGGGGCTATGACCGACATCCGGACAGCACGCCGCCGCACTGTATGACAGTGCCAGTCCTAGCAGTCCCACTGCCACTTTTGCCGTACGTTGGAAGTTACGCATCACATGTCCTTTCCCCTCGAAGAGGGAGTGCTCGCCTGCGGTCCAGGCAGCTGCGACGGTACGCGATCCAGAGCTTTCCTCGGTTGACAAATATCGTGCGGACTCGACCGGGCACGCCATTGCAGAGGGTGAGGAATTGCCGTTCCCGGATGTCAGATTTTTCCTACCCAGGCAACCTTGTCCCTTGAGGTGGCGGCCGCTAGACGATGAGAGGACGGTCTGGAGGGTAGCAGGTAGTGGCAATCTGCCTTGACCTATGCCAGAGTTCGACCCAACCTGCCTCAATAGCACATAAGGATAATGGCCCTAGCAGGCGCTCATCTCCGCACCCCCGGCGGCGTCTTTCTCGTCGCTGTGCCTGTGTCTGAACAAAAATTCTCTCGCTTCATGATTGCGTTACGCGCTTGACTCCCCACCACCTGCCTGTGCTGCCTATCGCCTTCCGGGCTGTGCCCTCTATATCCCTCGTTTTGCTATCCCCGCCATCCATCTGCACCCAACAAGACCGACGAGTCCCGCCATGAATGACCGCTCACGCCGCTCACGCCTTTCATTTTCACGTCTCGCCGCAGGCTTGTTGCTTGCGGCCGGTCTTAGTGTTGGGCCCGCGAATGCAGTGGGAGTGATTGTCAATGACCCAACGTCGATGGCCAAGGCCTTACAGGAGTACGCAGAGCAGGCTAAGCGATGGACCGAGACTCTTAAGCAGTATCAGCAGCAGCTGGATCACTATCAGCAGCAGCTCATCAAGCTTCAGCGGTTGAACCTAGGTACGTCCACCATGGCTGACAACTTTGCCGAACGTCCAGAAGACTATGGCCTGGAAGACGACTGTCCGGGTGCCCCAAAGACTGGCCTCGCAGGGGTGCTGCAGCAATTCAAGTCTCTCGCTCCCAACATGAAAGGAAATATGGTGGAGGAGCAAATGAAGGTCTGCACACGCATGGTGCTGGCAAAAAATGCCAAGTACAACGAGTCGGTACGCATGCTCAAGCGCCTTATAGAACGCAACAACCAGTTTAAAGCGATTGAGGCGCAGCGCGACCGAGGTGGCACCAGCCAAGGGGCGCTTGCTGCCAACGATAACGAAGTTCAGCGTTTCGTAGCACAAAACGCCATGGACCTGGACTACTGGCAGGCCCAGATGACGGCATATGACAGCTATATCGTCGGGCTCAAGGAAGATCAGTCGCGATTGGCGAGAAAAGCTTTGGATGGCGACCAAAATAGCTGGCTCAAACCGCTGGGACAGCTCGTGCAGGCCGCAACGCTGAAAGCCGCGTTATCCAATTGATCGCTACACCACGACAGACAGGCAGAAGGTAATGGACGCAATTCTCCACGGAGCGATGAACTGGTTGCAGCCTTTGGCGGATATCGGCCTCGGTGAGTTCGTTTTCTTCAAACTGGTCAACGACTACTTCAGCAACGAGATTCAAGAGTTCGGCTTGGAGTTGATGAGCCGCGCTATGAGGTGGGTCAGTACGATCGCTTTGACAGTGACCACTCTGTGGGTACTGATTCTGGGCTATCGCATCGCAACCGGGCAGTCGCGTGAAAGTGCAATGGCGACCATGATCAAGGCCGGCAAGGTCGCGATCATCATCAGCCTTGCTTCAGCTGTCGGGGTCAATGGCGCAATGCTGCACCAGACCATGACCCAAAACCTGGACAAGGAGATCCACGGCCTGTTCACGGGTGATGAAGACAGCACCGCCTCCGATGCAATCGACGAAAATCTTGCCTACACGCAGATAGCGCTGACCGCGCTGGATGCGGTGCGCGTCGACCCAACCGATCCAGAGGCAATAGAGAAGAAAGGCCGCGCTGTATTGATGGCGGGCTTCGGCACCGCCAGTCCGCCGATGGCGGCTGGAGCGATGCTGCTGTTGTTCAAATTCACCATGGCGTTCCTGATCGGGATCGGGCCAATCTTCATCTTGGCACTGATCTTCGACCAGACCAAAGACCTGTTCAAGAAGTGGTTGTTCTACGTGATCGGCACGCTGTTCTCGATGGCAATGCTGTCGGTGGTCACGGCGATGGTGCTGAAATTCACAGCAAAAGTAGCTGCGGCCTACTGGGCTGCCCAACTCATCACATTGGGCAATGCGGAAGGACTGTCTAGCCAAGCCCTGCAGCAGGGCGGCATCGGACTGATCATGACTGGATTGATCATCAGCGTGCCAACATTGGCCGCAGCGATTTGGCAAGGCAATATGGGGACGTTCATGGCATATTCAGCTTTTGATCGTGGCGGCGCGGCAAGTCCTGGGCCGCAGGGGCAGCCTGCTGGGTCGTATATGCCGCAGCGAACCGCTCCCAGCTCTGACAGGGCGGACGATAGTATTCAGAGGACAACTAGCGCAGTAACCAAAACGATTGCTGGCGCAGATTCCACTGAGACAGCCGCTATCGGCTCACGCGGATTGGCTGGACAAAACCCTCGGAATCAAGTTTAGTTATCCAAATCGATTTGCCTGAAAGCGGTTTAGATAGATATGAAAAATAATTTCTTGGTGGCTTTTGCGCTTTTGATGGGGGCTGCCAGTCATAATGCTCATGCCGAGCAAGGGTGTCCACCAGGGCAATATCCAATTGGTGGGCAGGGTGTCGCTGCATGTGCGCCTATCCCCCAAGACAACCCTATCCAGCAAGCGCCTCGCCCGAGTGGAAAATGGCTCAAAACTTGGGGGGCTATAGCAAGCGACGGTGGTGACAACCTAGGGGTCTCGAAGGGAAAGCTTAAGAAGACAGAGGCTCAAGAGGAGGCATTAGAAAAGTGCAGAGCCGCAAGCGGAAAGGAGTGCACAATCGATTTTACATATGAAAATCAATGTGCATCCATTGCTGAGCCACATCTTGGTGAGAGAGCTGTCACAGGAATGCTTGCATATGCCAGAGGGCCTTCAAAAGAAGTTGCAAGTAGTGATGTGATATCGCGCTGCCAAAAAGACAATAAAGGGTCTGAGTGCAGAGTTATATATACTGCGTGTTCTGAGCCTATTTTCAAGCCATATTGAATAATTCAATTTTCACGAAAAAGAATATCTCATAAATAAGCGCAGACTATTTGCAGATTTCCTATTACATACGATAGCCATCCAGTCACAGACCAAGAACAGCGGCGTCTATGAATTTACCCCCTATTACAACAACGACTCATTCACCTTTTGCACAGTTGGTTTTCCAGCGAATTGCTGGCTGCCGGTAAATCCTGCAATGGGCACTTAAGTTGTGACCTATCCTAAATGCTTTAACCCCCATCTAGGCACAGATGTTTGCACGCGCGTACCCAAAAGCGTTTACTTCAGGCATCCTTCAAAGCTCGTCCCCAGCCCATGACCACGTTCGCCGTTAGTTCAATAGAGCTCGTAGGAGCGATGTAATGGATAGCGTGTTTCCCTCCCAAAACGCACATTGGTACCGGTCACCCAAGGGCGTTCGGAGCATGTTGACTATCCTGCTGATGTCAACCTTACTGACCGCAAGTTTGGTTGTTCTGTCCTATCGAACTTCGTTCACGGTCCTGCTGGACCTTGCACAGTATGCGGCCTCCATCTGTGCTCTGTTGCACTTCGCTATAGTTACAATGCTGCTGGGCCTCATTGCAAGTGCTCTGAGAGTTTGGAAAAAGCTGCAAGCAGAGGAAAAAAATACCGAAGAACTAAAGCAGCTGCGCCAGGTTATTGTCAGTGCGGTTGCAATGACGCTACTAATGTTCATGCTTGCAGTAGCAGCAGCTTGCATACCCTTTGTGATGAATATAATCAGGGCGATTCCTGAGTTCGGTGTGGTCTTCGCGGTCATGCTCATTGCCTTGTTGATACATCGCGTCAACATCAACCGCATCTGTGGACGACTTGCGAACTCCGTGACAGCCGCACAACGTTCTGCAAAGCGCACGATGGCCGCATGAAAGTGAAGCTGGGAATTAAAATTGCTAGCTCTCTTGTCTTGGTTTTCTTAGCAGGATGCAACCCAATGAATACTGGCTCTGAAAGACACGACACCGACGCGACTACCACCGACGGCGATCCGGTCTACCGCAAGAACCCGCATCCGACACAGGCGTACCGGATCACGATGACCATCGAGGATGCGCCGGGGCCGTTTGAGTGGGTATCGGGAACTGCGTTCTATGAAATGACGAATCGCGATGCGTGCACACCCATCGATCGCTCATTGGGCATGTCGACAAAGCAGAAAGAAGATGGGATCCCCATCAATTTCGAAAAGGTCAACGACACCACATACGTGGCTAAGATTTATGCCGATGGCATGGTCGATGCTGACTACTACGGCAAGGGGGTGTGCAGCTTTGAACTCAATGGAGTCGGCATCTCTCTGAAAGCAACCGGAAAGTACGAAGATACGCGCTTTCAGCCAGCGCTATTTAAGAGTGAAATTTATAGCTCAGCCCCCAAAGTTACTTACTTTTGGAAAGGACGCTATCCGAAAGAAGATATCGACAACTTCCCCGATGGCGGCCGCCTTGCTATCGATCAATTCAATGATAATGCTCGCAATAACATCTTTAAAGTCACCCTGACCACTGAAAAGGTGATTCCATGAGTCTTACGAGCCAGCAGTACGCCGCACTTTCGAGAGACTCATACGACAAACCAAGCAAAGTCGGAGTGGACAGCGACCCTGTAGACATCGGTGGAGTCTTTTATAAGCGTCTTGAGTATCGTGACAGCCCCTCAGGCTATCAAGGCGTAATCTACCAACGCGTTGATACAAACGAGATCATCGTCGCCCATCGCGGCACCGAGACTGAGCGTGAGCTCAAGCAGGATGGTGTCTACACCGATGGCGGCATGGTCGCAGCACGTCACAACCGCCAGGCCGGCGAAGCAATTGAGTTGACCAGACATGCGTTGGACTATGCACAAAAAATCGGTAAGGACGGCGAAGCACCAGACGTCACCGTCACCGGCCACTCCCTCGGCGGCAACCTGGCCCAAGTAACCGCCCACCACTTCGGTCTCAAGGGCGAGACATTTAACGCCTACGGCGCGGTCAGCCTAGACCGGCGTATTCCCGAGGGCGGCACCGATGTCATCAATCATGTGATGGCCGGCGATGCGGTCAGTGCTGCCAGCAAGCATTATGGCCAAGTCAAGCTATACGCTACCCGGCAGGAGATTGCCACGCTGGAAAAGGCCGGTTACGCCAATGACCGCACTGTTTTGGACGCTCGCAATCCAGCTGTCGTCAAACCGCTCGCCGACTCGCACCGCATGCACAACTTCCTGTCCGTGGATGCCAACGACGCCCCAGACTGCTCGGTGCTGGAAGACCCCAAGGCGCAGCAGTTAGCCCGTCAATACGCGCCGATGATCGACAAATACCGCGATGACGTGGAGGTGTTGCGTGGTGGCGTAACGCTTGGTGCACGCGGTGGTTATGGCATGGCCGTCGATGCCATCGACCGTTTACGCGGCCCCTTGGAAACCGGCGCTGGTACGACAGAGATGGCAGCTGCACGCTGGCAGGAAGTGCAGCAGCGCATGGAGGCAGAGCACCAGCAGCAGTACGTGCCACCCGGCTGGAAGATGCCATTGGGCGGTGCGCCGGAGCGCTGCGTTGAGCCTACTCCCACATCGGTTCCCAACGATCCGCTTTATCAGGCCATCCACAGCAAGCTCCCCGCCGGCACCTCGCCGGCCGAGGCCATGCATGCCACGGTCGAAGCCAAGCGTGTGGGTATCCTGAGTGTCGATCAGCTGCAAAGCGTGACCGCGCATCAGGACGCTGTGTGGATCGTCGGTCAAACCCCGGGCTTCCGAGTCAAGGTGGACTTGTCCGAGAGTGTGCCTCCGTTGCAGGAAAGCATCCGCCAATCCCAGGCATTGGATACACAGCGGTCGCAGCCGGACATGACACCGCCGACACCGACGCGTGCCATGTAGGGCGATGGACTAGCCGATCGACAACGAGGACTTCAACAAGGAAATCTAGGCCTTCGGCCCGGAGTTGATGAACCGCGCCATGACCTAGGTAAGCACCATCGCGCTGCTGCTGTTCCAGTTCACTACGGCCTTCCTGCTTGGAAGCGTGCCAATTTCCATCCTGGCGCTGATCTTCGATCAGACCAAGGACCTGTTTAAGTAATGGCTGTTCTACGTGATCGGCACGCTGTTCTCGATGGCAATGCTGCCTGTTGTCACAGCGATGGTGCTGAAATTCACAGCAAAAGTGGCCGTGCCCTGCTGGGCTGCCCCACTCATCACTTTGGGCAATGCAGAAGGACTGTCTAGCCAAGCCCTGCATCAGGGCGGCATCGGACTGATTCTGACCGGGCTGATCATCACAATGCCGACGTTGGCGGCCGCAATTTGGCAGGATAATATGGGGACATTCATGGCGTACTCGGCATTTGATCGCGGTGACGGAGCGAGTCCGCGGCCACAGGGCAAACGGCAGGATCTTATATGCTACAGCAGTCATCTAGGTCTACAGATCGGCATGCTGAGGTAGCAAGTGATACAGCCAGAACAGAATCCCGCTCAGTTGGTCAAGCAAGTGGTTCCAAATCTGCTCCTGTGCCAGATTCTCGCGGCAATGCTGGAAGAAATGAAACCGGCTATGCATAAAATTGCCGGGATTTGGTTTTTTTAGAGGGCGTGCATATATGAGTTTCAATAGATTTGCGTTGTTATTTCTTATGATCGTTGGGATCCCAGCAATGGCTGAGCAAGGCTGTCCACCTGGGCAATATCCGATTGGTGGGCAGGGGGTAGCCGCATGTGCGCCTATCCCCCAAGGAAGCTCTCAAGAGACTGCACCAGCGCCTCGGCCGCTGGGGAAATGGATAAAGACCTGGGGAGCTGTTGCAGTTGATGGAGAGGGTGCCGTAGGAGTTGACTACGGGAAACTTTCTAAGCGTGAAGCGCAGAAAGGCGCCATCGCTAATTGTGTAAAAGCGGGCGGAAAGGAGTGCCGTGATTGGGCTACCTATCACAATCAATGCGCAGCTGTTGCAGAACCTTACAAGGATGGAATATCTGTTGCTGGTAAGCTGCAGTTCGTAGGAAATGCGGAACTTGAAGAAGCTAAGGCTGAAGCGGAGAAAAAGTGCACCGCTGCAAACAACAACTCATGCCGAGTAATGTATTCCAACTGTACCGAGCAGATTTTTGAAAAATTTTGACATTCATTGGAATGCACTACCACCGGTGGGTATTGAGATGAAATTATGTAATGTCTGCTTATTGCTCCTGCTGAGCATTGCATTTTCAGCAATGGCTGAGCAGGGATGTCCCCCTGGGCAGTACCCCATTGGCGGGCAAGGTGTCGCTGCATGTGCCCCTATTCCAAAAGGATCACAAGAGAATCTCGAACAGCTGCAATCACCACGTCCTACAGGAAAATGGATCAAAACTTGGGGGGCTGTGTCGCTTGATAAATCTGATGTGGGAGCTTTAGGCGTTTCAGTAGGGAAACTTTCTAAGCGCGAAGCTCAGCGAGATGCGATAGCTGGGTGCATCAAGGCGGGAGGAAAGAACTGTAAAGATTGGGCGGCATATGAAAACCAGTGTGCTGCAGTTGCAGAGCCTTATAAAGATGGACGTTCTTCAGCAGGAAGCTTGCATTTCAGAACGGGGGCTTCAGCTGAGGATATTCAGCGCGAGGTCAAAGACATTTGCTCATCAGAGAACAATGGGGAATGTCGAGTGATTTACGCTGCGTGCTCCGAGCCAATCTTTCAGAGGTATTAATTACATGTATCTTATTTTTGATAGCTCCCAGATTAAAATATGAATATTAGAACGATATCTCTTTTAGTTATCATCACAGCCTCGCCTTCTGTTAAGGCCGAAGGAAGTTGCCCGCCGGGCCATTATCCCATTGGTGGTCAAGGAGTTGCTGCTTGTGCACCGATTCCACAACCAGGATCTAACTTACCTCAAGAGTCCCGCCCTACTGGTAAATGGATTAAAACCTGGGGGGCTATTGCCATGGGATGGGTAGGCCCTATTCCTTATTATGGTGTGCCTGTAGGAAAGCTTTCCAAATCCGATGCTGAATCGGACGCTCTAGAGCGCTGTGCCAAGAAAGGCCCTAAAAACTGCGAAATAAAGCTGACTTACTTTAATCAATGCAGCGCTATAGCCGAACCGCAAACAGCCGAAAACTTGATACCTGACGGTAGTACGACAGTTTTTGTCGGCAATGCCTCTTTAGATGGTGCAGCTAATCAAGCAGCGGAAGAATGCAAAGCTAAGAACAAGAACTTTGACGTAGGATGCAAGGTCATTTACAACGCCTGCTCGAATCAATTATTTGAAAAATATTGACGTGGCTAACTTAAAATCGAAAGGTATGGGTTGTTTGGCGGAAGCTCCCCAAATACACCCTGCCAACGCTCAAGCAGGTAGCCGTGGAGCCGTCGCGATTTGCGAGGTCCGGTTACTTCGCACGTCCAGATGTTCAGGCCATTGGCTTGCTTACGATGTAGGTGCAATTTCTCAAATCTCTTTTGCGCCCACTGCCAATCTGCCATCTCTTCACGCTTGGCATAGTCAGCGATTTGAGGATGTTCTTGCGCATAGCGCTGAAACACACCTGGGCTTACCAGATAGACGGCATCCGCCACGATATGCACCAGCGCCTTAGCGTCGTTGATGACGAGTCGGCGCGATGCAATCGCCTGCTGCAGCCATGTCACGAAATGATCGGCTGACATTTGAGTTGAGGTGCCATTCGACTCGTCCCTGGATGGTTGGGTACTGGTCGACATTGGATTTTTTTTCGCTGGGACGGACTCGCTCACCTGGTGTGGCTTTCCGGGAGCTTCAGGCATTGGCTGAGACGATGAACTTCCTTGGTCATCGGCCTTCGGTGGATCTGGTGCCCCAATCATTGCCAGCAGTTCATCCATCATGTCCTGCGCGTTGTTCGCTACGGGTTGTGTGCTCAAAGAAGGCTTCGATTCCAACGGCGGATTGGCTCGACCATCGGCGGTGTCCTGCATGGAAGAGTCAAGCAAGTCCGGCGCACTCTCGCCGGTTGCCTCGGCACCTTGGCCTGCTTCA
>NZ_JAJIUJ010000106.1 GCF_020880415.1 Xanthomonas euvesicatoria pv. euvesicatoria | reverse complement strand
CAGCCATGACTTCGGTGAGCCTTATCTGTTCGGAATCTGGCAGTCTGGGCGTCGAGAGCCGGCGTGGGCCACCGTGAGAGCCTGGATCGTTACCGATCGTCGTGTAGCTGGGTGCCCACGCCGGTTTCTCCCCCGTATCGCCCGAACAGTTGCCAGTGTTGCCACGCGTAGACGTAAGGCTGGGCAGGCAGGGGAGCTCTCGACCTCTTCAAGCCTAACGGAGTTTACCCATGAATGGCATCGGGATTGATGTGTGCAAGGCCAAGTTGTTCGTGGGGCGTGGTGCAGAAAACGGTAGGGTGTAGCCGCAGCACCATCAGCAAAGCCGTCAGGTTCGCTGGGCGTACCACCAGAGCGCCCGCATTGGCGAGTACGCCAGCGTCGCTCTCCGTAACCGTGATTCTCTGGCTCCATGTCGAGAACGGGAGCAAGTTCACCCGAGGGAAGAAGCGGGTACGCGAAGACGTCGGCAGCCTGGTCACCCGTTTCTACGACAGCACCAAGCTCAACGATGCGGAATACCGATTGGTGATTCGATACGCCAACGATGCCGATCTGAAAGAACGACTCGACGGGTTGTTACACGAGATCTGTCATCTGGCCGATCTACGCAATTGCGTGGTCGACGACATCAGCGTCAAGAACGAGGCCAACGGTTTGTACTGGGACGAATGCGATGGCGGGTGGAAATGATGGACGGAATTTTCTGGGGTTCCGGCTTACACCCCCGTTCTCGGCAGCCGTGAACACGCCAATCCACTCGGCATCGCCGAACACCGGGATGTTCGCGTTGTGTGTGGCGAAACCAAGATCAGACTACCGATCTGCTGCACGGCAGGCATTTCACAGATCCGGCGCCAGGCAGGCTTCGATATCGCGATTGACGACATAACTTCCGATCACGATATAAAACTAGTTAGCGCGACAATTAAAATTAGGAGTTCTAATCCATATATAGGCGCCTGAAAATGCCGAACAAAATCTCCGGCTCAATTGCACCATCGGCCAGCAGCGACGCGATGAAGAGTGCCGACTGCGCTGAGAATATTAAAGAGGAAGTTGTATCAAAACACGTTCATCAAGCGGTTCCCGCAGAACTCGCCGATCTACCAAGCCGGCAACCACCTCGGTCAAAAACAGCACTTTATCAGGTAATCCAGAAATTCAGAGACCCTTTGCCTCTCCCGCCACCACCCACGTCACATCCTGTTCTAGCTTACGACAGGGATCTAGGATCATCCGATAATTTTCGCTCTTCGGATGAATTTGACCTCCCCGAAAGTCTCAATCCGACTGGTTGGAAAAACTTGCACGTTTCAGGTAGCGGCAGTATAGCGTCCATTGGACAGATTACTAGGTTGAGGCCGTCCAAGGAGCGCCCAGTGGTCGTTCTGGATGCTCGCGAAGAGTCGCATGCCATTGTCGGCGGTTATCCGGGTACTTGGCGTACACCAAACAACTGGGGCAATGCTGGCAAATCACGTGACGAAGCCTTGGCAGACGAGCAACAGAGGATTCAAGCGCTTAAATCGCAAGAGACGGTACATATCTTCCATCGCAAAGATGTCAAGAGCGAAGCCCGCAACCCACGCGGGGCGACGTTAAGTAAGCCACTGATTTTTAGCGAAGAAGAGCTTGTGAGAGCTGCGGGCGCCAAATATGTACGTTTGACAGTGACAGATCATCTTTCACCACGGGCGGACGATATTGATGCGTTTATTGCAATGGAGCGGGAGATGGCCCATGATGAGAGACTGCATGTACATTGTGGTATGGGCCTAGGCCGTACGACAATATTTATTGTCATGCATGACATACTAAGAAATGCTGCAATGTTATCGTTTGATGATATCATCGAACGGCAACGTAAATTTAATCCAGGGCGAAGCTTGGATAATAATAAAGACGTTTCTGACAAGGGGCGCTCAGAATTTCGTAATGAACGGTCAGAGTTCCTTCCTCTATTCTACGAGTACGCCAAGCAAAATCCAAAGGGCCAGCCATTGTTATGGTCCGAATGGCTCGACCACAATGCATAAATCGCAAGTACATTTTCGGCTATGACGGACTTGTGCTCGATGCGCTGGCGGCTTTCTCGATAAATATCAATTAATATAAATATCGAACTAATGTCCGACATGAAAGTTAATTTCTCTTCAAAAATAATAGATTCAACACCCAGTGAAGAGGAGGTCGCCACTCAGCAAGATAGTTATACGAAATCTGGACTGGTGGCGCCATCGCTCGATTCACAAGCCTTGAAAAAAGCACCTAGAAAAAGAGTAATAAAAGAAAATATAGCTGCTTTGCACACCTCATCGTTAGAGCGAGTTCATCAAAAGAAGGTATTAGTTCAGAATTTAGCGCAGTTGCAGAGAGGGTTGGCTAAGATAAATGGTAGAGTCGAACTCGAAGAGCTAATTGATGGATTTTCAGTCAAGGAATTGCTAATAAAAAGAAATCCAAAGATTGCTGAAGAGTATGGAGAAGGAAATCCTTTAATGATTCGATCTCTAAGATTTTCAAACCCCCAAGAGGTGACTAGTAAGCTTGGGGCGGAAGGAAAAACGCCAGCCAAAAGAGAGGTTGATACGATTTGCAATAAATCCACGCTGCATGACATTGTCATGACGCCCGCCTCCCTTGTAAAAAAGGAAGTGCGGATGAACCTGATATCTGAAGTCCCAAGGGCGAAGGATAAACAAAAATACAGAGGTCTTCCTTCAGTCGTATATGGCCAAAGCAGCCGCCGTAGTGAATCAGACTATCTAACGTCTCGAAATGGTTTCGGCGACGTGCACTCTTTCAAATCCAATAACGCATTTAATTCCGACTACGAAAAAATATGTGGGTCGCTTAGCCATGCCGAAAAGTTGGGGTTAATTGAAAGGAATCTTACTCCCTTTATAAGGCATGATCCAGATAGAATCTCCACCGACTTTGTTCACTCTATTGAAGAATTGGCTGAACACCAGATGCTATTGCAATCAAGAAAACCTGCCAGTGCTTTGCGGCATAATGAATATTGCACCAAGCTTGAACTGTGGGATGCTAAAGCTATAGCAGTTGGTGAATCTCGTGCCTTGGCGGTCGCTACCCTGATTGAATTTAATTTGGAGATGTTGTCGATAGCACAAGAGATAGATGATGATGGGCACAAGAGTAAAATGGTCGCCGATTTTATCGAGCGCCAACTATCATGGCTTGGCCCACAAACCGCACTTGACAGCAAGTCAACGCTTGAAAGGGTTTCAGCGGTGACCATACAAGAAAGGGAATTTATCGCTAATGAGATTAGCCGATCGTTGCGTCAAGGTGTTTCACTTTGCACTTACGATAAAGATGAAGCAGGAAGTCATATCCGTGAAATGAGTTTGTTGGATTTTAGGGTTGAAGAAATCATAGAGGGGATAAGTATTTTTATTTCCTCCAAGCTTTTACATGTTACAAATGCAGGAGAAGCGTAAGAGAAGAAGTATCCGCCACAATCGTAGCGGCGGACCGACGTCCTTACGCCCTTCTGGAGGGTCGGCAGGGATTCGTGTAAAAGACCTTTGCTGAGAGCCAGTTAGCTCACTTTTGGCTGTTTTTTAAACGAATCCCTGCCGACCCTCACTGGTGAGTTCACGGCGGACCCTGCGCCATCCCCAACTGGCGATCCTGCCTTACTTCTCGGCAAGTCCTGCTCCAGCAGTCAATTCCCGTGATGTCATTCTCAGAGGACAGCTGCACGGAATGTCAGGAGTCGGCTGCACTTGTGGATTGCAGCGCGGCGTATAGAGCCGTCTTGCTCACCTTGAGCCGTGTAGCGGCCTCTCGGGCATTAAGCCCGTTGGCGATGTGCTCCCGCGCTCGCTGCAACTTGTCGGCCGTGACAACCGGCTTTCGCCCGCCCTTCCGCCCGCGTGCGGCGGCAGCGGTCAGCCCGGCCTTGGTGCGCTCGCGGATCAAGTCGCGCTCGAACTGGCCCAGTGCGCCGAAGACGTGGAAGATGAGCCGTCCGCCCGGCGTGGTGGTGTCGATGCTTTCGGTCAGCGACCGGAAGCCGACGCCACGCGCTTCCAGCGCGGCGATTGTCTCGATGAGGTGTTGCATCGAGCGCCCGAGCCGATCCAGACGCCAGACGGCCAGCACGTCGCCGGCGCGCAGGTAGGCCAGCGCATCAGCCAAGCCGGGCCTGTCGGCCTTGGCCCCAGAAGCCGTGTCCTCAAAAACGCGCGCGCAGCCTGCCTTGCGTAGCGCATCCGTCTGCAAAGCGGTGTCCTGTTCCGCCGTCGATACCCGCGCATAGCCGATCAGTACCATTACCGCCCCTTTTGTCCGTCTTTCCGTCCGCCCATCATAATGTCCGACAACCCATTAAACAAGCGCATTGCCGGACATTGTCCGGCATGACCGCCTAATGATCGTTTGTCGGACAGGCATACGCCTTGATATATACCAAACATTGGCATATCCTACGGTATATCCCAACCTTCACCCAGAGAGGAAATCGTGAGCCAAGTTGCCAAGCTGTTCATCAATGGCCGCAGCCAGGCAGTCCGCTTGCCTGCCGCCTATCGCTTTACCGAGAAAGAGGTTTTCATTCGCCAAGACCCGGAGACCGGTGACGTCATCCTGTCTCGGAAGCCTGCAACGTGGGAGGACTTCTTTATCGCACTCAAGAGCGCAGATGTGCCTGCTAATTTTCTAGATGCCGCCGAGCGCAATCAGGGCACGCAGGACCGTGATCCTTTTGCGGGATGGCGCGAATGAAGCGGTACATGCTTGATACCAACACCGTGAGCCATCTCGTCAAGAGCCATCCGGCTGTCTCTCGACGGGTCATTGAAGTGCCTATGACTGCGCTATGTATGTCCGCAATTACCGGTGGGGAGCTGATGTTCGGCTTGGCTAAGGTGCCAGACGCCAAACGCCTTCAGCAAGCCGTCATGGAACTCCTGCGGCGCGTGGATGTGCTGCCTTGGGATGGCGCGGTAATGGAGCGTTACGGAAGCGTAAGAGCGGACCTAGAAAAGCAAGGTAAAGCGCTTGGGTCGCTCGACATGCTTATCGCAGCACATGCACTGGAAACGGATTCTGTCCTCGTTACCAATGACGCCGCATTTAGTCGTGTTGTTGGTTTGACCGTGGAAGATTGGACACGCAGCTAACGTGCATCACCGAGGATAAAGACCATGAACACTCCCCTTTCACCGATTGCTAAAACAGCCCGCTTGGAGGCCGCAACGGAGACACTGGCCGAGTACATCGGCTACCTGAACAGCGAGATCGACGCCGAGCAGGACAAGGCCGAGCCGAACGCTGGTCGCATCGAGGCGCTAGAGCACGAGCTAGAAATCGTGGTTGACGAGCGCCGCGCCATTACGCCCGACAATCTCAGCCTGATTAACCGGGCCTTGTATGTCTACGCACCCCTGCTCAAACCGATGCACGGGTGACGCGGCATGGACGAAAAACGCTTCCAACTGAGCACACGCAAGCACACGGCCGCTTACGAGAAAATCGAGCGGCATCACTTCAAGGACACTGCGCCGGCCGACCAACCGCAGGCAATCATCTTGGGCGGCCAGCCCGGCGCAGGCAAAAGCGGGTTGCTCGAAGCCAGCAAACAGGGCTTTGCAGATCGCAACGTTGTCACGATCAACGGCGACGAGCTGCGCTACTACCACCCTCAATACCGAGACATTCAGAAGGCCGACGAGCGCCGGTTTGCCGAGCTGACCGACCCGCACGCCCGGCCGTGGACCAAGCAGCTATTCGACCGCACCATCGAGACACGTCGCAACGTCGTGTTTGAAGGCACGATGCGCGAAGCCGGTCCTATCACCGAGACGATGCGACGCCTCAAAGAAGCCGGCTATTACGTCGTCGCCCGCGTAATCGCGGCCAACGAACGCGACAGCATGGCCGGCATCCACCGCCGCTATGAAGAACAGAAGGCGGCCAAGGGCTTCGGCCGCTGGTCGAATGTGCAGGCTCATGACGACGCCTACAAAGGGATGCCGGCGACGCTCGAATACATCGAGCACAACAAACTGGCTGACCGCGTGCAGGTCTACGACCGTAAGGGCAACGTGCTGTACGACAACGAGCTGCAGGGCAACGAATGGAAACGGCAGCCGGCAGCAAAGACCGCCATCGAGGCCGAGCGCGAGCGCCCGCCTACGCCCGAGGAACGCCGACAACAAGAGGCCGAATGGGCAACGATCCTTGCGATGATGACCGCACGCCGAGCCGACGAACGCGAGATCGAACGCGTGCGCGACGTAGCGCGCCAATACGGAGGGCAGCAATACCCGGAGCATAAGCCGGCCGAGTACGAGCGCCAGGACTACGGCCGGCAGCAACCAGAGCTGCGCGCACCCGAGACCGGCAAGACCTACCAAGGCCCGATTGTGTCGGCCGACGACAAGCACGTCATCCAGTCAGTCAGGGAAGCCGGCCGCGAGCTGCACATCCAGCACGAACGACTTGTACTGAACAGCGACCGCCGCGAGCTGCTGAACGCCGGCACTAACGTCGAGATTCGCTACCCGTACAACCGGGTCGGCATCGTGAAGGAATGGGGAGCAAAAGAGATTCAAGGGCCGGCATCCAAGGGCATCGAACCCAAGGATTTTGGCAAGAGATAGATGTAAGCGGCGAGGTTGAAGGAGCCGCCCTACAACCCCGCCTAACCCGTGCGAACTTGTACAAGGAAACAGACCATGTGGCACATCCGTAGGGCTGAAAGCATTCTAGCAAAGGGGTGTGGCCACGTCTGCGAAACGCAACCGCAAGCGCCCAATAAAAAATCCCGGCCGGAGCCGGGATTAAATTCCAATGTTCAACCCCTCATCAAGAGGGGCTTAACGGTCGGAATTGTAGCAGCCGTGCGGTTGTAAGAACAGAGACGAGGAAGGACGTTTGAAATGAAGAAAATCAGCGAACTAACCGCCCAGCCAACATCGGCCGAAATGCTCCAATGGCGTGACGGATACCGGCACCACCTTGAATCAAAGGGTATCCCACCAGAATCTGCCGCAGATTTGGCAGCCAAGGTTAGCTATCGGGCCGACCTCTACCCTACCGACCTAGCCGCGACGCGCCCCCTATTCCAGGTCGAACCGCCGACCGCACCGGGAGAACAAGCCACGGATGCCAAAGTCCCCCCGCTAAAAGACTCCCGGCCAGACAAGGCAAAGCCCACTAAGGCGGCAAAACTTAAGCGCGTAGAACCGGCCGCGCTTGAGCGGAAGCCCAAAACTACGACAGCTACCGCGCGCGAAGAACGTCTAATCAAAACGGCCGCAGAGATTGCCGGCGAACGTCCGGATGACGACGACCGCGCCTATATGCACTCGATCATGTGCCAAGTCGGCTTGCCACGATCCAAGGTGGACGGCACATCGTTTGAGCGGCATTCGGGCGGCGCAGCGCTACTTGTTGAAGCTGGCAAATTATGGGACGGCAAGCAGTTCGTGCAACAACCAATCCCCTACGGGGCCATGCCGCGCCTGATGTTGGCGTGGATGAACACCTATGCCGTTCGGTTCAACTCGCCAGAGATTCCGGTAGGCGACAGCGCGAGTGAATTTCTGCGGATGCTCGGTCAAAAGAACATCACAGGCGGCGAACGGGGCACCTTCACCAATTTCCGCAAGCAGGTACAAGCCTTGTCCGCCTGCCGTATGACCTTGGGCTTCAACGCGAACGGCCGCGCCCACACTTACGAGGGCAAGCCCATCAAACACTTCGAAGCATGGATCAATCTGGAAGAGAAGCAGCGCGCTCTTTGGCCCGGTTCCGTGACGTTTTCGCAAGACTACTACCTGACGCTCAAAGACCACGCCGTACCACTCGACCTGCGCGCCTTCATGGAGCTGAAAGGCTCGGCGCTCGATCTTGACGTGTACGCGTGGCTTGCCCAGCGCCTGCATCGCATCGAGGGCCGGCCGGTCGTGCTGTATTGGACAAATTTGCGTGATCAGTTCGGGCAGGAGTATCAGGGCAAGGAAGCCGACAAGGACTTCAAGAAGAAATTCCTGCCCTCACTCCGACGCGTGCTTGCCGTCTACCCCGATGCGAAGGTCAAGCAGGTGACAGGCGGAATCATGCTGATGGCTTCGCCCCCGCCGATACCCTACAAAGGCTCATAGCACTCCGCAGCGCTGGCGACAGCCCTTGGCTGTTGCCACGCAGAATCGGACCCCCCTCGATTCGATTGTGGGTAAGTCGGTGGATACAGCAAGTTATCCACGCAGAATTAGACCCCCCTAGTCACGCAGAATCGGACCCCTCCCACACCGAAAAGCACGCAGAATCGGACCCCTTTGCCACGCAGAATCGGACCCCCCCTAAACCGATAGGTTATTGCCTTTAGTTTTTGCCTATATAGGGGTTCAGCCGACATACGTGTAAAAATAGCTCACAAGATCGGATTTCATCCATTGCATCAGTGAGTTAGCGGATATTTTGGCGCACCAAAACTACCCTGCCAATGCCAGTTCAGTCTCATACGGTTCCGGGACCTCCTCCACATCAATCAGGTAATCCCCGAAGCGCTTCACATGGCTGGTCACGTACGGGCTGAGGAACGCCACGTCTTCCCGCGTGATCTTCCACCCCTGCCGCATCAGAGACTTCATGATTCGGGTCTGTTCGACCACGTTGTAGAAGATGACGGCATTGGACACCAGGTCGTTGTATTGGACGGCCTTCTCCTGCTCGACGGGGTCGTTGTCGGCGATCACCCCTTCCCCGCCGAAGAAGAAATACTTCGCGAAGCCGTTGTAGGCCTCCACCTTGTTCGTCGAGGCGGTGATCTGCTCGCGCAGTTCGCGGTTGGAGATGTACTGCAGCAGGAACAGGGTGCGCACGGCCGAACCGAGCGCCTTGAAGGCCTGGTACAGCCGGTTCTTGCGGCTGTAGTTGCCCAGCTTGCGCATCAGCGTCGAGGCCGCGATCTTGCCGGTCTTGATCGAGAGCACGACCTGCATCAGGTCCTTCCAGTGGGTCTCGATCAGATCCCAGTCGACAGTGTCCCGGAACAGTGCATCGATGTATTCGTAACGAATGTCCTCATCGGGGCGGAAGAACTTGTATTCGCACCAGTTGCGGATGCGCGGCATCAGCTGGATGCCCAGCAGATGCGAAAGGCCGAACACCGGCAGCGACTGCCCCTGCGTGTCGGCGTGGACGGTGTCAGGCTGGATGTCGGAGGTGTTCTTCAGCAGGCCATCAATGATGTAGACCGCCTCCCAGACACCGCACGGAATGAAGTGGCTGAACAGCGCGACGTACGTATCGGACACGTGGTGATAGGCGATGCCGCCGTAGCCGCCATAGCGGATGTGGTACGAAGCGAGCAGATTCTGGTCGTAGAGGTCGTACTTGGTGCCGTCGGCGGCTGCGCTCTTGCCATCGCCCCAGCATTTGGGGAGCTGCAGGCCGGCGTAGCTGTTGATGATGTCCCGACAGGCCGCCGCCAGTTTGTTGGCATCCACATGCCGGCGGTTGACGAACGACAGCATGTGCGCCGAGACGGCGCCACGCAGGTGTCGGGCAGCCTGGGCCGGTCCGAGGTTGCAACCATAGGTGAAGGCGGTGAGGACGTAGCGCTCGGTCGGTTGCTCGATCTTGGCGTCCGAGCCGGACAGAGGACCGAAGTGACGGGGCCAGCGCGTCCAGTGGGCCACATCGCACAGGATCTCGATGACGCTGCGTTCGCGCATGCGGTCGAGGACGGCGGTTTCCAGGGCACGGGCCCCGCAGCTCATCTCTTTGGCCTTGCTGCGCTTGAGTACCGGAATGCCATCCTCGCCGATGACCACTTGGCCGTTCTCCAGATAGCCCTGATCGGTCAGCTCGGCGACTTGCGTCAGGCGCGATTGCAAGGCATTGACAAAGCCCACGGCCGTGGCCGGCAGCCCCACCTGCTTGCAGTAATCCTCCAACAGAGGCTCGCACTGCTCCCACGGCAGCAACTGTTCGCGGTAGTCGGCGTAGGTTTCCGATCCGCGCACAGCCACGTCGCCCGATTTCAGTTCGTTGGCCAGCGACGAGAACACGCAGACCTCGAACAGGCGCCGGTGGATGCGCTCCTCGCCGCCCACTTCGGTGCGATGGACGATGGTCTTGCGCCAGAGCTGGGTGGTGAATGCCAGATCGACCGCTTCGTCCAACCAATGGCTGCGGCTTCGTTCCTGCGTCAGGATCAGCTCGATCGCGTCGATCAGCGAGCGGTCCTCCGTGGTCGAGGCCAAGTCCAGCCTACGCACCATCCGCAGGATGGTGGAGCGGTGACTTTTATAGAACGGCCACAGCAGCGGCAAGTGATTGTCGCCACTATGCGCCGCAATGGCGTTGCAGTCGGCCTGCAACGTCTGCACGCCACCATGGGCGTTGACCAGGCGGCGGATTTCACGCCCCGCCTCGGTGTCGCCGCGATGATGGTCGAGGACGCGGACCACATCCGACATCGTCGCCACGATCGCTTCGGTCTTCTCGCGATAGCGCGCCCTCAGCCGCTCCAGTTCCTCTCGGCCCCGGTTGTGGATGTTCCCCATGCGTTTGATGAACATCTCCGCGAGATCGTCGCGCGTCTGGACCCGGGCCCGGTGGATCAAGCACACCAGTACCGCGTAGCGCTTGCCGGGCCGAAACTTGCGCAGCTCGGAAGCATCCAATGCCCGCGCCTCGGCGGCGAAGTGCTTGCGCTTGACCTCCCGGATGCCCGCCAGGTGCACCTCGCTGCCGACCAATTCGCCCAGTTCGGCGATATGGTCGATCAACTCCTGGAAATGCTGCAGCGAAGAGCGCTTGGGTAGGCGCTTGATCGCGTGCAACGGGCTCTTCTGACGCCCCTGTTCGACATGCAGGAGGCCTTCCAGGCGCTGTTTTTCGTCGATGGTCAGTCGAGCCTCGATCTGGGCGAAATAGTGCCCGTTGACCAGCGAGCGGATGCGCCGGGTCAGGCGATCCAGTGTGGAGAACGCCGGCAGCTCGACGCGATCACGCACGAGCTGTTCGATGGCTACATTGATCAGGTCCGCCGGGTTATCCATCACCGCAGCGGCTTCGTATACCGCTCGCGCCGCAATCTTCAGCCCGCCGTCGCTGTAGGCCCGGACCTGCAGGAATTGACGGATCCGACGGTAGTAGCGATAGCGCGAGGCGTTGGCAAGATTCGCTGGCTTGACCTGCACGCGCAGTTTCAGCGCGCTGCGGATATGGCGCACCACCGCCGGCGGGACTTCGTCCAGCACGGGGAAATACCCCAGCCGTTGGAAGGTCTTGAGCAGGATCGTCAGCGTCAGGCGGTGCGCAGGCTGCCGGGTGTACTCGGCAACGAAGGCCACCTCAGCGTCGGTTGGCGTGTAGGCCGCAACCAGTTCGCGGACGACCGGGTTGCGCTTGAACTGCGGGTATGCGGTCCGTTCGATCGACGCCATCCAGCCCCTCAGGTCGTTGCAGGCCTTGGCAGCGCGGGCGCTTCCGGCAGACTGGCTTCGATGCGCCGGCGGGCGAACGGATCGGCCCCGTCGAGGTAACGCATCGCCGAGTGCACGTCGCGCCAGCCGACGTACTCCATCAGCGCCTTGACGTCCCAGCCGTTGGCGTTGGCCCAGCCGGCAAAGCCGCGCCGCAGCGAGTGGCCGCTGTAGTCGTCTGGAGAGCTCAGCCCCGCCTCGCGGAAGATCCGCCGTAGCAGCGGCACCAGGCTGTTGGGGTGGAGTGGCGCGGCGGCAATCCCGCCCCACTGGTTGACTGCGCGAAACAGTGGCCCCTCGTGGAGGGCGGCTGCCGCGACCCAGGTCATGGTGGCAGCCACCGGGCACCAGCGCGACAGTGCCGGGACCTTGTAGGTGGTGCCGGCGTGCTGGCGATCGCTCTTGCTGTGCGGCAGGAAGCAGGTCATGCCTTCGCCGGCCACCAACTCCAAATCCTGAACCTGGAGGCGAACCAGTTCGTCGCCGCGGAAACCGCGCCAAAAGCCCAGCAGTACAAAGGCGCGATCGCGCAGGTGCCGGAGCCGACCGGCCGCATCGTCACGCGTTCCGGCCGCAGTTGCGGCGCCATCGAGCCAATCCACGACCTGACCCAACTGCGTGAGCTGTAGTGGCGTGGCTCGCTTTTCCTGACTCGGATGCACCGTTTGGATGCCCTTGAGCACCTTGCGTACGACGGGCGCCCGCGTGGGGTCGGCGAAACCGTGCGCCTGGTGTCACTGGGCCAGTGCTGCGAGCCGGTGCCTGAGTGTGTTTAGCGCGAGTTGCCCGGCGTAGGCGGCCAAGTAGCGCGCCACCTGCTCTGCGGTCGCCGGCAGATGACCACCCCACTCGACCTCGAAATGGCGGGTCGCCGCGGCGTAAGCGCGTTGGGTGTTGGGTCGGGTGGCGGCTTCCAGGTACTGCCCAACGCTGATCATCGGCTCCTCCAGTCGCCCGATGGGCTGGGGTGTAACGGCCCGCGTGCGAGCCTAGCCGAAAAATCGGGATTAGGCGGGATAATTCAACATTATCCAGCGTAAGCTCAACATTCACAGATGGTCAGTTCAATGTATTGGGTAGTATGTAATTACATGGTATGTAAGACGTTACGAAATACGCGGAGTGACGCATGGCAAGGTCCGGGTTGTACAAAAGCGATGTGCAACGCGCCCGCGCCCGCGATCGCTTGCGCGCAACGGGCACGCATCCGTCCGTCGACGCGGTCCGGGTAGCGCTCGGCAATACGGGGTCCAAGACCACCATCCACCGCTATTTGAGGGAGTTGGAAGAGGATGAGGGGCAAGGCGTTGGCGCGAAGATGGCCGTGAGCGACGCGCTTCAAGACCTCATCGCCCGCCTCGCCGAGCGGTTGCACAGCGAGGCCGACACGGTCGTTGCGCAGGCCCAGTCGCGCTTCCAGGCGCAGCTCCAGGAACGCACCCAAGCGCTGGAGCAGGCCCGGCAAGAGACTGGCTTGCTCAGTACGCAGCTGCAACGCACCGAGGTAGCATTGCAGACCGAACGCGAGGCGGGCGACGCTGCCAGGAGCGAGGTGGCCCGCCGCACCACCGAACTGGCTCAGCTGGAGGAACGGATCGCGGGCCTGACTGTTCGCGTGGCCGAGCACGACGCCCATGCGAAATCGTTGGAACACAAGCACGACCATGCCAGGGAAGCCCTTGAGCACTACCGCACCTCGGTCAAGGACCAGCGTGAGCAGGAGCAGCGTCGGCACGCGCACCAAGTGCAGGAGTTGCAGGTCGCCCTGCGGCAGGCCAACGAGGCCTTGACCGCCAAGAACCACGACCTGATGCAGCTCAACCGCGACAATGGCCAGTGGCTGGAACGCCATACCCGCCTGGAGCAGGAACTGGCGCAGGCACGCCAACGGGCCGACGCCCAGCAACGCGAGCGCGACGCGCTGCGCCTGACGGCCGCCGAGCACCAAGCCCTGCAGGTGCGCTGGACCCAAGATGTCCAGGCGCTGGAAGGTGTGCGCGCCGAACTGGCTGCGGCGCGGACCGAGCTGGTCGAAGAGCGCCAGCGCTGGGAACACGCCGAGGCGGACACCTTGCGGGCCACGGTACGACTGAGCACGCTGGAACAACTCCTGGCGCAGCTGCGGCCAGCGCACTCCGTCGGCGAATCCGAAAAGGCCATCTCAGCCGGTGCAATGCCGGCAGGCAGATGATCAGCCGTTTCGGGGGAAGGCACCGGTCATCCCGTATGCCTTCGTCGTCCCAGCCAGGACTTCGGTGAGGTGAAGCGAAGCGCTCCCCCGCCAAACTTGCTTCTACAGTCACTGCAGGAGATCGACATGGGTCTATGCAATTCAAAGCCGAGCGTGGCAGGGTCACCTGCGCGTTATACAACCCACGCCACAGAGGCGGATCTAGGATCACCCTCATCTTCCTCTCATCAACCAGCAGCTTCAAATGCAGGAGCATTCGATGGTCTAAGCGGGCGCCCGCCAAGATTATCTCATCATCGACGGGCGAGGCGAGGCGGAGAATATACGCTAAGACAAGTTCCTATAGCTGACTATCAAGCAGAAAGAGGACACCCCGGTAGTTCAATAAAAGATCGTAGCGGATCTTTGTTCCCGCGGGTTCGCGTGGACGGTGTTGATGCGGGATCCCCGTATAGCTTTGAGATAGATAGTTCAACTACAGTCAAAGTAGCAGGATTCAACAGCCTGACACCTAACCATGAAGGAACACGGCACCTTTACAGCACTGGAACCAGTCAAGTGAACATGCCTGTAGTCACCGACAATATGACCGCCTGTATTGCGGTCGCATGCGCTGCGGAGAAAATAGATTATTACACAGGCGAACGCATGCCGGGCGCGCAAGTTCGAGTATTCCATCTCCTACCTTTTAATCACGAAGACTTGCTGCCGGAAAACGTTATAGCGTCCATCCGCGATTATATATATGACGTCAGGGCCAATGGCCTGACAATGCGCGTCGCAATGTATGGAGGAGATCGAGACGGTGATTTCTCAGTGAGCACGGCAGAGGCGCTGGAGCGTCTATTCGAGAGTGAAGGAATCCCCGTGGAATTCAATGAAACATGCGCGAATCGCAATTCAGATGCTTTGCTTGGTGCCGTCATTCTAAATGACAATTCAACCCAGTTCATAAAGCATTTGGTTGCTGCCTGACATAAATTCACTGACTAGATATCTTTTTGCGAAAATAATTTGATGGATTTTTCAGAGACGACTACTTGGCGATGGCCACTTGGGCCAGCACGCTGGCATCGGCCTGGCCGCGCTCGATGATCATGGCCGCCAGCTGCGCTCCACTGCGGCGATGTCGGCGGCCAGGGTCTGCTCGAACAGCTGGCGCGGGTCCGGATCCATGCGTTTGGTGCGCGCTGCGAACTGCAGGCGCTTGAGACGGGCGATCTCGGCGGTCAGCGCCGCGTTCTGGGTCTCGCGCACCTGGATGGCGCGGGTCCAGGGCCTAGATGCGGGCGTCACGGGGCGTCTAGCTGCGCAGATTGGTGGGCGATGGTCTGCAGCGCCTGGTCGCGCTCGTCGAACGAGGCGTCGCGTTCATCGCACCATGCGCAGCCAGTGCCGCATCGCGCTGGGACTGCATCGCCAGCAGCGGCGCACGCAGCGCCGACGGGTCGTCGATGGCGGCGGCAGCGCGTCGATCCATGCCGTCAGCATGCCACTGTTACAGCGCCTTGGCACCTGCCATCGGCGGGATAGACAGCCGCTGCCAGTCCACGCCCGCGCACAGTCAGGCAAACTGCCCCCGGGCGGTCGCAGCACAGCAGCTTGATCCGCGTGGCAGCGCGATTGGCGAACACGTAGGCCTCGCCCTCTGCCGGGGTCCGATGCATCGCCGTTTGCGCCGCCAGCAGCAGCCGGTCGATGCCGCAGCGCAGGTCCGTGGGCGCGGTGACCAGCCACCAGCGCTGCAGGCTCAGCATGCGCCCAGCGCACGCAGTAGCCCGACCAGCCACGCCGGATCGACCTGCACCAGCGACAGCCGCATCCCGCCGGCCAGGTGCAACTGCACGGTGGCAGCCGAATCCGGCGCGGCAACCGGCTGCACGCGCAGCGGCAACTCCCCGGCGGGCGCCACGGGGCCTTTGGCCAGCCTGCGCCGCCAATACCCGAAACTGGCCAGCGACAGCCCCTGCTCACGACACCACGCCACCTGGCTCAGCCCATTGACGCGCCACGCTTGCACATGCTCCGCCCACTGTTCGCGCTTGCTGTGCATCCAAAATCTCTGTTTGGAAAGAGCGGCTATGCAAGCGGTAGCCATGAGACTGAACTGGCGTGGCGGTGTAGTTCTGTTGCCCCAAAATATCCGCTAACTCACTGATGCAATGGATGAAATCCAATCTTGTGAGCTATTTTTACACGTATGTCGGCTGAACCCCTATTCCATGTAGGCACAACTCAGGACTACGATCCAATGATGCAGCGCGAACGCTTTTGCAGCGCCCCCAAAGTCGAATCCGAATTGCTCACTCATCGCTTTGCTCCTAGATGATTTGATGCGGCGCGAGGGTGGAGATCCTCACTGCATGGGGACTATTATAGCCTAATTACGTACATACGTACCTACGTACATACGTATTTGAGCAAAAAGA
>NZ_JAJIUJ010000010.1 GCF_020880415.1 Xanthomonas euvesicatoria pv. euvesicatoria | reverse complement strand
CTGATGGGGATGGTGCGGCGCTGGTGTTGGATATGCGCTTTCCGGGGCAGCGGTTTGATGCGGCGAGTGGGTTGAATCAGAACTACTTCCGGGACTATGAAGCGGCTACCGGGCGGTATGGGCAGAGTGATCCGATTGGATTTCGCGGAGGGATCGGCACCTACGTATATGGCCGATCAAGCCCATTCCGTTGGTCGGACAAACTTGGCCTGCTTCCGGGTGATTGTTACAGGACAGAAAATTTGGCAGCAGCTCAGGCGCTTAAAGACATCCTGCCGACGTCGATAAAGGAAGACTTGGAATACGGCGGCTGGGTATATCAAAAATCGAACGGGTACTACAGTTACACAGCGCCACGTCGCGGGCTGACCTCTTCAGTGAATCCTGGCCCGCGGCCAGATGGAGCAACTGGCGCGTACCACACGCACGGAGATGTAACTCCCGGCTATGTGGGGGAAGCGTTCTCAAAGGCTGACACAAGAGTACCCTATGGAGATGCCGCCTACTTAGGAACACCCTCGGGCAAGTTATTGAGATTTTCCACTTCAGGCTCGCCTTACAGTGATCTCCCTGACGCGATTTCGAGCTCTGGCTGTGGATGTGACGGCAACAACAATAAGCTCCTGGAATTTCTCAGCAATGCATTCGGATGGCAATTATGAAATTCAAATTCTTCATGCTATTTTTATCTTTATTCTTAGCCGGCGTTTCTGGCGCCGAACCCAATGATGCAAAAACCATTAAAGCGATTGAAGTAGCGAGCAAAGATTTTCAAAATCGAATAATAGAAATGTACCCACCCAGCGGCGATTACTCGCCGCTGCGAAACCTCGACTCTTATTCGATGGGAATTGCCAAAACACCCTCAAAAATAATAGTCGTTTTTTTAGTGGATAAGCGCTTAGGAATTATAGGTGGCGGCGGAGAATACACGCTAAGCAAAAAGAACTCGGAAATCATAAGCTTTAAGGGGTATGAATAAGTTCTTTCCGGACAGGGCCCTCGTCGATTACGTGCACAACGCCCAGGGCCAGATCACAAAGGTCGACGTGATCCCTGCCGGCGGCAGCCGTCAGCTAATGCTGGGCAATGCGACCTACTACCCGTTCGGCCCCGCTGCCGGTTGGACCTACGGCAATGGCCGCATCCTCGCCCGCCGCTACGATCTGGACTACCGCCCGCAGGCCATCCAGGACACCCGCCCGGGTGGGCTGGACGTCGGGTTTGGCTTCGACCCGGCCGGCAACCTCACCGCGCTGACGCCCGCAGGCAATCCCGCGCCGGAGATCGGCCTGGGCTACGACGCGCTGGGCCGCCTGACCGGCCTCAAGGACGGCCGCACCGGCACCCTGATCGACGGCTACAGCGTTGATGCCACCGGCAACCGCCTCAGCGCCAAGGTCGGCACGGCCACGCAGGCCTACACCTACCCGGCCGACAGCCATCGCCTGAGCGCAGTGGCCGGCGTGGCACGTACATACGATGCCACCGGCAACACCACCGCCATCGGTGGCACCGCACGCCAATACACCTACGACACCACCGGCCGCATGACCCAGGCCCGCCGCGCCGGCGCGGTGACCATGAACTACCGCTACAACGGCCGTGGCGAGCAGGTGCGCCGCTTCCTCGGCACCACCAACACCTACACGCTCTACGATGAAGCCGGCCACTGGCTGGGCGACTACGACAGCAACGGCGCGCCCAAACAACAGGCGATCTGGCTAGATGACCTACCAGTCGGTCTGCTGGCCAACGCAAGCAAACTGCACTACATCGAACCCGATCACTTGGGCAGCCCGCGCGTGGTGATCGACCCCACCCGCGATGTCGCAGTGTGGACGTGGAGCCTGAAGGGCGAAGCCTTCGGCAACACCGCGCCGAATCAGGATCCGGATGGGGATGGTGCGGCGCTGGTGTTGGATATGCGGTTTCCGGGGCAGCGGTTTGATGCGGCGAGTGGGTTGAATCAGAACTACTTCCGGGACTACGAAGCGGCTACTGGGCGGTATGGGCAGAGCGATCCGATTGGGCTGGGTGGTGGAATAAGTACATTCAGCTATGTAGCAGCGACGCCACTGACATCGATTGATCCATTTGGTCTTGTGCCAAACCAAGGATGCGTCGCTTCAGTGGTCGCAATATGCACTGTTGTAGGGGGCAGCGTCGGCTACTGGGGTGGGGGCATTCTCGGCGGTGCTGGAGGCACTGCCGTGCCGCCTGTGGCTGGAACCGCAGGCGGCTTTATCGCAGGCTCGACACTTGGAGGCTTAGGCGGCGCGTCGGCTGGTGGCCTGATCGGCGGCCTAGCAAGTAGCGCTGTGTGTCCCGACGAAGATGATAGAGAGGAATGTGAGAACCTGCTGCGCGTTGACACTGACGTGTGCAATGCAATCACGCGGCGGCGTGGAGCCAGAAGGGGGGAGGCATGTCACGCCTCCGCTACTCAGCGATATTCCACTTGCTTGAGGGGTGATCCGATTCCGCCTCTGGATACTTGGAGTAATTGATATGAACGAACACAGCCACCTTGTTTACGTCGACGAAGAATCCCGGAAGCTGCTCATCTATCGCCTCAGTGAAAAAGGGAAAAAGACCTTATTGACTGATATCTCTCTTCCAATCGAGCAAGGCTGGTCGAGCGATCTAGAAAGTATCGCGAAGCAATTAGGTGAAAACCTACTCATGGACTCACCTGCAGCGCGACGACTTTTAGATATCTGAACCTGGAGTCCACACGAGATGCAATAAAGCGCTATTTCGTTGCAAGTTGCGGATTATCACGCGCCGCGGCGAACTGGTGGCAAGGTGGCGTAGGATAGATCGCGAGTCAGTCGTGCAGTTTCTGCAGTGCTGAACTGCATAGGGGCTTGGCTGCCGTACCCTCACCCCAACCCCTCTCCCGCGGGGAGAGGGGCTTTATGTTGCATGTCTGAGTTCTTACATGTAGCTGCGGGCGCGATTTCTTCGCTCTGTGGTGCCATGCGCTCTGCAGAGGTCGCGCGAGCACCTCGTCATACTTTCAAGATGCGCTAGCTGCAGCGCTCACGCCGACGCCAGCACCCAACACCCAAATGCAGGCCCTGCCGAATAACCGGTCTCCGGTTCGATGCGAATCTGCAGGGTGTCGCGACCGGCGATCGTTGCTGGCAATGCGTAGTCCACATCGACGAACTCCAGGCCGCGGTTGCCGTCAAGGCGTTCGTTGGCGATGAGTTCGCCGTCGGCGAGGAGGCGGAAGCGACGGCGGGTTTCGTCACCCCAGTAGCGCAGGCGCAGGATGCGGGCCTGGGCGGTATTGCGCAGGGTGAAGGCCATGAAGCCGCCAGTCCGCACGTCGCGGCCGGGCCGGCGGCGGTAGCTGAGCGGGTTGGAATTTCCCCCCTGCAGTGCATGTGCCTTTTCGGAGGCCTCATCGCCTAGCGCGATGCGATCGAGCGCGCGGGTGTCGAGTGCGTGTTGCGCCGCCGCTACTGCCGCCAGTTCGGTCTGGCGTTGCTGCCATGCGGCGGCGTCGCGGTGTTCCAGGTAGACCGCGCTGCGGCGGTCGAACTGGGCGTAGAACGGGGACAACTGCCACTGCTGCACGCCATCGTTGTAGACGAAGGCTGTCTTGCCCGGCACCGGCTGCAGGCGTTGCAGGATGTCCTGCCCCCCGATCAATGCCGGGGTCTTGCCCGACCAGGGCTTGGCGGCATCGCCCAGATCCACGGCAAGCACCAGCGGCCCGCGCAGCACCGAGACCCAGGCGGGATCGTCCGAGGTCGCTTCCAGGCGCAGCGGCATGTCGAACGCCAGGCTCAGGGTGTCGCCGCGCTGCCAGACGCGCGTGATGCGCAGATAGCCATCGCTGGCGGCGGTATCGACAGGCTGACCATTGAGTTGCAGGCGCGGCTGTTGCGCCCAACCTGGCACGCGCAGTGCGAGGGTGCGTTGCTCGGCCGGCGCGGCATCGATGCGCAGCGAGGCGCTGCCCTGCTCTGGCAAGGCGCTGTGCAAAGTCATGTCCAGGCCGGCAGCATCGTGCACCATGGAGGGCACATACAAATTGACGTAGACGCCCTGCCCGTCCTGCCAGTAGATGGAATCGCCAAATTGCGCGTGCGCTTCCATGCCGCTACCAACGCAGCACCAGAAATCATCGAACGGCGACGACCAGCCACGCGCTTCGCCGGCCAGCAACGGCGTCATATACGTAAACATGCCGGTGCGTGGGTGCTGCTGCGCCATCACGTGATTGAGCAAGGTGCGCTCGTAGTAGTCGAACAACTCAGCCTGCGGGCCCCACTGATACAGGTGACGGGTGAGCTTGAGCATGTTGTAGCTGGCGCAATGCTCGCAGGTCTGCTCGGTGAGGAACTTTGAAATGCTGTCCGGCTGCTGGAAATATTCGCGATCGCCATTGCCACCGATCACATAGGTGTGGTGGTCGGTGACGGTGTGCCAGAAGAAGCGCGCTGCGGCACCGGATGCGGCATCGCCGGTGACTTCGTACTCGCGCGCCAGGCCGATCAGTTTGGGGATATTGGTATTGGAATGCTGGTGGGCCAGCTCGTCGCGCTGGGCGACCAACGGGTCGAGCACGGCGTGGTGATGCAGGCGCTGCGCCAGCGCCAACCATTGCGCATCATTGGTTCGCACATGCAGTTCGACGAACGATTCGTTGAGGCCGCCGAATTCGCACGACAGCACTTTTTGCAATTGCGCCTCGTCTAGCGCGGAGAAGATGCCTTGCAGGTATCCAGCCAAGCTCACCGCCACCTGCAGCGCTTGCGCGTTATCGCAATGCGCATGCACGTCGAGCAGGCCGGCGAACAATTTGTGCCACGTGTACAGCGGTGCCCAGCTGCCGTTGAGATAGAACGGCGCCGGGTCGATCTTGCCGCGTTTGAGCTCGTCGAAGACCGCGCGCCCGCTTTCGATCTGCCCGGCTGCGTTCTTGCGCGTAAAGCCGGCCACGTAGCCATCGCCGGCATGCGCCTGGCAGCGCGCCAGTTCGCCGACCAGATACCCGGCGCGTGTGCGGCACTGCGCATCGCCGGTTTGCGCGTGCATGAGCGCCAGCGCACTGAGATAGTGGCCGAGCGTATGCCCGGCGATGGTGTCCGCCTCCCAGCCGCCATAGGCTGGCGCCTTCGGGTCGAGGCCGGCATACAGCACGAAGTTGTGCAGCAAGCGGTCCGGCTGCAGCCGCATCAGATAGCGCCGGTTGGTGTGCAGCGCATCCAGGAACAGCGATGGCGTGAGCCTGACCTGGGCGAGCGGCACCGCGCGCACGCTGCCCGGTTGTGCAGCGCTGGCCTGGGCCGGGAACCTCAGGAAGCCGGCAGCTACCGCCAGGCTGCTCCAGGCTAGAAAGCGCCGCCGCGACAACGACGGCGTGTGGTTGCAGGTCGATTCGCTCGGGTGCGCTTCTGTCATGGGATTAGCTCAGCTCCTGATGGCGCGCAGGCATGCGCACAGGTTCGCAACATCATGATCGCCGCTGCGCTGGCAATGCTGGCGTGACGTGGCGTCTGCGCAACCGGCCGCAATCGGCCACGCAGCGCCGCAACACCAGCGCACTCAGAACTTCACCGTCGCGCGTGCCCAGTAAAAGCGGCCGAGCAAATCGTAAGTGGCCACATCGGTGTTCGCATTGCCCACGTTGTTGGCGTAGTACAGCGGCGGCTGCTTGTTGGCGATGTTGTCCACACCGACTTCGAAGCGTGTGTGCCACGGCTCGACGTTATAGCCAAGCTGCAGGTTGTTGTAGACGTAGGCGCCGATATTGCGCACCACGGTCGGTTCGCTGGAATCGGCCGACAGGCTCTGGTCCGGATCCGAGTTGCCGATGGCGGTATGACCCACATAACGGATGCGCCAGGTGGCACTCCAGTCGTCCAGTGCCCAGCTGACCGTGCCCAGCGCACGCCAGCGTGGGAAGTTGCCGTAGGCCTGGGTGTAGCGGCCCACGTTGTGGATGGTGACCGAGCTGGGGTCGGTGGTGTCGGGCAACACGTCGTAACGGGTGAGATAGGTGCCGTTGAGGCCGGCGGTGACATTGCCCCATGCCATGGCAGGCAAGCGGTAGGTCAGGTTGAAGTCCATGCCCTTGGCCCACAGCTTGCCCAGATTGACGGTGGGCTCGGCGATGTAATTGATGGTGCCGTTGCCGTTGCGATGGATCAACGCGCAGAACGCGCTGGCCGAGTTGGCGAAGCATTGATTCAGCACCGTCTGCGCCGACACCGTGGTGATGGTGTCTTCCAGATCGATGCGCCACCAGTCCGCACTCAACGACAGGCCGTCGATCCACTGCGGGTCGTACACAAATCCGACGTCGTAGGACTTACCGGTTTCCGGCTTGAGCTGGTAGCCCGCGACTGCCGCGCCGGAGACCTTGCCCGACACCTGCCCGTCCGACTGCTGGTAGCTGCCATCGGTGGGCACATTGGCGCAGGCCACCGTGTTGCCGCCGGTGTAGCCGTTGCACGGGTCGTTGACGGTGGCCGCGTCGCCGGCCACGCCGGCATACAGCTCGTTGATGTTGGGTGCGCGAAACACTTGCGAGACGGTGCCGCGCAACAACAGGGTTTCGACGGGGCGGTATTCCAGCGACAGCTTGCTATTGGTCTTGCTGCCCACCGAGCTGTAGTCGGAAAAGCGCGTGCCCACGGTGATGTTCAGCGCATTGATGCCGGGCAGATCCTTGAGCAGCGGGAACAGCGCTTCGGCATAGGCCTCCTTGACATCGAAACTGCCGCTCAAGCTGGACGAACAGAATTCGATCACGCCGCACAGGCCATTTTCATCGCCGGTCCATAGCGGGTCCGAGGCGGTGGTGGAGCGTTCCTTGCGGTACGAAATGCCAGCCGCCAGACTGGCCTCGCCCGCCGGCAACTCGAACAATGTGCCGTTGGCATTGGCTTCGAATTGCTTGACCGTGTACACGCTGGTGACAATGGGGTTGACCACCATGCCCTGCAACGTGGCCAGGTTGGCGCTGTCGTTGAGGTTGAAGAAATTCAACGGCGTACAGCCTGCAATCGCTGCACCCGCGCTGCCGCACTTGACCACGCCATCGCTATCCAGAAACGAGGGACCGATGGCCTGATTGAACGCGGCATAGTCGAGAAAGCCGTTGTTGATCGACTTCTGCTTGACCTTGCCGTAATTGAACGTGGCATCCCACTGCCAGGAGCTGTCGCCGAAACGGCCGCGCAGACCCGGGCTGATCTGGAAGTTGTAGGTATTGTATTGGTAGCGGCGGTTGCCCAACACGGTGGCGCGCGTATTGAGGTCGTTGTAGGAGGTGCCGGTGGTGCGATCGGTGCCGAAATTGACGCCGAACGGGTTGTAATAGCTCTGCGCCGACACCAGGATGTTGTCGCCGTTGGAAAAGATCGGAATCGGCGCAATGATCGAGGCCGATTCGGTTTTACTGAACCAGGTATTGACGTAGCCCTCGACGCTGTCGCTGAAGCGATACGTGCCCAGCAGGAAGGCATTGGTGCGTTTTTGCGGGGTCTGCAACAGGTTGAACGGCTGATAGTTGTAGGAATCTGAAGCAGCGTTATAACAGTGGAAATCGCCAGGACTCGCCCGCCCGCTGACACCGCTGTTGAGGGTGACGCGCCCGCAACCATTGGATTGTGCGAGCAGTTGCGATTGATCCGAGCCATCGTTGAAGTTCACCGTGCCGGTGGGCGTGGCCGAGGAGCCCTGCTTCACCGGTTGGCCATTGGTCAGCGCGAGCGCATCCTTGGAGTAATCGCGCGCCGCTGCCGAGACGGCATCGATGTTGTGATACGACAGGCCGCCGATCAGGCTGCCGCGCTCCCAGGTCTTGCCGGCGGTCAAGGTGAAGTTGCGGCGGTTGCCGTCGCCTTCGCTGCTGGTGCCGAAGTCGCTGCTGAACTGCACGCCGTCCAAGCGCGAGCGCAGGATGAAGTTGACCACGCCACCGATCGCATCGGAGCCGTACACCGCAGACGCACCGTCGCTGAGCACCTCGATGCGTTCGATCATGCTGGAAGGAATGGCGTTGACGTCGTTGTAAGCCAGGCGGATGCCATTGACCAGCACCAGCGTGCGCTTGTCGCCCAAGCCGCGCAGCGAGATCGCCGAGGCGCCGGTGCCGCCGCCGTTGTTGATATAGGGATTGGTCGCATTGCCGGCGATGGACGGCAGTTCCTGCAACAGATCGCCCACGGTCGCCTTGCCGGTGGCAGCGATCTGCTCCTGGCTGACGGTAACCACCGGGTTGGCGGTCTCGGTATCCACCCGGCGCAAACGCGAGCCGGTGACCACCACGCTGTCCAGCGTCTGCGTCGCATCGCCACCGGCAGCTTGCTGCGCAGCCACCGGCGCAACCGCACCTGCCGACAGCGCCAGCAACAGCGCGGTGGTGAGCATGCTCGGCAACGGCCGCGTGGTGGCGCTGGTCGTGCGGGTCAGAGGCAACGGCAACATCGGCATGCAAGGCTCCTGAGTGTGACGAAAGACAAACCGTGGGCAATACCTGCCCGTGCCGGCGTACAGCGGCGCAGAGCGACGTAGATGGCAGACGCACGCTGCAACAAACCGCTGGCACGGTCGTGTTGCAGAGGCGCAGACAACGTGCGCCACAGGCGACCGCACAGTCGCGCAGCAACGCGTGTTACCGGAAAGGTGGTGCATTCCTCGCTGGATGCGCTTATGCGCTCCAGTTTTCATCAGCTGGTCACAATGTGCCTGTGCGCAGACGCCACGTCTTGTCGCATTTGGCGAACGCGCATGCGGAAAACAGCATGGTTCGCAACTGAACGATCATGCGTGACGGCGTCAGCGCGCTCGAGCTCGCACGCATTGGCACCGCTTGCGGCGATTGGAGTGCAGATGAAGCTGACCACGATCGATGCGCGGACGGGGGCATTGGGCCCGATGTGCCGCGCACGTCAACTCGCTGCACGCGACCGGCAGCGCGCGCATGACCGCACCGATGCGGCCGGCGCTGCGACGTTGCGATTCCACTCAGGCGTTGGTGCCTGCTGCATCCAGCGCAGGAAGAAATCCAGCAGGCGGCGCCTGCCGTAGTCGCCACCGGCACCGTGATCGCCGCCCGGCACGACCAGCAGATCGAAATCCTTGCCAGCCTTGATCAGGCGGTCGGCCACCTGGAAGGTACTGGCCGGGTCGACATTCATGTCCATGTCGCCGGTGACCAGCAACAGATGCCCCTGCAGGCGCGCGGCGTTCTCCACATTCGACGATGCGGCGTACCACGGGCCGACCGGCCAGCCCATCCACTGTTCGTTCCACCAGATCTTGTCCATGCGGTTGTCGTGGCAGCCGGAATTGGCCACACCCGCCACATAGAACTCCGGATGAAACAGCAGCGCCCCCAACGCGTTCTGCCCGCCTGCCGAGGTGCCGTACACACCGACACCGCCGCCGATGTCGTACCACGGGTAGTGCGCCGCGGCTGCCTTGTGCCAGGCGATACGATCCGGCAACCCGGCGTCCTTGAGGTTGCGCCAGGCCACATCGTGGAAGGCGCGCGAGCGGTTGTTGGTGCCCATGCCATCGATGGACGCTACCGCAAACCCCATCCCGGTGAGCGATGGTGTGGCGGTGCTAAAGCTCTTGGGAACGAACGAGCCTTGCGGTCCGGCATAGATGTCTTCGACGACCCGGTAGCGCTGCTGCGGATCGAGCTGCTGCGGGCGATGGATGACGCCCCAGATCTCGGTCCTGCCGTCGCGCCCGGTGGTGTGAAACGGCAGCGGCGCCTGCCACCCTGCCGCCAGCAGGCGGGTCAGGTCGGTGCGCTCCACCGTGCGTGCCAGGCTGCCATCTGCGCTGCGCCGCAACTCCAGCACCGGGCCCAGATCCACGCGCGAGTAAAGATCCAATAGCCAGGTTCCATCCGGCGAATAGCGCACCTCATGATCGGCAGCCAGCGGCGTCAATGCGGTAAGCCCGCGGCCATCCAGCCCGATGCGATAGGCATGGCGATAGTACGGGTCCTCGCCGGGCTGCATACCCGAGGCGGTGAAATACACCTGCCCCGCTGCTTGGTCGATGCGATCGAGCTTGCGCACCACCCAGTCGCCACGGGTGACCTGGCGAATCACCTCGCCGTTGTGGCCGTCGTACAGATACAGATGCTCCCAGCCATCGCGCTCGGATGCCCACACGATCTGCGCGCCATCGTCCAGATCCTGGCGTGCGTGCTTGCCGCCGTTCTCATGCTCGCCACTGAGCTCGGAGTATTCGATGAAGGTGGGCGATGTCTCTTCGATCAGCGTGCGCGCGGCGGCTGTGCGTGCATCCACCTCGATCACCCGGTACAGCTGGTGACCGCGTGCGTTGTATTCGAAGGTGAAACCGCGACTGTCCTTCCACCAGACCATTTCGCTCAAGGTGAAGGCATTGGGCAGCAAGGTCATCGCCACCGGATGCGCTGCGTGCGTGGCGAGATCGAACAAGACCGGCTGCATCACCGGCAACGCATCGCCTGGCTTGGGGTAGACCTGCTGATGCAACTTCGGCTGCACCTGATCGGTGGGCGCCGACTCGATGTAATAGACCATGCGCGGCGGCGGTGCCTTGACCCCGATATGCCGCCAGATGCTGCGAATCCGGCGACCACACCACGCTGTCGAGTGCGTAGTAGTCATCCGTGCTGCCGTCGTGGCTGAGCACGCTGCGCTCGTGACTGCCAACCGGCGCGATGACCAGATTGCCCTGCTCCACCCAGGCACGCCAGCGGCCATCCGGCGATGTCCTGGCCTGGCGTTCGCCCTGCTTGAGCGGCAGGCGCATGTCCATCGATTCGGCCGGCAGGTCGCGTTCGGGCAGGTGCGCGCAGCGATAGCGCAGCAAATCGCATTGCCAGCCCAGTTTCGCCAACTGGAAGCTCAGGCGCTGCTGTTCCAGGATGGGCTCGTCAAGCTGCAGTCGCGCTGCGTCGACCGCCTTGGCACCGGCCTGCGTCAATGCTGCGGCCAGCCGCGCGTGATCGAAGGCCAGTGTGTTGCGGCCACTGGCCGCCTCCACCAGGCGGTATTCGATCGCCGGCAGCTGCGCGCTGCGCGCCACTCCACGCCGATAGAGAAAATGCCCGGCATCCACCCACACCGGCGCCGTAGGCTGCCGGTCCACCAGCGAGGCGTAGTGATCGGACAAGCCCATTGCCTGCGTGTACTGCGCCGGCGTGGGAGCGAAGAGTGGCGCCGCAGTCACCGGCACGATGTGCGCCAGTGCGAGAGACACGCACCAGATTGCGACGTTGCGTAAGCGCATGGCAGGGATGTGTGGCACCTGTGACCTCAATTCGAGAAGACAGCGTGGCGTTCATGGACGATGGCTGGGCCGCTGACTGCAATCGCTGCGGCAGACACACACCAAGGAAGGTGCGCAGACCGTCGGGTACAGCAGACGCGACGGCTGCACCCGTGCGCCACATCTCCTGGCCATGCGTGGTCATTCACGTCAGCGCGACTGAAACACTTGGGACACGTTCGCAAGGCACGCGCGGCCAGTACGCAAAAGCCGATGTGTCATCCCCACCGGTGCACTCCACTGCCTGCGCACCGTCAGCCAACGTTCGACTGCCGCATGCGGCACTTTGTCGGCTGCTTCACGGCGCATCGCAACGCTGGCTGTCAGCGGCCGTGGCAGAGGGCAGGCGTTGTGGCTGTGGCGCCAGCACTTCCCATTCCTGCACTGCCAGCGCGGCATAGCTGGCCGCGTTGCCAGAGGCGTCCATGACCACACGCACGCAGCGCGTTGTCACCGGCGCGAACGACACCGCTTCTTCGTGATCGGGACGCGTGCCATACCCATCGCGGGGCTGCACGGGCTGCCATCGCCCAGCGTTCCGGTATTCCAGATGCCAACGCGCTGGCGGTGCCACGCCGACGTCGGCACCGGCCGGGTGGTCGGCCCAGAACACGATGCGCGTGCGGTCCACGGTGATCGGTTGCGCCCAGCTGTACTGCAGCCATTGCTGCGGTGGATTGTTGTCCGTCCAGCTGGCCCACATCTCCGGTGGCAATGGATTGGCCTTGACCACGCCGTCGTTGAGCGCGGCAATCCAGTACTGCACCGGAATGTCCGGACCGTTGGACGCGGTGGCGTAGGCCGATGACGCCTGATTGCGCATGGGCGGCGCGGGAGGCGTTGGACGCCGTGTCGGCACCACGGTGCGGATGCTGGCCGGCTGCGTGCTTTCGTCCCATTCCAGCCGGTCGATCGCCACGCTGCGGCGAAAATGCCCGCCGCCCGTTGCGTCGGCGGTGTGATACACCAGATACCACTGCCGCTGAAATTCGACGATGCCCGGATGCGAGGTGGTCGAGGACACCGGCGGCAACACGATGCCGCGGTACGTCCATGGCCCTAGCGGAGTGGGCGCGCTCGCGTAGGCGATGCAGGCGTGATACAGCGTGGGCGTGCATGGCGAAAGACGTCCGGCGTTGTTGGCCGCATATGCCAGGTAGTAGGTGCCCTTGTGCTTGAATAGCCAGGGCGCTTCGAAATACCCGTCCAGCGTGTCTACCAGGACCGGCGTGCCCTTGAAAGTGACCATGTCGCGCTGCAGCTCCACGCCGTACAACGCGCCGAAGGTACCCCAATACAGATACACCCGTCCGTCATCGTCGACCAACACGGTCGGGTCGATGTTCTGGATATCGTTGCGGCCCGGCACCGACTGCGAGACCACCGGACCTTGCGGATGCGCATCGGTCCACGGGCCAAGCGGACTGTCGGCCACCGCTACGCCGATGGCGAATGGATCGGCATTGGGCGAATCGCGCTGCTGCACTGGTGCATACAGGTAATAGCGCCCATCCGGGCCCTGCACGATCTGCGACGCGTAGGCATAGCGCTTGTCTGTCCAGGCAAAGACCTGCTTGGGTCGCAGCAGATCGCGGTAGTGGATCCAGTCGCCGCTGGCCGGATCGCTGCTGACGAACAGTTGCCAGCCAGGCATGACGAACGCATTGAGATTGGGAGCCGCGGTGTCGCGGCCGGCAATGATGTACAGCTTGCCATCGGCCACCAGCGGCGCAGGGTCGGCGGAATATTCGCTGCCATCGGCGAGGATGGGATTGCCCGGCGCATGCAGCCGCGTTCCCTGCGGCGGCTGCATGGCACAGGCCGGAGCGCTGGCCAGCAACAACCCGCACGTCAGCACCAGCGACCGTGAGAACGTACGCGTCATGGCGTGGCCGCCTTGATCTGCACCCCCAGCGGCACCGACACGTTACCGGTGGGTGCACGCCCTTGCGCCATGCCGGTGAGCTGGAGTTCGCCGGGCTGTGCGTAACGCGCGGGCTGCAACGTGGGCCATTGCACCGGCAAGCGTTCACGCGAGCCGTCGTTGTATTGCACCGTGACGAAGCCCGGTAACGTCGGTGCATGCCCGACCACCGCGGTTACCGTCGGCAACGGCTGCACGGTATTGATCTGCCCCGGTGGCGTTGCGCGCACCCAGATGGTGGCCTTGACGGGAATCGCACCTTCGACCAGGCCTTGCAGTTCCACTACACCTTCGCGGCCCAGGCGGCTGGCGGCAAGCTCGGACCATTGCACGGCCACCGGCAGCACACTGCCATCGGCAAAGAAGGCGGTGATCTCCTGCGGCAGCGTCGGCAGTTGCCCGGGGGCCGTGCGCAGATGGATCGCCTCCACCTGTTTGGGCAGCTCGGACAGCGCCTGCCATTCGTCCACCCCAATGGCGGCGTGTCCGTTGGCGGTGGTCTGGGTCGTCAACACCACGCGCAGCGCGGTGGTGACCACCGGCGCAAAGCTGGCGATGCTCGCCGCGCCGGTCGTCGCTGCCGCAATCGGGTAGCCGCTCTTGCTGACGATGTCCTGCCAACGTCCGTCCTGCAGCATCTGCAACTTCCAGCCGGCAGGCGCGGCGACTCCGCCGTTGGGCTGGTCGTTCCACAGGTAGAGCGCACTGGAGGACAGCCGCACCGGGCGCGGCCACTGATACTGCAGCCACACCGTTGCCGGCTGGTCGAGCCCATAGCTGCCCCAGCGCAGGCTGCCACTGGGGAAGCTGCCTGCCTGCGGGATGAACCCGTCGTTCAAGGCCTGCACGCGGTACTGCATGCCGGTGAGTTGCGCACTGACACTGGCCATGGCCTGCAATGGAATGCTCTGCAGCGGGCGCGAGGCCGGCGCGCTGACCTGCACATCGGCATGCCCCATCAGCGCCCCGTCGTTCGCAGCCAGACGCAAGATGTAGTGCCCGGCACGGGTGAAACGCACGGATGTCTGCAGCGCAGCGGCATCGGCAAACACGGCATCGCCGCCTTCCGGCGCCTGCTGCACGCGCCAGCGCACCTGCAGCGTGCCATTGGGCAAGCCGTCATCGCCAACGCGCCCTTGCACCACCACCGCGCCATCGGCGCCCGGCGTATCCAGCTGCCATGCCTGTACCTGCGGCGGCGTGTTGCCCACGGACGCCGGTGCCGGCAAACCGCTGTCGAACAGCTGGATTTCCTTGATGCCGGTGCGCGCCGTACCGGCATGCGTCACCACCACGCGCAGCGCTGCCGCATGGATTGCCGGGAAGCGCACCCGGTTGCGATTGCCCTCCGCCATCGTGGCATCGCGTACCTGCCCGGGAACGTTCTTCCACACACCGCTGCCATCGCGGTATTGCACGGCGTAGATCCACGGTGCCGCGTAGCCAGGCCGCGTCCCGGACGGAAAGCCATTCTGATCCCCGCCCGGCGAGGAACTGCGATAGAAGTACAGCACTACCTGATCCAGCGTGCGCGTGCCGCCCAGGTCCAGCGCGATCCAGTCGCTGGCCGACGGCGAGCCCGCGGTGCCCCAGAACGGCGTACTGGCGGTACTGCCATCCACCGCCGCCGTTGCCGGCAACCCGGCGGCGGCAAAACTGGCGCTGACACGCGCCCCCTGCGCCAGGTTGCGGCTATGCGCTGGCGGCAGCGTCACATCCACACCGGCCTTGGCCAGGATCTGCGCCACCCGCGTGCCCGCAGCGAACGGTACCTGCGTCATCGACGCCAGTGCCGCGGGATGGGCTTGGAGCACTTGCGCTGCGCCATTGCGATTGACCGCATCCGGCGCGGCACTGACCTGCCCGCTGGCCGGGTCGTAGATCACGTGTGCCAGCCGATCCACGCAGAACGCCAGGCGGCCATCGAGATAGACGCTGTAGCCCTTCGGCACACGGCCACCGTAGTGGCTGCCATCGCGATCCCAGACGATGCTCAGGTTGCGGTCGCGATAGCGCAGATTGTCGGCGGCGAAATGGTCCCAGCCGATATCGATCGGATACAGCTCGATCTTGTCGTCGCTGCGCGGGCGAAAACCCATCGCATCCTCGATCATGCTGAAGTTGGTCGCGCCCAGCTGGGTATGGTGGATCCAGGAGCGATAACCGATCTTGCCGCCGCGGCCGGCAGTACCCTTGGCCCAGAATTCGTTCTGGTCCGGATAGCGGTTGTCGCCGTTGATAAAGGGCGCCCAGGCGTTCCAGTAGAGCAATTTGCGATAGCTCTGCGCGTTCAGATACGGGCTGGGGTAATCGCGCAAGGCCGAGCCGAACAGGCGAAACGCCACGGTGGCATTGATGGTGGAAAAATTATTGCTGCCCACATCGGCGCCGCTGCCGCGCGCCTGCATGTCCACCTGGTTGGCGGTGTAGAACGGAAACAGCGGGTATTGCGCCGCGTCGGCAAACAGCCGCAACGCGCGCACGTACTTGGGGTCGTAGTCGGCATCGCCCTGCTTGGGCATCAGGCCCACGCTGAAGGGATAGTAGTTGTTGGTTTCCTTCCAATCGACCGCCAGCCGCGGCCCGTCGGCCTGGCGATGCTTGAGCAGATCGCCGTACAGGCCGACCGAGTCGGGGGCATCGCTGCGATCCTGCCACAACACCTCCAGCACCGCCTTGCGAATGCGGCGCGCGGTGGCCTGCATGCGCTGTGCGGTCGCCGTATCGCCCGCGAGCGTCGCAGCCTGCGCCGCTGCCTGCGCATTGGCATACACGTAGGCGCTCTCGGTGCGGTCCATGCGGATCTGGCCGTGCTGGTCGGCCCAATCGAACGACACCGCATCGGCATCGTTGCCGGTCATTGCCGCCCAGTCGTATTCGATCAGCTCATTGTGGTTGAGATCGTAGGCCGCCAGCACGCCGTCCACGTCACCGCTGCCATAGCGTGCCAGCTTGCCCGCCAGCGTCGCCGGCCCGCCGTGAATCTGCATCGACCGCCATGCTGCGGCCGTGATGTATTGCGCGTAAGAATTGGACCAGTTCTCCGGCGAGCCAGGGTTGTCGGTGTACTTGCCACCGCCCGCGGTTTCGCCCGCACTGAGCCAGGTGCCATAGGCATACAGCGGATTGCGCAGGTATTTCAGATCGTCCAGGAACATGCCGGCGGTCAGTACGATGGCGTTGTCGTAGCCAAGCACGCCCTCGATGGCGACCGGGAACTGGTAATCGTTGCCGGGCACATTGGCATCGAGGAAGTTGAAGCGCAGTACCCACCAGCGATAGAACAGGCTCTTGCTGATGTTCTCGTTGGGCGTGTCCAGGTATGGCAGGTTGTCCACCCACCAGCGGTTATAGCTGGCCACGTGCTGCTGGTAGGCCTGCTGCGGGGTTTGCGCGGCAATGCGTGTGTACTCGGCGCGGGCTTCGGGCAACTCGCGGGTGAGCATGCCGAGCTGCACCTTGACTGGCGCGGTTTCGCCGCTCGCGGGGATGTCGATATCGCGCACCAGACGCTGCCCCTCGGCATGGAAGCCATCGCCGGACAGACGGGGGAAGACCGTCGTGATGTGGTTGTACGCGTCAAATGCACCGGTCAGCTCATTGCCGTCTGCGTGCGGGGCGATCGGCGAGACTGCTTGCAGCGATACCGTATGCGCCGCACCGTCCAGGCTGGACAGCACCACGCTGGCCACCGCCACGTTCTGCTCGGTGATGTATTTGACCAGCTGCATGCGCACGCCGGCGCCGGCGTCTTCGAACACCGTCGTGAAATAACTCGGCGTCTGCCGCCGCTGCTGCGCACGCTCCTTCCATTGCACATGACGCTTGCCCAGCGTGGCATGGATGTGGAACAGCGCGTCGTAATCGGTGGAGTGCCAATACGCCACCTGCCCGACGAATCCCGGCGCATCTGGCGCGTGATAGCTCAGGTACGCGGCGCGGCCACGGGTAAACAACCAGTCGTTGTGATCGTCGAAACCACCGCCAGTTCCCTCGCGGGCCAGCAGGCGGTCGATCCAGAAATCGTTGCCGGGCGCCTGCCCTGCCCCGTGCGCGACATCGGCCGCGTAGATGCGTGCCAGTTGTCCGCCGAGCGCAAACGGCACCGCGGTGGGAGGCATCGGGTGGTCCAGGCCGCGGAAGAGCGGCTCGCCGATCATTGCGTTGGGCTGGGCGATCGGCGCTTCCTGTGCGACTGCAAGTGACCAGCCCAGCATGATGCATGCCCACAACAGCCCAGCCACGCCGGTGCGCCGCGTCACGCGCAACCAGCGCCGGTGCCGCGCCAGAAACGAGTTCCAGCGTAACTCCCTCATGACATCCATCCCATTAACGTGCAAGACAGCGCGATCGATGCGGCGGCTGGCGCGCATCGGACAATAGATAGCTGCGGTACTTCCCCGCTGCATCGCAAACCGATGTGATGCAGCCGTCTCACCATAGTTGTTTGCGCTGGCGACACCCGCGTCAACACGAAGTGCAGCGATGCAAAGCGAACCTCGCTGTGCGTGCTTCGCCACCACACGCACCGACTGTTGCAAATGACGCGAACCGCCGACCGCCAGCCCACCAGCTGACGCAGGCCGTGCAGGTCAACTAAAGCTCTCCGCCAGGTCCACGCAGCGTCGCTCGATGCGGCATGTCCCGCGCGTCCACTGCGTTGCAGATGCACCGCCTACTCTGCCTAACCCCTGCCGGCTGCCTTTCTAGACGTGCTAGAACTCCACTCGCAGCCGGCTCCAGACATAGCGCCCGAGCGTGTCGTAGGTGCTCGCTTCGGTATTGGCCGCATTGGAGTAGCTGTAGAACCGTGGCGGCTTGCGGTCGCCCAGATTGTCGACGCCCACCGCCAGCGTGCTATGCAGCGATGCGACCTTCCGGCTCAGCGAGGCGTCGTGATACACCACCGAGCCAATCGGGAAATACGCGCAACTGCCATCGGCATTGGTGTCGACGCAGAAATTTTCGTACTGGCTACCGTTGACCGTGCGGCCCAGGTAACGGGCGTTCCAGCTCGCATGCCACGGGCCATTGTCCCAGGCCAGATTGGCCACGGCACGCCAGCGCGGCATGTTGCCCCAGCTGGAATTTTCGCCGACGTAATTATGCGGATCGCCCGCAAAGCGATAGCTGGAGAAGAACGTTGCATCCAGCCCCGTCGCAAACGTGCCCCAGGCGGTGTCGGCCAGCGTGTAATGAATGCCGGCGTCGTAGCCGCGAATATCGACCTTGCCGCTGTTGTACGCGAACGGCACCGACACCCGCGTCAGCTGTCCGGTGGCATTGCGCTGAATCAGCGGACAGAAGGCCGCTTCGCTGCCGTCGAAGCAATCGCTGACGACCTGCTGATATCCGACACCGGTCAGCATGTCGTCCAGCACGACCCGCCAGCTGTCGACGTTGAGCGACAGCCGGCGCACCTGATCCGGGTCATAGACCAACCCGACATTGTAGGAGCGGCCACGCTCGGGCTTGAGCTTGAAGCCCACGTTATTGGCGCCGGAGGTCACCACGTTGAACTGCGCGGCGTTGGTGAAGCTGCCATCGTTGGGCACGTTCGCGCAGGCCGGATTGGGTGCGCCGGTAAAGCCTGTGCACGGGTCCTGGAAATCGCCGGTGTTGTCGATCACGCTGTTGTAGGGCGAGCCATACAAATCGCCCAGCGCCGGCGCCCTGAACACCTGCGAGCCGGTGGCACGCACCAAGAGATTCGCAATCGGCCGCCATTCGATCGCAACCTTGCTGTTGGTGGTGTTGCCCCAGGCGTCGTAGTTGGAATAGCGCGAGCCCAGGTTCAGGTTCAACACGTTGGCGAACGGCACGTCCTTCAGCAGCGGCACCAGCAATTCCGCATAGGCTTCCCTGACCGACTCCTCGCGCCCCTGCTTGAGGATGCAGCCATCGTTGTAGTCGCAATTGCCATCGGCATCGGCAGCGGCCACGTCGCTGGTCGTCCCCTGCGCGAACTTGTTGGTGCGATACACCAGGCCGACGGCCGCCTGCACCCTTCCGGCCGGCAGCTTGAACAGATCGCCATTGGCGCTGATATCGACAAAGCGCATCTGGCTTTCGTCGATCAGATCCACCGGCCGCTGCGTGCCACGCAATGCGGCGATGGTGGCCGGGTCGCTGGGGTTGAAAACATTGATCGGCGTGCAGCCGACGATCACGGCGCCCGGCGCGCCGCATTTCACGACCCCGTCGCTGTCCAGGAACGAAGCGCCTACCGCGTTATTCAACGCCGAGGTGATCGAAAAACCGGTGCGCACCAAGGTGTCCTTGTAGCGCGCATGGCCGGCCGCCGCATCCCACTGCCAACTGCTGCCGTCCACGCGCCCGCGCACGCCGGCCACGACATTGGTCTGGAACATGGTGGAGGTGTAGACGCGCGTGTTGGCCTGCGGCGAGCGCAGATAGTAGGCGTCCAGTTGATCGCCGAACGGGTTGTAGTAGTTGTCTACCGCGTCCGGCATTTCCAGCCCGTAGGCATCCAAGCGCGAGACCGTCTTGCTGCGCGTCCAGAACACGTCCATGTAGCCCTGCACGCTGGGGGTGAAGTCGAAACTGCCGTGCAGCGAGGCATTGGTGCGCTTGATCGGGGTGATCAGGTACTGCGCGTCGTAGACGTTGTAGCTGTCGGTGGCGCGATTGTAGGGGCGAAAAGCCTCTTCGCCGACCGGACCCGGCGCGACGCCGTCCACCGGCGTCAGCACGCGCCCGTCGGTCAGGAAGGCACGGGTGTTGGCGCCGCGAACCTCGCTGACCTGCCCATCGAGATATTCCACCGCCTTGGCCGCATAACTGCGGTCGCGATTGAACACCGGGTTCATCGAGTTTTGGCTGAGCCCCACGATCAGCCCACCGCGGTCCCAGGTCTTGCCCCATTCCAGCCCGAGCGTGCGTCGATTGGCATCGCCATGCGTACTCTGCGCGTAGTCCGCGGTGGCGGCGAATCCGTCGTACTTGTCCTTGAGGATGACATTGACCACGCCGCCGATCGCATCGGAGCCGTATACCGACGACGCTCCATCGGTGAGCACTTCCACGCGCTCCACCATCGCGGCGGGGATTGCGTTGACGTCCACGCCGGGCGCCGACGCCACGCTGCTGGCAGGCCCTGCCATGCGATGGCCGTTGACCAGCACCAACGTGCGCTCGGGCCCGAGATTGCGGAGCGACACCAGCGCGCGGCCGTGACTGAAGTTGGAGTTGAGCGCAGGCCCGGTCTGGAAGCCGGCCATCATCGGCAAGCGCTGCAGCAGCTGCCCCAGCGTGTTCTGCCCGCTGTCTTCGATACGCTGCCGGTCGATCACCACGACCGGGCTGGCGGTTTCGGCGTCGACGCGGCGCAGATGGGTGCCGGTGACGTTGATCTGATCCAGCGTCTGGGTGGCTTCGTCTGCACCATCGCCACGCTGTTGCGCGGCGGCCGGCACGGCGGCGACCGCCAGTGCAAACAGCAGCGCGTTGACGAGCCGGGTGGTCTGCAAGACGCGTCGTTTGGGAACAACAGCAGGGCGGCTGGACGACATCGGAAATCCTTGTACTGACACAGGGTACGGCCCACCTTCCTGCATGACCGCGCACGGCCAAGCCGCACCGCCGCGGCGCACAGATGGAGGGAACGATCACGACAGAGACTGCACCGGCCTGCCGTCTCAACGGCAGGTCTCTCCGCATGCAAGGACGGCAACTGCAACGACACCGCTCTCCCCTGAGAGCGCATGCTTGGCACACGCGTTACGTGAAAAAAATCTTGCGACAACGCCACTGCGCCGTCTTGACGAATTTAGGCGGGACGCATGCGGAAAATCGCGTGCTTGCGCCTGCTTTCGGGCATGCCTGCATTGCCCAAACAGCGACATCTCGGCACGATCATGCGATGTGCCCTGGTCTCTGTGATCGACCACAGCACCTGCATGCGAACAGCGAAGCGGCACTGCGGTGCGCTCTGTCCAGCAACACTGCAACAACGGCAACAACGGCAACGCCTGATCATCGCATCGCCGTTGTCAGGCGTACCACGCCTGCACCTTCACCAGTGCAGCAGCGCCAGGCAAGGCCACCCGATCTGCATGCGGGCCCTGCACTTGCGCCGGTCTGCCATCGACCAGCACGCGCTGCAGGCGTGTGCCTGCGGGTGTGCGCAGGGTGAGCCAGGTGCGTACTGGCGCACGCTCCGGCAGCTGCACATCGGCACGGATGCAACGCGCCGCAGTGTCGGTGCGCAGCGTCAAGGTGACCGTGCCCCAGCGCGTTGGCGCTGCGGTGATGCCCACCGGCGCACCGCTGCCCAGCCACGCGCGCGGCAGCGCACGCGCGAGAAACAACTGCTCGCCGGCGCCATCGTCGCTGACCAGCATCCAGCGCAGCAGCAAGGGGATGGTCATCTGCGCCGGTATGCAGAACAACGGCATGCCTCCGGTGATGCCGCTGACTTCCCCGGCCGTCCAACTGCCGCGCGTGTGCACCTGATAACGATGCGCGTAGACGAACAACAGATATTCTTCGATGCGATCCAGCCGCAGCAGCTGTTGCGCGTAGCCGTAGGAAATGAAACCGAGCAGATCGCGGCTGCCCGGCTCCGGCGGTGCGATGTTGGCCACCACGCCAATGCTGGTGCCGCCGTGGCCACGCAGGCAATCGATCACCAGGTGGGCCAGATCGTCCGGCAACACATCGGCCTGCAGCAGTTCGGCATATGCACGGTGCGGCCATTGCTGTTCGCTGGGCTTTTCCTGCAGCAACGATTGGCGGAAGGTCAATGTAGTACCGGGCAACGGGCCCACGTACGGCGGGGAGAGGTCGCGACGCACGTTGGCACGCAGGCTGGCTTCCAGCCGCGTACGCAGCTGCTTGGCGCGGCGTTGCCATTGCACGGCCTGGCCGGCATCGCCATCAAGTGTGCTCCACACCTGTGCGATGTCTTCCCAGCCGCGAATGGTCAGCGCGCTGTTGGCAAAATACGGTTTCCACCATCGCGATGGATCGGGAAACAGGCAGGCATCGGATTCGTTCCAGCCGTGCAGCAGCCCATGCCCATGCGCCGTGCGCGGCAATGCCAGCGCCTGGTCGTGCAAGGCGCACAACACCTGCGCGGTGGCGGCGATCTTGGGCAGCAGACGGCGCAGCCGTGGCGCATCGCCGGTGTAACGCAGATACCGCGCCAGCAACGACAAGGTGAGCCCGAACTGCCCGACTTCCGGCCCGCGCATGTTCGGCAGGCCATCGTCCTGCACGAACTCATCGAAGTAGTTATCGAGTACCGCCGCGGCTTGTGCAAAACGTCCCCACTCAAGATTGGCATACAGCGAGCTGGTCAACGTGTCCTGGAAGCCGTCGTATTCGTTGCCGTAGTAGTCGCGTTCCACCGCGCCATACTTGGGGTAATCGCCGCCGGGGCGCACCACCAGCTCGCGCGCAAACGCGAACTGCGCCATGTCGTTCCAGCTGGCATCGGGAAATTGCGCCTGCACGGTGCCGTCCAGTGCCTGCTGCCAATACGCAGCAAAATCGATCAGTGCCGCGTAGAACTGTTCGGCGGTGGCGGCGCTGCGCGAGGGCGCAAATTCCGGGTAGCTATGCGTGTAGTGCACCGCGACGATGGCGCCGGCTTTCACCTTCATCGTACGGTGCCAGGTTTGCACCACGAAGCGATCGCGTGCCCGCACGTCGGCAAACACCAGCACGTCGTACCAGCTGTCGGGCTCGCCCTCGCGGCGCATCACCTTGCGCACGGCCGGCATCCAGCCGCCAAGCATGCCTTCTTCGCGGCGTTTGATCAGCGCCTCTTCGCCCAGTTCGGCAAACGCGTGTTCCGGCCGCGAGGTGCGGCTGCGGCCGTTGGGCAGGATGGGCATGGTGTCCAGGCTTTCGCGTGTACCGACGAAGGTGGTCCACGGCCAGCGCCCGCCATTGTCCTTGGGATCGAGCAAGGAGGCGGGCGGCGGTGCCACCTCGCGCACCTGTGCCTCGTCCGGGTCGCCATCGCGCAGCAGGCGGTCGGCCAGCAGGTCGGCTTCGGCCATGGCCACCTGCGCCAACGGCAGCCCGAAATACGGCGTGCCCGCGGCCGGATACGCCGGCTCGGTGCGCTTGTCCAGCCGCAGCATGCCGCTGTCGCTCCATAACGTGAGCTGGCCTTGCGCATCGTCCAGATGCTCGTAGACGGTCCAATGCTGCTGCAGGTGGGTGAAGCTGCACAACCTGCTACCAACATGCGCGGCCGAAGGCAGCGGTTCCAGACGGGGCAGTGT